>DATFNP010000095.1:0-7167 GCA_035266345.1 Candidatus Sulfotelmatobacter sp.
CTCACGGGCCACCTGGTGCTCTCCACGCTGCACACCAACGGCGCTCCGGAAACCATCACCCGTCTGATGAACATGGGCATTGAACCGTTCCTGGTGGCCACCTCGGTCCATCTCATCTGCGCTCAGCGCCTGGTGCGGCGCATTTGCAAAGACTGCATCGAGCCCATTGATGTCCCGGTCCAGACGTTGATTGACGCCGGGTTCACTCCCGAAGAAGCCAAGACGGTGAAGATCCAGAAGGGCAAGGGCTGCGGAGTCTGCAACAACAGCGGGTACAAGGGGCGCTGCGGTCTGTATGAGGTCATGGAGGTCGACGACGAGATCCGGGAACTGGTTCTGGTCGGAGCCTCAGCCGTGGAATTGAAGAAGAAGGCGATCGAGCGCGGGATGATCACGCTGCGGCGCAGTGGACTGATCAAGGTGATGGCGGGAATGACCACGCTGGAAGAAGTGGCCCGCGAAACGATTCATTGATGGGGAAGTGACGTAGCAACTGAAAGGGAAGGAATTTCCTATGGGTTTGTCGTTAAGCGATCTGCTCAAAAGAATGCTGGAGATGAACGGCAGCGACCTGCACATCACCACCAATTCGCCGCCCCAGATTCGTGTGCACGGTCATCTCACGCCGCTCGACCTGCCGCAGATGACGCCGGCCGAGACCAAGCAGCTGGCCTACAGCGTCATGACCGATTCCCAGAAGCACCGCTTCGAAGAAAGCCTCGAGCTCGACTTCTCCTTCGGACTGAAGGGACTGGCGCGCTTCCGCGCCAACGTCTTCAACCAGCGCGGAGCCACTGCCGCCGTTTTCCGTTTGATTCCTTTCGAGATCAAGTCGTTCAATCAGCTCGGTCTGGCGCCGGTGGTCAGCAGGATGTGCGACAAGCCCCGCGGCCTGGTCCTGGTGACCGGTCCGACCGGGTCGGGCAAATCCACCACCCTGGCGGCCATGATCGACAAGATCAACAGCGAGCGCCACGACCACATTCTGACCATCGAGGACCCCATCGAGTTCGTGCACATGAACAAGAACTGCCTGGTCAACCAGCGCGAACTGCACGCCGACACCAAGAGTTTCACCGACGCGTTGCGCGCCGCGCTTCGTGAAGATCCCGACGTCGTGCTGATCGGCGAAATGCGCGATCTGGAAACCATCGAATCGGCGCTGCGCATCGCCGAAACCGGTCACTTGACGTTCGGCACGCTGCACACCAACTCGGCGACTTCCACCATCAACCGCATCATCGACGTGTTTCCGGCGCACCAGCAGCCGCAGATTCGCGCCCAGCTGTCGCTGGTTCTGGAAGGCATCATGTGTCAGAGCCTGCTGCCCCGTATCGACGGTAAAGGGCGGGCGATGATCATGGAAATTCTGGTGCCGAACGCGGCCGTACGCAACCTGATCCGCGAAGACAAGATTCACCAGATTTACTCGTCCATGCAGTCCGGCCAGGAAAAATTCGGCATGCAGACGTTTAACCAGTCGCTGGCCACGGCCTACTTCAAGAAAGAGATCACGCTGGAAACCGCCATGGCGCGTTCCAGCAATACGGACGAGTTGCAGGAAATGATCAACCGCGGCGCCACTTTGGTGAACCGTCCGACCGCGGCAGGAACGACTTTGGCCAGAGGAGCTGCTCCCTCTAAGCACTAACGCGGTGGGAGCATGAACCTTATGTACGAGCAGGATTTTGAACCAGAAGGTGATTCCGTGAGGAGAAGCTAAACATGCCAGTCTTTACATTTTCCGGCAAGGACGCATCGGGACAGAAGATTTCCGGCGAGCGGATGGCGGCCAACAAACAATCGTTGGCGCAGGCGCTGCGGCGCGAGCGCATCACGCCCGGCGCGATTCGCGAAAAAGGCAAAGAATTCTCCATGCCCACATTCGGCTCGGGCAAGGTGGGGACCAAAGACATTGCGATCTTCTTTCGCCAGTTTTCGGTCATGATCGATGCCGGCCTGCCGCTGGTGCAGTGTCTGGAAATCCTGGCGGCCAACCAGGAAAACCAGGCATTCCAGAAGATCTTAACGGGAGTGCGGACCACGGTGGAAGGCGGCGCTACGCTGGCCAACGCCATGCGCCAGTATCCCATTGTCTTCGACGACCTCACCACCAACATGATCGAGGCCGGTGAAACCGGCGGTATTCTCGACATCATCCTGCAGCGCATGGCCACTTATGTGGAAAAGGCCGTGCGCCTGAAATCGGCGGTGAAATCGGCGTTGATTTACCCCGTTGCCGTGGTCAGCATGGCTGGTTTGATCGTCGGCGCGCTGCTCAAGTGGGTGGTGCCGATCTTCGCCAACCTGTTTGCCGGACTGGGCGTTGCCCTGCCTCTGCCCACGCGCATCGTCATGGGGCTGAGCGCGTTCGTGCAGACTTTCTGGTGGATGGTCGGAGTCGGAGGCTTTGGTCTCTTCTTTGGGGTCAAGCAAATCCGCAAGCATCCTCGCGGCCGCTACTACTTCGACAAGATGCTGCTCTTCATCCCCGTGATCGGCTCGCTGCTGCGCAAGATTGCGGTCGGCCGCTTCACCCGTACGCTGGGCACGCTGATCACCTCGGGCGTTCCGATTCTGGAAGGCTTGAGCATTACCGCCAAAACTTCAGGCAACGCCGTGCTGGAAGAGGCGCTGATGAAGGTGCGCAAGGCCATCGAAGAAGGGCGCACGATCGTCGATCCCCTGCGGGAATGCGGCGTGTTTCCCAACATGGTGACGCAGATGATCGGAGTGGGCGAAGCCACTGGCGCCATGGACTCCATGCTGCAGAAGATCGCCGACTTCTACGAAGAAGAAGTCGACGCCGCCACCAAGGATATGCTGGCCATGCTGGAGCCGCTCATCATCGCCGTGCTGGGCATCAGCGTCGGTGGCATCGTGATCTCGCTCTACATGCCGCTGTTCGCCATGATCGCCAAGTTGGCCGGCTAGGAAAGTAAACGCTCGGGAGGCTGGACTCGCTGCCGGCAGCGCCGGCCTCCTGATCGAACCATGGTGTTGGGTCTTAGTGCAACGTCTTAGGCCCTAAGATCCTGATACCCAATACCTCAGGCCTAAGACCTAAAATCATGCAATCCACCTTTGACGAGCGCAATTGGCTGGTGTGGCTGGTTCGGGTCCGGATCTTTATCCTGACCCTCCTGCTGGCCATTGAGCTGGCGGTGGCCCGGTTCAGTCCGGCGCCGCTGCCCATGCGGCTCTTCATCAGTACCATGGTGTTCTGGTACAGCCTTTCGCTGTTCTACGTGCTATTGCTCTCCTTCTGGCAGGAACACCGGCTGCAAGCCTCGCTGCAGGTTCTCACCGATCTGATTCTGGTCAGCCTCGTGGTCCACGAAACCGGAGGGTGGGACAGCTCGCTGAACTTTCTCTACCCCCTGGTCATCATCGTCGCCGCCGTGCTGCTGCCGCGAGTGTGGGCCCAACTGGTGGCTGCCCTGGCCTTCATTCTTTATGGGACCGTGCTGGAACTGAACTACTATGCGGTGGTTCCTTCCTACAGCAGCACGCATCCTGTTCTGAAAGCGCTGCAGGCCATCATCTTCGTCAATCTTTTTGCCTTCCTGGCGGTGGCTTACCTGGCCGGACTGCTCACCGCGAAACTGCGGCAGGTAGGGGTTCAACTGAAGGACACCAGCGGTGCGCTGGAAAACCTGCAGGCGCTGCACGAAAATATCATTCACTCCATCAGTAGCGGCCTGATCACCACCGGGCTCGACGGACGGATTACGCTGGTCAATGCCGCGGCCGAGCGCTTGCTGGAGCGGAACCAGCTTGAACTGCTGAGTGCGCCGGTTCATCACCTGTTTCTGGATCCTTTGCCGACTGTCGAATCCCCGCAGGCCCACGGCGAAGTACGCTTCGAGCCGCCCACGAAGTTCCGCAAGACGGTTCGGGTACGGGTGGCGGCCTTGACCGTGCCGGAACGTGGGGAACTGGGGTACGTCTATGTTCTCGACGATCTGACCGAGATTCGCCGTCTGGAACGCGAAGTCCGGATGCAGGACAAACTGGCGGCCGTCGGCCGGTTGGCGGCAGCCATCGCCCACGAAATCCGCAATCCGCTGACTTCCATTGCCGGGTCGGTCAGCATGCTTTCCGGCGTTCCCGAGATGAACGAGGACCATCGCCGTCTGCTCGACATCGTGACCCGCGAGTCGCAGCGGCTGAACAGCATCATCACCGATTTCCTGGCCTACTCCCGCACCAAGCAATATCACTTTGACCGGGTCGACCTGATTCAGTCCGTCGAAGATACCCTGACCCTGATGGATCACCGCATGACGGCGGAGAAGACCGGCATCACGATCGAGCGCCGGTTCAGCGTTCGCCAGGCCTGGGCCATCGCCGACGGCGACAAGCTCAAGCAGGTGTTCTGGAACCTTTGTGAGAATGCGGTGCGCGCCATGAAGGATGGTGGGACGCTGACCGCCGCGGTCGATTCTCTGGGCGACGACTGGCAGGTCTCTTTCCGGGACACGGGAACGGGCATGACGCCGCAACAGATCGAGAAAATCTTCGAGCCCTTCCAGTCCAACTTTGAGGGCGGTACCGGCCTGGGGCTGGCCATCGTCTACCAGATTGTGCAGGCGCATGACGGCAAGGTTTGGGCGCGGTCGAAGCCGGGGCAGGGCACTACGCTCGTCCTGCGGCTGCGGCGCCTCGATGCCGAACGCCCGGCCTCTACTGGCGAGGGCGTGTCCGAACAGGCGCCGGAGAAAGCTCAGGTAGTGGTCGCGGCCCGGCCGGTTGTGGCCGCAGCTGGAGGAGGTTTGCGTGGCTAACATCCTGGTCTGCGACGACGAACGCTCCATTTGCGAAATGCTCGACATCTCCCTGCGCCGCGAAGGACACCGCGTAGAAACAGTCCAAGCCGGGCAGACGGCAAAGAACAAAATCGATGGCGCCCTTTACGACGTCATCATCACCGACATCAAGATGCCGAATATCGACGGCATTGAAGTGCTGCGCCACGCTCACCGGGTTTCGCCCGATTCCGCTGTCATCCTGATCACGGCGGTCGACGACTACGAGGCCGCCGTCCAGGCCGTAAAAGCCGGAGGCGCCACCGACTACATTCGCAAAAGTCCCGGGCTGGTCGATGAAATCAAGCTGGCCATCAATCGCGCGGTCGAGAAACTCAACCTGAGCAAGCAGAACTTTGCGCTGCGCCGCGACGCCGCGACCCGCAATTCGCTCGACAACATCATCGGCTCCAGTGCCGCCATGGAGAAACTTAAGCAGACGTTGCGAACCGTCGCCTCCACCGCCTCGACCGTTCTGATCAACGGCGAAAGCGGCACCGGTAAAGAACTGGTCGCCCGCGCCCTGCACGTGTGTTCGCCGCGCGCCACCGAAGCTTTTGTCTCGGTCAACTGCGGAGCCTTTCCTGAGACCCTGCTCGAAAGCGAACTCTTCGGCTACCTGAAAGGCGCTTTCACCGGAGCCAACCAGAACAAGCGCGGCCTGTTCGAAGTCGCCGATGGCGGCACGATCTTCCTGGACGAAATCAGTGAAATGACGCTGGCCATGCAGGTGAAGCTTCTGCGCGTGTTGCAGGAGCGCACGGTCCGGCCGGTCGGCAGCACCAGCGAAATCTCGATTGACGTGCGTGTGATCGCCGCCACCAACCGCGATCTTGATAAGGCGGTTGCCGAGAACGTTTTTCGCGAGGATCTGTACTACCGGCTGAACGTGATTCCCGTCCGCGTGCCGCCTCTGCGCGAGCGCCGCGAAGACATTCCGCTGCTCGCCAACCATTTTCTGAAAAAGTATGCCAGCGCTGCCGGACGCAGCATCCTGCGCGTGAATGCGCCGTCGCTCGATTCCCTGTGCGGCTACGAGTGGCCGGGCAACGTCCGCCAGCTGGAGAACACCGTCGAGCGTGCTGTTGCCCTGGAAATCACCAACGAACTGCACGTCGAACTTCCCGCGGAACGCCCGAAAGCGCGCGCCGCGGCCGCCTCCGCCGGTGGCGGAACTCTGCCCGAAATCGGCGCCGACGTGGCCCTTCCCGAAGGTATCGGCATGGAAAGCTATGTGGCGGGCATCGAGCGCTCGCTGCTGCAGAGTGCGCTCAACCAGAGCAGCGGCGTGCAGACCAAAGCCGCCGACGTGCTCGGCATCTCCTATCGCTCATTCCGGCATTTGATGAAGAAGTACGGGTTGTAAGCCATCAGCCATCAGCTCTCAGCTATCAGTGAAACCTGGAGTGCCACCACGGCAGCCGCTGGCTGACAGCTGATAGCTGATAGCTGACAGCTAGCTCTTCTTCAACTGCGCCTTCCACCCCAGCACCCGCGCCTTGGCCCCTTCCGCTTCGGCTTCGGGAATCATCCCTTTCTTCTGATACAGCACCGACAGGCTGGTATGCGCCAGCACATCGTCGGGATCGATTTCCGCCAGCCGCTGCGCCACCGCGATGGCCTCATCGTAGCGCTGCAAATCCTGCAGAGCCCGCGCCAGTCCGTGCATGGCTTCGGTAAACGTCGGGTCGGCGGTTAGGGACTCCTGATAGGCGGTGACGGCCTTTTCCAGGTGTCCATCCGCCATCAAGTCAAGCGCGGCATAGTAGTGGTCTTCGGCCGTTTGGCGGGCGTTAGCGTCAGGCATGCGGGAAAAGTCCAGGCAGAGACTGGATTCTAACATGCACCTCGTTGCTGGCTGAATTGAAAACCCTGACCACGAAGGGCACGAAGTCCCACGAAGGAAAGCCTTGCCCATGAAACCTTCGTGATACTTCGTGTCCTTCGTGGTTCATGATTTCTCCAGCCTTCGTGCCTTGACCTTGCAAGGTATGATGGCTGCATGCTCTACAAGCTGCGCTTTCTGTGGAATGCCACCAAGGGCCATCGCCTGGCCCCGTGGCGAAGCCCCTATCTGCTGTGGCGCATCGAAACCTACACTGGCGTGAAAATGACTCAGATCGGCTTCCTGGAGTTCTGGGAATTCATGTGGCGCGAGCGCCGCGACCTGTGGCGATTTCTCAAGTGGACCGGCGAGATGGAACGGCATGTCCATCCCAGACCGAAAAGTTCGTAAGAGCAGTTCTCAGTTCTCAGTTCCCAGTTGGTAGCCGTGCCGCCTCGCGAGTTCACGCCCACGGAAGAAAAGAGTCCAGTCTTAACAAAAGCGCTTGCAGGAAGTGAAACGAAGTGTTTGCCT
>DATFNP010000096.1:0-3496 GCA_035266345.1 Candidatus Sulfotelmatobacter sp.
TCCACTCCCATCCTGGTGCTTAGCGGTGGCGAGCCGCTCTTCCGTTCGGATATTTTCCAGTTGGCCCGCTATGGCACGGACAAGGGTCTGCGCGTGGCGCTGGCCACGAATGGCACGCTGGTGACCAAGCACGTGGCGCGCATGATCGTCGATAGCGGCGTGCAGCGTGTTGCCATTAGCCTGGACGGCGCTGATGCGCTCACCCACGATAGTTTCCGCGGCATTCCGGGCGCATTCGATGCCGCCATTGCCGGCTTCCGTAATCTGAAGAATCTGGGCATGTCTGTGCAGATCAACACGACGATCGCCCGCCACAATGCCCATCAGCTTCCGCAGGTGCTCGAACTGGCGAAGGCGCTCGGAGCGGACGCGCTGCACACATTCCTATTGGTGCCGGTGGGTTGCGGCGTGGACATCGCTGCCGAACAGATGGTTCCGGCGGAAGAGTACGAGCAGATGCTGAACTGGTTCTACGATCGCTCGCTCGAAGGTGGCATCGAGATGAAGGCGACCTGTGCGCCACACTACTTCCGCGTGGTTCGCCAGCGGCGCGTTGCGGAGCACCGTTCCGCGGCAGCGGCAGCGGCCGCTCACGCTACGCCGCCAGTACTTGAAGAAGCGCACGATTCGCCCAGTATCGGCCCCACAGAGATGGCGATGCCCGGCTCAACCGGCATCGAACTGAAGCATCATGGAGTGGGGCAGACAAGTGTTGGACAACCTGTGGGACACCCTGGAACTCATCCTTCCGACATGAACGCCATGACCAAGGGATGCCTGGCCGGAACCGCGGTGTGTTTCATCTCTCACCAGGGCGAGGTCTATCCCTGTGGATACTTGCCGGCATTGGCAGGGGATCTGAGAAAGCTGCCGTTCGCCGACATCTGGGAAAACTCGGTGGTGTTCAATGAACTGCGCGACACCAGCAACCTGCAGGGGAAGTGTGGCTGCTGCGAGTTCCGCAATATCTGCATGGGCTGCCGCGCGCGTGCTTTTGCGGCCACCGGCAACTATCTCGATGAGGAGCCGTTCTGCGTCTACCAACCGCAGACGAAAGGTTTGAAGGAGAAAGAGACCGAGCCGACGGAAGTCGCACGCTAAGCGGTACGCTTCCTGCCGCCGAAGAGGGCTCTTACCACAGAGACCCGGAAGCACAGAGAAAGCACAATCCATTGTGCGTTCCAAAAAGCCTTCTCCCGTCTCCGTGTCTCTGTGGCAAGAGCCCTTAGGGGGCCAAAAGACACGAGACCAGCGTGATATTCCGCAATCCCGCCTTTCAAATGGCGCTTCCTTGCTTACCGGAACTTAGCTAAGCCACTGAAACGACAGCTGTTTCCCATTCTGGTACTGAAATTTCTTTGGCACGCCGGGTGCTTTTCCTATGGAGTGATCTGCAGGAGATGGAGCCTTGGAACCCTCTCTCATGGTCGTTGGCCTGAACTACCGTACAGCCCCGGTGGCAGTGCGGGAACGCTTTTGGATCAGCGAAAACCGGCGCTACGAAGCCCTGGTGCAGTTGTCAAGGGCGGAAGGCATCGAAGAAGTCATTGTAATGGCCACCTGTAACCGCACTGAGTTTTGGCTGTGGGCCCCCGATGTTACTCTGGCTGCCAACTCGGTGATGCGGCTGCTGGGCGCCGAATATGGACTCAAGCTGTGCGAGTGGAAGCACTTCTACCGCTTGCTGGATGAAGCGGCGCTCCTGCATATTTTCCGGGTCGCATCCAGCCTCGACTCCATGGTGGTCGGCGAGCCTCAGGTCGTTTCCCAGGTGAAAGAGGCTGGGAAGCAGGCGCAGAAGGTGGGGGCAACGGGCCGGTTCCTCGATGCTGTGTTGCAGAAGGCGCTCACCGTCTCTGAGCGCGTGCGCAGTGAAACGGCCATCGGCAACGCGGCAGTTTCGATTCCTTACGCCGCCGTGGAACTCGCACGCCAAATTTTCGGCACGTTGGAAAACAAGAAAGTGCTCCTGCTAGGCGCGGGCGAAATGAGCGAGCTCTCAGCCCGTGAGTTGCTCAACCATGGCGGCGGTTCCGTCCGCGTGAGCGTCATCAATCGCACCCTCGAGCACGCGGTGGAGTTGGCGGCGAAACTGGGTGGACTTGCGATCCCGTTTGAGGAGCGCTGGCAACACATGGCGGAGGCCGACATCATCATCAGCTCGACTTCCTGTCCACACACGATCCTCAGCCGCGAAGAGGCCGAGTTCATGGTTCGCGGGCGCAAGGAGAACGATCGACCCCTGGTGATCGCGGATCTCGCGATGCCCCGCAACGTCGACCCTGCGGTGCGCAACGTCAAGGGTGTTTTCCTCTATGACCTTGACGACCTGGAAAACGTGACCGACCACAATGCGAGCGAGCGTGAGGCCGCCGCCGCCGACGCGCAGAAGATTCTGCAGGCCGAGGCGCAAGGCTTCCGTGGCAAGCTGATGGCGGAGCGTGTCGTACCGACTATCGTTGCACTGCGCCTGCGGCTGAACGAGATTTGCCGGCAAGAACTGGATTCCTTCCGCGAAGAGAACGGGCCTTTCTCCAAGGACCAGGACGAAATGTTAAATGCCGTCATGTCCCGGATGACCCAGAGGATCGCAGGGTCCCTGGCCCGTGAACTCAAGGAACTTCCAGAGAAGGTGGAGCAAGAACAGATGACGACTGCGTTGCGGCGGCTGTTCCACCTGCAAACAGCCGAACCGGCGATTCCCAGCACCAGACCCTGAACGGCGTAGCGAAGACCGCGTAGGGACAGCCGCCCCGTCCAGGCGAGCGCAGCTCGCTTGGGGTTTCGTTCATCCTTGCACTCAAGGGCGGGGCTGCGCCCCGGACGGCCGAGGGCGCCTGTCCCTACGCGCGTTTTTCCGATTGAAGCCCGCGCGCACAGATCACTGGTCGTCAGTGGAGCCGGGGTGGGAGCCTTCTTCATCTCCGCGAATCAACCCAAATTTCTTTAGCTTGTAACGCAGAGCGTCGCGGCTGATGTCCAGCAGCTTGGCGGCGTGGGTCTGGTTACCGTTGGCTTGGCGCATGGCCAACTCGACCATGGAGTGCTCCACTTCCTCCAGCGACGTTCCGCCTTCCGGGATATAAAGCCGCGGCAGGGTGCGGCCGTTGGGCAAGGTCTGTCCGCCGTCGGCGGGTGAAGTTCGTTCAAAGACAGTGCGACCACCCGATTCGCCCACGGAAAACGGCAGATACACGGGTCGCAGGAACGGCTCGTCTTCCAGGATCATGCCACGCTCGATGGTGTTCTTCAGCTCGCGAACATTGCCCGGCCAGTTATGACTGAAAATAAGACGGCGGGTCTCATCGGTAATGCCACGAACCGACTTCTTGAATCTGCGGTTGTAGCGCTCGATGAAAAAGTCCACCAAGGGCATGATGTCTTCTTTTCTGTCCCGCAGGGGCGGGATAAAGATCGCAATAATGGCTAGCCGGTAGTAGAGATCCTGACGAAACTGCCCCTCGCGCACCGCCTTTTCGAGATCGCGGTTGGAGGC
>DATFNP010000097.1:0-39703 GCA_035266345.1 Candidatus Sulfotelmatobacter sp.
CGGAAAAACTCAGAAGCTGTCAAAGAACGATCTTGTTGTACTCCTTCTAAATTTCCCGTCAACGGAAAATCACACGTTGTAACTAGCTGAGTTTTCAATCGAGTGCACGCCGTCCACAAGCCCATGACCGGATTTGGTGCAACTGCAACCGTCATTTCCTGCGGCAACCCGCGTCAGATGCGGAGTTTCGTGCGCTCGATTGACATGGATCGATGTGAATCTACGGCCACCATCAGGTTTCACGCTTGTGAAAATCGCGCAGATGCCGCGCCGGACAACAGATTTGGAGCGGTTTGCTTCGGAGGGAAGATTCGGGGAGAAGATTCTTTCGCCCCGATGGGGCTTGCTCTTGCGCTGCCCCGGCCCCCACGGCTTGCGCCGTGGGCTGCATTCTTTCGCCGCTTCGCGGCTTCGGTCACAGAACGCGGCTCTGGTGTCAGGATTCAAAGGCAAGATCAAGCGAGCTGCGCTCGACGGACAGCCCCTTCGGCTTCGCTCAGGGCAGGCGGGGGCGGCTGTCTCCACATGGCTATTCTCACCGCCAGGATTTCTCCTCAGGCGACTTCGATCTTCTCGTCCACCAGATGCTTATCGTTTTCGTCCGAACCGGTCAGCTCGAAAGCGTTCGTGGTTGCGGCCTTGCCTTTTTCCACGCTGGTGATGACGTAGGAACAGCCGAACCAGTGGGCTTCGGCGAGATCGGTGGGCGACCAGCGGGCGGGGTGGTCGGGGTGGGAATGGTAGAAGCCGATGATGTCCTCGCCGCGGGCGCGGCCTTCGCGCTGGATGCGGACGAGTTCGCGGGGATCAATGTTGTAGCGGTTGTGCGGCGAATCGGTGCGCGTGTTGCCAGCCCGGGCTGTAGACGTGACGATGCGCGTGCCGTCATCGTCTACGCGGCCCAACAGTATGCCGCAGCATTCGTGGGGGTAGGTTTCTTCGCCGTGGCGGCGGAGGGCTTCGTAGTCTTGACGGGAAATTTTCAGCATGACTAGATTGGACTCACCCCAGAGTCAAAATCCCCACTTCTCGCGCAAAAGGCGCGCGAGAAATGGGGCACCCGTACAACCAAAGTCAAAGTCCCCACCCTCTCGCAAAAAGCGCGAGAAGGGTGGGGCAGCCGGCGCATTTCATTCAGCAATCAAAATTCAACAATCGCGACAATTTCACCCTTCGGTCCAGAATCTCTCACTCAAGTACTTTTCTCCTGAGTCGCAGAGGATGGTCACGATCACGGCCTCGTGTCCTTTCTTCAGGGGAAGCTTGCGGGCGATCTGCAGGCAGCCTACGACGGCCGCGGCCGAGGAGACGCCAACCAGAAGTCCGGCGGTGCGCGAGAGCTGGCGGGCCATGGCGTAGGCGTCTTCGGTGGAGATTTCGAGATTCTGATCGGCGAGGCTGGGATCGTAAATCCTGGGCACGATGGCACTGGCCATGTGCTTGGCGCCTTCGATGCCGTGAAAAGCGGAATCGGGCTGCAGGGAAATACAACGCACGCGCGGATTCAACTCCCGCAAACGGCGCGTGGTTCCGACAAAGGTGCCGCTGGTCCCGAGCATGGAGACGAAATGAGTGACGCGTCCGTGAGTCTGCTGCCAGATTTCGTTGGCGGTAGTGTGATAGTGGGCGCGCCAGTTGGCCTCGTTGGAATACTGGTCGGCGTAAAAGTACTGGTCGGGATGGCGGGCGGCCAGTTCGCGCGCCAGGCGGATGGCGCCATCGGAGCCGTCGGCCGGGTCGGTATAAAGGATGTTTGCGCCATAGCTCTGCAGGATTTGCTTGCGTTCGCGGGAAACGTTTTCGGGCACGCAGAGGCTGACGGGAAATCCCTGGGCCGCGCCCAGCATGGCATAGGCGATGCCGGTGTTGCCGCTGGTGGCGTCGAGGAGAGTTTTGCCGGGAGTGAATTGACCGCTGCGGCGGCCCTCGGCCACGATGTTGGCGGCGGCGCGGTCCTTGACGGATCCGCCCGGGTTGTACCACTCGGCCTTGCCCAGAAGTATTACACCCGGCAGGTCGCGGGTGACGGCATCTAGCCGCAGCAGCGGCGTATTCCCGATGTGTCCCGAAACAGTTTGGCCAACGGTCTCGCCCAGCGCGGGGTGGGCAATACGCAGCGCGTTGTGCGTTGTCTCCATCGCTGGTTTATCCGGGTGTGCCATATTTGAACCGAATCGCCGTGACCAACGTAATGTGCTATATGGCCGGAAACGCGGTATGTAGTATGTTGTTTAGATGAGTCAGTTTCGTCCACGATGCAAGCTTGTGTAAAGTTACCAGCGATAGTCGCGGTTCCGGCATCGAATAGGATGAGGCAACAAGAGTGCGGAAAGGTTGAAGTAGAACGCAATGGCCAAGACAATTGAAGCACGAACCTATGAGGAAGCGCTGGCCTGGCTGCGCGACAACGGGTTCGACGTCACCGATGCTCCCGGCATGAGCGGGCGAGTTTTCCTCCGTAAGTACAATGTATCGGCGGCGATCCAGAAGACCCCGGAAGATGGGGTAAAGATTTTTGCCTATCCCGGATACCTGGTGGGCAGCGAAATCTCGAAGCTGGTTAACCGGGGATATCAGCAGTTTCTGAAAACATCCAAGACCGAAGTGCCGGCGAGCGCCGACCACCTGAAGGCGCTGCAGGCGTTTGCCGAAGAGTTGAAGGTGGGACTGGGCCTGCCCAGTCTCTACAACGAGTCGCTGGGCACGGTGAGCGAATCCTACCATTACGACCGGATTGAAGATCGCGACAAAGCAGTGGTGGACCGGCCGAAGCGTCCGTGGGAAGTGGCGGGCAAAGCGGCGGCGACGGCGGCGAAAAAGGGCCGGGCGTAGCAAGCTCGCGCTGCTGCGGTCATTTCTGAGCGGGCGGCGTTTGAGCGGGCGCCGGTCTGGCTCCAGCATTTTCGTGGCGCACGAAGTACTGCCACTTATCCATTCCAGCCGGCAAGGCTACGTCGAAAAATCCCACCATCATTTCATCTGAGGTTTGATCGCCCCAGGTTACCGTCTTTTCCGGATCCGGGTTGTGCGGATTGTTTTTGGAGTTGTCATACCAGGCGATGGCGCGCAGTTTCGTTCCCGCCCTCAACAGGCGCGGCTCAGCCAGCCGGTAGCTCAATTGCCAGTGGAAGTGGTAGTTCACGCGCAGCAGGACTTCGGCGCTGCCATCGTCGCGAATAATGTCGTACTCGAAGCGCTTTCCGCGCAGGTGCATGTGGGGAAACAGGCTGAGCAGCGTGGCGTCGTTGGGCAGCGTGCCCTGGACTTCAACGCGAAAGTCGGCGGCGCCCGGCGGGATGATCAGCGCATGATTGTTCAGTTGCAGCGTGACTACCCTTTGTTTGGGCGGCGTTTTCGCAAACACCAGGCCGAGAGTGGTCTGGTCTTCGGCTGCGCTACCGTTGGTGGTGTAGTGCATCTGGAAGACGAGGTCTGAGCCTGCGGGCACGAACTTGGCCATGCCGTCGGGCCAATGATCGGGCGAACTGCCGGGGGCGTAGACCAGCAGCAGATCGCTGGTGGTTTCGTGGGCCTGGCGTTTTTCCTCGGGGTCGGTGAGGGTTGACGCCGTGAAGGGTTCGCCCACCGGCGCGTGCCGCAGCCACGTTGAATCCGGGGGACGGATGTAGACCACGGCATGGTGCACGTGCGCGGGGGCGCCGGCACAGAGCTCCGACATCTGCACCCAGCGGTCTTCGGTGAAATGCGTGGGCACGATTTCGTAGGTGTATTCGACTTCGCCCTCGGAGGGAATCTTTACCGGCCTGGGCATCTTCACCACGAGATCAGGCTGCGGGATGTTCCATGTTCCGGTACCCCCGCCCTCGGCCCATTTGCGCGGCGGAGGAGCGTCGTGGGGATCGCCGGCGGGAGCGCTGGCAGCGGCCCAGGCGGAAATGGTTGCGATCTGTTGGTCGGTCAGCGAAGAATCGTTGGCGAAGTGCCCATAGCGCGGATCGGCAAACCACGGAGGCATCATCTTCATTTCGACCGCATGGGCCATGGCGCGCGCCCAAGGGCGCGTTTGCTCATAGGATGAGAGCGGCATGGGAGCGATTTCACCGGCGCGATGGCAGCTTTGGCAGTGATTCTGCAGGATGGGGAGCACGTCTTTATAAAAAGTGGGCGCTGCGAGCTTGCCCGCTTTCTGTGAGGCGGCACCGCACAGGCAGAGCGCCAGCCCCGAAACCATCAGCACACGGACGGCCCGGTAACTCATTTTGTGATTCTACAAGCCTAGCTTTTCCTCCGTGTCCTTTGCGGCCTCTGTGGTTATGTTCTTGATCTTCCGCGCCGCGCACGTCCCCGGCCAAAAATGCTACATTCAAAGGTCATGTCCGCGCCCCATTCCAAGTTTGTTCGCGCGTGCAAGTCCCTGGTTGTGGAGCGCACGCCCGTCTGGTTCATGCGACAGGCGGGGCGCTACATGGCCGAGTACCGGGCGATCCGCAAGCAGCACTCGCTGCTGGAGATCTGCAAGAAGCCGGCGCTGGCGGCCGAGGTCACCATCACCGCGGCTGAGATTATCGGCCTGGACGCGGCCATTATTTTTGCCGACCTGCTGTTGCCGCTGGAAGTGATGGGGCTGCCTTTTCATTTTTCGGCTGGCGAGGGCCCGGTCATCGAAAAACCGGTGCGCAGTAAAGAAGATATCGCGCGCCTGCGCACGGATGGGGCCGCCGAACTCGGATATGTATCGGAGGCGGTGAGCCTGGTGGCGAAGCACTTCGCCGACCGGGTTCCGGTGATTGGATTCTGCGGCGCGCCCTTCACGCTGGCCAGCTACATGATCGAAGGCGGAGGGTCGCGCAACTACGTTCACGCCAAGAAAATGATGTACAACTCGCCCGCAGACTGGGATGCGCTGATGCGCAAACTGGTGACGGTCACGGCCGCGTATTCCGCCGAGCAGGTCAAAGCGGGAGCGGACGCGATCCAGATTTTCGACAGCTGGGTGGGATGCCTGAGCGTGGAGGATTACCGGCGCTATGTGCTGCCGCATGTGACGGGCATGGTGAAAGAGTTGCAGAAGACAGGCGTGCCCATCATCTATTTCGGCACCGACAGCGCGACGCTGCTGCCGGCGATGAAGGAGACGGGCGCGGACGTGATCGGGCTCGATTGGCGCATTCCGCTGGATGAAGGCTGGCAGCGGCTCGGGCATGGCTGCGCGGTGCAGGGGAATCTCGATCCGGTGCTGCTGTTTGCCGACTGGAAAGAATTGAAGTCGCGGGCGGAGGACATTCTGCGCCGCGCTGCCGGACGGCCGGGACACATTTTCAATCTGGGGCACGGCATCCTGCCGGAAACGCCGGTGGAGAACGTGAAGAACCTGGCGCGGTTCGTGCAGGAGTATTCCGGAAATCGCGTCTGATGAAACGTATTGCCATCATCGGCGGAGGAATTTCCGGACTGGCCGCCGCCTTCGCGATCGAGGGACAGCGGCGGGCTGGCGCCGATGTCGAGTACGTTCTCTACGAATCTTCTTCACAACTCGGCGGCGTGCTTTGCACCGAATACATTGACGGATGCGTGGTCGAAGCGGGGCCCGATTCTTTCGTAACGGAAAAACCGTGGGCCGCAGACCTTTGCCGCGAGCTTGGGCTTGGCGACCAGCTGATCGGTTCGAATGACGCCGACCGCAAGACGTATATCCTGACCCGCGGGCGGCTCGTCGTTATGCCCGACGGGCTGATGTTCATGGTCCCGACGAAGATTCTGCCTACGGGGCTGTCGCCGCTTTTTTCCTGGAAAACCAAGCTGCGCATGGCGCAGGAGCTGTTTCATCCGCCGCGGGCGGTGGACCATGACGAGTCGGTGGCGGCGTTTGTGGAACGCCACTACGGCACGGAGATGGTGGACCGGCTCGCCGATCCTCTGCTTTCGGGCGTGTACGGAGGAGAGGCTGCGAACCTGAGCGTGCGCGCGGTGCTGCCGCGGTTTGCGGAAATGGAACGCACGCATGGCAGTCTGGGACGGGCCATGCTGGCGGCACGCAGGAAGATGGCGAGTGGACCACGGCGGGCAGCGCCGCCGCTGTTTACGTCTCTGAAAAATGGCATGCAGCATCTGGCCGAGACGGTCGTTTCTAGGCTCACTCCGGCGTCGCTGCTGACGAACGCGAAGGTCGAGGCCATTCAGGCGGAGGCCGGAGGCTGGGTGGTGTCGGCAGGTCTGCAATCGGATCAATTCGATGGCGTGATTGTCGCTTTGCCCGCGCTCGCGGCGGCGCACGTGCTGCGCATGGTCAGCCCGGAGCTTTCCGCTGAGCTGGCGGCGGTGCGGTACAGTTCGTCCATCACGGTCGGACTCGGCTATGACCGCGAGGTGCGGCAGACTCTTCCACCTGGATTCGGATTTCTGGTGCCGCGCAGCGAAGGGCGGCAGCTGCTGGCGGCGACCTTTGTGCACAATAAATTTCCCCACCGCGCGCCGGAAGACCGCGCCCTGCTGCGTTGCTTTTTTGCGGGAGCGAATGCCGAGAATGTGTGGGCGCTGGCCGACGACCAGATTATCGGGATCGTGCGTAACGAACTGCAGCAGATTGTGGGATTGCGCGCCGAGCCGCTGTTTGCGCGGGTCTATCGGTGGAAGTCGGCGATGGCACAATACGGGGTGGGGCACCTGGAAAGGCTGGACCGAGTGGAGCGGCTACGCCAGAAGTTGCCTGGGCTGGCGCTCGCGGGCAACGGCTACCGCGGGATTGGCGTGCCGGATTGCGTGCGGTCAGGACGGGACGCGGCAAAACAACTGGTAGAGAAGTAGCTGGCTACGACTCTAGAGGCCATTCCCTAAATGAAGCGAAGAGGTAGGCCGCCAAGACCCTCAGGGACTAGATCCCTCCTCTTTTTTATTGGCTCTGGACGGCACCCTCCGGCTCGCTTGCGCTCGCTCAAGGCAGGCTAACAACTAAAGCCGTGCCCTACCCAAGACCATTTCATGAGGCAGGCTCTTGCACCTTGCTCAGTCCCCGGCGCTGACCTGTTCCGGGGTTGCATCCTGATACGAGACCTCGCTGTCGGGATTCCTGGGGCGCCGCGCTTTGCGGCCGAAGATGGCTTCCTTCACCAGCTTGAAGATCGTTGCGCGGTTTTGCGCGATCACTCTTGGCCACGCGAATCGGCCCATCATTGGGAAGTAGATGCCGCGGAAGCAAAGGCGCGCGATGAAGATATTGATGCGATAGCCGAGAGGCTGGTCATCGAGCGAGTCAACTGCGTGCGCCAGCGCTTCCGGACTATAGGCATGCGACCATCCGTATTTCACTTCGGCGTGGGCTTCTTCGATCGTCATCTTCAGCGGAGTGTGCGCCATGGCGAAAGGGATGAATTCTTTCCAGTGCTTGGGCCGCGTAAGCCGTCCTGCCAACTCCAGACGCTTGTAGAGCGGCGTTGCCGGCAGCGGTGTGAGCAAGCCAAAGATGGGCAAACCCGGCGGCCAGGTGCGGACCTGTGCGAGCGTGCGCTCGGCCGCGCCGACGGTGTCATTGTCCATGCCAAAAATGAATGAAGTGATGGCGTACACGTTGCGTTTCGCCAGGCGCTCGAGCACCTCAGCGTACTCGCCGGGCTTGTTGAATCCTTTGTTCACGTCTTTCAGGTTCGCCGGGTCAATGGACTCCATGCCGATGAAGACCCACTTGCCGCCGGAGGCGGCGATCAGTTCCACCAGTTCCTCGTCGCGCAGCAGGTTGGCGCTGATCTGGGCTACCCAGTGGACCTGGGCGCCGGCGGCGATGATGTCGCGCAGCAGCGACTTGGTGCGCTTCACATTGATGGCGAAATTGTCGTCAATGAAGAAGACCGCCATCTGGCCTTTTTCCTTACGGGCGCGCGCCTTCAACAAAAGCAGTTCGTTCACCACGCTTTCGTTGGTGCGGAAGCGGATGGAGTCGCCGAAGAATCCGGTGACGGTGCAGAACTCGCAGCCGTAGGGACATCCCCGGCCGGACTCGACGGGAATGATGCGGAACGTTCCCCAGCCTTGGCCGACTTTCTGCAGCATGGAGGTCGCGACCTTGGGCACCAAGTTGAACTGGTCGAGGTCAATGGACTGCCACGGAATCACCGGGTATTGCTTGAGCGAAGGCTTGCGTTCTTTGCCGGTTTCGTCCACGGGGGAGTAGATTTCTTTGAGCTGGCCACGAACCGCGTCGTTGACGATCTGCGGCCAGGTTTCATCGGCTTCGCCCAGAGCAACGGCGTCGGCGTGGCGCGGGCCACCGTCGCGGCCGAGGGCTTCGTCGGCCAGTTCGGTGACGTGAGGTCCGCCCATCACGACCTTTACGCCGGTGGCGCGGATGGCGTCGGCGATGCGGTACGCCTTGGCGATCATGCGGGTCATAGCGCCGATGCCGACCAGGTCAATCTTCTCGTCGCGGACGAACTGGGCGATTTGAGCCTCGTCCATGGGCTTGGCGTTGCCGTCAATCAGCAGCACCTCATGCCCGGGCGGGGTCAGCGACTGGAGCAGGAACATCCAGAGATGCGGCATGAAATTGCGGGTAACACCATTGTCGGGGTTATAGAGCAGGATTCTCATGACTGCCCCTTCTCGAGGAGATAACGTGCGTTACCGCACGTTCAAACGTGCTTCACCGCACGGAGCCGTCACGAGCGATGCCAGAAACTGGCGTTCTACCTATGTTTCGTACTGATGTTGATGGAATTCGGAACCCGAGGAATTGTACACCCAGAGGGCAAGATTCCCGTTATTTAAGTGGCTTCCGGAAGCTTCTTCACGCAGGGATCGTCGTTTTGTTCGGAAGCCCCTCACGGCGCAGACGCGCCACCACCAGGCGGATGTCGTCGTAGGTAATCTCCGGAGGCAGGGCGTCTTTCAGGGGCTTGAGCCATTCCAGACCCAGGCGTTCGCAGGCCGCTTCGATGACCGCCTGCCGGTTGCGGTCAATCCATGCGGGCTGGAAATCGAGGTCGCCTTTTTCCACCAGCACAGCCACTGCGTTAACCACGGTGCCGACTTGCCGGCCGCGAATCTGGGCGATCTCCTCAAAGCTCTTGCCGGCCTGCAGCAGGCGCAGGGTTTCCAGGGCCGGGGCGGTTTTCTTTTCCGGCAGCGCGGCGGCGCGGGCGCCGGCGCGATAGCGTTCGAGCGCCGCAAGGATTCCCTTCCCGTACGTGTCGGCTTTGCGTTCGCCGATTCCGGTGATGTTCAGCAACTCGGCAAGGGAGGCGGGCTGTAAACGACAAATCTCATCCAGGGAAGAGTCGTGCAGCACCACGAATGCCGATACGCCCTGCTCGCGAGCCGTCGTCCGGCGCCACTCGCGGAGGTAGTCGCGCAACTCGGCGTCCTGAGGCTGCTCAGGGATCGTGGAGCGTGAAGCAGCCGAAGCGGTGTCGCTCCCGGCAACCGCAGCGGGCACAGGCTGCGCTCCAAACGCTCGACGCTTGCGCGGGTCGGGCACAAAGACCGGGGCCAGCCAGGCGGGCGTTGTGCCGCAAACATCGCAGGAGCCGCAGGACGACCACTTGGGCGTTTCGCCGAAGTGGGTGCAGACCTGGCGATGGCGGCACTGGTTGGACTCCACGAAGGCGCGGATGACGTGATAGCGCTGCCAGGCGCGGTCGCGCTCGGCGGCGTCGGCGATCTGGTTGGCGAAGTAGCCCAGCAGGCCCGCGTCCTTCTTCTGCCACAGCAGGACGCAATCGGCAGGGTTGCCGTCGCGTCCGGCGCGGCCTGCTTCCTGGTAATACTGCTCGATGGATTTGGGCAGGGCGAGGTGAATGACGGCGCGGACCGTAGCTTTGTTGATGCCCAGGCCGAAAGCGATGGTGCCCACGAGCACGCGGACTTCGTCGGACATCCAACGCTCCTGGTTGCGGCGGCGGGCGGTGTTTTCCATTTTGGCGTGATAGGCGACTGCGGCGATGCCCTGATCCTCAAGGAAGTCCACCGTTTCTTCGACTTTGCTAATCGTGGGTGCATAGACGATCACATTTCCATCGTCATAATGGCGCAATGCGGCCAGCAGCAGCGCGGGCTGTTCCACGCTGTCGCACTCGCGCACGAGATAACGCAGGTTGGGACGGTGGAAGCTGGCGATGTACTTGTCGGGAGTGCGCAAGGCGAGTTGGGTCAGAATATCCTGCCGCACGTGGCGGGTGGCGCTGGCGGTGAAGGCGGCGATGGGACGGTCGGGAAAACTTCCGCGCAGCCGGCTCAACTGGCGGTACTCGGGACGGAACTCGTGTCCCCACTCGGAAATGCAGTGGGCCTCGTCAATGGCGAAGAATGCGATGGGAACTTTTTGCAGCCAGCCCAGCGTGTCGCCGCGCGACAACCTCTCAGGAGAGAGATAGAGCAGGCGGTACGCGCCTTCACGGGCCTGGCGGGTGACGCGGGTTTGCTCTTCGCCGGCCAGGGTACTGTTAAGGACCGCGGCGGGAATGCCCATCTGCGCAAGTGCGGCGGCCTGATCCTGCATGAGGGCAATCAGGGGAGAGATGACCACCGTCGTGCGTTCGGAAATGACTGCCGGCAACTGGTAGCAGAGCGACTTGCCGCCGCCGGTGGGCATGACTACGCAGGTGTCGTGCCCGGCAAGCAGGCTGCGGACAATGCGCTCCTGCAAAGGCCGGAACGAAGCGTATCCCCAGTAGCGGCGCAGCGGGGTGAGAAGGTCGGCTTCCTGGTTTGCTGGGGCATGGAACATGAGGAACCAGTATAGGTGGGCAAAGAAAAAGAGAACAGAGGCTGAGCTACTTTTCGGTGGGGCTGGCTCCCGAATCGGAACCAAGAGCGTACTGGCTCGCGGCCGCTTTCGGATACGCCCGGTGGAAGGCGAACCCGGCCAGCGCGATCACGGCGAAACAGAGGACACTGCCTTCGGGGCCGACTGTGCCTCCGGTGAGCCACGGCTGGCCATGCAGGGACGAACTCAGCAAGTGTCCGGGAGCAACCATGCCGCTGTCGGGGACGGAGTAGAAGAAGGTCTCGCCCCAGTCCCAGGCGGCGTGAAATCCAACTGCGAACCACAAACTGCCGGTGCGGCGCAGGGTGAGGCAAAAGAAAAGACCGATGCACGCAGCGCCCAGCCCGCCGACCCAATCCTCGCCTTCGTTTCCCAGGTGGATCATTCCGAAGACGGAGGAAAGCAGCAGCGCAGAGGGCCAGAAACCGAGACCGCGCGTCAGAGCGAACTGGGAATAGCCGCGGAAGCGGAATTCTTCGGAGAGTCCGACGACCAGGAACAGCACGCCCCAGAAGGCGGCGAACTTGGCGATGCGGACACCGTGCAGGGCGAGGTGGCCAAACTCGAAAACGTTCAGCCCGCGCAGCGCGAGGATCAGCAGGGTGATTCCAGCGAATCCCCAGACTGCGCCGATCCAAAAGAGTTTGCCGAAGAACTGGCGCGGCGGGAGACCGTAGGCGCTCCACGGACGGCGCTCGACCCGGGCCAAGACAAGCGAGGAAATCAGGGCGGCCAGCAGAACGCCCAGTTCCTCGATCATTCCCGACCAGAGGCCGCTCGCGTCCAAGTTCCACGACCCGGCCAGATGCACGGCAATGCGCTGCAGGGGGAAGAACATCACCAGGTAGAAGGCGAAGCCCCAGCCGGGGCGCAGGCCGTCGGATCCCAGAAAGAGAGTGCGGGCGTAGGAAGGTTGCGAAGCGCGGGAGAAATCCGGAGCCGACGGCGTCGGCGTTGTGGGCGGCGTGTCCCCGGTATTGGTTTCAAGCTCGCTCATGGCAGAAGTTTCCGCGCAGAAGTTTACTCGCGGACGGCCTCCGCCATGGTAAAACACTCGGCTCGACCTTATGCGTCCCTATTTCACGCGCGAACGCTTCGGCCGTCCGCAATTTCTGGCCGGACTGCTGCTGCTCGCATTCCTGGCGCAGGCCCTGTGGCTGGTCAGGATGGAGTTGCTGGTCGAGGCCAAGGATCCGCTGTTCGGACCGGAACAAACGCGAATCGCCGGCGGCTGGCGGCAGTGGCATGGCCAAGGGATAGCTGGCGCGCCGTATCCCAACCCTCACGGCTCGCCCTTCACCGAAGTCTCGGAAGATGGCTTCGACACAGAACACTCCCCATTGCTCTCCATCGTGACGGCTGCACCGCTGCTGGTGTGGCCCGAACGCCTGTGGAATACGGAGCTCTCAGATTACTGGCGATGGCTTCCGCGCCTTCCTTTTCTGGCCTGCGGCGTTTTTCTGGGCGCGTCGCTGTGGTATGTGGCGCGGCGACTCTGCGGCAACGGGGGAGGGTTCGTCGCCCTCACTTTCTATTGCTTCTCGCCCTCCCTGCTTCAGGCTAGCGCGGTATGGCATACGGAGCCGGAAATTGTGGCGGCATGGGGCGCTTTTGGGACGATCTTCACGGCCATCGCGGTGGCACACACTTTGTACGCTCCGCGGGAAGTTGTGCTGTGGAACTGGCGGCGGATTGTGCTGCTCGGAATTTCGCTGGCGATCGCGGTGGGGGCGCAGTTCTCGATGATCGTGCTGGCGCCGATGGCGCTGGGGTTTCTACTTTATGTCGCTCCGGTGCGACGGCAGGCTGGCAGCGTGATCTGGATCGCCGCCTGCATGGTGGGATTGGTTCTGCTGTTCGCGGTTTATTTTTTTCATCCGCATGCGTTCGGTGAAAGCATGCGGCACGCCGGGTTCTGGGGAGCGACGTGGCGTGGATTCGGCGTCCTCGGAGTCTATCAACAGGTGGCGGTGCAGATCGGGCGCGCGTGCCCGGCGCTCGCCCTCGCGCTTCCGGTTGCGCTGGTGACCTACGGCGCGTGGCCGCGCACACGCTACTTTGGCAACACCGCGCCGTTGCTGGTCGCGGTGCTGTTTTTCGCGCTGGGGATGGCGCATCCGCACCTTGCCGGAGCGGGGTTTCTGCTGGCGGCGATTCCGTTTCTGTTTGTTTTCGTGTCAGGAGTGCTGGCCGATCTGATGGAGACGCGGTATCGTGCGCTGGTGACACCGGCCGTCGTTGGCATGATCGTGGCGTACGTGGCCTGGAGCCTGTTCAACCTGATTCGAGTCCCACTGGGCTGAGGATTTTGTTGGAAATGGCCGAGGCCCGCCGCAGCCCCCCAGTTCGCGCTCTGTTAGACTTTTCTGATTCCAACTGAGGAGAAGCGATGAACAGGAAATGGACGCTGGCCCTGGGGATGGCGGTGTTATTGGCTGCATTTGCGTTTCTGGTCGGTGGAGTGAAAGCGCAGTCGAGCGCGGTGCATGCGGGGCCGAGCGTGCCGGGGCCGCAAGGTGGGGACAAGAAGGCAGAGGAGCAATTCAAGAACATTCAGGTGCTCAAGGGAGTGCCGGCCAGCCAGATTTTTCCCACCATGCAGTTCATCACGGCGTCGCTGGGGGTGGAGTGCGAGTTCTGTCACGTGGAGGGCGCGTTCGAAAAGGATGACAAGAAGAACAAGCAGACGGCGCGCAAGATGATCGAGATGATGTTCGCTATTAATGCGGATAGCTTCGATGGGCACCGGGAAGTGACTTGCTATTCGTGCCATCGCGGGAGCGCGGAACCGGTTGCGATCCCGGCCGTGATGATGGAAGAGATGAAGCCCGGCATGAGCGCGCCGAGGCCGATGGCAAGAGAGAGCAAGGAGAACGCTGCGCCGGCGGCGGACGCACTGATTGAGAAGTATGTTCAGGCGGCGGGCGGGGCGGCGGCGATCGGGAAAGTCACCAGCCGCGTGATGAAGGGGACGATTGATTTCGGCGGGCGTTCGCTGCCGATTGACATTTATGCCAAGGATCCGGAGAAGCGAATTTCGTTCACCCACATGCCGGAGGGGGACAACGTCACGGCGTTTAACGGGCAGGAAGGATGGCTGGGAATGCCGGGGCGTCCGCTGCGCGAGATGCATGGCAGCGATCTGGATGGGGCGGCGATTGACGCGGATTTGCATCTGGCAACGCACGTGAAACCGATGTTCAGCGAGATGCAGGTGAGGGGGATGGAGAAAATCGGCGACCACGAGGCCTATGTGGTGGTGGGACAGCGCGCGGGAAAAACTCCGATTCGTCTTTATTTTGATGTGCAGACCGGACTGCTGGTGCGCCTGGTGCGGTTCGGCGATACGGCGCTGGGATGGATGCCGACGCAGATTGATTATGCCGACTACCGGGATGCGGACGGAGTGAAGATTCCGTACCGGTGGACGCTGGCGCGGCCCAGTGGGCGGTTCACGATTCAGGTGAGCGAAGTAAAACAGAACGTTCCGGTGGATGAGGCGAGGTTCGCGAAGCCGGCGCAGGAACCGCCGAAGGGGCCGGCCAAATAATGAGTTTCGGAACGGTGCAGCGAACGATGCGGCTGCGGTGGATCGTTGTGATTCTTCTGGCGCCGGTGTGTGTTCTGGCGTCCTTTGCCCAAACACGTCCCAGCGCTCGCGATCTGCTGGCACAGATGACGCTGGAAGAAAAAGTAGCGCAACTCTCACAGCTGCCCGGCATCCCGACCGACGATTTCAAAGAACAGGTTGACACGGCGCCGGAGGAGATTGCCCGGAAATACGGGGCGGGATCGGTGCTGTGGGTATCCGATCCCAAGGAAATCAACCGCTGGCAGCATATCGCCGTGGATGAGTCGCGGCTGCATATTCCCATTCTTTTCGGGCTGGACGTGATCCACGGCTATCACACGATCTTTCCGGCGCCGATAGCGATGGCGTCGTCGTGGGATCCGAAACTGGTGGAAGGGGCGCAGAGTGTGGCCGCGCAGGAAGCGCGGGCGGCGGGCATTCAATGGACGTTCGCTCCCATGGTGGACATTGCGCGGGACGCGCGCTGGGGCCGCATGGTCGAGGGGGCCGGGGAAGATCCGTATCTGGGCGCGGCCATGGCCCGGGCGCAGGTGCTTGGGTTTCAGGGGAAGGACCTCACGTCGCCCGACCATGTGCTGGCCTGCATGAAGCACTTTGCGGGTTACGGTGCGGCCGACGGCGGACGGGATTACGACTCGTCCTACATTCCCGAAGAAGCCATGTGGAACGTCTACCTGCCGCCGTTCAAGGCGGCGGTGGATGCAGGCGTGGGCTCGGCGATGAGCGCCTACATGGATCTGAACGATGTTCCGGCCAGCGGAAACGCCTGGCTGCTGCATGACGTGTTGCGCGAAGCGTGGAACTTTCAGGGCTTCGTGGTCAGTGACGCGGTCGCGGTGCACAGCTTGATCACCCACGGATACGCGCGCGACGGAGACGACGCCGCGTATAAAGCGTTCAGCGCCGGGCTGAATATGGATATGGCCAGCGGCACGTACCTGAAATATCTGGCGGCGGAAGTGCGGCAGGGGCGCATTTCGATGCAGCAGATTGACGATGCCGTGCTGCCGATTCTTGAAACCAAGATTCGACTGGGGCTGTTCGAACATCCCTACTTGGATGAGGGGCGCCTGCAGCAGGTGTTAAACGCGCCGGAGCATCTGGAGACGGCGCGGGCGGCGGTTCAGCGGTCGGTGGTGTTGCTGCGGAACGAGCACAATCTGCTTCCACTCGATAAGAGCGGCAAGCAGATCAAGTCGGTTGCGGTGATTGGCCCGCTGGCGGACGCGGAAGGGGATTTGCTGGGAATGTGGGGCAATATAGGGAAGCCGAGGCCCACGGTGAGCATTCTGCAGGGCATCAAGAACAAGGTGGGGAGTGCGGTCCGGGTGGAATTCGCGCACGGGCCGAATATTCGCCGCGATATTGCTTCCATATTCGAGGGAAATCCGCTCGTGCCGATGCAAGAGCAGCCGAAGCAGAGCGCGGAGGAAGCGAAGAGAGCCTTTGAAGATGCGGTGGCCGCGAGTAGGCGGTCGGATGTGGTGGTCATGGTGCTGGGCGAGATCGGCCTGATGAGCGCAGAGGCGGCATCGCGGTCATCCCTAAGGCTCTCCGGCGGACAGCAGGAATTGCTCGAAGCCGTCGCGGCTGCCGGCAAACCGGTCGTGCTGGTGCTGGTGAACGGGCGTCCGCTGGAGATTTCATGGGCGGCCGAGCACGTGGGGGCGATTCTGGAGGCGTGGTATCCGGGAAGTCAGGGCGGGAATGGCATTGCCGACGTGCTGTTTGGAGACGCAAATCCCGGAGGACATTTGCCGGTGAGCTGGCTGCGGGCCACGGGGCAGGTTCCCATCTATTACAACCACAACCGGACGCAGGCTCCCGAAGACGCTCCAGGTTTCAGGTCGAGGTATTGGGACATACTCACCACACCTCTCTATCCGTTTGGATACGGGTTGTCCTACACGACGTTTTCTTTTGACAACTTGAAGGTGAGCCAGGCGGAGGCAAAGGTGGGAGCCAGCCTGGAGGTTTCGGTTGACGTAACCAACACCGGCAGCCGCGCTGGAGACGCAGTCGCGCAACTCTACATTCACCAGCGAGCCGGAAGCGCGTCCCGTCCGGTGAGGCAACTGAAAGGCTTTCAGCGGGTGAGCCTGGCAGCGGGCGCGAAACAGACCATCCATTTCACGCTTGGACCGGAAGAACTGCGGTTCTGGAGTCCGGCCAAGAAGGAATGGGCGGTCGAACCGGAGCAGTTCGATGTTTGGGCAGGAGAGGATTCGACCGCCAAGCTGCACGGGGAATTCCGGTTGACGCAGTGACGAAGGTGTTCCGCAGTTTTCGAGTTCTAACCCCCTGGAGTCGCGGCCTCCGCCCGATTCAATAACAAAACCTGATAGGCACGATAAATAGTTTCGATTTCCGCGAAGGTGGGGCGGACGGTACAGTGAGGCGTCGTTGCATTCTCTACTGGACGCGAATCCGCTCGACGGGAGTCATGCAGAAGTGTCTATTGCGAAAAGGCCGGTCGCCGGGCTGGTGACGGCCTGTTTGATACTGACCTTGATCCTGTCTCTGGCGCAGGCGGTTTGCGCCCAGACGGCTGCCCCGGCGACGGACACGAATGCGCGGCTGGCCAAACTGGAGCAGCAGGCCGCCGACGCGAAAAGTTCCGCCGACAACGCGTGGATGCTGACCAGCGCTGCTTTGGTCCTGATGATGACCGGGCCCGGGCTGGCGTTATTTTACGGCGGCTTGGTGCGCAAGAAAAACGTGCTGGGCACGATGATGCAGAGCTTCGCGCTCATGGCGGTGATCACCGTGCTGTGGGGGCTGTTCAGTTACAGCCTGGCGTTTGGCGCGGGAAACAGCTTCATCGGAGGGCTGCAGAATCTGTTCCTGCGGGGCGTGGGAGCGGCGCCCGATGCGGATTATGCGGCGACGATTCCGGCGCAGACTTTCATGGTCTACCAGCTGATGTTCGCCATCATTACGCCGGGGCTGATCGCGGGCGCGTTCGCCGAACGCATGAAGTTCAGCGCCATGCTGGCCTTCATGGTGCTCTGGTCCATCATCGTTTATGACCCGATGGCGCACATGGTATGGGGCAAAGGCGGGCTGCTGAATGCCTCGCTGGGCGGGCGGTTTCCGACGCTGGATTTCGCGGGCGGGACGGTGGTGCATGTGACGTCGGGAGTTTCGGCGCTGGTGTGCGCGCTGTACCTGGGCAAGCGCGTGGGATATCCCAAAGAACCGATGCCGCCGCACAGCGTGGTGCTGAGTTTTATTGGCGCGTGCCTGCTGTGGGTGGGATGGTTTGGGTTCAATGCCGGAAGCGCTCTGGCCGCGGGCAGTCTGGCGACGAGCGCGTTTGTGGCCACGCACTTCGCCGCCGCGGCAGCGGCCGTGGGATGGGCCGGCGCGGAGTGGTTGCGGAATGGCAAGCCGAGCGTGCTGGGAGGAATCTCGGGATCGGTGGCGGGACTGGTGGCAATTACCCCGGCGGCGGGATTTGTTAAGCCGATGCCGGCGCTGGCGATCGGGTTGATTGCGGGCGTGTTCTGCTACTGGATGGTTGCCAAGGTCAAAGCCAGGTTCGGATACGACGATTCGCTCGATGCTTTCGGCGTGCACGGGGCGGGAGGGACGCTGGGAGCGCTGCTGACCGGCGTGTTCGCAGTGAGCGCGGTGAATCCCATTTTCAAAGATGCACAGGGCAATACCCTGGCCTCTGGCCTGCTTGAGGGCAACGCGCACCAGTTGCTCAATCAAATGGTGGGCGTGGCAATTGCCTGGGTGCTGGCTATTGTGGGAACGCTGGCGATTCTGAAGCTGGTGGATGTGACGATCGGGTTACGAGTTTCGGAGGAGGAAGAGGTGCAGGGCCTGGATCTCTCCCAGCATGGAGAAGAGGGGTACTATTGGGAGGCGTCGGCATAGAGGCGCGACGGCAGTGTGACAAACGCGGAACAGGACTTGTGAACATCATGACGAAGATTGAAGCGGTCATTCAAAACTCCAAGCTCGACGCGGTCAAGACTGCGCTGCACGAAGTCGGCGTCGAAGGCATGACGGTGATCGAGGTGAGAGGCCACGGCCAGCAGAAGGGGCACACCGAGGTGTACCGCGGGCGGGAGTACAGCGTGGACCTGATTCCCAAGACCAAGCTGGAAATGGTGCTGGCCGACGCCATGGTGGAGAAGGCGGTGCAGGCCATCCTGGGCGCGGCGCGGACGGGGAAGATCGGCGACGGCAAGATTTTTCTGTCGCGCGTGGACGAGGCAATCCGTATCCGCAACGATGAGCGCGGTGAGGGAGCGTTGTAGAGCGGAGCGATCCGCTTGAGCTTTCATGATGGCGGCGTCCTCATTGATCAGCGAACTTCGCACTTCCCTCAGCGGCGAATCGGCGCGCATTCAACGGGAATTTGAGGTCAGCGGTGACGGGCGTGCGGCCGTGGCGCAACGCACACGGCTGGTAGAAGGCGTTCTTAAGCGGTTGTGGCAGGACATCGTTTCTTCCGGTGGGCCTTCGCTCGGCTCTTCCTTCGAAGGTCTGGCCAATTTTGCGCTGGTGGCCACGGGAGGGTTCGGGCGGGGATGGCTCTTCCCTTATTCCGACATTGATCTGCTGTTTCTTTTCGCCGATCGCGACGCCGAGCAGGCCTTCAAAGATCCGGTGCGACGTTTTTCCCAGGAATTGTGGGACCTGAAGCTGAAGTTGAGCCCGGCGTCGCGCACGCTGGCGGAGTGCGACCGCTACGACCCCAACAACACCGAGTTCACCATTTCTCTCCTCGACTGCCGTTATCTGGCGGGCGACCGCGAGCTGTTCCGGCGGCTGCATGACAAGGTGATCCCGAAGCTGGTGATGCGGGAGTCCAAGGCCCTGGTGCAGGGACTGGCAGAGGTGACGCGCGAGCGGCACGCCAAGCACGGGATGACGCTTTATCACCTGGAGCCGAACTTGAAGGAGGTGCCGGGCGGGTTGCGCGACTATAACGTGGCCTGCTGGCTGGCGCTGATTTCGGCGATCGACAAACTGCACGACTGGCCGGATGGCAGTTCGCTGCGGGCTCCGGTGCGCAGGCAACTGGAGGCGGCGCTGGATTTTCTGATGTCGGCGCGGTGTTTTCTGCACTTCCGGCATGGGCGCGATGACAACACGCTGAGCTGGGAGGCCCAGGACGCGGCGGCCGCGCGCAAGATCGGGGCGGCGGATGCCGGGGAACTTTCGGCCGCCGACTGGATGCGGATTTATTTCGGGCATGCGCGCGCAGTGCAGCGGACGGTGGCACAACTGCTGGAAGAGATTCCGGAGGCGTGGTCGGCGCTGTACCGGCAGGTGCAAAGCTGGCGGTCGCGGCTGACGACGGCGGATTTTTCGGTGGTGGACGGGCTCATCTTTTTGCAGCAACCGGCATCTCTACAAGACCCCGAAGTGCTCCTTCGGCTGTTTCACTTCATGGCGCATCATGGGCTGAAGTTGAGCGCGACCACGGAGTACCGCATCGAGCAGGCGCTGCCGGCTCTGGCGGCGATGCCGCCGCGGGGAGCGGAATTGTGGCTCTACCTGCAGGAAACGCTGTTGCAGCCGTATGCCGCAGACGCGCTGCGGGCGATGCACTCGCTGCGGCTGCTGACGCTGCTGTTGCCAGAATTGAAGCTGATTGATTCGCTGGTGGTGCGCGATTTTTATCATCGTTTCACTGTGGATGAGCATTCGTTCCTGGCGATCGAAAGTCTGCACCGGCTGAAGCAGTCGCAGTCGGAGTGGGACAAGCGATATGGCGAACTGCTCAATGAACTGGAAGATCCGGAATTGCTGTATCTGGCTCTGCTGCTGCATGACACGGGCAAGGGAGTGCCGGGCGGCAATCACGTGGAGGCCAGCCTGGAGATTGCGAACCGGGCCATGGACCGGCTGGATGTGGATCCGAAGGAGCGGGCGGAGGTGCTGTTTCTGATCGCGAGCCATCTGGAGCTGTCTTCGGCGCTGCGGCGCGACATTTTCGATCACGCAACGGTGGCCGCGTTCGCCGACAAGATGGGGACGCCGGAACGACTGAAGATGCTTTGCCTGCTGACTTATGCCGACATCAAGGCGGTGAATCCGGAGGCGCTGACGCCGTGGAAGGCAGAGAACGTGTTTCAACTCTACATTGCGGCGGAGAATTACCTGAACCGCAGCGCCGACCAGCGCGTGCATGCCGACGTGAACGACGAAAAGCTGGCACGGCTGCGGTCGCTGGCGCCGGTGACGGGCAGCAAGTTCAAGGGATTTCTGGAGGGATTTCCGCAGCGCTACCTGCTGATGCATACGGCCGAAGAAGTGATGCGGCACATGCAGATGGCGGACGGCCTGGGCACCGATCCGGTGCAGGTGGAGCTGAAGCGGGGGCGGCATTGGTACGACCTGACGCTGGTGACCAACGACCGTCCGTTTCTGTTTGCCACGCTAGCCGGCGTGCTGGCGGCGTGGGGCATGAATATTGTGAAGGCGAATGCGTTCTCGAACGCGGCGGGAACGGTCGTGGACACGATTCACTTTACCGACCGGTTCCGCACGCTGGAGTTGAATCTTTCGGAGTGGGCGCGGTTCAAGAACAGCGTGGTGACCGTGCTGCTGGGCGAGGCCGATCTCGAGAAGATGCTGCGCGACCGGCAGCGGTCGGAGAAGGGCACGATCGCGAAGGTGAAAGTGGAAACGAAGATTGAGTTTGATGATTCGTCCTCGGCGACGACGACGCTGGTGCAGGTGATTGCGCAGGATCGTCCGAGGCTGCTGCACCGGATCGCGTCGTGTTTGTCGGACGAAGAGTGCAATATCGAGATCGCCTTGATTGATACCGAGGGGCAGATGGCGATTGATACGTTTTATCTGACGTCGAGCGGGAAGAAGCTCACGGCGGAGCATTGCAAGCAGGTGGAGAGGGCGCTGGTGGAGGAGTTGCGGGGGGAGTAGGGGCGGCGCCAGTGCGAGAAATAGGCGTGATTGTTCGCGAGCAGGGAGTATCATTCCGAGGAAACGGGAGAAATGATTGACCGCAGCATTCCGAATGCCCGTCTCAATTTCTATTCTAGCGATTCTTGTGCAGCTAACGTTCGCTCAGGAGACGCGAGTAATAACCATCACAGAGCCGGGCGTCTACGAACTCTCCGATCTGTTCAAGCAGGCCGACACTGTCGCCCTTGTAAAGGTCGTTTCTGGAGACACAGAGACGTACAGTGTCGCGGTTTACAAGGCGGAGATCGTGAAGAGCTTCAAAGGTGCTGCCGTCGGGGAGACCATCTACTTCGGGCCGTTCCTGGGGGAGAGGCTCGGGTGGGAGTACGTCCTCTTTCTGCGCAACGTGGCCAAGCCGATCGTGCCGAAGACAGCATCGAACGGCGGCTATGGAACAGTCCACTACTCCGAGGTATTCGACGAAGGATACAGTTCGATGATGGTCTCTTACGAGTGCGTCTTCGATGGAAAGGACACCGCTCAGCAGTGCGATGACGGAGTAAGAGTCTGCACCGATTACATCAGGCTGCCGAAGACAGTGCGTGCCTTCCCTCCCGTGACCGAGAACACTCCGTTCGGTTGCCGATGGGTGAGAAAATCGGTCTTCGTTTCGCTGCTCGAAGACCTAGCCAACTCCAAGAAGTAGAGCTGGCGGCCTTCGTAGCCACTTGCCCTGTTTTCTGTTGGAAGGAAATCGTGCCGTCCCTACCGGACTCGGTTGCACCTCTCGCATGCTCTCCCAGGACTTACGTCCTGGGCTAACATATGCCGCCCCTGCGGGGCTGGTCTCTACTGATTTCGGGGCGTCGCGTTTTCCGCGAAGTTATTGAGAACACCGCTTCGCGCCTTGGTCATTTATTTCGTCGAAAACTTGAACACCGTCTTCTCGCGGAACGCTTCTCCCGGCTTCAGGATTGTGGTCGGGAAGGCGGGGTGGTTCGGGGAATCGGGGAAGTGCTGGGTCTCCAGGCAGAAGGCGTAACGGCGTTTGTAGACGTGGCTTTGCTTTCCGGTGACGGTGCCGTCGAGGAAATTTCCCGTGTAGAACTGCACGCCGGGCTGCGTGGTGGAGACTTCGAGGACGCGTCCGCTGGTGGGTTCGTAGACGCGGGCGGCCAGAGCCATCCCGTCGTCTTTGATCTTGCGGTTGATGACGAAGTTGTGGTCGTAGCCGTGGCCGAGAACCATCTGGTCGTAGGCATCGTCAATGCGGGCGCCGATTTTGGTGGGGGTGGTGAAATCGAGCGGCGTGCCTTTCACCGGGCGGAGTTCACCGGTGGGGATCAGGTTCTTGTCCACCGGGGTGAAGCGGTCGGCGTTGATCATGATTTCGTGATTCAGGATGTCGCCGGTGCCTTCGCCTGCCAGATTGAAATAGCTGTGCTGGGTCAGGTTGATGGGCGTGGCTTTGTCGGTGGTGGCTTCGTAGGAGATCACGGTTTCGTCGTCGTCGTTCAGGCTGTAGGTGACTTTCACTTTCACATTGCCGGGAAAACCGTCGTCGCCGTCTTTGCTGAGATAGCTGAAAGCCACGCCCGTCTTGCCTTTGAGGGGCTCTCCATCCCACACCACGCGGTCGAAGGTCTTGGCGATGCCGCCGTGCAGCGTGTTGGGGCCGTCGTTCTTGGGAAGCGTATAGGTCTGGCCGTCGAGGGTGAAAGTGCCGTTGGCGATGCGGTTGCCGTAGCGGCCGATGATGGCCCCAATGTAGGGAGGATTGGGGATGTAGCCTTCGAGCGTGTCGTGGCCGAGGACGACGTCTGCAAGCTGGCCTTTGCGGTCGGGGACGCGGATGGAAACGATGATGCCGCCATAATTCATGGCCCGGACTTCGACGCCGTGAGAGTTGGTGAGCGTGTACAAGGTAATGGGCCTCCCGTCATGCGTGCCGAAGGGTTGTTCTTGAACTCCCCGGTTTTGTCTTGAGGACGGCTGGGCGAGAACCAAGGCGGCGAGCACAAGGACTAAGAATAGTCGGGGCATCATGGCGGAAAGTTTACTACGGGGGAGGGGGTTGTGACTGAGCCAGGTCGAGCTGCGCTCGACCGGACAGCCGAGGGCGGCTGTCCCCACATGCGTGTTTCTGGCTGTTGCCACCCTTCGAAAAGCGCGAAGGGTGGAGCAGCCGGGGACAGCATTCGCGTGCGGGGCGCCCGCGCCGCACGTTCTACTTGGAATCACACGCATTTGTGAGTGTCGTCACATCCCGGTTCGAGGGAGTGATGGTACTTAAACCCAATCCGTGTGCTTGACGTAGGGTGTGGTTCCGGCTCCGGGTGGAGCGGAACGGCATCTCCCAGGAAGGATGACCCTATGATCCCGCCGAATGAATCGTTTTATGGGGCCCTGCAGAAAAAAGGCGTCAGCCGGCGCCGGTTTATCAAGTTCTGCTCTGCCATGACCGCAGCCCTGGCCCTGCCCCCGAGGTACGTGGCCCAGGTCGCTTCCGCGCTGGAGAAGACCAAGAAACCGGTACTGGTTTGGCTGCAGTTCCAGGATTGCGCCGGGAACTCGGAGGCCATCCTGCGGTCGAGCAATCCCCCGGTGTTGGACGTGGTGCTGGACCTGCTTTCGTGGGAGTACCACGAGATCATCATGGCAGGAGCGGGGCACCAGGCCGAGGCGGCGCTCAACCGCGTGGTGAAAGAGGAAAAGGGCAAGTACCTGGCGGTGGTGGAGGGGGCGATTCCGCTGGCCGACGACGGGGTGTACTGCACGGTCGCGGGCAAGACGGCGCTGTCCATCGCGAAAGAGGTTTGCTCGAACGCAGCGGCGACCATCGCGGCCGGAGCTTGCGCGTGGTATGGCGGGCTGGTGGCGGCGTCTCCGAATCCAACGGGGGCGGTAGGGATCTCGGAGGCCGTGCCCGAGGCCAAGGTCATCAATCTGGGCGGATGCCCGCAGAATCCGGCGAACACGGCAGCCGTGCTGGTGCATTACTTGACGTTTGGCGAACTGCCGGCGGTAGATCAATATAACCGGCCGCTGTTTGCCTATGGACGGATCATCCACGACCAGTGCGAACGGCGCGCCCATTTCGATGCCGGACGCTACACCCAGGAATGGGGCGACGAAGGACATCGTAAAGGGTGGTGCCTCTACAAGATGGGCTGCAAGGGCCCACAGGCGACGTTCAACTGCCCGTCGGTGCGGTTCAACGACGGCACGAGTTGGCCGGTCAAGGCCGGGCACGGGTGCGTGGGCTGCGGCGGGTACAACTTCTGGGAGACCAAGTCTCCGTTTTATAACCGGTTGCCGAACGTACCGGGATTTGGCGCGGATGTGACCGCCGGGCAGATCGGAATCGGAATTACGGCGGCGGTTGCGGGGGCCACGGTGGTCCACGGCATCGCGAGCGCGATCCGGGACCGCATGCGGACGGCGCCCGGGCCCGACAAGGGATAAGAGCAGGCAGGTTCTTGGAAAGGTCCCTCAGCGGCTGAAGCCGCCGTTGAGAGAGGGCTGGCAAATCGCAGCGCTCGAAGCGCTGCGCCACCCAAAAGCGTTCGTGCAAGGCTGGCGGTGGCCTGACAGGAGGAGCGTATGGCACGCATCGTAGTTGATCCAGTGACTCGCATTGAAGGCCATCTGCGCATTGAAGCCGAGGTGAACGGCGGCGCGGTCACCGATGCCTGGAGCTCGGGAACGATGTTCCGCGGGATCGAGCTGATCCTGCGCGGGCGCGATCCGCGGGAGGCGTGGATTTGGACGCAGCGCATCTGCGGCGTGTGCACCACCGTGCACGCGCTGACTTCGGTGCGGGCGGTCGAGGACGCGCTGGGCATCGAAGTGCCCGAAAATGCGAACCTGATCCGCAACATCATTGGCGCCAGCCAGTATGTGCAGGATCACGTGATCCACTTCTACCATCTGCACGCGCTGGACTGGGTGGACGTGACGCTGGCGCTGAAAGCCGATCCGGCGAAGACCTCGCAACTGGCGGAATCCATTTCGCCGTGGCCGAAGTCGAGCCGCAACTACTTCAAGGGCATTCAGGACAAGGTCAAAGCCCTGGTGGAAAGCAAGCAGCTCAGCCTGTTCAGCAGCGGGTATTGGGGCCATCCGGCGTATAAACTGCCGCCGGAGGCGAACCTGCTGGCGGTGGCGCATTACATTGAGGCGCTGGAGTTCCAGAAGGACTACATCCGGATACACGCGGTGCTGGGCGGCAAGAACCCGCACCTGCAGACTTATCTGGTGGGCGGAATGGCGACCGCGATGGATCCGAACGAGCCGGGCGCGACCATCAATCCGGAGCGGATTACGTTCCTTACGGAACTGGCGAGCAAGGCGCAGGCGTTTGTGGATCAGGTGTACGTGCCGGATGTGCTGGCAGTGGCGAGTTTCTACCGTGACTGGTTCGGGCATGGCGAGGGGCTGGGGAATTTCCTCTCGTATGGCGACTATCCGCAGGGAGGAGTGAAGGATCCGGCGCGGTTCTACCTGCAGCGGGGTGCGATTTTCGGGCACGACCTGTCGAAGGTGCATCCGGTGGATCCGGCGAACGTGAGCGAGTATGTGACCCACTCCTGGTATGAGTACGGCGACGGGGATCAGGGCGGGAAGAATCCTTATGAGGGCGAGACGAAGCCGAAATACACGGGGCCGAAGCCGCCGTTCGAGCATCTGGATGTGGATCAGAAGTACTCGTGGCTGAAGGCTCCGCGGTACCAGGACCATCCCATGGAGGTGGGGCCGCTGTCGCGGATGCTGGTGGCGTATGCATCGGGGCATCCGGATGTGAAGCCAGTAGTGGATGCGGTGCTGGCGCACCTGAATGCGCCGGCGACGGCGCTGTTCTCCACGCTGGGCCGGATTGCGGCGCGGGCGGTGGAGGCGAAAGTGATGGCGGGACAGGTCACGAAGTGGGTGGCCGAACTGGGCGACAAGCTGGGACATGGCGACCTGCGCATTCACAACGGCGAGAAATGGGATCCCGATACCTGGCCGAAAGAGGCGCAGGGCTGGGGCTTCCACGAGGCGCCGCGGGGATCGCTGGGGCACTGGGTGCACATCGAGGACAAGAAGATCCAGAACTACCAGTGCGTGGTGCCGACCACGTGGAACGCAGGGCCGCGCGACAGCAAGGGACAACGGGGAGCGTACGAGGCGGCGCTGTTGAAGACGCCGATTGCCGATCCGGAGCGTCCGCTGGAGATCCTGCGCACGGTGCATTCGTTTGATCCGTGCCTGGCCTGCGCGGTGCACGTGGTGGACGCGCGGGGACGGCGGTATACGCAAGTAAAAGCGAGTTGAGGATGGCGTAAAGCCACTATGAAAGGAGGCGGCCATGGGCTCACTGGCACCAGGACAACATGCATGGAGTGAGGCGCATCGTCCTTATCCTTCCACCTTGCCGGTGCGGACTTATGTGTGGGAGTTGCCGGTGCGGGTCTCGCACTGGTTCATGGTTCTGCCCATTGGCGTGCTGGCCTTCACCGGCTATTACATACACGATCCGTTCATCGTGGGCAAAAGCAACACGATGTTTCTGATGGCCAGGATGCGGTTCATTCATGAGGTGGCGGCAGCCGTGTTCATCAGCGCGTTTATCCTGCGAATGTACTGGTTTTTCGTGGGGAATGACTGGGCGAGTTGGCGGTCGTTTTGGCCTATTAAGAAACGGCAGTGGCGAGGCATGGGAAACATGGTCGCCTATTACAGCTTCCTGAAGAAGGACCTGGCCCACCATGTCGGCCACAACGCACTGGCGGCGGTAACGTATCTGGTGATGTTCACGTTTATGCTGCTTGAGATCATTACCGGGCTCACGCTGTACACGTATGTTCGGGGCCAGTGGCTGCTGGGATGGCTGTTTAGCTGGATTCCGGGCGTGGTGGATATTCAGCATCTGCGGCTGCTGCATTTCTGCATCATGTTCACGTTCTTCGCTTTCGTGATTCATCATGTGTACAGCGCCGTGCTGGTTTCGTGGGAAGAGCGGAACGGCCTGATTGAGAGCATTTTCACGGGCTACAAGTTCATTCCCAGGCACGAACTGGAAGAGGATTCAGGCCAGGTGAAGTGATGGAGGCTGGACCGGGCAAGACCGTGGTGCTGGGCCTGGGCAATGTGTTGCACGCCGATGATGGGGCGGGAGCGCAGGCGATCACGCGGCTGCGCGAAGACGCGCGAGTTCCAAAGGACGTGACCCTGGTGGAGGGGGGAACTCTGGGGCTGGAGTTGCTCTCTTACGTCTGGGATTGTTCCCGCCTGCTCGTGATTGATGCCGTAGACGTGGGGGAAGCTCCAGGCACGGTGGTACGGATGAATGGCGAGCAGTTGAATTCCCTGCCCGGCAGCAGCAGCGTACACCAGCTGGGCGTTTCCGATCTGCTCGTAGCGTTGCGGGTGCTGGCACGGCAGCAGCCGGCGGTGGTGCTGTTGGGCGTGCAGCCGGCGAATGTGGATTGGAGTACGGAGTTGTCTCCCGCGGTGGCGGCGGCCATGGACGCGCTCGTGGAGGCTGCGGTAAAGGAATTGTGCTCTGGGGGACAGTCGGGGACAGCGGCGTAGGGTTCTACTTTTGATCGCGGGACAGCCGAGGCGGCTGTCCCCACATGAGCAGCCAATCTGAATACATTCCCACCTAGTACTGTTTTCCAGCCATAGACATCTTCGATTCGACCTGCGATCGGCAGGAGTCGCATAAGGTAGTCTCGCGGAGGTCTATCCATTCAACGGCGTGGGCTGAGGCCATGGCACAGCGGTAGTCCTGGCAGTGTTGCAGATCGAGCGTGTGGCCGAGTTCGTGAATGGATTCCTTGAGGAGGCGCTGGCCGAGCAGGGCGTCATCGGGGTCGAGACCGTAGAATTCCTGGCGCAGGCGGTAAAAGGAGACCAGGGCGCAACGTCCTCCCATTTGGGCCTCGCCGAAAACGTATTTCAGGATGGGGATGTAGAGGTCCGCACCGGTCACGCCGAGCAGCCGCCAGTCCTGAGGGCGCACGAGGGTCTGCATACGCTCGATGATTTCGGAGGAATGATACTGCTGGCGCTCGGCGTGGTAGGCATGGAGCGGATCAACTTCAGCCGGGAAAATCTCGCAGCGCACACGGAACCGCCGCGGAATCTCGGCGCACAACTCCTGCAACAGGGCAGGCTCTACTTTTCCGACCGGTAGCAATCGCACCAGATTCATTCCAACCAGCCTTCGTTTCAGCCGGACCCATCAGCCCAGGATCATCGTGCTTCGACCGGGGTGCGCGACCAGCCGTAGCGCTTGAGCTTGTGATGAAGCGTGACGCGGTCAATGCCGAGAACTTCGGCGGCGCGGCTCTGGTTGCCGCCGCATTCATCGAGGGTCCGCAGAATGTGGGTGCGCTCGATGTCGTCCAGGGACTTGCCGGCGGCGGCCGGAGAAGGCTGCGTCTTGAAGATGAAGTCCTGCTCACGAAGTTCGGGCTCCTGAGCCACAACCATGGCACGCTCGACCGCGTTTTCGAGCTCGCGGACGTTTCCCAGCCAGGGCTGCTGCTGCAACTGGTCCATGGCGGCGGGTGCAATGCGCGTGATGTGCTTGCTCATGGCCAAGGAGAATTTCTTCGCGAAATGTTCGACCAGCGGAGGAATGTCTTCGCGGCGGTCGCGCAGCGGCGGGAGTTCGATGTGGAAGACATTCAGCCGGTAGAAGAGGTCGGGACGAAAAGTGCCTTCTTCGATCAAGCTTTCGAGATTCTTGTTGGTGGCGGCGACGCAACGGAAATCAACTTTAATGACCTGATTGCCGCCGACGCGCGTGATCTCGCGCTCCTGCAGCACGCGCAGCAGGTCGGTCTGGGTCTTCAGGCTGATGTCGCCGATTTCGTCGAGAAACACAGTGCCGCCCTCGGCGATTTCGAATTTGCCTTTCTTGCGGTATTGCGCTCCGGTGAACGCGCCTTTTTCGTGGCCGAAAAGCTCGCTCTCGAGCAGCGTCTCGGTGAGAGCGCCGCAGTGAATGACGACCAGAGGATGGAAGCGGCGCAGGCTGGCGGCGTGAATGGCGCGGACGACGAGCTCTTTACCGGTTCCGCTCTCGCCGGTGATGAGAACGTTGGCGTCGGTGGGGCCAACGGTTTCGATGGCCTCGAACACTTTGCGCATGGCTGGGCTTTGTCCCACCAGGTCGCCGGGACGCGTGGCCTCGGCAACGGTTTCGCGGAGGCGGACATTTTCTTTTTCCGCGCGGCGATGAGCGAGGGCTTTTTTCACCAGGTGCGCGATCTCGTCGGGGTCAAGCGGCTTGCTGACGTAGTCGTAAGCGCCGTTTTTCAGGGCCGTGACGGCGGTTTCCACCGAGGCATAGCCGGTCATCATGATGACGATGAGGTCGGGGTCCATTTCGTGCAGGCGGCGCTGCAGTTCAATGCCGTCGGTACCTCGCATCTTGATGTCAAGCAGGGCGAGGTCCCATTTGTTCTCGGCCATGCGGGTAAGGGCGTCGCTGGCGCTTTCGGCAGTGCCGATTTCGTAGCCTTCTTCGCGGAACCATTTTCCGAGAGAGTCGCGGACACTGAGTTCGTCGTCCACGATCAGTAATTTGCCTTGTGCTTCCACGTTGATCACCTCCTGCTGGCGGTGGCGTTGGCTTCACTGGCCGGGGACGCGGCGGGTTTTTCGTCAGCGGCGTCCCAGGGCAGAGTCACGGTGAAGGTGGTACCGCGGCCAGCTTGGGATTGCACTTCGATGCTTCCGTTGTGCCGCTCGAGAATGCTGTGGCTGATAGCGAGTCCGAGCCCGACGCCTCGGCCGGTTTCTTTGGTGGTGAGGAACGGCTCAAACAGGCGAGGCAGGATTTCGGGCGGAATGCCGCTGCCGTCGTCGCGCACCACGATGCGAACCTGGTTGTGTTCGCGGCTGAAGCTGGTGGTCAGCCAAAGATTACCGCCCTGGGGCAGGGCGTCCAGGGCGTTCATGACGAGAGCGAGAATTACCTGCTCGATCTGGGCGGCGTCGCAGAGAACCCGAGGCAGCGCGGGGTCGAGTTGCAGTTGCACCTGGACGCTCGCGAGATCCAGTTGGTGCTGCACCAGCCGCAGCGAGCGGTCAACGACTTGGTTCAGGTCGGTGGCCTGCAGGTTGATGGGCGTGGTGCGTGAGAAGGTGAGCAGGTTCTTGACCAGGTCGCCGCAGCGGCGGGCCTCCGAAGCAATCAGATCGAGCGAGTCGCAGATCTCCCGGTAGCGACGCACGCCGGCTTCGCCGCCGCCGGTTTTCTGGCGGTCGAGTTCTTCGCGATCAATCCACTTTCGCAGTAGCTTGGCGTAGGTGAGGATGCCGGAGAGCGGATTGTTGATTTCGTGCGCGAGGACTGCGGCCATTTTGCCGATGGAAGCCATCTTCTCAGTGTGCAAGGCGTGCTCGTGGGCGCGCTTGAGCTCGCGGGTTTTCTGTTCGACGCGTTCTTCGAGAGTGTGCGTCCAGGCAAGATTCTGGTTATGTTCCGATTGCAACTGCCGGCTCATGCCGTTGAACGAACTGGCCAGTTCGCCCATTTCGTCGGTGGACTGCACCTCAATCTGGTAGCCCAGGTCGCCCGCGGCGAGGCGCTCAGTGCCGCGTTTCAGCGCAGTCACGGGAACGCCGACGACGCGCCACACAAAGAACCAGCTCAGACAGGCAATCAAAAGCAGGGCGCAACCGGTGTAGACAATCATGCGGCGGCTGCTCTCGGCGAGTTGCACGTCGGCCCTGGCCAGGGAAAGATCCGTGTCGAGGACACCGAGAATCTGCTGCTCCGCCGGATGCGCGTGGCAGGTGGCATTGGAGCAGGCCGGCTGGTTCTCGATGGGAGTGATGATGCCGAGAACGCGCGTGCCTCCACCGTTGCGGTAGATACGGAAGCGGTCCGGACGGTTCAGCCGCGCCAGGGGTTGCGACTGAGCGTGGCAGGCGTAGCAGGCCTCGGCTTTCTTATCCACCACATGGTTGAGCTCCGCTGGATCGGTGCTGTAGGTGATTCTGCCTTCCTTGTCGAAGACGCGGATCTTGACGATGCCGGGTTCGCCGGCCATGGCCTGGACGGAGTGGTGCAGCGCCTCGCGGTCATTGCGCAGCATGTACTCAGTAGTGCTGTGCGTAATGATGTCACTGACGCGTTCCGCGCTGAGCAGCGTCATCTGTTCCAGGTGCTGGCGGTGCAGGCGGATGGTCAGATAGCCGAGCAGAGCAAAGATCACGACCATCGCGCCAAGCAGAAGGATGTTCAGCTTGGCGCTCAGAGTGAGTGCCAGACGCAACCATCGGGCGCGAGTTGTTTCAATCTCCGGCATGTTCCAACACCGAGAAAACGGCTGGTGATGCTGGATTGAGGGCAGGCAGCCGTTCGCGGACGAATTCTTCCCTGGGGAAAATCGGCAGATACTTCACGGCGACTGCGAACAGGAAAAAGCCCATGGCGACGATCATCAAGGTCACCGAGAACTCCGTCCACTTGGGCACGTAATGGTGCCCGACGTAAGTCTCAAAGCCGATGAGGCTGACGTTGAGGCGATTGGTGATGAAGCCGAACAGGCTGATGACCGAGGCCAGGTACAAGCCATTGGGCGAGAGTCTGATTTTCTTGAAGCTGAGCAGGGCGATGGGAATCACGAAGGACAGCGCCAGTTCCAGCCACAGGAAGTAGGCTTCATAGCTGGGCTTAACGATGTCGCGGAGCATGCCGCGACGGAAGTAGTCCTCGAAGCGGAGGAGGGCGTTGACCCAGAGGGCGACCAGCAGGGCTCCGCCTAAGCGAACCAGGACGGAAATTTCGAGGTGACGTCCCAGGGCCTTGGCGCTTTGGGTGGACTCGAAGATCGTCATTGCCAGCCCAACGGCAACCGCCGAACCGAAGAAGAAGAACGGCAGAGCGGGCGAGTACCAGAACGGATGCAGCTTGCTCGGCATGATCAGATACAGCGATCCGAGCGAACTCTGGTGCAGGGTGGAAAGCAGGATGCCCGCCACGATCAATAACGGATAAATCTTGTGAATCCACTTGATGGGCGTTTTGAGATTGAAGCGCTCGAACACATTCGGAAGGAACTCGAAAAAGAGGACTGTGGTGTAGGTCATCACGCACATGCCCACCTCGAACATGACCGAGTGCGTGTTCATGTAGATGAGCTGATGCCAGATGTACCAGGGACGGCCAAGGTCGAACAGAAGTCCAACAATGAAAAGCAAATAGCCCAGGAACGCCGTCAACACGGCGGGACGTACGACGCTGCGCAGGCCCTGGACGTTGAACAGGTAGACGGCGCCAACCATGCAGAAGCCGCCGGCAGCCAGCATGACGCCGCACAGGCAGTCGAAGCCGATCCAGAAGCCCCAGGGGAACTGGTCGCTCATGTTCGTCGCTGCGCCCAAGCCGCGGGAATAGCGAATGATGGTGGAATAGATGCCGAGGACCATGATCACTATGAATACGACTCTCCAGAAAGTAAGCTTGATTCTCATCGCGCGCTCCCATTCTTCTTGTCGTTTGCTCTTTCTTGCGCCTCGGCGGCGGCCACTTCTTCGCGGCGATGTGAAATCCAATAGATGCCTCCCAGAACCAGCGACCACACCGGAATAAAATCTGGGACTCTCTCCATCACGCGCCCGGTGTATTCGGGCATGGGAGTGTCCCCGATTTTTTCCGAGGCTGGATAGCCGAATTCTTCGACCTTCATGCCGGAAAGAATGAGGACGCAGGTTCCACCGACTTCGTGGAGGCCGTAAATACGGTTCAGGTAGGTGGATGGATTCTGTCGGATACGATCCTGCGCCTCCTGAATGAGGTCGTCTCGGTCGCCGAACTTGGTGGCGCCTGTGGGACAGATCTCGGCGCATGCCGTCTGCTTGCCGGCCACGACACGGTCCGGACACATAATGCATTTGCGCACCCGCGGGTTCAGCGAGCCCCATTCGTACTTGGGCTGGCTGAAGGCGCAGGACACCATGCAATAGCGGCAACCGATGCACTTCCACACGTCGTATACGACCGGCCCTTCTTTCGTCTTGTGGAAGGCCCCAACCGGACAAACCGAAGCACACGCGGGATGTTCGCAATTCATGCACAGCCGCCGCATGAACTTATCGCCCTTGGTCATGACAACGGTGTACTTATGCTCCGATTGCACGGATTCGGCAGCTACGCTGTCGTCATACCGCAGCTTGTTTTGTTGAGCGCAGCCGACTTCGCACTGCTTGCAGCCGATGCAGATCGTAGAGTCATATAAGAGTGCTTTGCTCATGAATGGCTTTCTCCTCGGGCGCATCTGTTCGAGCGCACAGACATCGCCCGGAAATCTTTCGTGCTCAGCGCCTGAGCTGAAGAGTAAGGAGGGGCCGATTACCGGAGTAACCGGAACGGCATCGGACCGATAGTGAGCTGCTTACCTCATCAGATCAGAGGCTGTCGCGAAATTCAGCAGCTTCAGACAGCTAAGAGTTTCAACAATTAGGCGAATCTCAGCCGTGATGTGAGTCACTTTTGCGCGTGACTGTGATCAATAGGGTTTCACAAGTGCCGAGGGCAACGCTTTCCGTTGCTTTTCGCATCAGCCTGGTGATGCGGATCGCATCACGCGCAGGTTTGGGTTCAACTTGTTGAAACCGCGCTGCTTCGCGTCACTTTGCGAATGCGGGCGCATGGGACCGCGTAAGATCGTGTTGCGATCTTCATCGCCAGCTGCTGTTGAGTTTTTGCGCAGGCTTGAGTGCGGCACAGAACTGCTCCCTGCATCGCATTCATCCTGAAGAAGATGCGCGCGTAACGCTGGGTCTTCCCCATCGCGTTTCGGTTTGGTTAGGCAATTGCCTTTAGGAAAAGTGAAGAGTGACCAGGAAACCAAGAGGCACTCCGGGCGAGGTGGGTTATGGTAGTCATACTGGTACTGATGACATTCGGCATCTTCCTACTGATTGATTGGGCGCGCACTCAGAAACTGGCGAAACAACCTGTTCTTCAAACCGCTTCCCGCGAAACCGCCGCACGAATGGTTCCGGCGATGGTCGCAGGCTTCGAGGTTCCAGAGAATGTGCGCTATCACGCGGGACATACGTGGGCGCAGAGCGAGAGCCGCGACTTGGTGCGCGTAGGCATGGATGACTTTGCGTCGAAGCTGGTGGGAAAGATTGAGAGCATCGCGCTGCCGCAGCGCGGGCGCTGGGTCCGCCAGGGACAAAAGATTTGGACGATTTTCCGCGACGGCAAGTCGGTGGACATGGTTTCGCCGATCGAAGGCACGGTGACCGACATCAACGAAGCAGTGATGACGGATACCGACCTGGCGCGGAAGGATCCTTACGGCGAAGGCTGGCTGGTGACCGTGCAGGCGCCCGATGCGAAGATCAACTTCCGCAACCTGCTGGGTGGAGCGCTGGCACGGTTGTGGACGGAGGAGTCGGCCCTGCGGCTGCGCAAGAGAATGCCGATGGCGATGGCGTCGGCGCTGGCGCAGGATGGCGGCGTGGCGGTGGACGACATCACGGCACACCTGCCCGACCTGGACTGGTCTGAACTGACGAAGGAGTTCTTCCTCTCCTAACACGGCAGTTGCCGGGTCACGCTGAGCAGGCCTCGCCCAAACCTACTGAACACCCGCCCGGGGTTGATCCCGGGCGGCTTTCTTTTTGGGGAACAAATCTCAATCGGACAGAACGTCTTCCGGCACCGGGCGCGAGAAAGAACGAAAAATCCAGAAGCCGAGGACGACAGCGGAACTCAGCATCAGCACCCGCAGGTATTGGGCGGCGGGAAGAGTCTGGTCGCCGAAAGTAAGGCGCGACAGGCCGAAAGTGGCGCTGCTGGCGCAAAGGGCGAAATATATCCGTTCTACGGCACAGCGGGAAATGCCCGCCAGCCACACCAGAATGGAAGTGACGGTGAGATAGACCATCACGAGAATAAAGTCGGACGGTGGCGCGAAGCCATAAACGATTCCTGGCTTGGGTGCGGCGAAACCGTGAAGCGCGACCCCAAGGAAAACCACGGAGTGTACCAGCGCGATTATGGCGCGCTTGCGATTCGTCAGGATGGCGAACTTGTTCATAGCACGATATGAGTTTCGCCTGCCCAGTGTGAGTTGGGGAGTGACCGGCCACACCGCGTTCTGTGATCGGCATCACAGAAACGGGGAATGGCGGTCGTCTGGCGTCGAACGATTTGTGGTGGTACTATCGCGGGCGATATGACTACCCGAAGGCTCGTTTTCCGATCGGTAACCCTCGTTTTCACGCTGGCCCTTGCCGCAAATGCGGGGGCGCAATCGCAACCTGTGCCGGCACCTACGGTCGTTCTGCATGCGGCGCGCTTGCTCGATGTCAGGAGCGGCCGCATGTTCAAGCCTGGCGAAGTCCTGGTGCAGGGCGAGCACATCGCCGAGGTGGGCCCTGCGGTCAAGCATCCCGCCGGAGCGGAAGTGATTGATCTGGGAGATCGCACGCTGCTCCCGGGGCTGATTGATGCGCACATTCATCTTTTCTTGCATCCCGGTGCGGAGGATTTGCAGACGGTGCAGGAATCGGTGCCGGAGCGCACGATCATGGCGACGCTCGGGGCACGCGACGACCTGATGGCGGGGTTCACCGCGGAGCGCGACATGGGAACCGAGGGCGCGGGCTCGGCCGACACCGCGGTGCGCGACGCGATTGATCAGGGCCGCATTCCCGGACCGCGCCTGCGCATCAGCGGGAACGCGATCAACATCCTCGGTGGACACGAGGATGCGATTGGCTACAACCCGGAGCAGCACGTTCTGGCGAACGCAGATTACGCGAATAACGCAGACGAACTCGTCACGGCGATGCGGCGCCAGTTCAAAGAGGGCGCGGACTTCATCAAGATTTACGAGACCGGACCGGATTCGGTCCGGGACGGCAAGTTCACGACTATTTACCAGTATACCGAGGCGCAACTGGAAGCCGCGGTGAAAGACGCCACGCGGCTGGGCCGAAAGGTCGCAGTGCATGCGACCGGAGAGCCGGGAACACTTTTCGCGGCGCAGGCGGGAGTGGCGTCCATTGACCACGCCGACCAATTGAGTGACGAGACGATGCGGCTGATGAAGGAGAAACAGATCTTCGCGGTACCGACATTTACGATCTTCGAATATTTTGCCGAGCACGCCGCAACGCCGCAACAGGCCGCACGCGAGCACCAGATGCTCGATCTGAAGGTGGAGGAATTCAAAAAGCAGATCGCAGCGGGCGTACCGATGGCCGTGGGATCCGACGTAGGTCCGTTTCCGCATGGCACGCAGGCGCGCGAATTTGTGCTGATGGTGAAGTATGGAATGTCTCCGCTGGCGGTGCTGCAGGCGGATCTGTTGAATGGGGCGAAGCTGCTGGGATGGGAAGGGCAGATCGGAGCGCTGGAGCCGGGTTATCTGGCGGATGTGATCGCGGTGACGGGGGATCCTCTGCAGGACATTGGAGCGCTACAGAACGCGAGTTTTGTAATGAAGGGCGGCGTCATTTACAAGAAGTAACCGCGACTCGCTTCGGGCCAAATGCCGCGATTGGCGCTGGGTTTCAGCTCTGAAGGTTTCGAAGGGTAAAGCCTGGGCGCAGACTGCAAAACGATGCACAGTTACTTTGGATTCGAGGGCAAGGCCGGGACTTAAGCGGCTGATTCCACGCCGCTTGCCGCGATTTTAATGTGGGACGCTTGGACGGGCAATTGCGCCTTCATGGGTGCTGCGCCGGATTGGGCGAGCGCCTATGACTTCCCGCCGATTCTCAGAGTCTCGTTTTCTTAACGCCGCGGTGCTGCTGGCGGTTTGCTTTTCTTGTTCCTTTCTTTTGGCGCAAGGACCGCTGCCCGACGCACCCATGCCGAACGCACCGACTCCATCCGCATCGCCGATTTCGCCCATCGAAGCGAAGCCCTCGATTGTTGCCGAGCAGCACAAATTCTGGGACAGGCGCAATTGTGAATTGTTTGCAGGCGCTGCCGCCTTCAACACGGCCGATTTCGTGGTGACGCGGTCGAACCTGCAGAGCGGCGGGCGCGAACTCAATCCCGTAGTTAGGATCTTCGGGCGCTCCGCGCCGGGACTGGCGATCAACTTCGGCGGAGAAACCGCAGGCGTGGTCGGACTTAGCTACTTCTTGCACAAGACCGGCCATCACAAGCTGGAACGGGCCGTTTCCATCGTCAATATGGCGGCTTCCGCCGGCGCAGTGAGCTATGGGCTGGCGCACCGATAAAAATTCCCCCAAACGAGCAATCGTCGTCCGGCATGACTTGCTGCCCGCAGAATAGTCTAGTAGTTTAGTAGTGTTAGCCTATGAGGCCGTGATCGGAATCGCGGCCTTTCCTAACGAAGGATGGGATTGATTATGAAGATTGCAAAAGACGTCACGGAGTTGATCGGCAAAACGCCGCTGGTGCGGCTAAATAAGGTCACGGCAGGCTGCACCGCCGAGGTCGTGGCGAAGCTCGAGAGCCAGAATCCGGTGGGCAGCGTCAAAGACCGCATTGGCGTGAGCATGATTACCGAAGCGGAGCGCGCGGGAACCATCCAGGCGGGCAAGACCGTGCTCATCGAGCCGACCAGCGGCAATACGGGCATTGGCCTGGCCTTCGTCGCCGCCGTAAAAGGCTACAAGCTCATCCTGACCATGCCCGAGACCATGAGTCTGGAGCGGCGGGTTCTGCTGCTCGCGTTTGGCGCGGAGATCGTCTTGACCCCCGGTCCGCGGGGAATGCCGGGCGCCATTCTCAAAGCCAAGGAGATTCTGGCCAACACTCCGGATGGGTACATGCTGCAACAGTTCGACAACGCGGCCAATCCCAAGATTCACTTCGAAACCACTGGGCCGGAGATGTGGGAAGACACCGAGGGCCGCGCCGACATTCTGATTTCGGGCGTGGGGACGGGCGGAACGCTGACCGGCGTGTGCCAGTACATCAAGCCGAAGAAGCCTACGTTCAAGGCGGTGGCCGTGGAACCTGCGGACAGCCCGGTGCTGTCGGGCGGAAAACCTTCGCCGCACAAGATCCAGGGCATTGGCGCCGGCTTTGTTCCCAGCATTTTGCGCACCGACTACATTGACGAGGTCATCACGGTGACCAATGACGACGCGATTGCGATGGCACGGCGGCTGCCGCTGGAAGAGGGCCTGCTGGTCGGGATCTCGTCGGGAGCCGCGGTGGTTGCGGCCCTGAAAGTGGCGAAGCGGCCGGAAAATGCGGGGAAGTTGATCGTGGTGGTCCTCCCATCTTTTGGCGAGCGCTATCTGAGCAGTATTCTGTTTCAGGAGTTGCGGGACAAAGCGCTGCAGATTCCGACCGCGGCGCTCCCGACCTGATTCGTATCCACACCATGCCGCACCTGCTGTCCTTAATTCGAGAAGACGTGGCCAACGTGATGGAACACGACCCGGCGGCCAAGTCGCGTCTGGAAGTGTTTCTCTGTTACTCCGGGCTGCATGCGGTGTGGCTGTACCGCGTGAATCACTGGTTCTGGAATCATCGCCTCTTTCTGCTGGGGCGCTTTCTGTCGCAGGTCGGCCGTCTGGTGACGGGAATCGAGATTCATCCTGGAGCGAAGATCGGACGGCGATTATTTATTGATCACGGCATGGGTGTGGTGATCGGCGAAACCGCGATCGTGGGTGATGACGTGACTTTGTACCAGGGAGTCACGCTGGGAGGCACGGGCAAGGAACACGGCAAACGGCATCCCACGATTGAGGACGACGTTGTGGTGGGTGGTGGGGCGAAAATTCTGGGCAATATCACGGTGGGCAAGAACTCCCGCGTGGGAGCCGGGTCGGTGGTCCTGCGCAACGTCCCCGAACATTCAACGATCGTGGGCGTGCCGGGTCACATCATTTTCCGCGAGGGCAAGCGCGTGGTGATTACCGATCCCAAGCAGATCAATGATCCGTTGTCGGAAGCGCTGGCGGCGGTCGCGACCGAAGTGAGCCGACTGCGAGAGCGTGTGCAGCGGCTGGAAGGGACGGAGGACATCAGCGAACCCTTGTCCGCCTCGCTGCAACAGATTATGGAAGACATTGACTATCAGATTTAACCCGCCTCAAGCTCGCTGCCGCGCAAGGCGCATGGAGTTCCCCACCACCGACAGGCTGGAAAGCAGCATGGCTGAGGCGGCCATGATCGGGTTGAGAATTCCGGCAACCGCGAGGGTGATTCCTAGCGTGTTATAGAAGAAAGCCCAAAAGAGGTTCTGGCGCACGACGCGCATGGTTTGCTGCGAGAGGTCGAAGACGTCGAGAACTTTGCCGAGCGCGCCGTTCATGAGCACGACTGCGGCAGCGTTGATGGCGATGTCGGTGCCGGAACCCATGGCAATCCCAAGATCGGACTGAGCGAGAGCGGGGGCGTCGTTGATGCCGTCGCCGACCATTGTCACCACCGCGCCTCTTTCCTGCCGGCGGCGCACCACGCCGGCCTTTTCCTCGGGAAGAACCTCGGCTTCGAAGGAATCGGTGCCGAGGCGGGACGCTATCCATTTTGTGGTGGCGCGGGC
>DATFNP010000098.1:0-23968 GCA_035266345.1 Candidatus Sulfotelmatobacter sp.
TCAGGCGGCAGTGGATGCCGTGCGACCCGGGATTGCCGTGGGCGAGGTGGACGAAGCCGCCCGTAAGGTATTGCGTAAGGGCGGGTTATGGCGTTATTTTACTCACTCCACCGGACACGGGGTGGGGTTGGAGATCCACGAAGCTCCGCGGGTGGCAAACGGACAGAAAGAGGTCCTGCAGCCGGGGATGGTCATCACCATCGAGCCGGGAGTATACTTCCCCGGAAAATGGGGCGTGAGAATCGAGGATATGGTGGCGGTTACGGCCGGTGGCTGTGAGGTGTTGACGCCAACCAGCAAGGATTTCCGGGTAGTTTAGTCTTTCATTAAGTTCCGCCGGGCAGGGTCCACGCCCGGCTTCTTCGCGCGCCGGGGTTTCGCGCGGGGCGGGAGCGGCAAGCGGTCCCACCGTAAACGAATGAATCAAAAAGAGCTGAAGGAACTAATCGAGTTCTTAATCGAGAAGGATATTGCCGAGTTCGAACTGGAACGCGGCGATGTCAAGGTGCGCATCAAGCGGGCTGGAGAGCATGGCGTCGTCCATGCCCACGGCGAGCCGCGGTATTTTGCGGTGCCGCCGGCCCCGGGCTTCCAGGAAGCTGCGCCGGTGGCGGCTCCGCCGGCTGCGGCCGCGGTTCCGGCGGCCGAGCCTGCTCCCGAAGAAGGCCTGCACATAGTGAAGTCCCCGATTGTGGGGACGTTCTACGAAGCTCCTTCGCCGGGCGCTCCACCGTTCGTCAAAGCCGGCGACTCGGTCGAGGTGGGGCAGGTGCTCTGCATCGTCGAGGCCATGAAGCTGCTGAACGAGATTGAGTCGGACGTGGCCGGGGAGATTGTGAAGAAGCTGGCAACGAACGGTCAGCCGATCGAGTACGGCCAGGAATTGTTTGTAATAAGGCCGAAGAAGTGAGGCCGGAACGTGGCCGGGCTTCGCCCGGCTGGACAGCCGAGGGCGGCTGTCCCCACACAATCCTCAAATGTTCAAGAAAATCCTGATTGCCAATCGCGGAGAAATTGCCCTGCGCGTGATTTGCGCGTGCAAGGAGCTGGGCATTCGCACGGTCGCGATCTACAGCGAGGCCGACCGCAACTCGCTGCACGTGCGTTTCGCCGACGAGGCGATCTGCATCGGGCCGCCGCAACTGGCGCAGAGTTACCTGAACATTCCTGCGGTGATCAGCGCGGCGGAAATCGCCAACGTCGAGGCCGTGCATCCGGGCTACGGGTTGCTGGCGGAGAACGCCAACTTCGCCGAAGTGTGCGAGACCAGCGGCATCAAATTCATAGGGCCGCGGCCGGAAGTCACGCGACTCATGGGCGAAAAAGAGAAGGCCCGCGGAGCGATGAAGCGGGCGGGCGTGCCGATTCTGCCAGGATCGGAGGGGATCGTCGCTACCGACGGCGAGGCCTTGGAGTGGGCGCGGCAGGTGGGCTTCCCGGTGATCGTGAAGGCTTCGGCTGGGGGCGGCGGACGAGGTATGCGCATCGTCCGCAACGAAGAGGAACTGCCGGGGCTGTTCAAGGCGGCGCAGGCGGAGGCGGCGGGGGCATTCGGCAACGGCGATCTTTACATGGAGAAGTACGTCGAGCATCCCCGGCACATCGAATTTCAGGTGCTGGCCGACGAGCACGGCAACGTGGTCAGCCTGGGCGAGCGCGAGTGTTCGATCCAGCGGCGGCATCAGAAACTGCTGGAGGAGTCGCCCTCCACGCAGGTCACGCCGGAACTGCGCGATCAGATTGGGGCGGTGCTGTGCAAGGCTCTGGCGGAGATCGGCTACACCAACGCGGGCACGATCGAGTTCTTGATGGACTCGGACCGCCGGTTGCACTTTATCGAGATGAACACGCGCATCCAGGTGGAGCATCCGGTGACGGAGATGGTCACCGACGTGGATTTGGTGAAGAGCCAGATCATGATCGCGGCCGGAGCGAACATGCGCGACGTGCTGCTGGGACCGGTGGTGCATCGTGGGCACTCGATCGAATGCCGCATCAACGCCGAGCATCCGGAGAAGTTCACGCCGTCGGCGGGGAAGATTACGGCGTTCCATCCTCCGGGCGGGACGGGCGTGCGCGTGGATACCGCGGCCTACACCGAAGGCGTGATCCCGCCCTATTACGATTCGCTGATTGCCAAGCTCATTGTGCGCGGGAAAGACCGCAACGAGGCAGTTTCCCGGATGTCGCGGGCGCTGGAGATGTTTATTGTCGAGGGCGTGTTCACGACCATTCCGCTGCACCGTAAGATTCTGGCCGATCCAGATTTCCGGGCGGGGAAGATTGATACGGGATTCATTGAGCGATTCCTGAAGAAGAATGGCGGTCATTAGTCCCGAGTTTCGAGTACCGAGTAGCGAGTACTAAGCAACCCCACTTCGGCGCACCATGATTCAGCTTCCTCGCCTTTACGCCATCGTAGATTCCTCTTTCTTTGCGACCGGTGAGGAACTCGTTAAGTTCGCTAAGGAATTCGTTGCAGGTGGCTGCACACTGCTTCAATACCGCAACAAGAGCGGAAACGCGCGGGTGATGCTGGAGCAGGCGCGGGAATTGCGGCGGCAGGCGCGGGCAGGAGTGCCCGCGCCACACGTTCGGCTGATCATGAATGACCGCGCCGACCTCTGCCTGGCGGTGGACTTTGACGGCGTGCACGTGGGTCAGGAGGATTTGTCGCCGGAGTCGGTGCGCGTGATCATCGGGCCGGAACGCTGGCTGGGAGTCTCGACTCATGATCCAGAGCAACTGCGCGCAGCCGATCTAACTTCGGCGGACTATCTTGCCATTGGGCCGGTGTTTGCGACTTCCAGCAAAGAGAAGCCCGATCCGGTGGTTGGGCTGGAAGGTGTGCGCCGGGCGCGGGCCTTGACGCGGAAACCGCTGGTGGCGATCGGCGGGATTACGCGGGCGAATGCGGCTTCGGTGATCGAGGCGGGGGCGGATTCGGTCGCGGTGATATCCGACTTGTTACGGGAGCCGCGCAAATCAGCAGAGGAATTTTTCCGCATTCTCAGGTAAAGTGCTCAAGCATTGCGAATATTCGCCTTTCGATTGTCATCCTGAGCGAAGCGAAGGTCGCATGCACTCTGTCGGCGCCGGTCAACTGCACAGGTCCTTCGTCGGGCAAAAGGCGCCCTCCTCAGGATGACAAAGCTAGTAGCTAACTACCGAAGGCCAACGACCAACGACAAGGAGCGAGTCCTGAGTACACCCACAACACGGCCGGCCGCAGGCAGCGACTGGGACATTCACAGCCATCAGGATCAGGAACTGGTCAAGGGACTGGGCCTGACCAGCGCCACCATGCTGGTCATGGGGTCCATGATCGGTTCCGGCATTTTTATTGTGTCGGCGGAGATTGGGCGTGAGGTGGATTCGCCGGCGCTGCTGATCGGGGCGTGGGCGGTCGCCGGATTCATGACCATTGTGGCCGCGCTCAGCTACGGCGAACTGGCGGCCATGATGCCGCGGGCCGGCGGGCAGTATGTTTATCTGCGCGAGGCGCTGGGGCCGTTGTGGGGATTTCTCTACGGCTGGACGCTGTTCCTGGTCATTCAGACCGGCACGATCGCCGCCGTGGGCGTGGCTTTCGGCAAGTTTCTCGGAGTTTTCTTTCCTTCGATTTCCTCCACCCACTGGATTCTGCACCTGTGGAAGGTGCCGCCGATTCCGATCGGCCCCATGGTGCTGGGCAACATGGATGTGGGCATTAATACCCAGAACCTGATGGCGATCCTGCTGGTGATTTTCCTGTCGGTGGTGAACATCTTTGGCGTGAAGACCGGGGCCCTGATTCAGAACATTTTTACCGTCGCCAAAGTTGCGGCTCTGCTGGGACTGGCGGTGTTCGGCCTGGCGCTGGGACGCAACGCGCAGGCTCTGGCTGCAAACTTCGGCGCGAATTTCTGGCACAACGCGGGACTGGGCGCGCAGCACGCCGTCCAGGTGGGCGTGGGCGGACCGATCGTGATGGTGGGGACGCTGACCATTCTTGCCGTGGCGCAGGTGGGGTCGCTGTTTTCCGCCGACGCGTGGAATAACGTGACGTTTACCGCCGGAGAAGTGAAAAACCCGAGCCGCAATCTGCCACTCTCGCTGGCGCTGGGCACGGGCGTGGTGATTGCGCTCTACATCGCCTGCAACTTTATTTATCTGAGCGCGCTGCCGCTGGATGGCGTGGAGGGCGGGGCGTCCGTTCTGGCGCGCGGCATCAAGCATGCCGCAGAAGACCGCGTGGGCACCGCGGTCATGACGCAGATGTTTGGCGCCGCGGGCGGGTTTCTGATGGCGGCGGCGATCATGATTTCCGGCTTTGGCTGCGCCAATGGGCTGATTCTTTCCGGAGCGCGCGTGTATTACGCCATGGCCAAGGACGGCCTGTTCTTCCGCAATGTCGCCAAACTGAATCCCACGCACAAGACGCCGGCAGTTTCGCTAATGGTGCAGATGGTGTGGACGTGCGTGTTGTGCATCTCGGGCAGCTACGGGCAGTTGCTCGACTACATCATTTTCGCCGTGCTGCTGTTCTATGTGCTGACGATTGTGGGGCTGTTTGTGCTGCGGCGGACGCATCCCGGCGCCGAGCGGCCGTACCGTGCCGTTGGTTATCCGGTACTGCCGGCGATTTATATTGTGATGGCCTTGTTCATTGATGTCGTACTATTGCGCTACAAGCCGCAGTACACGTGGCCGGGGCTGATTGTGGTGTTGTTGGGGATTCCGGTTTACTATGCGTGGTCGCGGAGCGCCCGGCGGAATGCCGGCGGGGCGCCGGTTTAGCCGCTAAGGAGAAGCGAACGGATGGCAAATCTTTTTGCAACCAAGCCTCTGAACCTGCTCATGGAAGAGGCCCGCGAAACGGGCGAACATAGTCTCAGACGGACTTTGGGAGTATTCCAACTCACGGCGCTGGGCGTGGGCGCAATTATCGGAGCGGGCATTTTTGTAATGGTGGGGCTGGGCGCGCAGTATGCCGGTCCGGGACTGACTCTCTCGTTCGTTTTGTCCGGGCTGGGATGCGCGTTTGCCGGTCTGTGTTACGCCGAGTTTGCGGCCATGATTCCGCTGGCGGGCAGCGCCTACACCTACGCCTACGCCACACTGGGCGAACTGCTGGCCTGGATTATCGGCTGGGACCTCACGCTCGAATACGCCATGGGCGCCAGCACCGTCTCTTCGGGGTGGTCGAATCACTTCATCGAACTGCTGAATATTTTCCACATCAAGATGCCGCTATGGCTGGCCTACGATCACTGGACCGCGCTGAAGACCGCGGAGAACATTATCGGGCGGCAGATGGCGTTGGCGGCGGATCCCTCCCTGGTGCCGGGCACGCAGGCATTTCTCGATAAGCTGAGCGCCATTACGAGCGCGCAGTCTCCCGAGTTGTTGCAGCGGGCGCACGAGTTGCTGGGCGCGCCACACCTGTTTGGCGCGGAAGTCGGCTTCAATCTTCCGGCCTTCATCATTGCCCTGGTGATCACGGCGGTTCTGGTGGTCGGGATCAAAGAGAGTGCGCGGTTCAACGCCACCATCGTGACCATCAAGGTGGCGGTCGTGCTGTTCGTGATCGCGCTGGGCTCCCGCTACATCAACAGCGGCAACTGGGGTACGGACTGGCACTCGTACGCGCCCCACGGCTTCGCCGGAATCGGGGCGGGCGCGGCCTACATATTCTTCGCCTACATTGGTTTCGATGCGGTTTCCACTACGGCACAGGAAGCCAAGAATCCGCAGCGCGACTTGCCCATTGGGATGATCGCGTCGCTGGCCATTTGTACGGTCTTGTATATTGCCGTGGCCGGAGTGCTGACCGGGATGGTGCACTGGCAACAGATCAACATTGAGGCGCCGGTCGCGCGTGCGTTCCTGGATCGCGGCCTTACGACTGCGTCGCACATCATTACGCTGGGCGCTCTGGCGGGACTGACCAGCGTGATGCTGGTGATGTTGCTGGGCCAGACGCGAGTGCTCTACTCGATGGCCAATGACGGGCTACTGCCTAAGAAGTTCTTCGCCGCTGTGCATCCCAAGTTCCGCACGCCGTGGAAGAACACGATTCTGGTGGGCCTGCTGGCGGCGATCGTGGGCAGCGTGACGCCGATTGACGACATCGGAAGGATGGTGAACATCGGGACGCTGCTGGCGTTTGTGATCGTGTCTATTTCGGTTATGGTGTTGCGCTATACCAATCCCAGCCAGCCACGGCCCTTCCGGACGCCGTGGGTGCCATTGATTCCAATCCTGGGCGTGATCTCAAACGGATACATGATGGCCAAGCTGGGAATGTGGAACTGGATTCGGCTGATTGTCTGGCTGTTGATTGGACTGGTGGTGTATTTCACCTACAGCGTGAAGCACAGCCGGGTGCAGGCGCTGGCTGCCGGGAACGCGCCGAAGAAGTAATTGGGATGGAACTCTGCGGCCCTCCGCACAGCGCGGAGGGCCGTTTTGTTTTACAGTGGTCAGTGGCCAGTGGTCAGTGACCGGTACAACCTGAGGTTGCTCAGGCTTCTTTTCTGGCCACTGATCACTGATCACTGGCCACTGCTCCATGAAAGCCTTCCGCAACCTGCGGGTCATTGGCGCGCTCCTGCTGCTGGTTATGGCGGTGGGCACCGCGGGCTATCACTACATTGAGGGCTGGCCGTGGTTTGACGGCTTCTACATGGTGGTGACCACGCTGACCACCATTGGCTATCAGGAAGTGCATCCCCTCTCGCACGCGGGGCGCGTGTTCAATGTGTTCGTGATTCTGGCGGGCGTGTCGCTCCTATTATTGGGAGTCGGGGCGCTGAGCCAGGCTTTGCTAGAATTCGAGTTACAGAGCTTCTTCGGAAGGCGGCGCATGGAGCGCGAAATCGGACGGCTCGACGGCCACTACATTATCTGTGGCATGGGGCGGGTGGGACGCAGCGTAGCGCGGGAACTGGCACGCAAGCCGGTGCCATTCGTGATGATCGAAAGCGCCGAGGCCAAGCTGCAGCGCTACGCCAGCGAGAACTGGCTGGTGGTGACGGGCGACGCCACGCAGGAGCAGACCCTGCGCCAGGCGCAGATCGAGCGGGCCCGCGGACTGATCGCAGCCACCACCACCGACGCAACCAATCTTTATATTGTGCTGACCGCGCGCGGTCTGAACCCGCATCTGAAAATCATCGCCCGGGCCAGCGAAGACAACGCGGAAAAGCATCTGCTCACGGCGGGGGCAGACTCCGTGGTCTCGCCCTACTCGTTCGCCGGGCAGCGCATTGCGCAGTCGCTGTTGCGGCCGCACGTCGTCAGTTTTCTGGATACGGCGACGACCCACCTCGGCATGGATCTGGAAATCGGCGAGATTCAGGTCACCGGAAATTCCGTGTTCGCCGGTAAGACGCTGGAGAGCTCTCGCATCCGGCAGGACCGGGGAGTGATTGTGCTTGCCATCAAGCGGCGCGATAGCATGCGTTTCAATCCCGCGCCCGATGAACGGATCGAGCCGGACGACTGCCTGATCGCCATGGGGGAACCGGCGCAGTTGCGGCGGCTGGAACAGACTGCGTCGTCTTCATGAAAACGGTCTTCATTAAAGGCGGAGCCGCATGAAAATCGTTACCGCGGCCGAAATGCGCGCCATTGACCGCGCCACCAGCCAGCGCTACGGAGTTCCTTCGCTTACGCTCATGGAAAATGCCGGAGCCGCGGTGGCCGAGCACGTGCTCGCGCAGCACGGAGCGGCGCGGAAAATCGTCGTCTTCTGCGGCAAGGGAAACAATGGCGGCGACGGTTTCGTGGCGGCGCGGCGGCTGCACCAGAAGGGGAAGACGGTGCAGGTCATTCTGCTGGCCGACCCGGCGGAACTGAAGGGCGACGCGGCCGTGATGTACGGCAAGCTGCCGGTGGCGGCGATCATGGTTCGTTCCAGCGAAGAGTTGAAGAGCGACCGCGTGCGGCTCTCCCTGCCTGCGGATTTATATCTGGATGCGATTCTGGGCACCGGCTTCAAGCCGCCAGTGAGCGGGCTTTACGGCGAGGCCATCGCGATCCTGAATGCTAGTCAAGCGCCGGTTATCGCGGTGGACATTCCTTCCGGCGCGGACGCCGACGCGATGGGTCTGCAGAATATGACGCCGCAGAAGGGAATCATTGCGCGGGCAGAAGCGATCGTTACCTTCACGGCGGCGCGCCCGGCGCACGTTTTCAGTTTGCTGACCGATGGGCCGACTTATGTTGCAGGCATCGGGTCGACGGAAGAGGCGATCGTGTCGTCGCTGCAGCTCAACGTGATTACCGCCCGCGACTTCGCGCCCCTGATTGACCAGCGCCCGGCGGACTCCAACAAAGGCAGCTATGGGCACGTGCTGGTGATCGGAGGATCAACCGGCAAAGCGGGCGCAGCGGCGATGGCCGGAATGTCGGCGTTGCGTGCGGGAGCCGGACTGGCGACGGTGGCGACTCCGAAATCTGTGCTGCCCACGGTCGCGGGATTTCATCCCGAGGTGATGACCGAGCCCTTGGCCGAGACCACAGCAGGGACGATCTCCTCCGAAGCGAGTGAGCGGCTCGCTCAGCTGACGAAAGGGAAGAGCGTGCTGGCGATTGGCCCGGGCATTTCGCGGGATGCGGACACGGCGAGCCTGGTCCGCAGGCTGGTTGTAAGGACTGAGGTTCCGGTGGTTCTGGATGCGGATGGGCTGAACGCCTTCGAGGGGCATACCAGTGAGTTGAGCGGCAAGGGAAAGCTGCTGGTGATCACTCCCCATCCCGGCGAAATGGCGCGACTGGCGGGCGGTTCGACTGCAGATGTGCAGAAAGATCGCCTGGGCGTGGCGCGGAAGTTCGCTCGCGAGCACGAAGTGATCGTCGTGCTCAAGGGGCATCGGACACTTGTGGTGCGGCCCGACGGCGAGGCCTGGGCCAATCCGACGGGGAATCCCGGCATGGCCACCGGGGGCACGGGAGATATTCTGACAGGGATGATTGCGGCTATGGTCGCGCAAGAGATCGCGCAAGGAAAGATTGCGCAAGATCCCAATGATGCGGTGCTGGCGGTTTGTACCGCGGTCCACCTGCACGGGCTGGCAGGTGACGTGATGCGGGAGAGCGTGGGCGAACACTGCATGGTGGCGACCGATCTGCTGCTGGGCTTGCCAGAAGCGTTCTGGCGAGCGCAGCGCACGGCGGGGGAGAAGTTCGTGCGCTGGGGCGGATGAAGCCGCGCTTTGTCCTACCGGACATTATTCAATCAGTTAACACCTGCTAACTGCTTCATACGGCAGAGGCTCGGTGCCTTGAGTGCAGGCTTGCAGAGCGGAATTTGGACGATGGGCCTCAGTAATCTATTACGCAACAGCGGCTGGTGCCATAGTGCAGTGGAGCTTATGACCCACTTCCCCCAACCGCACCCTTCGCGGCGCGCGGCCCGGGTCCAGCTAGGAGATTCCGTCCTGGCTGCGATTCGATTAGAAGACGGCCGGCGCACCAAAGCTAAACTCCAAACCATTTCCGCAACCGGCGGCCTGCTGCGATTGCCGCAATCGCTCGGGCAGGGAGACTTCGTCGAAGTCGCGTTCCAGACCCAGGCGGGGCCCGTGCATGGCATGGCGGAAGTTCTCAGCCCGATGCAGAAAATGAACGATGGCGTGCTGCAGCCGTTTCGCTTCGTGGCGATCGAGGATGAAGACAATCGCCGCCTGCGCACGTCACTCGATCATGTAGTCGAGCGCAACCTGATGGGCCTGAGATCAAGCGCGTTCTCCACGTATTAGGCGGAACATGTAGGGACAGCTTGGGCGAAGCATGTGGGGACAGCCGCCTCGGCTGTCCAGCGAGCGTAGCGAGCCGCCCCGGGCCCCTCCCGAAGCGCGTTTGGGGAACCTCTATACTGGTCGTGTGAGCCACCCGGCTAAAGCAGCAGGAATCCTGCGAGAAATCACCACGCACTCGGCCGAGGAGACGATCGCCTTCGGCCGGACGCTGACCGGCCTGCTCGCGCCGCCGAGAATTGTGCTGCTGCGTGGCGCTCTGGGCGCGGGCAAGACCACGCTGGTCAAGGGAATCGCAGCGGCGTTCGAAGCGGCTGCCGAAGAAGACGTCACCAGTCCCACCTTCACGCTGGTGCACGAGTATCGCGGGCCGCGGGCCAATCTCTACCACATTGATCTTTACCGCGTGGACACGCCGCGCGAACTGGAGACGCTCGGCCTGGACGATCTGCGGGACGAGAAGAGCATTCTGCTGGTCGAGTGGGGAGAGAAGTTTCCGCAGCTGGCGCGAGAGCGGGATGTGGAGATTGTGCTAGAGAGCGAAGGGGAGAATGGGCGGCGGATTCGGGTGATTAGCTAGCGGGACGACTGCGACGATTGCGACACTAAGATTGCCCTTGCACACGCCACCGGAGCGCTCCATTCCCGCACCATCGAGAACAGGACAGCGGCGGCGAAGAGGGAAAATATCAGGCGGTTCTTTCGCATGATCTCCAAGATCCTACGCCAAACGCCGCCCGAGTGAGAACTGACAAGTGAGGGTAGTGGGCTGTCTTGAACTCTTGGCTATAAAATGCCCATTGTGAATCACACAGAGTTCGAGCTTTCGTTCTGGCATCCGTTCGGGCCTCACGCTCAAGAGAGCATGAGAGAAATCATAGAGCGGAAGCGTGCGGAGATTCTAGCTAATGGCTGGACCTTATGGTCCTTTACTTACCGCCCTATGCTCGCGGATTGGCACCGTGAGCTACAGAGCGCCACGCAAGATGGGGCGTTCGTATTCTGCTCGGAAGGTAAGGGAGCCGTTGATCCGGTTCGCGAAGGAAGCCTAAGCAGGGCGATTGACTGCCAACGTTACCGATTCGTGGACAAGATAACGGAGTGGCTTCCAATGCCAAGCGGTGTCAAGGTTCCCCATCCGTTTCAGCCGGGTAGGAAAAGACTAGCATCAGCATTTGTGGTACAGCGGATCATATGTCCGGTCGAACCATTTCAGCGCCCAGCCGTAGAATGGTTTTCCCCGGACAAAGGTCCATGGTGCCAAACGAAGCTTCCCGCTCGTGGCGTCTACCTTATCCGACCGGGTGGCATGATTGCGATGAGAAGTGTCAGCGCTGTTTTAGAGCTAAGACCGCCCTATCTAGCCGTGTGTTCGGCTGATGAAATTGATACTCCAGATTTCCTTTTTGTTTGAAGAAGAATTGACCGGACCGTTGGAACACAAAGAGTCAAGCACGGCAGCATGAGGCAACCGTCTATGAGACCAATGTTTACGATCCACGCCGGGGAATACTTGGTCGGTCTTTATGTGCAGCAGCGGCTGGGGTTGAACGTTTGGATACCAGCCAAGGATACTGGGATCGACCTGCTGGTAACCGACCGTGAAAACCGTCGGACCGTCTCGCTTCAAGCAAAATACGGGAAAGACTTCCTGCCGGGGAAATCCGCCGTGCTGCGGGATTCGCTCCGCTGCCTCAGTTGGTTTGCATTAAACAGGGACAAGCTAGAAGCGTCTCCGGCGGAGTTTTGGGTTTTTGTGCTACAGGGCTTCAAGAGCGATGCGCCCGACTTTGTTGTTATCCCCAAGACGGAGTTACAAAGGCGCATGATGGAGATCCACGGTTCTGATAGCGGAAAACTCCAAAGTTACTTTTGTTCCACGGAAAACAACCACTGCTGGGAGACGAGAGGGCTGGGAAATAACGTTATGCTCCAGATTGCAAGGAGCACATATGAAAGCCCTGTTCGGGACTTCACGGAATACCTCAACGAGAATGGATGGACTGCTGTAGCAAAGAAGCTGAATCGTTAGGCAGGTTTTCAAGGCAGCCCACTACCCAACTGGAAACTGAGAACTGGTTCTAAAACCCCATGATGTTATACCCGCAGTCCACGTAGATCACCTCGCCCGTAATGCCGCTGCTGGCGTTGGAAGCGAGGAACACTCCCGTGGAGCCAACCTCAGCTACCTCCACGTTGCGTCCCAGCGGGGCGCGTTCGGCGTGGGATTTCAGCATGTCTCCCAGGCCCGAGACGCCACGCGCAGCCAGGGTTTTAATCGGTCCGGCGGAGATAGCGTTGACCCGAATCTTCCTTCTTCCCAGATCGTGCGCCAAGTAACGCACGGTGCATTCCAGTGCTGCTTTGGCGACGGCCATCACGTTGTAGTGCGGCACGACTTTTTCAGCGCCGTAATAAGTCATCGTAATGATCGAGCCGCCGTCTTCCATGAGCGGAGCGGCGGCGCGCGAAACCGCGATCAGGGAATAGACGCTCACGTCATGCGCGATGCGGAAGCCTTCGCGGGTGGTGTTGACGAATTCGCCTTTCATGTCTTCGGCGGGAGCGAAAGCCACCGAGTGCACCAGCGCGTGCAACTTGCCGTGGCGCTCTTTGAGCGTGGCGAAGAGGCGGGCGATGTCTTCGTCTTTCGAAACGTCACACATGTAGGCTTCGGCGCCGGGCAGCGACAGGATGAGATCCTTCGCTTCCAGCTCCATGCGCTCGTTCTGGTAGGTAATGGCCAGCTTCATGCCGGCGGCGTGCAGTCCCTGGGCGATGGACCACGCGATCGAGCGCTTGTTGGCTACTCCGAAAACGACGGCGTTGCGACCCTGCAGGTCAGAAGACATGGCGGCTCCTAAATGTGGAACGAAAAGAATAGCAGCTTATCGAGCCTGCAGAAACTGAAGCACCGGAGTCCACCACTCTTCACTTGGCTTCTGGTAGAGCGCATTGTGCGGAAATCCGCGGGAGACCGCGAGTTGCTTGGGTTGCGGCGCGGCGTCGAAGATGCGCTGGCCCATGGCGGGAGGAACTACCGCGTCGGCATCACTGTATGCGACCAGCAGCGGGACTTTTACGCGCCTGACATTCTCCACGTTGTCCCATACGTCCGGGATGCCATAGAGCAAAAAGATCGAGGTGCCGCGCTTTCGGCCCATGTCCCGCAGAGAGGAAAAAGCGTTGGCCACCACCACGCACGATGGAGTCGGGGAAAGGCGGGGCAGCGCTTCGAGCATCGGTCCGTTGCCCAGGGAATGACCGAGCACGCAGAGGCGCTCCCCGGGAAATTGTGCGGCGAAGGCGGCGTATGCCGGGATCCCGTCCTCGTTGACACGTTCTATTGTCCCGGGACGCGAACTTTCTCCGTGGCCGGAGTAATCGAATACCACCGAGGAGACGCAGTGGTCATAGAGAAACTTTTGCCCGGGGACCCATTCGGAAATGGTCTCCATCACGCCGTGAAAGATCAATACCGCGACGCGGGGCTGGCAGGTGGCCGGGGCGCGCACAAGGTAGGAGTCGAGGATGCGGCCTCCGCTGGGAATCTGCAGGCGTTCAAAAGCAAGGCCTACCGTGGCGGGGGTCTCAGGGCCGTTCGGACCAGTGTTCAGGAATTGCTTGGACACAAAATGCATGATCACTGGCCGGGCGATCGCGACGCCAGCCAGCAAACACAGCACTCCCACGGCGAACTTCGCGGGTCGGGTCATGCGGAGTTCCTCTGACTATACGCCGGGCACTGCTCGCTCTTGTCTGATTGTTATTCTGCCGCGGCTTGTTCCGCGACGACCGCGTTGCCCACCGGCCAGCTTGCCGCCACAAACGACAGGCCATAAACGCTGGCCAAAATGGCGAAGGCGGCCACCAGGCTTACCTTGTGGGCGACCATGCCCACACAAATGGCGAGCGTGAGCTGCAGAAATGTTCCGAAGAAGTAGAACGTGTTCTGCACCCGGCCCATCAGGTGATTGGGGACCATTTCCATCAGGCTGGTATTCATGGCGACGCCGCCGAGGCCACGGGCCGAGCCCATCACGAAATATGTGGCAATCGCCAGCCACAGGAATCCAGAGACCGGCGCGAAGGCCACACAGACCGCCAGCCCGGCCATCGAGAAGGCGACGGCGCGGCGGCCGCCCAGGCGGGCAATCGCCTGCGGCGCATACAACGCGCTGAGAAAGGCCCCGCTGCCCCATCCGGCATTGAGCCAGCCGTAGCCGACGGCCCCGGCGTGAAACACGCGGTCACTGAGCGAAGGAGTGACGACCACCCCGGTGATCATGGCGCCGAGAAACAACGCCCAGCTGATTCCAAGCAGCACGACCGAGCGGTGATCGCGCAGGAAGTGCAGGCCTTCGCGCATCTCGCGCCAGAAGCGTCCGAACTGGGTTTCCGCAGCGATAATATCGGCGCGCAATTCCTCGGGATGCAGCACGACGTGGCGCCCTTTGCGCACGGCGAAGTAGCACAGGAACGACACTACATACGTGGAAACGTCGAGCGTCAACACGCCGCCCAAACCGATGTGGTTATAGACAAAGCCCACGACGGCGCCGGCCATGAGCCATCCGCCCTGCACGCCCGCCAGCAAAAATGTGTTGGAGTGCACAAACTGGCCTTCGGGGGTGAGTTCCTGAATGAGTGCGGTGATGGTCGGCCAGAACATCCAGAAGCCGGCGGCAACCAGCGTGTTCATCAGGTAAAGCTGCCAGATATGCACCCGATGCTGGAAGGCGAGGATGGCTACCGCGACGATAATGACGGCGCGAAGGGCGTCGAGCCACATCACCAGGCGGCGGCGATCCTCGCGGTCAATGATGACGCCGGTGAAGGGAAGCATCAGCATGGCGGGGATGGTCTGCAGGACGGCAAACGTTCCCAGCGCCATCTCAGAGTGCGTGGCCTCGAGGATGTACCAGGCCACGGCGGCGGAGTTCATCCCGCTGCCCAGCATGGAGATCACGTTGGCGGCAAAAACGAAGCGCAACGGACGCTGGCCGAGAATGGCGCGCATCGTTCTACTTTAGCCGAGGGTGGGCGAATTCACCACGCCGCCGAAAACTCCACCACGGAGGCCACAGAGAAGGGATTTTATTTGCCTTCTCTGCGCCTCCGTGTCTCCGTGGTGGACGTCCTTGCCGTGACCCCTGCCCTTGCGCGAAGCTGGATTCGGCGCTAGGATTCGCGTGCGGTCGGATCTTGTGGTCCTGTTTTCGCGTACATCTTCTCGCGCATCTTCTCGCGTACATTTTCTTGAGGAAATCGGAGGTGGACTATGAAACGCATCTGCGGTGGGCTCCTGCTGGTTCTGTTCTCCTTGATCCTCTCCATTGTTCAGGGCAGTGCCCAGGTGGATCGCATCGTGATTGCGGCCGGAACCGACGAAGATCACGCGCTGCAAGACATCTCCAACGAGCAGGATCAGCAAAAGAAGCTGGCCATGTATGAAGAGTTCGTGCAGAAGTTCGCGTCGAACCCCGCCGCCGTGGCCTACGGGAACTGGCAGATCTCGCAGACTTACCAGATCGCGGGCGATCTGACGAAAGCGCTCGACTACGGCGACAAGGCGCTGGCCGGATCTCCTCACAATCTGGACATCCTGGTCTCGCAGACCAACGTGGCGCAGCAGGCGAAGAACAACGCCAAGATCATGGAATACACGGCCCAGGGCGGCGAGGTCTGCGCGTCCGTTGGCAAACAGCCCAAGCCGGAGGGCATGAGCGACGAGGATTTTGCCCGCAAGGTGAGCGATGAGAAAAGTTCCATTCAGAGCAGCTGCGATTTTCTGGAAACATCGGGACTCAACGTCATCTCCAGCGAGAACAACGCCAAGACCCGGATGGCCTACATTGATAAATTCACCGCGGCGTTTCCTGACTCGAAGTACCAGGAGGTCGTGTCGAACCTGGCCCTCGACGCTCTGAGCCAACTGAAGGACAACGCGCGGCTGGTGGCATTTGGGGAAAAGATACTGGCCGGCAATCCGAATTCTCTGCCGGCCCTCCTGCTGCTGGCCAATTTCTACGCTGACGATGCGAAGCCGGGAAGTGCGGCCAAAGCCATGACGTATGCGCAGAAGGCCATTGACGTGGCCAAGGCCGACGCTCCAGACGCCGACAAGTCGCGCAAGATTTCCGCCGGAGTGGCTCATAACACGATCGGGTGGGTGTACCTGAAGCAGGAGAAGACCGCGGCTGGCATTCCCGAACTCAAAACTGCTGCGGCCCTGCTCAAGGGACAGGACGATCAGCAGTATGCGCGGGCTTTGTATGGTCTGGGTTTTGCATACGGCAAGGCCAACAAACTGACTGAGGCCCGCGCGGTGCTGACCGAAGCGGTGAAAATTCCCGGGCCACTGCAGGCCATGTCACAGGAGCTGCTGACCAAGGTCAACGGGGCGCGGGCCAAGGGCAACTGACCCCCAGATCATCCGTTTTGGTGGAGTCGCCGTGGAATCGCAATTACTTGTCCGCGGGCTTTGCCAGCTCTTCGGAGAGCATTTGGGCTTTCCACGCCAGGGTACGGGCGCGATTGAGATCCCCTGCCGCAGTCGCGGTCTTGGACTGCTCCATGAACTGGTGGATTTGATTGACCACATCCTGCTGGTTCGAACTGAGCTTGCGGCCGGCAATTTTCTTGAGATTTTCTTCCGTCGCTCCCAGCATCTGATTGGCCGTAGCCCGTTCCTGGGATGCCTGTTGTCCGCCGGGCCCGCCCGCCAACTGAATGTTCGGGTCTGAGGCTCCTCCCTGGCGGACGATTTTCTTCGCCGGAGGGCAGGGTGTTGTTGCTTCCGTTGCGCCGGAGTTCGCGGCGTTTCCTGCCCTAGCCGCCTCCGGTGGTGTTGAACTGGACGCAGCAGAAGCCGATGCGTCCGGATTCGCACCCGCAGCCGGAAGCATGCCGCAATTGGTCCGGGTCAACTTTTTCTTGTGCCGTGGACGCTTGGCCGGTGGCTGAGTCGGGCTCGAGGATGACTGCGCGGGTGCCGCAGCGGCCGGCGTGGATTGTGGCGCTGGCTTCTCCGCGGGGGCAGCGGTTCCTTGTGGTTGTGCCGGTTCTTGTGCTGCCTGCTGCTGTGCCGGTGCTGTGCTGAAGATGCTGACGATGAGAACGAGGGCCAGAGTCATATCAGATCACGTGCCGCGAAGAGCCGAAACACCCTGATTTTACGCCTTTTGCAGCGGCGCGTGACGAAGAACCCTAGTGATTGTCGCCCTGCCTGGACTTCGCAGGATCAATTTGGGCGTGGCGCAGCCGCAACTCCAGCTTTGTACTGGGGCCCCGAGGCCGCTGCCGCCGCCGGAATGTGGAAGCGGAAGGTGGTACCAGTTCCCTCCACCGATTCAAAATCCACCGAGCCGTAGTGCCATTGCAGAATCTGATAGGTCTGTGCCAAGCCTATGCCGCTGCCTTCTTTCTTGGTGGTGAAGTAAAGCTCGAAAATCTTGTCGTGCGCGTCTTGCGGGATTCCGCCGCCCTGGTCGTGAACCTCGGCGACGATCACGTTGTCTTCGCTGCGCGCGGAGATGGCAAGCACGCCGCCCTGAGGCATGGCTTGAATGCCGTTGATCACGACGTTGAGGATGGCCTGCTTCATTAAATCAACGTCCACCTTGACGGGCAGGCGCTGCTGCGACATTTTGCGTTCAATGGTGACGCCGTGCTGCTCGGCATCGGGAGAGGCCAGTTGGGCCACGTCCTCCAACATGCGGCGAAGGTCAACCTCCTCCAGGCGCAGGTCGCGAGGACGAGTGAAATCCACCAGCGTCTGGACCACGCGATCGAGGCGGCGGATTTCGCTGTCAATAATGTCCATGTGGCGCTGGGTATCGGGCTCCTGGTGCGCCAGTTTATTGCGCAGGAGTTGCAGGTGTAGCACGATGGCGTTGATGGGATTTTTTACTTCGTGAGCCACGCCGCGGGTGAGGCGGCCGCTGGCGGAGAGACGCCGCGACATTTCGATCTCGTCGCCGATGCGGCGGACCGACTCGGCGTCCCGCATGATCAACAGCGCACCGATCTGGGAGTTTTTCTCCTGCACGAAGTCCAGAGAAACCTGCACGCGCTTGCCATCGGCGGCTTCAAACTCGCGCTCCGATAAAGGCCTGCGACGCTCGAAACTGTCGAGCAAGGCTGCTCCCAGGTAGGTATGCCGGTCGAAGATTTCCTCGACAGAATGCCCGAGCAACTCCGCGCGAGGACGCCCAAGGAAGGCTTCCACCGGCGCGCTGGTCAGCACGACGCGGGAATCGCGGCTGAACAGCATCAGGCCGTCCTGCAGCTTCGACATGAGTTGATCCACGTTGTCTTTGAGGGCAGAGAAGATTTCCTTGCTGTCGCGGATTTGCCGGCCCAGGTTGGCGATCTTCAGAGTGACTAAGCCAAACTCATCGTGCTGGGAGTTGCCGGTGGAAACGGCATCCGCGTCGCCGGCGCTCACGCTGTCGAGATTGCGGCTGATTTCCCGCAGCGGGCCCAGGGCCAGGTTGGAAATCCCAGCCGCCAGCAGCAACGACACAAAGACCGACACGACCGAGAAGTAGGCCGCCTTCACCAGCCGGGAGGAGATTTCTTTTTTCAGGAAAATGGTCTGAACGCCGATGTGGATTGTGCCGAAGGGCTGGCCGTTCAACTGCAGCGGGTAGCTCACGTCGTAGACGGTCGGCGGACTGAAGACCAGTTGGATTCCTTCCTGGAGCCGGGCGCGGACCACTTGCTGGAAATCCGGCCGGGGAGGAATCACCTTCCCGACCATGGCGGCGTTGGTGTGCAGCAGGGCTTTCCCGTTGATGTCCACAATGGCGACGTCGTAGATGAAGCTCCAGTCGCCGGGATCGGACTGCAGCAGGTTGCTGAGGTCCACGTCGGTTTGCACGTAATCGGAGATGGCGCGGCGAACCGCGACGGGATCACTGGTGTCAATGCGGGTGCTGCTGAAGTCGGGGACGGCGTTGGAGGCGGCGTAGGCCAACTGATGGGTCAGGTTGGTCGCGGTCTCGTAGGCATTTGCCACCCGCAGGCGCAGGATTTGGGAGATATACAGATACGAAAAAGCGGAGACCATCGTCGTCACCATAAGAGTGATGACCAGCACGATGATGGCCTTGCGTCGCAGCATAACTGGGAGACCGGTCGCGCCCGCTCCGGAGGAATTCCGTTGCGCCCTTACCCGCTGGGAACTTCCTCCTTGCCGTTGGCCGCCTCGGCGGCGGCGCTGCCGTATTCCTTCAACTTGTTGTGCAGAGTTTTCAGGCTGATGCCGAGAATCTCTGCGGCCCTGGTCTTATTGTTGCTGGTGGCTTCGAGCGTCTTCAGAATCAGGAGCTTCTCGGCCTCTTCTACGGTCGTGCCCACGCCCAGTCGTACCGCGTCGGGATCGTTGGCCGCAGTGCGCAGCGGGGCTTGGCCGAAGCCCGGCGGCAGGTGCTTGGTCTCAATCATGCCAGCGTCGCAGACGATGACAGCGCGCTCGAGTGTGTTCCGCAGCTCGCGCACATTCCCCGGCCACGAATAGTTGTTGAAAAGATTGAGCACTGCCTCGCTCACGGCGCTGACTTTGCGGGAGTGCTTGGCGCTCATCTCGGCCAGCAGCAGTTGCACCAGGGCAGGGATGTCGTCCTTATGCTCGCGCAGCGGGGGCATGTGGATGTTGAACACGTTGAGACGGTAATACAGATCGCTGCGCAACTCTCCGCGGGCGACGGCTTCGTCGGGAATCTTGTTGGTGGCGGCAAGAACACGCACATCCACTGGAGTTTCCACCTTGCTCCCCAGCCGCCGCAGTTTGCGGTCTTCCAGAACCCGCAGCAGTTTGGCCTGGGTTCCGACCGGCATCTCGCCGATTTCGTCCAGCAGCAGCGTTCCCCCCTCCGCCAGTTCGAAGCAGCCGGTGCGGCGTTCCATCGCACCCGTGAATGAGCCTTTTTCGTGGCCGAAGATTTCGCTCTCCATCAGGGTCTCGGGGATGGCGGCGCAGTTGATGGCGACGAACGTGCGGTCCTTGCGCGGGCTCAGGTCATGGATAGTGCGCGCCACCAGTTCCTTCCCAGTGCCGCTGGCCCCGGTAATGAGCACGGAAGCGGTGCTGGGCGCGACCATTTCGATCAGCCGGAAGATTTCCTGCATCTTGCGGGAAGCGCCGCTGAGCCTTCCCAGCGAACCCGCGTCTCGCAAGCGGCGGCGGGTAGCCTCGAGTTCGGCCCGCGTGCCCAGCAGGGCGGAGGCATTCCCCAGGATGGTGCGCAGGCGGTTGGTGTCAATGGGCTTGGTGATGTAGTCGTAGGCGCCCATGCGCATGGCCTGCACCGCGCTCTCGATGGTCCCTTGAGCCGTCACCAGGATGACGGCGATAGTTTGTGCCTGCTCGGCAAGGTGCCCGAGCAGTTCGATGCCACCCATGCGGGGCATTTTGAGGTCGGTGATAACAATGGACGGAGACAACTGGACCGCCTTTTCCAGGCCTTCCGCCCCGTCAGCGGCTGTGTCCGCGCGATACCCCCAGGAAGAGACCAGTTCGGCCAGACCTGAGCGTTCGTTCTCCTCGTCCTCGACGATCAACACTCTTTCGTGGCTCATTCCTTTGTTCTTAGCGGCCCGTTTCTTTGAGTGAACTGCGGAGGCCCCTGCTCGGGCCTCCCATGACTGGATGGTAGTCCCAACGATACGCGGACGCCTTGCTTTCCGGCAAGGTCCGGGAGGGCCTCTCCGGCAGCACTGACAGGCTCGGACGCTGAATTTCAAGTTGAGACAGGACGGCGTCCAGCCGTTGACCAGGCAGGTAATTCTGCTAAGCCTGTGCTTTTACTTTAAGCTTCCTTACGGTAAAATTCCAGGTTCCCAGGGTACAAGTCTCATTTCACATGCCGATGCCGCCGCAGCATTTTTCCAAACAGCATCTGCTTTACCGGCACTCGGCGAAAGAGCATAAATTCTTGGAGGATTCCATGTCACTTCGTCATAGAGCAGGCGCAAACAGCCCGGTATGGAAAGTACTGTTTGCCGTTCTGGCCGTGGTCCTGATTTCCGGTGTGGCCTTCGCACAGAGCGATTCCAATCCGAAATGGGATCTGTTTGTTGGATATCAGTGGCTTCATCCAGGTGCCAATGTGCCAACGCCGGGAGGCGACCCCAACAATCCGACGCCCTATGCTGTCCCGGACATGTCGAAAGGTTTCGGCACCGCTTTGACTTACAATTTCGATCCCCACTGGGGAGCGGAATTCGACTTCGGTTACAACGGCGGACAAAGCAACTCTGAGACAACGGCGTCGGTGGGACCGCGTTTCATGTGGCGCACCGAGGGCGCCAACCTGTTCCTGCACACCCTGGTCGGCGGCAACTGGCTCTCGGTGAGCGGCCTGAACAACGGCACCAAAGGCATCGGCGCGATTCTGGGCGGTGGAATGGATCTGCCCATCAACAAGTCGTGGTCTTTTCGGCTGTTCGAAGCGGATTGGGTCTATGGGCGTCACAACTACTCCAACTATGCGTCTTCAGATTTTCCGAGCTTGCGCCGTCCCACCGCGGAAGGCGTAAGGTTGCGCACCGGTATCGTCTATAGCTGGGGTGGCGCGGAGCCCGTGGCTCCGGCGGCATCGTGCTCGGTGCAGCCCTCGGAAGTCATGGTGGGTGAGCCGATCGCGGCCACAGTCGCGGCCAGCAATTTCAATCCCAAGCATCCTGGCCTGACCTACGCCTGGAGCGGCAATGGCGGAGCGGTGACGGGGAAAGACACCGCCGCCAGCATTGATACCACCAATGTGGCCCCGGGCAGTTACACCGTCACGGCTCATGTGACCGACCCCAAGGCCAAGAACAACAACATGGCGAGTTGCTCGGCGAACTACACAGTCAAGCCATTGCCGCCGAAGAATCCGCCCACGGTTTCTCTGTCAGCCAGTCCGACGAGCGTGGTCACGGGCGGAAACGTGAACCTCTCGGCCTCGTGCAGCAGCCCGGACGGCGTTCCGGTCTCGGTGGCCAACTGGACTTCCACCGCGGGCACGGTTTCCGGCAGCGGCAGTTCCGCGAGCCTGAGCACCGCCGGAGTCCCCGCCGGTCCGGTGACTGTCAACGCGACCTGCACCGACTCGCGCGGCTTGACCGCGCAGGGTTCCACTCAAGTCGCAGTGGAGAATCCGCCGCCACCGCCGGTAGACAAGGCGCTGGAGGCGCGGCTTGCGTTGCACAGCATTTACTTCGTGGTTGACCAACCTAGGCCAACCGATCCCAAGGGCGGTCTGCTGGCCAGTCAACAGAAGACGTTGATCGCGCTGGCTGCCGACTTCAAGAAGTATCTTGAAGCCAAGCCGGACGCGCACTTGATTCTGGGAGGCCACGCTGATCATCGTGGTTCCGTGGAATACAATCAGGCGCTCTCCGAACGCCGTGTCAACCGCACCAAGAGCTTCCTGGTGGAACAAGGCGTTCCCGAGGGCAGCATTGACGTCAAGGCGTTTGGCAAGGAGCACAACCTGACCGATGCCGAGGTGAAGGATGCGGTGGAGGCTAACCCCGAGCTCAGCAAGGAAGAAAAGCTGAGGGTGCTCAAGAACATCCTCGTCATCAGGATGGCAAGCAATCGCCGGGTGGACGTCACTCTGAGCACGACGGGTGAGATGTCGGTTCGCCAGTTCCCGTTCAACTCCACAGACGCCTTGACCCTGATTGGCGGCAGAACGCCGGTCAAGGGCGCGGCGCCGGCGAAGAAGAAGATGGCTCCGAAGAAATAACTAACCGAAGTTAACCGCTACAACCTCTCGCGGAGAGCGACAGCAACACGCTCTCCGCGATTTTTTTGCCCGTAGAGTGGCGCAGTGGGTGTAGGCATTGGTCGCCGTCACTCCCGGCAGGAACGCGTCGCGTCTGTGGCGTAGGTTGAAATTGGGGAACGTCCCGTCTGTCCCCGGTTTTCTTTAAGACAATGCAACTCAGCCCCCATGACTCAAGGATGAACACCATAAGGACTGTCCGCCAATTCCCGCCAATCAGGCGAGCTACAAGAAATCCAATAGCGGAGTACACCGCTAAAATCGAACCTGTCACACCGAGGACTGGACCAGAGAAAAAAACGTATCGTCGAGAGAACCACAAAAATACGCAAGCCCAGGTTGAGCTCAAACCGGTAACAACACAGTAAGCGACAACAGACCAGTCCGGCAGCCGACGCATACCTGCTTTCAAGGAGCTTTCGCCTTCGACTGGAGGTAGTGTTTCGGGCTTAGGAATCATCGCCTGCAGCGTCAGTGAGGCGAATATGAAAACGAGCGCAGCCGCTTCCCATTTTCCTCCAAACAGAAGACCTCTAAGAAGTGAGATAGAGGCGTACAACGCCACGATCAAGACTATCCCACGAAGAACCGGCCCAGAGAAGCGAGTGTACTTTGCCTTCACTGTGCTCTGGACCTTGATATTTGTAGCGTGTCTCGTTCGGAGATCATCACCAGTCGTCGCCACATTCTTTGAACCGCCTTCTTATGATTTCATCGGCCTGGTGGTGGTGCTCCCAGATTTTATACCAGTCCCAACCGAGGAGGCCAACGTCGACCCCTGGAATCCACTCTGCTATTCCTTTTTGCCCCAAGAGCTTAAGAATCTCTTCGGAAACATGGGGGAAACATGGGGACAGACGGGACGTACCCCGATTATTTCCTCCCGATCTGGGAATCACAAAGGCAAGCCCAAGCCATCGCTGTGTGGGGATTGGGTTCATCCCTGTTGGTTTCTTTCTACGGCTCGGCTGCGCCTCATCTCGGTTGCTTTAGCTTTTGGAAAAAACTGGTGAACGTCCCGTCTGTCCCCAGGTTTCCCCGGTTTCCCCGACGCCGCGTCGTAGGTGTAGGCGTTCTGGAAGTTGAAGCCCGGCAGGTACGAATACTGCGTCGTCGTCCCGATCAGCCGTCCCATGTTGTCGTAGGCGAAGCCGTACACGCCCGTCGGATCGCTCACCTGCTGCACCTTCCCCGCCAGATCGTAAGCGTATTCCACCGCCGTCGAGTCCGGATAGCTCTTCGACGTCAGCCGGCACAGCGCGTCGTAAACGTACTGAATCGTCTGGTTCTTGCGGTCGGTCTTCAGAAAACGGGGAACGTCCCGTGGAGTGCACCCCAAAACTGAGACAGAGAAAATGGTGACAGTTCTCGAAAAGGAGAACGCATGTCACAAGAGAAAGCGAAGCAGCCAGAGTACGGAATGGAGTTGAAGCTGGCGGCAGTACG
>DATFNP010000099.1:0-2002 GCA_035266345.1 Candidatus Sulfotelmatobacter sp.
AACCAGTACCACGTTGTTCTCGAGAGTGAGCCGCAGTTTCAGAAAAACCCCAACAAGCTGAACCAGCTTTACATTCAGTCCAATGCGTCTTCGGGCGCCAGCGGTGCGGGAGCCTCTTCCTCTTTTGCGTCCTCCGGATCATCCTCCGCGGGATCCAATGGGTTGACGACTTCCGCCCTGTACACTCCGGCGGCAAATACCCTTGCTCCTCCTGCCAACGCGCTTTCGGCGAGCGCCTCCACGGCGGCGTCCAGCAGGGGAGCCGGCTCTGCGGGTGCCACCAGTTCGGCCACCAGCAGCGCTATCCCCCTGAGTGCTATCGCGCGCTTTGAGAACACCACCGAGCCGCTCTCCATTAACCACCAGGGTCAATTTCCGGCCATCACCGTGTCGTTCAATCTGGCGCCCAATGCCGCGCTGGGCAACGCCATTACAGCGGTCGACAACGTGCAGAAAGACATGCACATGCCTCCCAGCATGCAGGCAGGTTTTCAAGGCACTGCGGCATCGTTCACGAATTCGCTCGCCAATGAGCCGTTGCTTATTCTTGCCGCGCTGGTTACGGTGTACATCGTGCTGGGCGTTTTGTACGAGAGCTTTATCCACCCGATTACGATTCTGTCCACGCTGCCGTCAGCGGGGGTGGGCGCTTTCCTCGCCTTGCTTCTTTTTCACCAGGATTTGAGCGTGGTGGCGATCATCGGCATCGTCCTGCTGATTGGTATCGTGAAAAAGAACGGCATCATGATGGTTGACTTCGCGCTGGAAGGCGAACGGAAGCACGGAAAGAACGCGACGGATGCAATTTACGAGGCGTGTCTGCTCCGCTTCCGCCCCATTATGATGACCACCATGGCCGCACTGCTGGCGGGGCTCCCACTGGCGCTGGGAACGGGTTTCGGTTCTGAGTTGCGCCGGCCGCTGGGCATCGCCATGGTAGGCGGACTGCTGTTGAGCCAGGCGCTCACGCTCTACACCACCCCTGTCATCTACATCTTCTTTGACAACCTATCACAGCGTTTCGCGCGCAAATCAAACAAGCCGGAAACCGGGGGCGCAGAACTGGCGGGGCCGGCATGAATATCTCCGAACCCTTTATTCGCCGTCCAGTGGCTACAACGCTGCTAACAGTGGCGATTGCCCTTGCCGGGGCGGTTGCGTACGAGGTACTGCCGGTAGCCCCCCTGCCGGAGGTTGACTTTCCGACTATCTCCGTCAATTCAGGCTTGCCGGGGGCCAGCGCCGAAGTTATGGCGAAATCCGTCGCCACTCCTCTGGAGCGGCAGTTCGGCCATATTGCCGGGGTCGCGGAGATGACCTCCACAAGCACGCTCGGCAGCACATCGGTCACTATTCAGTTTGACCTCAGCCGCAACATTGACGGCGCCGCGCGCGATGTGGAGGCCGCCATCAATGCGTCGCGAACCTATCTGCCCGCCAATCTGCCGGGCAATCCGACTTTTCGTAAGGTCAATCCCGCCGATGCGCCGATCATGATTCTCGGCCTTACTTCCGACAAATACGGTCCCGATAAACTGTTTGACGAAGCCTCCACGGTCATCGCGCAGAAGTTGTCGCAGATCCAGGGCGTAGGGCAGGTCAATACCGGAGGTGGAGCGTCGCCGGCCGTGCGCGTGGAAGCCAATCCCACCCAACTGGCCAGCTACGGGCTTACCGTGGCGAATTTGCAATCCGTGCTGAGTCTGCAAAACTCCGACCTGGCCAAAGGCCAAATCTCCGATGGCATTGTGACGGCAGACATCGTTGCGAACGACCAGATCTCGCACGCGGCCGACTACAAGCCGCTCGTGGTCGGTTACAAGCGGGGCGCGGCGGTCCGCTTGTCCGATGTCGCCCAGGTGACAGATTCCGTGCAGAACGTCCGTGCAGCCGGCTATTTGAACGGCAAGCGCGCGATTACCATGATGATCTTCCGCCAGCCCGGCGCCAACATCATTCAAACGGTCGACGCCATCCGCGCGCAACTTCCCTTAATCCAGGC
>DATFNP010000100.1:0-2717 GCA_035266345.1 Candidatus Sulfotelmatobacter sp.
GCGGCAGAAAAGGCGCTTCGCTGGATGCGCTGCGAAGGATATCCGACCCGTATAACCCGTGCAGAATCCTCTTCTTCACGGCGACGGGTGAATGGCGCTCTGATTGTCACCGGAAGCTCGGAGCGGCAACTCCTTCAGAAAGGTGCAGCTCAGCTCATCTTTACCGATCCTCCCTATCATGACGATCTGCAATACGGAGAGTTAGCGCGCCTCTTTCATGCCTGGATGGCCCATGCCGGGGAATGCGACGCGCCGCTCGAATCCGACGAAGCGGTTCCAAACTCGGTTCGAGGAGCTACAACCGAGCATTACGAAGATAAGGTTGCAGCCTGCCTCAGTGAGAGTCGAAGGGCACTTGATGCGAGTGGACGGCTGGTCCTCACCTTTCATAACACCTGGATTATGCACCGGGGCTGGGGCGCGAATGAGGTAGTCGGAAGGACGTCCATTTGGAGGCCCTGAGAATCCTGCGTTAAAACAGGAGGTTCGCGAAGTTCACGCTTCGCGGACCGATTCTCAGAGGCCACCCAAATGGTGAACAACAGAAAACAGCATACCCGCCGAGAGCCCGCCAAACAAGGGGTTCGCGATGTTATTTCGGAACCCAATAAAATCAGCGCGTCCACGCCATATGATTTCCGCGGCAAGAACTTGACTCCCTACGGGGGCCTGCTGCCGGTTGCCACCATGCTGGAGAGGCTCGGCTTCCAGACACTGGTGGAAGAGAATGTCACGGTGAAGCGCGTGACCAAGGTCATGAATTGGTACCAATTCGTGTTGGGTATAGTGCTCGGCATCTACGTGGGGTTCTCGCGGTTGAACCAACTCCGCTTCATCGCGCAGGACCCCCTTTTGACGGGAATCCTGAAAGTGAGCAACCTGCCGCCCCAGTCCACGCTGTGGCGTTTTCTGGCCGCGCTGCACTTGAACGTGGCGCTCCAGATTCTGAGCGTGCAGCAGCAGATGCGGGAACGAGTGTGGGCGGCGGCGAACGTGCGCTTGGCGGTGGCCACCCTGGACACGGACACGACCGTCCACACGCTGTATGGCAAGCAGATGGGGGGACGGAAGAGCTATAACCCCAAGAACAAAGGCAAGAAGAGCTATCAGCCGATCTTGACCTTTCTGGCCGAAACTCGGGAATACGTGGCCGGCGGGTTGCGCAACGGTGACCGGCCCACCGGCAAAGAGGTGGCGGAACATTTGCGCCACGCCTTCCGGGCGCTGCCCGCGTGCGTGAAGCAGATCTTCGCGCGGGCGGATTCCGGTTTCTACTGTTGGGACGCCGTGGCCGCCTATCTGGAACGTGCCTGCCAATTCGTCATCGTGGCACGCAAGACTGTGCCCTTGCTGGCGCTGTTGCGTGCGGCGGAATGGAAGCTCTCGCCGAAGACCGACGCCGACGCGCAATGCGAATTCACCTACCAGCCCGACGGGTGGGAGAAGGCTTTCCGCTTTGTGGCTCTGCGCTATGAGGAAGCGCCGAAGCCTGCCGAGGAAGTGGAGCAATACCAGTTGTTCGCCACCGGCCAGTACACCTACCGCGTGTTCGTGACGGACATGCAAGAGCCGATCCATCTGGTGGTGGCCTTCTACAACGGACGCGCCGGGGCCGAGAACCTGATCAAAGAGGCGAACAATGATGCCGGGCTAGCGGCGCATCCTTCGGGGCGATTCGATATGAACCGCAACTATTTTCAGATGGTGATGCTGGCCTACAACCTGAACTGCTGGCTGATGCTGTTCAACCGCGAAGCACAGGAAGAGGTGGCCAACCTGCGGCACACCACGCTGGCCACGGCGCGGTTGCGGTTTCTGTTCGTGGCGGCGAAGATCTGGAGTCATGCCGGGCGAACCGGTGTGAGTTACAGCGATCACTACGCCGAAAAAGGGCTGCTCGGAAGGCTGATGGATCGGTTGCGCGGCATCACGCCTCGAGGCGGCACCTTCGCACCCGTGCTGGCGGGGGTGCTGACGTAAACTCCACTCACGACGCCGACGAACCAGACCACCCACCTGCATGCCTCGCGCAATCCAGCGCTCCGAAACTGCTCCGCAGAAGTAAGGGAGAAGTGTGTCTGGAACCAGCCCCACAAGTGTCGAGGTGCCGCGCGCGTCCGTCGTTCAGTATCCTGCGCCGGGCCGTCCTCGGATTCTTGCCCGGCCGTGCATAGAATTCTATGCACAAGCATGGAGAGCCTGCAAATAGGGCACTCTGCGAAGGGTTTTGGCAAGGTCAGTCGAAGATCACGCTACGAGGGTCGGCCCGCACCATCGCGAAACAGCGTTTGGTGCATAGTTCAGGTAACAAGGACATGAAGGCTTGGAAGGCGCTTTCGCAGGCACTCTTCCGTGCAAGTTTCGATGTCATCGCGCTGGCCGCCGTTGCCGCCGAAAACGACAGCGACCATAGTAAACGCGGCAAAGAGAGCCTCCTCGCGGACCTCGTCATTGAGTGCCGCCCGAAAGGCAAGAAAAGGCGGCGCTCCTGGGACATCGTTGTCCAGGGCGTCACGAATAGCCCGGAGCGGAAGAATTTGGAGGCCATCGGACTAGCCTTGGCGGAGTGCGTAAACCGGGGCGAAGGCGATATCGAAGCACTTTTCGCCAATCACGTCCGGAGGCTTCAGGTTGATCGGGTGCTCATCGGCCGGGGAGGACATTGACGGTGTCCTGGCTAGATTCGTTTAGCGCATTGAAACAGCAAGAGACGTTCG
>DATFNP010000101.1:0-2942 GCA_035266345.1 Candidatus Sulfotelmatobacter sp.
GTGGGCGGAGCGGCGAAGTGCCGGCTGGTGGCGCTCGAGGGGTCGTATCACGGGCGGACTTTTGGGGCGCTTTCGCTGACCGGGCAGGACAAGCATCGCAAGGGATTTGAGCCGCTGCTCGAAGACGTGACGTTTGTGAAGCAGAATGATCTGGAAGGGCTGCGCGCCGCGGTGAATGACAACACTTGCGCGATCGTGCTGGAGCCGATTTTCGGCGAAGGCGGAATCTACGAGTGCTCTGTGGAGTTTCTGCAAGAGTGTCGCGCGCTGGCCGACCGTCACAAGGTGGCGCTGATCTTCGACGAGATTCAATGCGGGCTGGGACGCACGGGAACGATCTTCGCGTTTCAGAGTTTTGGCGTGACGCCGGATATCGTAGCGATTGCCAAGCCGATTGCCGCTGGGCTGCCGCTGGGAGCCTTCATCGCCAAGGAAGAGTTCGCCTCGGCGATTTCGCCGGGGCAGCATGGGACTACCTTCGGCGGAGGTCCGCTGGCCTGCCGCATCGCGCTGGAGTTTCTCGCGATTGTGGAAGAAGAAAAGCTGCTGGAGAACGTGATCAAAGTTGGAGCGTACTTGCACCACGAGCTGCAAGGGCTGGTGGAAAAACGCGCGGCGGCGACGGGAGTGCGCGGCAGGGGATTCATCCAGGGAATTCAGCTGGAGATTCCGGCGCGTCCGATTGTCGATGCGGCGTTGGCCGAGGGAGTGCTGTTCAATAGCACGCAGGACACGGTGGTGCGATTTCTGCCGCCGTTCCTGATGGAAGAAAAGCACATCGATAAGGGAATTCGGGTGCTGAAGAAATTGCTGGGGAAGAAACGGAAGGCGGCGGCGTAAGGTCATAGTTTGACCAAAGTCAAAATCCCCACCCTAGCCGCAAAAGCGCGGCTAGGGTGGGGCACCCGAGCCTGTCTCGATCGCTACAAAAAACGGGGAGCCGAAGCTCCCCAAGTGAAGCGACAGAGGCGTTCCTTTAAGTAGAATCCAGCGGTGAGGAAAGAGTTGTCCGGGCGGGAAGATTCTTGTGGCGAATGACATTCAGGAGATCGCGGCGGGCGCTGCTTCGGCCTCGGTCGACGGCGTGGAAGAGTGCTGGATGGATTTCGAGGGCGCCCGCATGCGCTACCTGCGGGCGGGTTCCGGGCCGGCGCTGATCCTGCTGCACGGGTTGCTGGGGTATTCGTTTTCCTGGCGATACACACTCCCGGCGCTGGCGCCCTACGCCACGGTGTACGCTCCCGATATGTTGGGAGCGGGCTTCTCGGACCGGCCGCGCGGGCTCGACCACTCGATGCGCGCAACCGCTCTGCGCGTGCTGCGGTTTGTCGATAAGTTGGGACTGGAGTCGTTCGATTTGCTGGGAACGTCCCGGGGCGGGGCGGTGGCGATGGCGGCGGCTGCGGAATTGATCAGCCGCGGTGGCTCCAAGCCCAGGCTGCGTAGACTGGTGCTGGTGTGCCCGGTCAATCCGTACTCCTCGCATGGCAGTTGGCTGGCGCCTTTTGTCGGAACACCGCTCGGAGCGGCGGGGTTTCGTTGGGTGACGGCACGCATGCCCTTTCTGTTTCCCTACTGGCACGGGCGGCTGTATGGCGATCGCCGCAAGATTCCCCCGGGCAGCCTCGAAGGCTACAAAGCGCCGCTGGCGATTCCGGGATTGTTCGAGCATGCGCTCAGCATCGCCCGCACCTGGACGGCTGACCTGCGGGAACTGGAAACGCTGTTGCCCAAGCTGGCGGCAATTCCCACGCTGCTGATGTGGGGAAGCAAGGATCCGGCGGTGTACGCGTCGTCGATGTTGCCGCTGGCGCGGCATTTCGCGAATGTGCAGACGGTGGTGTTCCCGGGCATCGGGCACTTGCCTTATGAAGAGTGTCCGGAGGAGTTCAACCGGGCGTTGATTGAATTTTTGAAATCGTGACACTCTGAAGCTGACTGCTGGCAGCGAGTGCGAGAGCGAGACGCTCTCGCGACAGCCGGCGGGACGCCGGCGCTACTGGACTTCAACTTCAACCACTAAGAATCATGACCCACTCCATTCTCGACTTCTTGCGGAATGCGGTGGTGCATTACGGATACTGGGCCGTGGGCGGGGCGCTGCTGCTGGAGAATGCCGGGGTGCCCGTGCCGGGCGAAACGGTTTTGTTGCTCGCGAGTTTTCTGGCGTATTCCGAGCACGACCTGCGGCTTCCGTGGATCATCCTGGTCGCCACCATTGCGGCGACGGTTGGCGATAACCTCGGCTTCGCGCTGGGCTACTATGGTGGACGTCCGCTGCTGGAGCGCTACCAGGTTTTTTTCAGAATTCGGAAAACGACACTGGCGCACGGAGAAAGGCTGTTCGCGCGTTACGGTGCGGTGACCATTTTCTTTGCCCGCTTTGTTTTCGGCATGCGGGTCATTGCGGGGCCACTGGCGGGAGCGCTGCGCATGCCGTGGCAGAGGTTCTCGGTTTTCAACTTTCTGGGCGCCGGGGTGTGGGTGACGGTGATTTCCGGAGCGGGCTATCTGTTCGGCCAGCATTGGGGGCGGCTGGAGCGGGATATCAAGCACTTCGACATGACGGTGGCGATTATCGTGCTGCTGGGGGCGGCATTCTGGTGGTGGCGCAGCCGGCGCGCGAACTAACCGGAGCATCTGCGAAGTAAACTTTTTGCACAGCCGGATGTCTTGTTTTAGCGGCTATACTGTGCGGTTGTCGCGGACGGGTTCGGATGGCGTGGGAGTCTCCGTGACAGTAATGAATCAAACCGGTTGCGTCCGAGCCGGAATTCGGACGAGGAGGAAACATGAAAAAGATTGGGTTCTTGACTCTGCTCATCTTGGCAACAGTTCTCTTTACGCTGGCCTTCTCGGCTGCGGCTGCCGGACCGAAAGCCCCGGCGCCTCCAGTGGTGGCTGCGGCTCCCGTGGCCCCTGCTGCCGTGGCGACGCCGGAA
>DATFNP010000102.1:0-10142 GCA_035266345.1 Candidatus Sulfotelmatobacter sp.
GGCGGCGGCCTTGGGCTTGTTAGAACCCGCGATGACCGCTCCCAGTCCGGAGCCAATCGCTTCCACCACGCGCAGTTCGTCGGCTGTGAACGCGTCGTTCCCGGCGCGATAGAGGGCCAGCACTCCCGCCACTCCAGCACTTGCGGCGAGCGGCACCGCCAGCGCAAAACGCAGCGTGCTGTATTTCGTGGGATCGTTCAGATAGCCCGGCTCGACCGAGGGATTGCCGTTGAGGATGGACTTGTGATTTTGCGCCACCCATCCCGACAGGCCTTCCCCGTGGGGAATTCTCAACGAAGAGAACAGCCGGAAGTTTTCCCCGCTTGCGAACTCCGGCACCAGCACCCCGTTCTTCCGACCATAGACAGCCATGGAATCATGCGGGACCAGGCGTTGCAGCCGCACCGCCAGCAGAGAAAGAGCATCCTCCAGGCTCAGGAACGAGCCGGGTTGCCGGCAAAGTTCCAGGATTTCCTCGCCTTGCCGCCGGGCCGCAGAGACCCGTGCGCTGGAATCTTGCGCCCCCGCTGATGCCGCGGTTGCCGCCGCCAGTTCAGCCGCCTCCGCGAACCCGGCGTCAGGCGCCAGGCCGCGCTCGACCTTGATATCGGTGGAGAGTTTCGGCGGAGCCTGCAGCGGTTGCTCCTTGGCCAACTTCTCCAGTTGAACGTAGCGCTGGTGCAGGACTGCAACCACCTGCGGATCGAAACTCTTGCCCGCCTCGGAAACCACCTTGGCCATGGCTTCATCGAGCGGCAATGCCTTCCGGTACTGGCGGTCCGAAGCCAGAGCATCCAGACAATCCACCGCCGCGAGAATGCGCGCCCCGATCGGAATCGCCTCACCGATCAATCCGTTGGGATAGCCGCTGCCATCCCATTTTTCGTGGTGCGCCCGCACAATCGGAACCACGGGATAGGGAAAGTTCACCTGCTCCAGAATTTCCGCCCCCACAATGGGGTGAATCTTCATCTTCTCGAATTCTTCCGGCGTTAGCTTCCCCGGCTTCGAAATGATGTGCTCCGGCACCGCTAGCTTGCCGATGTCGTGCAGCACCGAAGCCGCCCGCAAAGCCTCGGTTTCGTCCTCGTTCAGGCCCAGTTCTTTGGCCAGTTCCATGGCGTACACCCGCACTCGCTGCAAGTGTTCGCCCGTGGTCTGATCTTTCGCTTCGATGGCCAAGGCGAGCGTTTCGATGGTTCGGAGATGCAGGACAGAGACTTGTTCGGCATGACGCTTCTCTGCGTCCAGTTTGCCCAGATAAAGACGATAGGAGCGGTACATCAGGTAGATCGGCGGCAGCACCAGCAGTGACGACTGCCATCCGATGTGCCCGTTCAGGAAGTGCACCAGGCCCGCCGCGGCTGCCCCGACCAGATAGTACGGAAACGACCAGAGATAACTGCCAGTCCACACCTTGGCGACCGGCTTGTCTTCCGTCAGGCCGATGATGGTGGACATGGCGGCGCTGTTGCAGCCGAAATGCGCGATGGCAGCCACCAGCAGAGCAAGCGGGCCGGGACGGTGCAGAACGTAAATCACCACCAGTTGGTAGGCGCCGTAGGCAATCGCGCTCGAAACCGTGACCTGCGACACATTGAATACAAGTTGAATGGGCTTCAGTCGCCGTGCGGGCTTCCAGTAAAACTGCCCCAGGGTGCTGGCCAGCCCAATCAGCAGGGTTTCCGGGAGACTGAGTTCCAGGATGCCCAGCAGCGTGAACAGGAAGTTCACCGACAGCGTTCCCTCGATGCCGGGCAAACCCACTTTGAGAGATGAGGCCAGCAGCGCCGCAATCAGGTAGCAAACAAACTTGACCGGGGCGGTCGATTGCCAGTGCGGGAACGCCAGCGCAAAGCAGATGCATGCCGCCAAAGCCATGCCGGCGATGAACATGCGCGCGCCAATGGAACGTATCCACGACATGAGAAATGCCTAAATTTTCAACCAAGCGCTGGGGTCTGTCCGCCGAAAACGAAACCCTCCGATTACCATGGTTTTCTTAAATCGAATCAGTCACTTACGACCTCATCGAACCCGCCACCAGACCCGCTACCACCATCGGCTGGGACAAGATGTCCCGGGCGTGCGGCGGTGGGACAAAGTGTCCGTTGTGCCTCACAATAATCGCTCCTAAGCCATTGAAAACAAGGAGGCTCTAGATCCCATTTTGGAACCGAACCTGCAACTTGAAGAGTCACTTGGGGTGCAGTTCCGCGCCTGTGGGGCGCTATTTGTGGGGGCCTATGAAGAAGTTCGTGCTTTTATTGCTGATCGCTACGGTGACGGTGGCCTATGCCGCCGACACCACGAAGCTGTCTCCCGACCTGCAGAAATCGAATGCTACCGCAGTGCAGGTCGTGGTGCAGTACAACAATCCGCCCAGCCTCTTGGATCTCAACCTTCTCTCGACCTTGGGCTCTATCCTGGACTCGCTGCCGCTGGTGAACGCGGTCGTAGCGGACTTGCCGCTGTCGAATGTGCTCTCGCTCTCGAACCAGGCCAACGTGAAGTACATCAGCCTGGACCGCACACTCGCGCCCACTCTTAGCAACGCCGCGCCCGCCGTGAATGCATTTGCCGCCTGGCAATCCGGCTACACCGGCGAAGGCATCGGAGTCGCGCTGGTGGACAGCGGTGTCAGTAATCATCCCGACTTGAAAGGTGGTCCTCTGGGATTGTCGCGGGTGGTCTGGAACCAGAGCTTCGTTCCGGGCAATCCCAGCGCGAATGATCAGTACGGCCACGGCACACACGTCGCCGGCCTGATCGCCGGCGACGGGGCCAGTTCGACGGGCAAGCAGTACACCCGCACTTTCGAAGGCATTGCCCCGCAGGCGAACCTCATCAACCTGCGTGTGCTCGACCAAAACGGAGCGGGCACCGACAGCGCCGTGATCTCGGCCATCAGCACTGCCATCAGGTTGAAGCCCCTGTTCAACATCCGCGTGATCAATCTTTCGCTGGGGCGCGCGATCTACGAAAGCTATGCGCTTGACCCGCTCTGCCAGGCCGTCGAACAGGCGTGGAAGAGCGGCATCGTGGTGGTGGTCGCCGCCGGCAACAGCGGGCGCTATCAGCCCACCGATGGCTATGCCACCATCACCTCGCCCGGCAACGATCCCTACGTGATCACCGTCGGAGCGATGAAGCCGATGGGAACCCCCACCCGCGTGGACGACCTCATCGCCAGCTACAGCTCGAAGGGACCGACGGCGATTGATGCCGTCGCCAAACCGGACATCGTCGCGCCCGGCAACCTGCTGGTCTCGCTCCAGTCTCCGGGTTCGACGCTCTCTACCGCATATCCCGGCAACCAGGTTCCGGACAGTTACTACATTGCCAGCGGAGGCACTGCCTCGTCTTCCAGTTACTTCACCCTAAGCGGCACCAGCATGGCGACTGGCGTGGTCAGCGGCGTGGTCGCCGACTTGTTGCAGAAGAGTCCGTCTCTCACGCCCGACCAGGTCAAGGCCCGGCTGATGAAGACCGCCTGGAAGTCGTTCCCGGCTTTCAGCAGCACCACGGATCCCACTACCGGCGTCACCTACACCGATCAATATGACGTGTTCACCGTGGGAGCCGGGTACGTGGACGTTGAAGCCGCTCTCAACAGCGCCGACGTGGCCAAGGGGACCGCGATGTCACCCGTCGCTTCGTATGATCCGAAGTCCGGTAACGTCTACCTCAACGACAACCCGACCGCGGTCTGGAATACGTCAGCAACCTGGTCGAACGCGGCCGTGTGGGGAACGTCACAGTTCGTGGTTGGCGCTCCCTCGTCCACCGTGAACGGCAGCGGCGGCGTCTCCGGAAGCAATGCCCTGTGGGGATCGAACGCGCTCTGGGGCAGCAATGCTCTGTGGGGATCGAATGCACTCTGGGGCAGCAATGCGTTATGGGGCAGTAACGCCCTGTGGGGATCGAACGCGCTTTGGGGCAGCAATGCCCTCTGGGGCAGCAATGTTTCCGGCGGCGAACAGTAAACTCCACTGCGCTGGAATAACAGGGCCGCGATCACTCGCGGCCCTTTATTATTTCTGTCAATCATTCTTTGTGGTCAATCTTGCCCGGTGACCTTCCCGACTACTGCGGGGTTGCGATCTTGCGCAACGCGGCCTGCAAATCATCTGGCTTGAAACCGAACGGCCCAGGCGGGCTCTTGTAGACCACGCGTCCCGAGGCATCAATCAGGTACAGGCGGTCCGGCCACGCCGTGTAAGCGGCTTCCGTGGAGTTGCCGAATTCATCGAGCACCGCCGGAATCTCGATGCCCAATTTGCGCACGCAGGTCCCGGCAACGGCCTCACGCTCCTGCTCATCGCGCGGGCTGGCGAACACAACCTGATCTTTGATATTGCTCTGCATCTGCCAGACGTCGCTCGGATGCGCCTCGGTGATGTAGACCACCAGAAACGCGACCTGATTGCCATATTGATGATAGAGACGATTGAGAGCGGGAACCTCCCGCCGGAAGGGTGGTCAGGTGTAGCTGCCAAACACCAGCACCGCTGGCTTCCCCCGAGCCGCGAACGACGAAAGTTGAACCTGCCCGCTCTTGTCCAGTTTGGTCAGGGTAAAGTCCGGCACCGAATCGCCGACGCGCAGCGCGCCGCTCCGGGCATGCGTCCACAGAGTTTCAAAAGGCAGGACCAGAAAGGCGACCGGACCGGGAACCTGGGCCATGACCCGCGCAAACGCCTCCGGCGGTTGCCGCATGACGCCATACAGCCCCGCGCAGGCGAATACCCACAGCGTGGCGATCACACAGAATCCGATGAGCGCCGTCTTTTTGACGGACCTTGATCGTGTGCTCACAAGATTTGCGATCGAACCCCAAAAAGAGTAGGGCGATTATAGCCGCGCTTCGGGGGTATTCAATAGTAGGAAAGTAGTATGCGCGCGGCCAAGATCGCACTTAGGACCACGGTGCTGACTCTCAAAATGCCCCACCACCCCCGCCGCCGAATCCGCCACCGGAGAAACCGCCGCCCCCGCCGAATCCGCCGCCCCCGCCAAATCCCGAACCGGTGGAACTGGCGCGCGGAGCCGAGACAAAAGCCTGGTGCATATCGGAGGTCATGCTCTGCATCGAACTGGAAAACAAAATCGGATTGAAGACCATGCCCGGAACATAGCCGCCGCCCGGCCCCACATACCAACTTGGCGGATCCTTAACAATTCCCGCAAACGCCTGCGCCCAGTGGTGCTCCACGCCCAGCGCCATGGCGTAGGGCAGGTACTTCTCAAACGTGGTTGGCGGCATCACCTTGAGCCGCTCCGCATCCACGCGGTTCATGAACTCCTGGAAGCCCAGCACGGCAATATGGACGCGTCCCCCTTTGATGGTCTTGGCGGTCATCACCCGCGCAAACAGCCACCAGATCAACCCCGATATCAGAATGCTCGCGACCAGCAGCGGAATCGAATTGAAAAAGTTCGCCCGTCCCATGAACTGGAGAATGCCAAACAGAGCCAGGATGGCGACCGCCGCTCCGGCGCTGTAGCCGTTGGCGGATTCGGGATCGAGCAGATAGATGCCCTTCCTTTTCAGCGCCGCCATAATGTCCTGCCGGATGATGGGCACGGCGGTGTAGAAGCGGTTCTTCAGGCTGGAGAGCCGAGTCTGATCGCCCGCGGTGAAAACGTTCTCCAGCATGACGCGTTCATGCGGCGCAAGGTCGGCGTCCCACTGATCGCGAGGCTTGAGCAGGTGGAAAACATAGTCCTTGTGGGTAAAGACGAGACCCTTTTCCGCCACTTCTTCAATCTTGATATACCCTCGCACCGCCAGATCCACCATGGTCGAAGTGATGTCGCGCGGGTGAATCGAGTCGTCGAGCAGCGTGCCCGCTTCCGCCGGGGAAATGCCAAAGGGAGGCTCGTACATGGGCGCAACGGACACGCCGGGATCGGGATCGCGTCCTTTGTACCACCACAGCACGAACATCACCGCGAGCGTGACCGGCGGCAGAAAAATAACTGGATTCCCGCCAAGGAACCAGAAGAACCGCGTAATGCCACTGGGTTCCTGCAGGATATCTTTCGGAATATAGACGTCAATCGTCAGCCCGCCGCGCATGGGCAGAGGACTGTTGGTCTCAAACTGCGCCTCGGCGCCTTCCGCTTTCGCCGTGGCATCGTGCCCGGTCGAGCCATAGACGCCGGTGAAGGACTGCACTCTCAGCGAACCCGCGGCGGAATCCGGGAACCGCACTGTCGCCGCCGCGTGATCAATCGGCACCGGCCAGTCGTTGCCGGTGACGTTCCAGTAGAACTCGTCGTGGCTGTCGAAGAAGCGCGTGCCGTTGCGCACCCTGTAGATGATCTCGACCGTCCGGGTCGTATCCACTGCGCCGGGAAGGTAGATCTTCAGGTCGCGATAGCCATTCGACGTGGAAGAGTCGTACTTTAGCGCTGCGCCGTCTCCGTCACGGACGCTCGCCACGTCGAGGTAGAGCTTGTAGTTGGTTCCGCTGGGGCCGGGGTATTCCACCGGAATCGTGCGGTGAATCCCGTGCCACTCTCCCACGAACACCAGCGTGATGCGCTCGGTGACGACCGCGCTGCCGTCTTTGGCGATGCTGATGTTGTCCTGAAAATCCGCAACCCGCCAGGACTTGGCGTGCGCAACTCCGGCGGACGCGCAGAAGAAAAGCGCTAGAAGGGCCGGTACAATGGTTCGTGGGATTTTCAAATTACCCAATTCCCCGCTTACAGAATTACGCAATCCCTCAGAACTTCACTTGCACCGGTTCGCGGTCGGCTTCTGCGGTCTCGAAGAATTGCCGCGCCTTGAACCCAAACATTTCGGCCAGGATGTTGGTCGGGAACGACTGGATTTTGGTATTCAGGTCGCGCACCACTGCGTTGTAATAACGCCGCGCGTTCTGGATCGTGTCCTCGGTCTGGCTGAGCGATCCCTGCAGTTGCGTGAACTCCTCCGAAGCCTTAAGTTCCGGGTAGTTCTCCGCCACCGCAAACAGACTTTTCAACGCGCCGGTCAGTTGATTCTCGGCAACCGCTTTGTCGGCCGGCGTGGTTGCCTGCATGGCCTGCGAGCGGAACTTGGCGATGTTCTCAAACGTTCCCTTCTCGTGCGCGGCGTAGCCTTTCACCGTCTCCACCAGGTTGGGAATCAGGTCGTGGCGCCGTTTGAGTTGCACGTCAATGTCGGACCAGGCCGAGTCGCAGCGCACGCGCAACTGCACCAGGCCGTTGTACATCCCGATCAGCACCACCGCGATGACCACCAGAATTACGAAGAAGGCGATGACCATGAGCGCTCCTCTGGCTTCTGAACGAGTTGAAGCGGAAGTCGTTGAATCGTAAATCAATGGGACGTTACCACAGAGGAAGCGCTCCCGCAATGATCGGCGTGGGTCTGAGATCTGAGGTCTGAGGTCCGCTCTACTGCTGCGGCGCGAAGTACCCCTTGCGCGCCCGCACTTGCAGGTCTTTCTTCACGGCGGAAATCTCGATCGATCGGTAGCGTCCATCGGCATCGAAATCGGCCGGTTTGTAGGAGACGACGTACTGGCTGCGCAGTTCGTCTTCGATGGCAGCGTAGGAGTGGGTAATGTCTTTCATCTTGAAGGGGAAGAAAACCCGGCCGCCCGTGGCTTCCGCGAGTTGCTCGAGCACCTTGTCGCCGCGCATCACCAGGCCGCTGTCGTCGGTGGAAATGGCGTAGATGATCACCTCGGCGCGCTGCGCCATTTCAATGGCCTGGGCCTTGGAAACTTCGCTCTGGTTGTCTTCTCCATCGCTCACGATAATGATGGCCTTGCGCAGTGGATGATCGGAACGGTCCTTCAGGAACTTTTCCTTGCAGGCGTGGTAGACGGCGTCGTAAAGCGCGGTCCCGCCTCCATCGTGCAGCTTGTGCACGCCCGCTGAAAGTAATTGCACGTTGTCGGTAAAATCTTGCGCCAACTGGCTGTGACTGTTGAACCCGACAATGAAGGCCTTATCGAAGCCGGCGCGCAGCGTGTGCTGCAGGAAGCTGGTGGCCGCGGCCTGTTCAAAATCGAAGCGGCTGTCCACCGAGCCGCTCACATCAATGAGCAGCCCGAGATGCAAAGGCAAATCGGTTTCGCGGCGGAAGTTGAGAATGGCCTGGGGCGGTTTGTGGTCGTCGAGAATGCTGAAATCCTGCTGCGTCAGATCGCGAACGAATTTGCCGCGCTTGTCGGTCGCGATGAACAGCACGTTGACTTCATTCACCCGGGCGCGAATCGTGACCAGGGCGCTTTGCGGATCGTCCGGATCGCCGGGATGAGGATCGTCCGGATTATTCGCCGCAACTGCAATCGGCGCTGCAGCAGCGCTGGCCCTGTTGTACGAGCCCAGGCTGGCTGCGCCCTGAGCATAGACCGCCTGCGCCCGCGCCTGGCCGGCCAAGGCCACGCTGGCCAGCGCCAGCGTCAGGTACCGGAAATAAGCGCGCGTGTAGTTCATGCCCGGAAAGTCCAAAATTTTCACTCTGGAACCGCTCTTTTTCGCTCTAAACCGCTCTGGCGAAACACTCCCAAACTCTTGGCTGCACGCCAGGTGCCGAATCCAGACGGCCCGCTATCTCATTGACTTTAGGAGCGCGAAACAATGGTGCCAAGTTACAAAAGGAGCACACGTTTGGTCATGGCACAAAACGTGCATTTTCTAGCGGTTGTGCGGCCTGCAACCCGGCCCAGCTGCGCCTACGTTGGCCAACTGGATTCGCGGTCTTAACATAGCAGTCCGCACTGGGCCCGAATTTTCCTTACAATCTCCCGTGGAGGAATCTATGAAGAAAATCATTGCCTGTATGGTCGTTCTTATTTCCGCGCTTACCGCCTTCGCCGCTGACGACGAACACGAAGAAGAGCGCGTCAAAGACGCGGGCGTGGTTCTGAAAGAGATTCTCAACATCCCCGACAACATTCCCCAGGATCTTCTCGACAAGGCTGAGTGCGTGATCATTCTGCCTTCGGTGAAAAAAGGCGCTTTCGGTATCGGCGGCAGCTACGGGCGCGGCATCATGATCTGCCGCAGCGGCGAGTACTACAAGGGCAAGTGGGGCGCTCCGGCGCTGTATGCGCTCGAAGGCGTCAGCATCGGATTTCAACTGGGCGGCCAGGCCACGGACTTCGTCCTGCTGGTCATGAATCCCAAAGGCGCCGAGTCTTTGCTCTATAGCAAAGTGAAGCTTGGGGCCGATGCCTCGGCTGCGGCCGGGCCGAAAGGACGCACCGCCGAAGGCGCCACCGATGTCGTTATGGACGCGGAGATTCTCTCCTACTCGCGCAACAAAGGACTGTTCGCTGGGATTTCCCTGGAAGGCTCGACCCTGCGGTCCGACGGCAGCGCCAACCGGAAACTGTACGGGAAAGAGTTGACGGCAAAAGAAATCATCCGCCAAGGCAAGGTCGGCATTCCGGCCTGCGCGCACGAACTGGTTTCCCTGCTCGATACCAAGTCGCCGGTAAACAAGTCCGACCCGAAGTCGCTGGAGTAATGCCAATGTAGGCTTCTTCCACAAGATGAAAACCGCAGAGTACGCTGAGGACGCAGAGGAAATGAAAATATAAGTCCTCTGTGTCCCTGGCGTCCTCGGCGGTTTTCATTGATTCTATTGCTTCGATTTTGTGTGAGACTCTGTGACCTCTGTGGTGAAAGGTTTTCCAGACCCGATCCGCTGCGCATGGGCGAGCAACGAACTCTCCATCCGCTATCACGATGAAGAATGGGGCGTGCCGGTGCACGAGGATGGCAAGCTTTTCGAATTTCTCATCCTGGAAGGCGCACAGGCCGGACTCAGCTGGGAGACGATTCTCAACAAACGAGAGAGCTATCGCGCCGCGTTCGACGGTTTCGACGCGCAGCGCGTAGCGCGCTACGACCGCCGGAAAATCGGGCAGTTGCTGAAAAATCCGGGGATCGTGCGCAACCGGTTGAAGATCGCGTCAGCGGTGCGCAATGCTCAGGCATTGTTGCAGGTGCAGGAGGAAGACGAATTCGGCAGCTTCGACCGCTACGTGTGGCAATTTGTAGATGGCCGGCCGCGGGTGAATTCGTGGAGTGCAAGCAGTCGAGTCCCGGCCCGCACGACCGAGTCCGATGCCATGAGCAAAGCGCTGAAGAAGCGCGGCTTCAGTTTCGTG
>DATFNP010000103.1:0-5866 GCA_035266345.1 Candidatus Sulfotelmatobacter sp.
AGTGGTCAGTGATCAGTGGGCAGTGATCAGTAAAGCCAGAGCAAGAACCTGGCCAAGGTTTTACGGGCCACTGATCACTGGCTACTGACCACTTCAGTACGGTCAGTACGCGGCGAACGACGAATTCACACAATGGTGGACAAAATAAAAAATGACAACAGCATTCGCATCAGCTTCAACGAAGAGGCGCGCAACGACGCCAAGATCAAGGTGATCGGAGTCGGCGGCGGCGGGGGCAACGCGGTCAACCGCATGATTGATGCCGGAGTGGAGGGCATCGAGTTCATCGTCGCCAACACGGACCTGCAGGCGCTGCGCATGTCGCACGCGCCGGTAAAGCTGCAGCTGGGCGTGAAGCTGACCAATGGCCTGGGCGCCGGGGCGAATCCTGAGGTGGGGCGGAAGGCGGCGCTGGAAGACTCGGACAAGATTATCGAGGCGCTCGAGGGCGCGGACATGGTGTTCGTCACGACCGGTCTGGGCGGCGGGACGGGCACGGGCGCGGCGCCGATTATCGCGTCGCTGGCCAGCGAGATGGGCGCGCTTACGGTTGCAGTGGTCACCAAGCCGTTCGCGTTCGAAGGCAAGCGGCGCATGTCGCAGGCCGAGCGCGGTGTGGCCGAACTGATGGAGTCGGTGGATACGACCATCGTCATCCCCAACGAAAAACTGCTGGCGGTTGCGGAAGACGCGGGCTTTTTCGAATCGTTCCGCATCGCCGACGACATTCTGCGGCAGGGCGTGCAGGGAATCTCCGACATCATCACGATCCCCGGCATCATCAACCGCGACTTCGCCGACGTGAAGACGATCATGGCGGGCATGGGCTATGCGGTGATGGGAACGGCCTCCGCCAGCGGCGCGAAACGCACGATCGAGGCCGCGCAGAAAGCCATTGCATCGCCGCTGCTGGAAGCGGGAGCGATTGACGGCGCGCGCGGCATCCTCATCAACATCACCGGTTCGGCGTCACTGAAGCTGGCGGAAGTGCAACAGGCGTGCTCGATTATTCAGAGCGCGGCGCACGAGGACGCCAACATCATCTTCGGAGCGGTGCTGGACGAGAAGATGAAAGATGCGGTAAAGATCACGGTCATTGCCACCGGTTTCCGCGAGGTGCGGCCGGCGCGGCACCGGCAGCAGGAGACGCACAGTTCATTCCTGACCACCACGCGCGACGACTCCATGGATTTTCCAGATCCGGTCGGGCCGCGGGATCCGATGTCTGAACCGGGGCCGGAGCACATCATGGCGGACGCTGCGCTCACCGATGACCGCGTTTACATGGATGATCCCGTTCCGGCGGTGGTGCACGCCTCCGATCGCGGCGCGGACGTGATTTCGCTCGACACCATGCGCAGCGCGATGGTCACGAACTTCGAGCCGGATGATCTGGACGTTCCGGCGTTTCTGCGCAAGCGCAACGAAGTGATGTAGAGCTGTCAGCCGTCAGTTGAGAGCAAAGCGGGATGACTGTGAGGGGCTGACGACTGAAATAGGGAAAACCCCTGCACACTGGGGAAGTACCTTTGCAGTAACGTGGTAATGGGTTACCGAAGGTGCTAGAACCGAGGTAATCCCAAGTTATGTCCTTGTTTCAGAAAGGGTTAAATCGAAATTAATGTTTTCTTCGATCTAAACTTTACCGTTGCCAGAAAAAGGCTAAGTCTCGTACTATCGCTAAGTTGGGTGATAATGGCCAGAGTTACTGCCCGCTGGCACCGCGCGTGCATCGAAATACCTAGATTCTGGGGAGATGAACTCAAGAAGATGTCTAAGGGAACGAGCCTTCTTCGTCTGGTTGTTGGTTTTCTAGCGTGCCTCCTGCTCACGGGCGTGAGCTGGGCGGCGCACATCACAACGCACGCGCCGAATAAATCCAAGGCAAGAAAGATCAGCGAGACGCAGCACACGCGGCGCCGGTTGCATCACCTGGCACGCAGCCGCAGCGCGAGCGTCATGCCGGTTTCGGGCAGCACCCACCGCCGCTATCGCGAGCGCTTCCACATGAGTTCGTTCGCAGACGACATCACTGCCGGCGATGTGACCACGGGCGAAGATCCGGTGGTGCGCCAGGCCGCGATTGACGCGCTGGGGAACATGAATGGTACGGTCGTGGCGATCGAGCCGACCAGCGGCCGCGTGCTGGCCATGGTGAATCAGAAGCTGGCGCTGGCCAGCGGCGCGCAGCCCTGCTCCACCATCAAACTTTCCGTGGCACTGGCCGCGCTGAATGAAGGTCTGGTCTCGAAAGACACCGAAGTCGCTCTGGGCCAGCGCAGCCGCATGAATCTGACCGAAGCGCTGGCGCACTCCAACAACGCATATTTCGAGGCGCTGGGCCGCAAACTGGGTTTTGAAAAGATCGCCTACTACGCCCACGAATATGGATTGGGTGAACTGGCCGGCTACGATATTCCGGGCGAGCAACTGGGGAGCTATCCGGATGAGGCGATTCCCGCCAAGCTCGGCGGCGTAGGCAAAATGTGCTCCTATGGCGAGGGCATTTCGATGACGCCGCTGCAACTGGGCGCCATGGTGGCGGCCATCGCCAACGGAGGAACGCTTTACTACCTGCAGCATCCGACCACACCCGAGGAATTAACGAATTTCCAGCCGCGAGTGAAGCGGCAGCTCGAGATCGCTCCGCTGATTCCGGAGATTTCCGATGGCATGGCGGGCGCGGTGCAATACGGCACGGCGCGCAGCTTGCGTCTGAATTTCAACGAAGAAGAAGTGCTGGGCAAGACGGGCACCTGCTCGCACGCCGGCACACGGTTTGGCTGGTTCGCGTCATACGCCAACACCAGCGCCAACACCAGCGTGGGGCGCGTGGTGGTGGTGGTTTTCCTGCAGGGCGGGCGTCCGACGTTTGGACCCAAGGCGGCGGAGATTGCCGGCCGCATGTATCGTAATCTCTACGATCACAACTTCTTCGCTTCTGGCCCGGCTCTGCCGGCTGATACGGCCGCGATGAAGCCGGTCAGCACGTCAGCGCAATAGCGCTTTTCGACGTAACTACAAAGTTAAAACCAGAAAATCAAACGCCCAGCCATTGGCTGGGCGTGATTGTTTCAACCGGACTGTTCAACCAGGAAAAACCGCAAAGTTCAGCTGCGGTATCCGGGGCCTTTACTCTCGTCGCTGGCGATGACGCCGTCTTTGATGTGGATGACCCGGTGGGCATACTCGGCGATGTCGCCTTCGTGAGTGACCAGAATGATGGTGTTGCCCTCAGAGTGGAGCCGGTCAAACAGGGCCATGATTTCAAGGCCGGTCTGCGAGTCCAGGTTGCCTGTGGGCTCGTCGGCAAGAATGATGGACGGCTTGTTCACCAGGGCGCGGGCGATGGCGACGCGCTGTCTCTGCCCACCGGAGAGTTCATTGGGCTTGTGGCTCATGCGGGATTCCATGCCCACCGCGGCCAGTGCTCCCTTGGCGCGCTCCATGCGCTCCTCGGTGGGAATGCCGGCGTAGATCAGGGGCAGTTCCACATTGTGCAGAGCGGTAGCGCGAGCCAGCAGGTTGAAGGTCTGGAAGACGAAGCCGATTTCCTTGTTGCGGATGCGGGCCAGTTCGTCGTCGTCAAGTTCGCTGACCAGTTGGTTGTTGAGCCAGTATTTCCCCTGGGAGGGAGTGTCGAGGCAGCCGATCAGGTTCATCAACGTGGATTTTCCCGATCCCGAGGGACCCATGATGGCGACGTACTCGTTGCGCTGGATATGCAGATTGACGCCGCGCAGGGCGTGAACCTGCTGTTCGGAGCCCATGTCGTAGGTCTTCCAGAGATCCTCGGCCGCGATCATGCAAGACTCAGGCGGCGCCGAGGTGGCTGGGGTGGGCATGCTGACGGGCATGTTGATGACTTCGGCGGTTGCCATTTTCTTCTCCTGGTCTTTCGCTTCGTCCGATGCCACTGACCTCTCCGATCGTTAGGGGTCAGAGTTCAGGGGCCAGGGTTCAGCAAAACCTCAGCTACTTCCTCTGGCACGATACAGCCCTTCTTCGAGACCCTCTATTTACGAGCACTAACCCCTGATCCCTAGCCCCTGACCTCTGCCATTGGACGTGCCAGGCCGGCGAAGGTTATGACGCTTCTTCGTCTTCCTTCTTAGGGGCCTTGTTATCAATCTTGACGCTGCTGCCGGGCCGCAGAGTGCGCAAGACCTTGTAACTTCCCGTGATGACCTCGTCCCCTTCTTTCAGGCCATCCAGAACTTCTATATCGGTCGTGCCCGTGATGCCGGTGGTGACCGGCACGAACGTCGCTTTCTTGCTGCGAATGACGAAGACGCCCTGCACGTCATCGCCTTTCTTCGACTTGGATGCAGCTTCGGTGGCTGCTGGTGCCGCGGCATGCACCGACCCGGGAGGATTATTCTGCTGTTCGATCTGCTCTTTGCTGCGCAGGGTCAGGGCTTGGATGGGCACCGACAGGGCGTTGCTCCGGGTCGCGGTCGTAATCTTCGCCGTGGTCGAAAGGCCCGGTCGCAGATCGCGCGGGGGATCGCTCAGGGTGACCACAACCTTGAAGTCCTTGGCCTCTTCGCTGGCCGTAGTCTGCTGCGAAGTGGAAACGCCGCTGGAACGAACGATGGCGTTGTCGCCAATTTCCGAGACGGTCCCATGGAAGATCTTCTTGGGGATGGCGTCAATAGTGACTTCCGCGGGCTGTCCCAGGTGCACGTTCACGATGTCGGTTTCGTCCACCTTGACTTCGGCCGTGATCACGGACATGTCGGCGATGGTCATGAGGGTGCTGCCCAGAGCGTTCTGGATTCCGATGACGACGGACTCGCCTTCGCGCACGGGCAGGTTGGTGACCACGCCGTCGTAAGGCGCGCTGTAGGTGGTTTTCTGCAGCACATCGGTGACGCGAGTCAGGGAGGCACGGGCCTGAGCCGTGTGCTTGCCGGCGGAGTCGTTTTGCGCCTTGGCCTGAGCTACGCGGGCCTGCGCCTGGGTAAGGCCGGCGTCGGCCGTGGCCCAGGCATTCTTGCGGCTGTCGAAGTCGGACTTGGAGATGAGGCCGTCCTGAAACAGGTGCTGGGCGCGATCCCAATCGAGCTTGTTGCGGTCATAGTCCGCCTGGGCGCGGAGCAGGTCGGCTTGCGAGGTCTTGAGAGCGGCGTCAGCGGCGATGGCGTCAGTCTCGGCGGCCTGCACGGCCGCCTGGTTGGCGGTCACGTCCGCGGCCGACTGCACGTTTTCGATTTGCGCCAGCAATTGACCCTTCTTCACCTGATCGCCTTCCTTCACGTACAGGTGGGTGATCTTTCCGTAAGCGTTCGCGCCGATGTTGACGTAAGTCTTCGGTTTGATCTCGCCCGAAGCGCTCACGACCGTGGCCAGATCCTGCCGCTGCACCTTCCCGGTTTGCACCGTGACCACGTTCTTGCTGCTCTGATGAACGGTGAAACCGACAATGATTGCAACCAGAACCAGGACGCCGATGCCGATGGCAATTTTTTTCCAAGCTTTCATGTTCACGTCACTTATCTTGAATTCTCTGACACCGTTCACCGGCGTTGGTTATCCAGAACGATGACAGCCCAGTTCTCGCTGCAACCGGAAACCGGCAACAACCGAGCCTCCAGTCCTCAGGAGTGACGGGCACACACCTTCAGTTACGTTCCTGGCACCGAGAAAGTTCCCGATCAGGAGTTGGGATGTGTGGCCGAGACCCGTTACGGTGGAGAGGTACGACTGCCGCCCCCGGAACTTGATAATTATAAGCTGTCCCCTGCCGTGCTGCCGACAAAGGAGGAGTTGGGGACAGAGGCAACTCGGCAGGGCCTGGCCGGCGTCTAACGAAAGGTCGGCGGAGCGGGTTTAATCTATTCTCGGGGCACGACTTAACCTTGCT
>DATFNP010000104.1:0-84548 GCA_035266345.1 Candidatus Sulfotelmatobacter sp.
CAAGGTTTCAAGGTTTCAAGGTTTCAAGGTTTCAAGGTTTCAAGGTTTCAAGGTTTCAAGGTTTCAAGGTTTCAAGGTTTCAAGGTTTCAAAGTTTCAGCGGCGTTGTACATCCGAGCCTTGAAACTTCGAAACCTTGTCACTTTGAAACCTTTCGTTAGCCGGCCAACTTGGCGATCATGGCGAACAGCGGCATGTAGAGCGAAATCACGATGCCACCGATGGTGATGCCCAGCATGCCGATGATCAGCGGTTCCAGCATCGCCAGCATGTCTTTCGTAGCCGCGTCCACTTCTTCTTCGTAGAAATCGGCGATCTTCTGCAGCATGGAATCCATCGCTCCAGTGGCTTCGCCGACGCCGATCATCTGCGTGACCATGTTGGGGAACACGCCGCACTCGCGCAGCGGGTCCACAATGGTGCGGCCCTCTTCGATCGCCTTCCGCACTTTGAGCAGCGCTTCTTCCAGCACCGCGTTGCCCGAAGTCTTGGCGGTGATGGTCAGGCCCTCGAGGATGGGCACGCCCGAGGTGATCAGGGTTCCCAGCGTACGGGTAAACCGGCCGACCGCGATCTTGCGCAGCAGGGTGCCCAACACCGGCAGGTACAACAGGCCCTTGTCGAAGTAGTAGCGGCCGCGCGGGTGCTTGCGGATCTGCTTCATACCAAAGACCAGGCCGACACCGCCCCCGAGGAAGACCCACCAGAAGGTCTGCACAAAACCGCTCAGTCCAATGACGATGCGAGTGGGAAGAGGCAGGGTAACGCCCAACCCGGCGAACAGGTTGGCGAAGATGGGTACCACCCATTTGAGCAGCGCTCCGACAATCAGGATCGCGATCGATACCACGGCGACGGGATAGATCAGCGCCGACTTCACGGCCGAGCGCAGGCGAACCGCCTTTTCCACGTAAGCCGCCAGACGCTGCAAAATGATGTCCAGGATACCGCCGGTTTCACCGGCCTCGATCATGTTGGTGGTGAGGTCGTCGAAAACGTTGGGATACTGGCGCATGGCGTTGGCCAGCGTGGCGCCGCCTTCCACCGTGGTGCGCACCCCGGTCAGCGTCTTCTGGAAGGTCGGATTCTCCTGGTTTGCCGCCAGAATCTCCAGACACTGCACCAGAGGCAGACCGGCGTCAATCATGACCGAGAACTGGCGGAAGAAAACCGCGATGTCCTTGACCGCGACCTTGCTCGTGCCAAATGTGGGCATCGAGAATTCCTTGCCTTTTTCGCGAATGGCTCCCGGGGTGATGCGCTCGCGGCGCAATGCCTGCGCCAGGGCCTGCTTGTTGGCGGCCATCCGCTCTCCGGAAATCTTCTGTCCGCCGGCGTCCTTGCCGGAAAATGTAAAGACTGGCATGGTATTACCCTCTCCTCACTGAACGTTCCTTGTCTGATCGAATCTGTATTCCTGCAACTCTTGCTGCTCTAGTGCTTGGAGGGAGCAGCTCCTCTGGCCATCGTCTGCCCGGCCGCGGTGGGGCGGTTCAACAAGCTGGCCCCACGGTTGATCATTTCCTGCAGTTCGTCCTGATTGCTGGAACGCGCGATGGCCACTTCCAGAGAGATCTGCTTCTGGAAGTAGGCGGTGGCCAGCGACTGGTTGAACGTCTGCATGCCGAACTTGTCCTGGCCCGATTGCATGGCGGAGTAGATCTGGTGAATCTTGTCTTCCCGGACCAGGTTGCGCACCGCGGCGTTCGGCACCAGGACTTCCATGATCATGGCCCGGCCCCGGCCGTCAATGCGCTGGAGCAGGCTCTGGCACATGATGCCTTCCAGCACGAGCGAAAGCTGGGCGCGGATCTGCGGCTGCTGGTGCGCCGGGAACACGTCAATGATGCGGTTGATGGTCGAGGTTGCCGAGTTGGTGTGCAACGTGCCGAAGGTGAGGTGGCCGGTTTCCGCAATGCGCAGGGCCGATTCAATGGTTTCCAGGTCGCGCATTTCGCCAATCAGCACCACGTCGGGATCTTCACGAAGGGCGGCGCGCAGAGCGTCGCCGAAGCTCTTGGTGTCGGCGTGCAGTTCGCGCTGGTTGACCACGCAGTTCTTGTTCATGTGGACAAACTCGATCGGGTCCTCGATGGTGAGAATGTGGTCGTGGCGCTCGCTGTTGATCTTGTCAATCATGGCCGCGAGGGTGGTGGACTTGCCCGATCCGGTCGGCCCGGTGACCAACACCAGACCACGCGGCTTGTCGCACAGCTTGCTCACCACCGCCGGCAAGCCAAGCTGGTTGAACGACTTGATCTCGAAGGGAATGAGACGGAACACCGCAGCCGTGGCGCCGCGCTGGTTGAACACGTTGGCACGGAAGCGGGCCAGTCCCTTCAAGCCGAAAGAAAAGTCGAGTTCGAGGCTTTCCTCGAAGCGATGCTTTTGGGAATCGGTCATGACGCTGTAGGCCATTTGCTTGGTCTCGGCCGGCGTCAGTTGCGGCAGATCGAGCGGCACCAGGTGCCCGTGGACTCGAATCTGCGGCGGCGAGTTGGTGGTGATGTGCAGATCGCTGCCGTTCATTTCCAGCATTCTTTTGAGCAGATCGCTTAACGACAAACCCATAAACAGTTCCTTCCTCTCTCAGCTCGATACTTGCATTCCCTACTAGTGAATCGTCTCGCGGGCGACTTCCTCGAGCGTGGTCATGCCGGCGGCAACTTTGATCAATCCACTGCGCCGGAGCGTAATCATGCCGCGCTCGATGGCCTTCTTTTTCAGTTCCACTGCCGAGGCGCCGACGAGCACCAGTTCACGAATCTCGTCGTCCACCTCCATGACCTCGTAGAGACCGCAGCGTCCCTTGTAGCCGGTGTTGTTGCAGATGCTGCAGCCCTTACCCTTCTGAATCTTGATGGTCTTGGCTTCCTCGGGGGTGAATCCTTCCTCAATCAGGGTCTGCACCGGCACTTCCACCGGCTCGGTGCAGTCTTTGCAGATGCGCCGGACCAGCCGCTGTGCGCAGATCAGGTGAACCGAAGTCGCGACCAGGAAAGGTTCGATGCCCATGTTCATCAGGCGGGTGATGGTTTCCGGAGCGCCGTTGGTGTGCAGCGTGGAGAGCACCAGGTGGCCCGTGAGCGCGGCCTTGATGGCGATTTCCGCAGTCTCGAAGTCACGGATTTCGCCCACCAGAATGATGTTGGGATCCTGCCGCAAGAAGGACCGCAGGGCAGCGGCAAAATTCAGACCGATCTGCTCCTTCATCTGCACCTGGTTGACGCCGTGCAACTGGAACTCGACCGGATCCTCCGCCGTCATGATGTTGGTGTCGGGCTGGTTGAGCCGGGAAATCGAGGAGTACAGCGTGTTGGTCTTGCCCGATCCGGTAGGCCCCGTGACCAGCACCATGCCGTACGGCTTGAGAATGGCTTTTTCGAACTTCGTCAGCGACTCCTGTTCGAAGCCGAGCTTGGTCATGTCCAGCCGCAGGTTCTCTTTGTCGAGCAACCGGAGCACGATCTTTTCGCCCCACAGGGTGGGAAGAGTGCTGACGCGGAAATCGAGCTGTTTCTTGCGGCCGCCGATGTTCATCTTCAGCATGATGCGGCCGTCCTGGGGCAGACGCTTTTCGCTGATGTCGAGCTTGGCCATGATCTTCAGGCGCGAGATGATCGCATCCCTCAGCTTCATGGGAGGCGACATGATCGCCTGCAGCACGCCGTCAATGCGGAACCGGACTCGAAATTCCTTTTCGTAAGGCTCGATGTGGATGTCGCTGGCGCCCCGCTTGACGGCATCGCCCAGCACCACGTTGACCAGCTTGACCACGGGAGCTTCGTCGGCAGCCTTCTCCAGTTCCGAAAGCCCCATCTCCTGTTCGTTCTGCTCACCCAGTTCGACGTCTTCATCGCTCATCTCCGACATGGACTGCATCACGGCTTCAAGGTCTTCTTCCTTGGTCGCGCCGTATGCCTTGTCAATACCGGCCAGGATGGAGCTTTCCGAGGCCACCACCGGCTCGATATTGAAGCCGGTCATGAACTTGATGTCGTCCATGGCAAAGACGTTCGTCGGATCCACCATGGCGATGGTCAGCGACGCGCCCACGCGACTCAACGGAAGAATCTGGTAGCGCTTGGCGGTTTCGAAAGGAATCAGCTTGACGACGGCCGGGTCAATTTCGAAATAGGAGAGATTGATAGCGGGAACGCCGTACTGCCGGGAGAGAAAATTGGTGACGTCTTCATCCGTGAGGAAGCCGAGCTTCACCAGGGCGGAGCCCAGGCGGCAGCTTTGTTCCTTCTGCACCTTATTCGCTTGTTCCAACTGCTCTGGGGTAATGATCTTCTCTTTGACCAGAAGATCACCCAGCCGTTGAGACATACGTCGCTCTCCTATCCACGTGGGTGGAACGATTGCCTGAGGCTTGCTCAGGCAGTAACGCAAGCGGCTGCCTAAAGTTTGGGAGAGAAATGCAGCTCACCCGCGTTGACATAAATTGTCAACGCAAGCGGGTTACCGCACCAGTAACTTTGGTACTTGGACCTGAACGGGAGGTTCTGTGACTGCGCTCACTCTGCCGGAACACCGCGCCAAATGCTTGTTTTTCGCAGGAGATAAAGGATCGGACAGCTCAGGTACATGCACTTCAGTAAGTACCGCCCGAGGTGCAAGATGGGTCGCACCCAAGGTCGCTGGAGTTCGGTTAGACTCGGCGTTTAGGTTTTCCTAATGCCGCCGTCGCGCAAAGAGAACGAAGTCCGCCACTACTATCGCGTTCTGAATCGGACCTGGGGCGCCCAGCACTGGTGGCCGGCAGATTCGCGCTTTGAAGTCGTCGTCGGAGCGTACCTGACGCAGAACACTGCCTGGACCAATGTGGAACGCGCGCTCGCCAACCTGCGTTCCGCGGAGTTGTTGAATGTCGAAGGGATCCGGCGCGTCGCAATTTCAAGGCTGGAGAAACTGGTTCGGCCCTCGGGATATTTCCGCCAGAAAGCGAGGCGGCTGAAAACGTTCCTGGCCTTCCTCGACACGAAATACGCTGGATCGCTGGACCAGCTATTTGCTCAGCCGACCGCCAAGCTGCGCGAAGAATTGCTCCAGTTGAACGGCGTGGGACCGGAAACGGCGGATTCGATCCTGCTCTATGCCGGGAATCATCCTGTGTTTGTGGTGGACGCCTACACTCGACGCATCCTCGCCCGGCACGAAATCCTGCCGGAACAAGCCGATTACGATGAGGTTCGGGAGTTATTCGAGCGCGCGCTGGGGCGGGTTGCGCGGCACCAAGGACAAACGGCCGCCAACTCAGCCCCACTTGAGTCCGGGTTCCGCGGAGCCTCTCACCCTCCGTCTGCCATGAGCACCGCGCCGCGCACGACGCTGGTTCAGGTCTACAACGAGATGCACGGCCTGATCGTCAGGGTGGGCAAGCACTATTGTGGAAAATCACAGCCCAAATGTGACGGATGTCCTTTACAACCATTCTTGCCTGGCGCTAAGTGATCAGTAAGAAGGTGCAGGCAGGCCTATGCGAATTCACTGGCATGTTGGAGTCCTGGCCGCATGCTTGGCCGCGGCCGCCGTAAATCCATCTTCACCAGTACCGTTGCGGCGCGCGGCTGACCAGTCAGGCGTGCTGGTGGGCGCTGCGGTGCGCCCCAGTCTGTTTTCCGAGCCTGCTTACTCGGAGACTCTGGCTCGCGAATACAGCATGGTTGAGCCTGAGGATGCGATGAAGTGGTGGGTGGTGCGCGGGAAGGCAGGCTCGTTTGACTTCCAGCAGGGCGACGAGGTGGTTCGCTTCGCGCAGGCTCATGGAATGAAAGTCCGCGGTCACTGCCTGGTTTGGGATCACAACAATCCCGACTGGCTCACGCAAGGCCGTTTCACCACGGCACAACTGGCGGCGCTGTTGCAGGAACACATCACCACGGTGATGAGGCACTACGCCGGTCAGGTTTTTGCTTGGGACGTGGTCAATGAAGCCCTGGATGAGAACGGCCGCCCCAAAGATTCTCCCTGGTATAACCAACCCGGCATCGGGTTCTCCGGGAAGGGGACGGCGTACATTGAGCAGGCGTTTCGCTGGGCGCGCGAGGCCGACCCGCAGGCGCTGCTGTTTTACAACGAGGCGGAAGGTGAGAAACTCAGCCGCAAGTCGGATGCGATTTACGCGATGGCGAAGGACTTCAAGCGCCGAGGAGTGCCCATTGATGGCGTCGGACTGCAGATGCACATCTTTCACCTCGACCTCGACGCGGCCTCCCTCGCCGCAAATATAGCCCGCCTGACCGCGCTCGGCCTTCAGGTTCACATCACGGAGCTCGACGTCTCCCTACCCTTGGACGCAGGCGGAAATCTGGCGAGTAGGGATCTGCTGCGCCAAGCGGAAATATACCGTGGCGTTGTCCGGGCGTGTTTGCAAACTCCGGGCTGCACCGCAGTTCAGACCTGGGGATTCACCGACAAATATTCGTGGATCGGCTCCCACTCGCACGGCACGCAGGGCGCGGCCCTGCCCTTTGACCGAAGCTATAAGCCAAAACCCGCCTACGATGCGATGCTGGAGGAGATCTCTGGCAAAACACGGTGAATGAACGGCCGGTCCATTCCGAAGCCCGCCGGCCGGTTCTTTCAGCAAAGCATGCGCCTCGCCCCCTTGGCCCTGCATCTATAATGAGTTGCACATCCGAGGACCTGCAGTCTGTTTCATTGCGGCCTGCGCCCGGACGTCAGAAGACAAGTGGCACAACCGGTCCCAACCCGCCCTGAGAAGACCTCCTACCGCAAGCAGGTCCTCATCCTGCTGGCCATTTCGGTGTTTTTGTTGCTCGCCATCCTGGTTTCGCAAACCGCATTTGACCAGACCATCCTGCAACCGGAGAACAACCAGCAAACCGTCCTGCTCTATGCGCTCTCGCTGCTGGTCTCGCTTTTGTTCGTGGCGCTGTTTTTTGTCCTGGCGCGGAATCTGCTGAAGCTGCTGGCCGAGCGCCGCATTGGAGTGCTGGGATCGAAGTTCCGCACCCGCATGGTTGCGGGTGCGCTTCTTTTGTCGTTTGTCCCAGTCATCGTGATGTACTGGTTTGCCTATGGCCTGATGAATCGCTCAATTGACAAGTGGTTTTCGACGCCGGTGGAAGAAGTCCGCGCCGATACCCAGGCCATGGCTTCGCTGCTGGCCCGCTACGGCATGCAGAATGCGCGCGCCGAGGCCGCAGCCATCGCGGCGTCGCCGGAGATCGAGCGCGCTTTCTCCGGCCACGGCTTTGCTGGCGTGGTCAGCGAGTTCCAGCGCCACGAACTGACCTTGCAGGGCGGATTTGCCCTCGCGGTGCGCAACGGCGACGCGGAAGCCGCCTTCAACGCGCCGGCCCCGTGGCCGGTTTTGAAGTCCAGACTCCCGCTGGCCGACGCGGCGGCAGGACATCCGGCCCAGTTCACATGGCAGCAGACCGAATACACGCTGGGCAGTGTTCCGATGCAAGGCGGAGGCCTCATTTTGGTGGCGATTCCGCTTCCGCGCGAGTTTTCGCAGACGGTGCACCAGGTCGAGGCCAGCCAGGCGCGATATTTTCAGCTCAGCGCAGAACGCAAACGGGTGCGCCGCACCTACATGCTGCTTCTCCTGCTGCTCACGGTCATCGTTCTTTTTGTTACGACCTGGCTGGCTCTGTTCCTCGCTAAGCTGGTGACGCGGCCTCTCGCCGCTCTGGCCGAAGCCACCCAGGAAATCTCGCGGGGGCGCCTTGACTATCGGGTCGAAGTCAGCGCGGCCGACGAGATCGGAGACCTGGTTCGCTCCTTCAATCGCATGGCCGAGGACCTGGAAGCCAGCCGCCGGCAGATTGACGCTTCCAGCCGGGACCTGAGTGCAGCAAATGCGGAACTCGATCAACGGCGACGCCAGATGGAGACCATCCTCGAGAGCATTCCGACCGGCGTGCTCTCCCTGGACGTCGGCCGCCACGTCACCCACATCAACCAGGCGCTGCTGCGCATGTTCCATCCCGACGCGCAGCACGACGGCACGGCACAGGTTCTGCGGGGCGCTTCGCTGGGGGAGATATTCCCGGCCGAAGTTTTGGAGGATTTCGAGCCGCTGCTGCGGCGCGCCGACCGCATGGGCGTTACTACCAGCCAGATGGAGATGCAGTTATCCCACCGGTCCTTGAATGTTGCCGTCACAGTGGCGACTCTGCGGCATCAGGGAAAAGGTTCAGGATATGTAGTTGTGTTTGAAGATCTCTCAGACCTGTTGAAGGCGCAGAAGCAGGCTGCGTGGCGGGAAGTGGCGCGCCGCGTGGCGCACGAAATCAAGAACCCGCTCACGCCCATCGCACTGTCGGCTGAGCGCATTCAGCGCCATCTGGACCGGGCCAAGCCCGACGATCCCGCGTCCCTCGCCGTGGTTCGTTCTTGCGCGGAAACCATTGCGGGGGCGGCCGAGACCGTGCGCCGTCTGGTGGACGAATTTTCCACGTTGGCGCGCTTCCCGGTGGCCAACCCCCAACCCGCCGACATCAACGATGTTATCGAAAACGCGCTCTCGATGTTCAACGACCGGCTCGATGGGATTGGCCTGCACAAGTCCCTGGCCGCGGACCTGCCCAAAGTGATGGCCGACAGCGAAGCCATCAAGCGCGCCGTGGCCAACCTGGTGGATAACGCAGCCGAGGCCGTGCAGGATTCCATGGTGCGCGAAATCCAGATTTCGACCACGCTGGTGGCCAGCCACGACGCGGTGGAGATCACAGTTGCCGACACCGGCCACGGCGTGACCCGCGAGCTCAAGGAGAAACTCTTCCTGCCTTATTTCTCCACCAAGAAGCGCGGCACCGGCCTTGGCTTGGCCATCGTGAGCCGAATCGTGGAGGACCACCATGGCTCCATCCGAGTGGAGGAGAATCATCCCGTGGGCACGCGCTTCATCGTTGAACTGCCGGTGGTGCCCGAATCCACGCCCGTAGTGACTGCTGCCCAACATGCATAGCGTTCTTATCGTTGACGATGAAGCGGGGATTCGCGAGTCCCTGTCCGGCATACTGGCCGACGAAGGCTACGCCGCCTCGTCCGCGGAGAGCGGCGAGGCTTGCCTCGACATGCTGAGCAGAACCCCTATTGATGTAGTGCTGCTCGATATCTGGCTGCCCGGCATTGATGGGCTGGAGACCCTCGAGAGAATTCGCCAAATCGAAAATGCTCCCGAAGTGATCATGATTTCCGGGCACGGAAGCATCGAGACGGCCGTACGCGCCACCAAACTGGGCGCCTACGACTTCCTGGAAAAGCCGCTCTCTCTGGAAAAGACGCTGATCCTGGTCAAGAACGCCATTGATTCCAAGAAGCTCCGCCGAGAAAACGTCGAACTGAAAAAGCAGCTTCAGGCCAGGAGCATCATCGTTGGCGACAGCATCCCGACGAAGGCGCTGCGCCAGCAAATTGGCCTGATGGCGCCGACCAACGGACGCGTGCTGATCTATGGCGAATCGGGCACGGGCAAGGAGCTTGTCGCCCATGCCATCCACGCCCAGAGCCTGCGCAAGGACGAGACCTTTGTAGAGGTGAACTGCGCCGCGATTCCGGAAGACTTGATCGAGAGCGAACTGTTCGGACATTACAAGGGTTCGTTCCCCGGAGCGGCGACAGACAAGGAAGGCAAGTTTCAAAAGGCTCATGGAGGCACCCTGTTCCTCGATGAGGTGGGCGATATGAGCCTGAAGACGCAATCCAAAGTGCTGCGGACACTCGAGGAACAACGCTTTACGCCGGTGGGGAGCGGAGAAACGATCACGGTAGATGTTCGAGTAATCGCTTCCACCAACAAAGATCTGGAGGAAGAAATCTCGCGTGGCAACTTCCGCGAGGATCTTTTCTACCGGCTCAACGTGATTCCCTTCTTCGTTCCGGCGCTGCGCGAACGCCGGGAAGATGTTCCGCTGCTGGCGCGGCACTTTCTGAAGGAACTGGCCTCGATGTACGGGCGGCGCCCGCGAGAAATTACGGACGACGCGATAGAGGCCCTGATGCGTTACTCCTGGCCGGGCAATGTTCGCGAACTGCGCAATGTGATCGAGCGCATCGTGATCATGAATCCCACGACCACACGCTTCGACGCCAAGCATTTACCGCCCCTGGTCTACCGTGACGGCAGCCGGCGCGCGCCGAAAACGGAATTCTCCACCCTGCACCAGGCGCGCGACGCCTACGAGCGCGACTACATCCTCAAGACGCTCGACCAGAACCACGGCAACGTCAGCCGCACCGCGGAAGTGCTGGGGCTGGAGCGCAGCCATCTGTACCGGAAGATGAAGGCGCTGGGGATTGCCGCGAAAGAGTAGCTTCGGCCCCGGCGACCTTGCGGCCCGGCCTTCAGATGTGGATTACCGCTTCACCATGTGAATCTCGGTGCCGTTCTTGTGAAACTGCACCTCGTCCATGAGCTGGTTGATCAGAAAAATTCCACGACCGTGGTTGGAAAACAAGTTCTCGCCCATGGTACAAGCGGGAATCGCGTTGGGGTCAAATCCGGCGCCGGGATCGCGCACAATAATCAGGATACCGCGCTGGTCGTCTGTAGCCACCAGGCATTCGATGACCTTGTTGGGGTCTTCCTTTGCGCCGTGAACGACGGCGTTAGCCAGGGCTTCCAGCAGAGAAAGCTCGATGGCGTCTTCCTTGCCGTCCGCGCATTTCATCTGGCGCACGGCTTCCATCACCTGTGCCACAACCGGGTCCACGGAATTGCGGTCAGCCGCAAGCGTGACCCGCACGCGCAGGCTCAGCTTTTCTGGATCGAAATCGTACTCCGGCAGGTGTTGCTCGGGAGAATCCCCAGATACCATGATTAGGGTCCGTTGGTCCTTGTCCGCCCTCAAGGGCAGAGCTTTTGATGATTCTAGCGGTAAAGCGCCAAATCCCGCAATGACCGCACCCTCCAACCTGGGCACCAGCAAAGACATAACTTCAGCCTCTCGTAGAGTTTCGACGCCTCTCCGGTGCTCGGCTCGTCGGCGCGGCATGCTCAGTCATGCGGTCCGTCATGCGTTGTTCCAGCTGCCTGCGCCAGTCGAGTTCCTCCACAAAGGCACGGGAGTCGCGCCATCCCGCCTCCACCTTGACGTAGAGTTCCAGGAAGACCTTCGTGCCGAGCATGCGCTCCATCTGCAGCCGGGCGGATGTGCCGATCTTCTTCAGCATCTGGCCTCCCTTGCCGACCAGAATTCCTTTCTGGCCTTCGCGCTCGCAATAGATGGTCGCCGCGATTCGCGCGAGCCTCGCGCCTTCCTCGAAGTTGTCCACTATCACCGTCGTAGCGTAGGGAAGCTCTTCGCTGGTGTTCAACAACACCTGCTCGCGGATGATTTCCGCCGCCATGAAACGAGCCGGCTGGTCGGTGACTTGATCTTCGGGAAAGTATGCAGGGCCGGCCGGCAGAATCGAGATCACGTTCTCTAACAGCACGTCGAGCCCGCGGCGCTTGAGCGCGGAAATTGGGATCACCTCGGTGAAGTCATAGAGCTTGCGATACTCCTCGATGAGAGGCAGCAGCCTGGCCTTCTCGCGGATCAGGTCAACCTTGTTCAGGACCAGGAATGCCTTCGTGCCAGACTTCTTCAGCAGATCGAGCGCGAACTGATCGCGCGGATCGAACTTGTGCGTTACGTCCATCATTATAAGCACGAGGTCGCAGCCTTCCATGGCTTCGCGCACTTCGACCATCATCTTGCGGCCCAGAGAACTGTCGGGCTTGTGTACCCCGGGCGTATCCAGGAGCACGATCTGCCCGCCACCCTTGCCGTTGCGCTTGGGAACGTGGACGACACCCTGAATGCGGTTGCGCGTGGTCTGCGGCTTGGGCGAAATGATTGCCAGCTTTTCGCCCACGAGCGCGTTGAGCAGCGTGGACTTGCCCGCATTGGGGCGGCCAAGAATACATACGAAACCGGAGCGAAAGGGCATAAAAGATGGAGACCTCTTACTTGGGACGTCAGACCTTAGGGTCTGACTTGTAGGCTGAGGTTTGAGGTCTGAGGTCTGACTATATCAGCTTCATCTGCTGCGGTTGCACGGTGGTCACGCGCACCCGCTCGACCTTGCGGTCGGTTGACTCCACGACCTCGAAGCGCAGGCCGTCTTCCTCAACAACTTCTCCCTTGCGCGGAATCCTTCCGGCCAGTTCGCTGACCAGGCCGGCGATGGTGGCGGACTGCTTGCCTTCCGGTTTGGTGCCGAAGAGTTCATCGAGCCGGTCCAGATCCATTCCTCCGGAGACGATGAACGAGCGCTCACCCTCGCGCACGATCTCGGGCTTGTCATGCTCGTCGCGGATTTCGCCCACGATCTCTTCGACCAGGTCTTCGATGGTAACCAGTCCGGCCACTCCCCCGTATTCGTCCACCACAATGGCCATGCGGATTCTCTGCCTTTGCATCTCGCGCAGCAGGTCGCCGCCCAGTTTGCTCTCGGGCACAAAATAAACGTCGCGCCGCATCAGCGTATCCAGCGTCCGCGTTTGCGCTTCGCTGTCGGGCACCTGCAGCACGTCCTGGGCGTAAACGATTCCCTTGATATTGTGGATGCTGCCCTCAAACACCGGCACGCGCGAATAATGCTTTGTGCGCAGCATTTCGATGAAACGTTCGACCGTAGTGTCCACCGGGACGGCAAACATCACGGGGCGCGGCTTCATCGCTTCGCGTACCGTCTTTCCGCCGAATTCCACCACGGATTGAATCAGATCGCGGTCGCCCTCCTGAATAATGCCTTCTTCCTGACCTGCCTCGATCAGGGCATCCACGGCCTCTGCCGGGCTCTCCGGTTGCTCGGCGCCGCTCTGTCTGGTGAGAGAAGTCACCGACTGCAGGAAGCCCAAGACGATGGTGACGGGCAGCACCAGGTAGATGAGAAGCTTCAAAACCAGAGTCCAGCCCACCAGCCACTCTCCCTTGGTCCGCGAGAAGAAGACGAATGGAAGAAATCGGTTGCACACGACCACGATCAGAATCAGGCTGATCGTGGCCTGCAGGATCTCGTAGACGGTCCAGAGCTGCTGGCTGAAGACAATAAAACCCACGAGCAGAGCAATCGCCGCCATGGTCAGCTGGGTGAGTACCGCCATAGAGAGCGCAGCGCGAGTGCGGCTCACGCCCAATGCCGCCTCGACTTTCTGCTCGAAGGCGTCAATGTTGTCCTGGAAATCGCGGGAAAGGAACTTCCCCGCTTCCTGGTAAACCCGATCCACATAAGAGACCAGCGTGAGCAGGCCGAGCAGGAACAGCAGCACGATGGCAGCAGCGATATTCATGCTGTCCTCCGCGCCCCTGTCGAGGGCGCGTTGTCTCTCTTCTTTCGCCGGGATTTCTTCACGTGGCGGGTTGGATTCGCTCCGTCTTGATTCGTTCGGAGATTGATTCGCTCGATCAAGGCAACCGGTAATCTCAGAGCCTGGCGAAGCTTAGCTTCCTTGCGCGCCATTTCACCATTATCGCGCTCATGGTCAAAGCCTGCCAGATGAAGGATCCCGTGCAACGCCAGAATCTTCACCTCTGCGGCGGCGGAATGTCCCAAGCGAGCGGCATTGCGCGCGGCAATGTCGGCGGAAATCGCAATGTCGCCGGCAATGGGTGCGTTCTTCCTGCCTTTCAAAATAGCTGTGGGCGGTGATGGGAAAGACAGTACGTCCGTTGCCCTGTCCTTGCCGCGAAACCGGCGATTCAAAGCGCGCACCGCCGAACTGCTGGTCACGAGCACATGGGCCGTGCCGCGCAGTCCCGCAGCACGCCGGGCTCGCAGTACGAAGCGCTCCAACGACTTTCTGCTCAACGCGGCGACTCTCTTCTGCAAAATGACCAAGCTTCTTCGTGCTCCGGCGCTGGCCTTGAAACCCCATTCAATGAGCTGCTCAAAAACGAATGGGAGGGTCCCGTTCAGGATCCCTCCCTGCTGCTGACTGGCGCTCTACTTCTTGACTTCCGCCGACGGCGCCTTCTCCTCGCTGGCCGCAGCATCTGCGGGCTTGTTGTTCGCCCTTACAGTTGATGCACTCCTTGTGTCGGTCAGCAAAAGCTCCTGCTGCTCAGCGATGCGGGTCTTGTGCTCGTCGTACGCGCGAACAATACGTTGCACTAGATGATGGCGCACTACGTCGCTTTCGTCGAAGTGCACAAAGGCCAGCCCTTGCACGTTCTTCAGCACATCCACGGCCTCGAGCAGCCCGCTGCGGCGCGCGTTGGGCAGATCAATCTGCGTCACGTCGCCGGTGATCACCGCCTTCGAATTGAACCCCAGGCGGGTCACGAACATCTTCATCTGCTCCGAGGTCGTGTTCTGCGCCTCGTCGAGGATCACAAAAGAATCGTTCAGTGTGCGCCCGCGCATAAAGGCGATGGGCGCGATCTCAACGACATTCTTCTCAAGATAGCGGTCCACTTTCTCAGGGTCCAGCATGTCATACAACGCGTCATACAACGGCCGCAGGTAAGGATCGATCTTGTCCTGCAGAGTACCCGGCAAAAAGCCCAGGCGCTCGCCCGCTTCCACCGCCGGCCGCGCCAGGATGATGCGGTTCACGCGCTTGGCCAGCAACGCCGAGATCGCCATTGCCACGGCCAGATAGGTCTTGCCCGTGCCCGCCGGACCAATCCCGAAAACCATGTCGTGCTTCTCGATGGCTTCCAGGTAGCGGCGCTGGTTGCTGCTTTTGGGCTGCACGGCGCGCCGTCCAAAGGAGCGCTGGCGCCCGGCGTCGGCCAGGCCCCGCAACGTGGTCGCAGGATCGGAGGTCAGCACGCGCAGCATGCTGTTGAGATCGCCGTTGCTGAACGTATGCCCGGAACGTTGCAGGCTCTCATAGTCGGCAAACACCTGCTCGGCGCGGGCCACGTCGCGGGCCGCGCCTTCCAGTTCGACTCCATTGGACCGCAGATTGATGGTGATGTTCAGCCCGTCTTCCAGCAGGCGCACATTCTCGTCCCGCGTGCCGAACAGCGTCTCGATGTTGGGACTGATCCCGATACTCTTCTTCATTCAGTTTCGCTAATCCACCATGTGGGTATGGTTGCCCAGCCAAGCTGAGTCCGGAGATTGCTGGACATTGAAGCGCACCGCTGCCTGCTCGACTTCACAGTAAACACAGAATTACGCTCAGAGACGGGACCAGCCGGAATGTTCGCGCCCAGAGGGCGAGCAACTACCATTACTCAAAGCCTACCCCGGGGCGATGCGGGAGTCAATGGCGGGCCATTCCCGGTACCCCATCTGTTTGACCGGTCGAGAGTTGCCCCCTATAATAGGTGTTTCGGACCTACCCGAATATCTCGCTGTACACACAAAGGTAAAGAAGCAGACATGGCAAACCATTTTTCGGCGCTGAAGCGCGCCCGCCAGACCGAACGCCGTACCGCCCGCAACCGCGCCAACACCTCCAGCCTGCGTACGCAGTTACGTGACCTGCGCGAGGCCATCGAGAAGGGCGACAAGGCTGCCGCCGAGCAGGTCTACCGCAAGACCGTCTCCGCCCTCGACAAGGCCATCCAGAAGGGAACGCTGCACGAGAACACCGCCTCGCGCTATAAATCGCGGCTGGGCAAGCGCGTCACGGCGATAAAATAGCTGTCGGCTCTCAGCCATCAGCCATCAGCTTAGAATCGGATGGGCAGACCCTCAACGGTCTGCCGTTCACGTCTTAGCGGCTTTACAAAGTGATTCCGAAGTGGTTCCTAAGGACATTGCTCCGTTCCTCTTCGGAATCGAGCATTCTCTCTTCCCGCTGGCCACCACGGGTCACGATCCATTTCATTCCTGCCAGGGTCACGCGCCCGTCGGGCGTCGCGCGCGTGCAGATGCTGTTCTGGGTGAAATGGGACTCGGGCGAGGTCTGGTGGTAGTGGCACATCCCCGCGAAATCTTTGAGTTGGCGCGGGACGAGTGAAAAGGAATACTGGCGCTTCCAGCGGTCCGCGGGCTCGGCCTTCTCCAATTGAAGGCGTTCTCCAAGCTGCACCAGGAGAAATGTGCCGGCAGGATCTACCTGCTTCCTGCCGACTTCCAACCGGAGCGGCTCCAGAAACGACTCGCCAAATCCTACATCGGCCAGCCACGGTTCTTCCAGATCAACGCGCAGCGTCAGATGATCAAACTCCCGTCCTTCGCCGCCGCGTTCTCGGGAAACTCGGGCCGACAGCAGTGTGACCTGAAATCCCAGTGCCCGCAGCAGGGCCGCGAAAGCTCCGTTCAACTCGTAGCAGAACCCGCCTCGCCGGAGCTCGACCACCTTGCGGACGGTGACATCCTCATCCACGACGATCTTGCGCCCGAGAGCGATATCCAGATTCTCAAAGGGAACCGTCATCAGGTGCGCGTGATGAATGGCGCGAAGGGTGTCAACTGCAGGTGTCGTGGAACCGGCGTAGCCGATACGATCGAGGTAGGTTTGGACAGCGACCATGACGCTTCAGCCGACGATATCGGATGCAAAACTGAAAGCCGACGGCTGATAGCTGAAAGCTGCTTTTCTCACACCGGCAACTGTTCCTGCATCCACCCCGGCGATTCCGGCTTGGGCTCGGTGGTCAGATCCATCACCAACCGTTCCAGCACCAGGCGCTTGCTCACGGGATTGGAGCGCAGGGCGAGATCAGCCTTCGCCACCAGGCGGATCGCGCGCGTAAGTTCGCGGCGCGACTTGTAGCGGCGGGCCTGTTTGATGATGTCGTCGGCGGCAAACGGAGGCACGCGGAAGCCCTGCCACAGGGCCGCCCACAGCATGCGCTGGTCGCGGACGTTGCGCTCCAGAATCACCAGCATCTGGCGGAAGGTTTTCGCCAGCATGTAGATGTGTCCGATGGCGGCTTCTTCGCCTTCGCCGGAAATCAGAATCGCATCCAGAATCTCCAGCGCGCGCACGCGGTCTTTGCTGGAGATGGCGTCGGTCAGTTCATAGAGCGAGCGCTGCTTGGCGGCCAGCACCATGGTCTCGACGTCGCCCAGCGTGATGCGCTTTTTTTCGCCGACGTAGAGAATCAGCTTCTCCAGTTCGTTGGAGATCATCATCATGTCGCCGCCGAGGGCGTCCACCAGTTCGCGCGCGCCGTCGGGCTCGACCTTGACTCCGCGGCCAGCGCAGTAGTCGGCGATCCAGCGCACCGCTTCGCCTTCTTCCACACGCGCCAGTTCCACAATGCCGCAGTACGGGCCCATGGTTTCGCGGATGCGCTGGTAGCGCTCCTTGTCCTGCATTTCCATGCGGCGGACGTCGGCGGGAATGCTGATGTGGTCGGCGACGAACACCACGAGCGCGTCGGGATTGGGATTCTTGCAGTATTCCTCGATGGCGGCGAGTTTCTCGTCATTCGAACCGCGGCCAAAAAGATTCTTCACTCCCCGGACAAAGAAGACCTGAAACGGCGCCATAAGAGAGGGAGTGCGGGCGCGGTCGAGAATCTCCGCCAGATCGGTGTCGGCGAGATCGAAGTCGAAAAAGCTGAAGTCCCGCAGATCGGCCGGAACCAGGTGCTCGAGAATGGCATCCCGAAAGCGTTTGCGAAAGAAAGCCTCATCGCCCACAAACACGTACACCGCGCGCAGCTTGCGCGATTCCAGTTCGCTGACAAAGCGCTCGGCCTGGGCGAAGGCGCGCATCAGAGGCTCTCCGTGCCGCGGAAGCTCATCTTCATCTCGGCCTCAGAGAACTCTAGCATCTAGAAGCCCTCCAGGATGTTAGAGACCAGGGTGCGGGCGAAATCCTGCGAGAGGCGGCGGAAGGCGGGCGAATCTTCCTCGAAAAAGCTTTTCAGGTCCTGCGAAACTTCGTACTGCTCGCGAAACAGGTACGCCGGATTCTGGTAGAGAACCTTGCCGCTGCGATCGGAGAGCGTAACCCTCATGCTGACCACTACCAGCACGCTGGCGGCTCGGCCCGTGGGTGTGTCGTAGGCCAGGGGCGAGGTTGTGGTGGAAAGGACGGTGCCGCGAAGAGTGGCGTCCGCGTCTTCGCTGGGATCGTTCAGAATGCGGTAATGAGTACGCGTGGTGAACTCCCGCACCACCGAGGCAGTCAGCATCTGCTCGATGCGATAGGTGGTGGTTTCGTTCTTGAAGGCCGGCACGGCAATGGTCTTTACGTTCTCGGGAAGTTGCACGGAATGGCCGGCGGTGTGATATCCGCATCCCGCCCCAAGCAGGAACAGGGGCAGGGCCAAGAGAGTTAGGGCCAGCGGCCCCCACGCTCGCGTTTTCATTGAATCTTCCCCGTCGGGCGGGTCGCGGTCATACTTTCGGCGCATTCTACCGCGGTTACAGCCGAGATGCGAAGATTGTCCGCGGCTGCCCACAACCAGATTCCGTTGGGCTGCACGGAATCGTTTTTCAGCGACAAGAGGATATCGGCTTGCCCCGCTGAACTCACGTTGCTGGGCGCATCCTCGTCTGCCGCGGGAAGCGTCACGTGATCCCCAGCCAGCGCCTGCGAGAATTCCTGAACACCGGCAGGAGTCGCCGTCTCCAGAAAGACCGACAGCGCGTAGCCGTGGAAAATCGGAGCCTGCAGCAACTGGAGCGCAGGCTGCGGAGCGTCCTCCCCGGCAATCTTGCGGTAATGGCGGAGCACTCGCGCTTCTACCGAATCCAGCGCGGGCTGCGCCTTCGCGCCATAGCGCGCCACCATGTTGAAAGCCACCTGCACGTCGAAAACGTCTTTGGGCAGGGGCTGGAAGGAAAGCAGATTCACAGTCTGCTGGTGCAGTTCATCCATGCCGCGCTGTCCGTGCTCGGAAGCCGGCTCAAAAACCGTCGCCACCACGCGCCGGATCGCGCCCGCCTTCTGCGCCCGCAACAACAACAGAGCCAGAATCACCGCAGCGGGATGCGCCGTGACGCATGGTCCCGGCTGCAGTTCCGGAACTGTGACCTGCCCCCGCTCCCGCTCCACCCACAGCGACCGCACGCTGGCCCCGCGCTCATTTTCCAGCGCCGCGGAAAGATCAATGATGGCGCTGCCGGCGTCACGCGCGCCTTTCCAGTTCTGGCGGGTGCAATCCGCATCCGAAGCGAAGAAAGTGAAGTCCACATGCTCGAACTGCTCGACCCGCACCCTCTGGATGAAGCTGATCTCGTCGCCCATGGCCTCCAGTTGACCCAGGGATTCGTCGTCATCAAGCAGGCGCACATCTACGGCGGGAAAATTGCGCTCGTTCAGCATCTCGGCAATCTCTTTGCCCTTGAGCGAGGCTGCGCCCACAATCGCCGCCCGGTAGAGCTTTCCGCGAGGGGCAACCGCCAGCGCGGCGGACGTGGATTTCACCGGCTCGCTCATGAGGTCTGCGAAGCCTCCTTGTAAGGCGGAGGCGGAGGGTCCGGGCGGCGGCGAAAGATCCACTGCAGACGCCAGAACACACCGGAGACCATATACAGCAGAGCCACCCCAAACAAGACGGGCCCGGAAAAGGACCAGATGCCGTAGAAAAGCGCTCCCAGCAGCATGATGAGGCGGAAGGGATGGCGTGAACGGAAGTCAATATCCTTGAAGCTATAGAAGCGCCAGGTGCTAACCATGAGGTACGCGACCGTCGTCACCATGGCGATCCAGGTCAGCGCCGTGTACCAGGACTCGAGAGGGACCCCGGCCTCGAAGTGAACCACGGCAGCAATGACGCCCGCCCCCGCCGGAATCGGCATGCCCACAAAATACTTCTTGCCCGGACGCCCGGGATTGGAAGGTTGCGGATTGCTGGTGATGTTGAAGCGCGCCAGGCGGCTCGCTCCGGCCATCAGGAACAGGAAGCCAGCTATCGCTCCCAACTGCGTCAGCTTCACGTGCCAGTTGTTGTGCCAATCGGTGAGTAGAACCGGAGGCATCAGGTAGAATCCCCACTTCCAGGCCAGCACGGCCGGGGCGACGCCGAATGTGATCGCGTCCGCCAGGGAATCCAACTCTTTGCCGAAGTCGCTGCTCGTACCCGTCATACGCGCGATGCGGCCATCCAGGCCATCGAACAGGACGGCGAAACCAATCGCTTTGGCGGCATTGTCGAGGTGCGCATATTCCGTAACCGTGGCATGCATCACCTCCAGAATGGCGTAAAAACCCATCGCCATGTTCGCGGTCGTAAACAGCGACGGCAGGATGTACATCCCCTTGCTCAGCCGGCGCCGTGGTTTTGGGGCTGCTTGATCCATCAGTGCGCCCTCTCGACGCTGCCAGGGCTCCCGACGACCGCCAGTTCTCTTTGTGGCTGTACGTAGGCCAGCACGCTGGCGCCGCCTTTCACGCGGTCGCCGACTTTCACGCTGACCCGCGCCGAGACGTCGAAAACTACATCTACCCGCGATCCGAACTTGATGAGCCCCACGCGTTGGCCGCGCTCCAGCCGGTCTCCTATCTTGGGATGAAACACGATCCGGCGCGCCAGCAGGCCCGCAATCTGCTTGAAGACGACCTGTTGTCCGTCTCCTTCCACGGTAACGATGTTCTGCTCGTTCTGCTCCGCCGAGGCCTTGTTCATCGCGTTCAGGAACTGCCCGCGTTGGTAGCGCACGTCGCGAACCACGCCCGCGATGGGCGACCGGTTCACGTGCACGTCAAACACGCTGAGGAAGATGCTGATTCTGGTCTTTTGTTCGTTTCTCAGGGTAACCGTGGAAACATCGGTGACCTTCCCGTCGCCGGGGGAAACGACCGCCCCGGCTTCCTGCGGAATGGCTCGCTCCGGATCACGAAAAAACCAGAGGAAGAAGAAGGCCAGCAACAAAGGAGCGATAGCCCACGCGGGACTGGTCAGCCAGCCAAGCAGAACGCCGGCAGCAACCAGGGGAACGGCGTAGAAGTAGCCATCACGAACCATGGGGGAACCGTCCAATTATAGTCGTGAGCGAGTCCCAAGCGCCGCTCATCCTGCTGCAGTTCTGTAAGTATAAATAAAAAAAGGCGCTTCTTCGCGCCTTGCGGGAGATGTATTTGTACCCTCGCGGTCGAAACCGCGTGGAGCCTCGCCGGAAAATTACGCTACGCTCGCGCCGTATTGCTGCCGGAACTGGCGCTCGATGGACTCCATCTGGTCCTTCAGGCGCAGCTTCAGCTTCTTCAGACGGACCTCTTCCAGTTTCTCGTCTTCGCTGAGGTAACGTTTTTGGGTGAGTGCATCGAGCCGTTGGGAGTATTGCATGTGCTCCTGAGCCAGCTTGCGGAATTCATCATGACTGGTCAGGAGTTGGTCTCTCGAAGTCAGCATCCAGCGGACCTCCAACCGGGATATGCGCCCAAGTTAGCACAGCCCCAAAACTGGTTCAATGCCAAAAAAGTGGTGCAGTCTCAGTATGAGATTCACTCAGACTAGGCTCCGCCGGTACAGAATGGCGTCTTCCGGGGGATCGGTGTAGTAGCCACGGCGGCGGCCGGTTTGCTGAAATCCTGCCTTCTCGTAGAGATTTCGCGCGGTGGCGTTTGACTCCCGGACCTCCAGAAACACGGCCTCACTGTCTGTTTCCCGTGCCCGGGCCAGCCAGGCTTCTAGAAGCTGCCCTCCAAGGCCGTGGCGACGGGCTGCGGGGGCGACCACGAGGTTTTCCAGCTCCCACTCCGGTGCGAGGTGCCGGGCAACCAGGAATCCCAACAGGCCTGGGGCGGCTCCAGTTCCGGTGTGCACCGAGGCTGCCGGCAGCTCCTTTTTCACCACCACAACCAGCCTTTCCGGTCCGCTCCCGGCGGCCTGGAATAGCTCGCGATATTGCGATTCCGTCCAGTGAGGGGCGGCAGGACAGGCGCGTTCCAGATCAATCATGAGAGGAATGTCGGCGACGGTGGCGAGGCGAAGGTTCACAGGGTTCGGATGGCGAAAAATCAGAGATTGTTCTTGGCAAGAACCTCAGCGTCCGAGCGGCGGATGTAGTTGGCTTCCAACTGCTCGGGCGCAACAGTTTCCCCGGCCTGCATCTTCCTCCACCCTAGCCGGGCGATCGTGTCAGCGCCAGGGAGTTCGACCTCGGAAACGGAGAGCCCGGCGTTTCGCGCCATTCCAGCCAAAGCCTGGTCCGGAGTGACGACGACCGACTCCCGCGCCACCGACAGGAACTCATCGTTCGGCAGCAGTTGCTCCCGCAGGAGCTGCGCGTGGGCGTCCGCAACCTGGTATTGCCCGGCGTAAACCTCGCCGCGTCCGGCATCGAGCGCGGCTAGAACCTTCCCCAACGCACGGCTGGCCAGCGCCACCACTTCCAGCAGCGAAACCGGAACGATGGGCTTGTGCAGGATTTCCGCCAGCGCCTTGATCGCCGCCAGCCCCACGCGCAGTCCGGTAAACGATCCCGGCCCCGAGACCACGACGAACCCGTCAATCTCTGTCTTGCTGAACCCGTGCCTGGCGAGAAGCGCAGCGATCTGCGGCACCAGTTGCGCAGAAAAAGTACCGCCGGCGAGCGGCACAGATTCGATCACTTCCACGGCAGATGGCCCCTCAGCTCGCGCCAGCGCCACACTGCCGTTCTTGCCCGAAGTGTCGGTGACGAGAAGAAGCATTTTTTCGGGGTTATCCGTGTTAATCCGTGACAATCCGTGGCCAGTTGTTTTTAAGCCTGCACCAGTTCCAGCAGCACGCCGCCCGTGCTGGCGGGATGCACGAACACGTACTTGTGCCCGGCCGCGCCGGTCTTGATCTCTTCCGACACCAGGCGCACGCCGTCTTTTTTCAGACGCTCAACCGCCGCGGGCAAATCCGGAACCTTCAGGCACACGTGATGCAGCCCCTCGCCACGCTTGGCGATAAATTTCGCGATTGGCGAATTCTCCGACGTCGCTTCCAGCAATTCCAGCCGGCTCTCGCCCACCGGAACCATCACCAGCCGCACCTGCTCCTGCTCGACGGTCTCTTCGGGCGAGACGCTCAGGCCCAGCTTCTCATAAATCGCCTTGGCGGCCGCCAGCGACTTCACCGCGATGCCGAGATGATCGATCTGGAACATCATTGGTCCTTGTTGAAGCTTGTCATTCCGAGCCGACCGCAGTTGCCGCAGGCAACGAGGACGAGCGAGGAATCTGCTTTTCTATCTTCAAAATCTAGCGCGGCTGTCCCACCTTCGCCGCAATTTCTTCCACCAGCGAATACGGATCCCGCTTGTGTTCGGCCACTTCCGCCGCGAACCGCGCCACGTTGCCGTCGCCCAGCTGTGCGCGCGCTTTCTCCAGCATGGCATCGCGGAGCATTTCCACCAACCGCTCCTGCCAGTTCTCCACACTCTTTTTCAGGGCGCGGTCTTCTTTCTGCAGATAGGCTTCATACTCGGCAACCGCCGCCGCCAGTTCCGCAACACCCGTCCCTTCGCTGGCTACCGTCTTCACAATCGGAGGAGTCCAGCCGTCGTGCCTCACCGCCAGCGACTGCAGCGCCCGAATCTCGCGCTCCACCCGCTCCGCCCCCTCGTGATCGCTCTTGTTAATCACAAAGATGTCGGCAATTTCCATGATGCCCGCCTTGATGGACTGCACGTCGTCGCCCATGCCGGGCACCAGAATCACAATGGTGATGTCGGCCAGCCGCACGATGTCCACTTCGTCCTGCCCCACGCCGACGGTCTCGATCAGGATCACGTCGCGCCCGGAAGCATCCAGCACCGTCGTCACGTCCGCCGTGGTGCGCGCCAGGCCGCCCAGCGACCCGCGCGTCGCCATGCTGCGAATATAAATTCCCGGGTCGGAGAAGTGCTCCTGCATGCGAATGCGGTCGCCCAGAATCGCGCCACCCGTGTAGGGGCTGGTCGGGTCCACCGCGATGATGCCGATGCTGCGATTTTCTTTGCGGTAGAGCCGGGCCAGTTGATCCACCAGCGTGCTCTTCCCTGCTCCCGGCGGTCCCGTCAGCCCGATCACGCGAGCCCGCCCGCTGTGCGGGAACAGAGCCTTCAACAGATCGGAAGACCCCGGCACACGGTTCTCCACTGCGGAGATGGCACGGGCCAGTGCCCGCGCATCGCCCGAGCGTAGAGGCCCAATCCATGAATGGATGTCGTGGTTCAAACGAGCATTGTTCAAATGATTAGTGTAAAGCAGCTGCTAACAAACTGAAACTGCCGGCTGCGCCGAAACCTTCGACGCGAACGAAGTTGAAGCGTCCATTGTCCCGCAACCCCTTCCGATGTAGATTGAACCCGACCGCCCAGAGTCGGTCGGACTGTTGGAGACCAGCCTACAAACCGCGCCTACCTCCACCCGCAGATTGTCTTGGCCAGGCTGGTTCCCACTACTTGTGTTACCCGCAAGCTCGATTCTCTTCCGCGATCGTATGACTGCCTGGCTCTTCATGTGGACTTTGTCGTTCGCGATCTTCCTTGGGCTCAAGTGGATCACCTGGTGGGAAGCACGCGGCGGTGCTCGCCACAGTGCAGGCCGCTCTCTGGCCTATCTCGTGGCTTGGCCGGGCATGGACGCGCCGACCTTTCTGGACGCGGACAAACGCTCGATCAAACCAAACGCTCAGGAGTGGCTTTGGGCGGCCTTGAAAACTGCTTTGGGAGTTGCGCTGCTGTGGATGGTTGCGCGCCGCATCCCAGAACAACAGAGTCTGCTTCGCGGATGGATCGGTCTTTTCGGGTTGGTCTTGCTATTGCACTTCGGCAGCTTTGACCTGATGGCCCTTTTCTGGCAGGCGATGGGCATTGACGCGCAGCCGATCATGTTGAAGCCCATCCTTTCAAAAACATTGAGCGAGTTCTGGGGCAAGCGCTGGAACCTCGGCTTTCGCCAGTTGGCTCACGATCTGATCTTCCATCCACTTCACAGACGCACGGGCGTGGCAGCGGCCGGATTGCTGGTGTTTGTTGCTTCCGGGCTGATTCATGACCTGGTGATTTCGCTGCCCGCCCGAGGTGGATATGGCCTGCCCACCGGCTACTTCATCTTGCAAGGCCTCGGTGTGACCCTGGAGCGCTCTGCGCTCGGCAGGCAACTTGGCCTGCAGAGCGGTCCGACCGCGTGGATCTTCATGTTTGTTGTGGCCGCCGCTCCGGCTTTCTGGCTGTTTCATCCACCGTTTGTGATGCGCGTCATCATTCCATTTATGCACGCGATTCGCGCCCTATGACCAACTCTCTCGCACAGCGATGCTTCGATCTCATCCTTTGGCTGGCCGGCGCCGGCCACTTCGTAATTCTGTTTGCTAGCTTTCAGGTGCCCTCCCGCCTGCACTGGAAACAGGACTTGGTTCAGCTCATGCCGTTCAACCGCAAGTTGCTGTTGGTGCAGAGCGCATTCACGGTTCTGACGATCATCGCCTTTGGCACTTTGACGCTCGCGTTGCACGCGGAGTTGCTCCGCGGCGATCGCGCCGCCATGGGATTGGCTTGTTTCATCGGAAGCTACTGGACAGCACGCATCCTGGTGGACGCGTTCTATTTCTCCCACGAGGACTGGCCCCAGGGAAAGCAGTTCGTTATCGGCCACATCTTGTTAACGAGTTTGTTTGTTGCGTTAGCCAGCAGCTATTGGGGACTTTTTGTTTGGCAGGTGTGGATCCGATGAGACGATACGCGTGGATCCGGTTAGTACCGGACGCCGCCGCACGCCGGGCACGACCACCGTTCTCCCGCAAGTAAGGGATTTCCGCAGAACGGGCAGACCGTATCCGAGGCCGGCGGAAGCGCGGCGAGGCGTTCCTTGAGCGACGGGTCTTTCGGAGTATGAAGCAACTGATAGAGCAAAGCTGCCGCGCCTGCGAGCGGCCCGATGCGCAGCACCCAGCCGAGAACGCGCACGCTCTCGTCGATTGGGACGGTCCAAAACATCCCCGAAAGAAGGAGAAGGCAAATCAGACCGATCCACTTGAACGATCGCCGCGTCTTCGGATTGCGGTGCGGATCGCGGCGACAGGCGCTACACGCCCAGTGCTTCCAGAAACCAACGGGTATCAGCGGAACCCAGAAGATATGTCCCACATCGAAGGTGCGGGTCGCAATCGCCCTCCGGGGCCCCTCGCAGGACAGACAATAGTCATTGCGAAAGCCAACCCGCTTCGGCCACCAGCGGTACACTCCGTGAAGGATGAGCATGAAGCGTCGCGTTAGGGGAGCGTTCGCAGCTAATCTTTCAGCAGCTGCCTTGCGATGACCAGTCGCTGGATCTCGCTGGTGCCTTCACCGATCGTGCACAGCTTCACGTCGCGGTAGAACTTCTCCGCCGGATAATCTTTGATGAATCCATACCCGCCGTGAATCTGCACGCCTTCGTTGGCACATTTCACCGCGACTTCGCTGGCGAACAGCTTCGCCATGGAGGATTCCTGCGTGGTCTTGAACCCCGCGTCTTTCATAGAGGCGGCGCGCATGGTCAGCAGCAGGGCCGCGTCAATTTCGGTGGCCATGTCGGCCAGCTTCCACTGGATGGCCTGGAAATCGCTGATTGCCTTGCCGAACTGTTTGCGCTGTTTCGAGTACTTCAGGGCCGCTTCGTAGGCGCCCTCGGCCATGCCCAATGACAGCGCCGCAATCGAGATGCGCCCTCCGTCGAGCACGCGCATGGCGTCGGGAAATCCCTGGCCCTCGCCGCCCAGCAGATTCTCCGCCGGAATAACGCAGTCTTCAAAAATCATTTCCGCCGTATCGCTGGCCCGTAGCCCCAGCTTGTTTTCTTTTTTCCCCGGCTTGAATCCCTTGGTGTTTTTTTCCACGATGAACGCCGACAGCCCGTGCGTGTGCGCGGTGCGATCGGTCACGGCCAGCACCACGATCACGTCGGCGTAGTGCCCGTTGGTGCAGAACGTCTTGGTGCCATTCAGCACCCAGGTGTTGCCCCGGCGCACGGCGGTCATGCGGGCGCTGCCCGCGTCCGAGCCAGCGGCGGGTTCGGTCAGCCCCCAAGCGCCGATGAATTCCCCGGTGGCGAGCTTGCTGACGTATTTCTTTTTCTGCGCTTCATTGCCGGCCAGGAAAATATGATTCGTGCACAGCGAAGTGTGCGCTGCCACAATGATTCCGACGGACCCATCCACCCGCGAGAGTTCCTCGATGGCCGTGACGTACTCCACGTAGCCCATGCCGGCGCCGCCGTATTCCTGCGGGAAAATCGTCCCCATCAGCCCCAGCTTGCCCAGTTCCTTAATGGTGGCCAGCGGGAACTCGCCGGCCTCGTCCCACTTCATCACGTTCGGCTTGATCTCGCGTTCGGCAAACTCGCGCACGCTCTTCTTCAGGTGCAGCTGTTCGTCGTTCAGTTGAAAATCCAAGATTCCTCCAGCGGACTTCGGCGGCGCGCTTCCGCGGAACCTCGCGCCGCCGAATTTCGATTAGAACATAGCGTGAAAGCCAGAGAAAGTTACCTCTGGAGTCAAAACAGAGTGGCCGTCTGAGCCGCATGAACACTGGCGATTTCGCTCATTCCCTCATGCCGCCCAACCGACCGGATGGTTTGGGCCACGGACAGTTATTCTCAGGCTTTGGCGGCAACGTCGGACGAGATAAATCTCTGGAATACTTCGTTCGACAGCAACCGCCCGCGCGGCGTGAGGCGAACGAAATCGCCATTTTCCTGCATGAGCCCCTCTGCAACCAGTTCGACTATCGTCGCACGCGGGCCCCGAAGCACTTCCTCCTCGAAGCTGGCAGCAATTTCTAGCAGGTTCACGCCCCGGTTCAGGCGCAAACCGAGAAAGAATCTTTCCTCCAAGGCCTGTGCCGGGGACACCGCAGTTCTCTCGACTGGCGCTCCGGCAACGTACTTTTCCAGCCCGTCCACCGTGGCAAACCGCACCGACTCCGCACCCGGCAAGGCCGACGCCAGCATGGAATGCGCGTCCACGCCGAAGCCGAGATACGGCTGCCGGGTCCAATACTTCAGATTGTGCCGCGACTCAAAGCCCTCCCGCGCGAAGTTTGAGATCTCATACTGCGCCACGCCCGCCGCTGCCAGCGTTTCGCACGCCGCGAGATAGAAATCCGCCGTAGCCTCTTCGTCCGGCACAAAATGGGCGTGATAGCGCGTTCCGCCCGCGATCAATTCGCGGCCCAGCCGGGAATCTTCGTCCACTTCCAGCATGTAGACGCTGACATGCGGCGCGCCCGTCGCGATGGTCTGAGCCAGCGATTTCTCCCAGCTCTCCGCGGTCTGGTGCGGCAGTCCGGCAATCAGATCCACATTGATATTTGTGATCCCGGCCGCACGCAGCCGCTCGATGTCTTCCAGCACGATCGCGCGCTTGTGCAAACGCCCCACCGCCGCGGCCTCTACGTCTACGAACGACTGAACTCCCAGACTGACGCGATTCACGCCACACTGCTGCAGCCCTTCGAGCACGACGGAAGAGAGCGTTCCGGGCGCACACTCGACCGTGACTTCTGCGCCCGCCTGCACGGAGAAATGCTCCCGCACCGCGTCAAACATGCGCTGCAGTTGCCCGGCTTCGAGCACCGTGGGCGTGCCGCCGCCGAGGTAGATCGAGTCCACTTCCTGCTCGATCCGCCCGCCCACTTCCTCCGCAGTCCGCGAGGCCCCGGTGATATCCGCGCACACGCGCTCCACGTAGCGCTTAAACACCGTCCGCGAAAACACGTCGGAGGCGAAGTTGCAGTAGCTGCACTTGGTGCGGCAGAACGGCACCGAAATATAGATCCCCAGGGTCACTCTTATTCATTATCCCATCCGCGTCGGCGGTTCCGCGGCTGAGTACTCAAAGGCAGAGTTATGGTTAAATGTTCCCGGGATGCTGCGAGCGCATTACGTCTTTCCCTGCTTCTTGGCTGGCATACTCTCGTTTGCACAGACGCCGCGGCCGGCCTACTCCGATCCGGCTGCGCCCCCGTTTATCGTTCGTCTGCAGCGCAACCGTTCCGACAAGTCCGTCTGCGCAATCGTGCGGGGCGACGGATTGTTTCACGTGGAATCCGAGACGGCCAACCACTTCGACGTGTCGGAGGGAACTCTGGACGACCCCGAGCTTGCCAATATTAAAGCTGCACTCAGCAACAAAGAGATTGTTGCCCTCAGCCAGCAGCAGATTCCCTCCCCGCTGCTGATAACCAACCGGGACGAGTTCTTCATCAGTATTCTCCGCTCTCCCCTGACCCAAAACCTCACGTTCACCGACCGTGAGTCCCGCCAGCCGTTCGATGACTTCATCAACCCTCTTGTTCACTGGTTGGACGCGCTACAACACCACCGGCATACCAGTCTCGGAGAATTCGAAGGCCGGAACAATTGCATGCCCCAGAAGAAGTTGGAGTTTAGTCCGCGCCGAACAGCGCCACCTCCGTCCGCCGCGCCGTCCGAACCGGGGAAGAGTGATTTACCGACGGATGTTTCGGGTCGCGTTCCGGCGACCTCACAGAGGGATGCGTTCCTCATGCGCTGGCAATTCAACCACATCTCCCGGGGCGCCGTGGCGGACACCTGCATAGTTGTCTATCTGTCTGGCCGCTACCGGCTGGAAAAAAGCACACAAGGCCACAACGAGAAACTCAAGTTCCGCGCCTTTGAAGATGTTCTGGATACTCCCGACCTGGAACAGCTGGAAGCCTTACTGAATGACTCGGCGCTGAAATCAAGTACCCACCACAATTTGCCCGGCGGGAAGATCTTCCAGGAAGGAGAACTCACCACCCTGACAGTTTCTCGCGGCGGACTCATACAGCAGCTAAGCTTTGCGAGCTATTTCGGTGTGCCTGGCTGGGTCTCGAATGTTAGCGCCGGCACGGACCCGGAAGAACGCATAGTCACGCCTCTCCGCAAATGGCTTAGAAATCATGTTGAGGCTAAGAAGGCACCTGCATTGCAGAACTCTGTTCTGACGCACTGCGTTCCCCAGCGGCAGGAAACACATCCTTAGCAGCGTCACCGGCAAACCTTATCCATCCTGCGGGCTACCACAACCATCTACTTGAGGTACCCTGTTTGGGGGCCGCTTTCGCACCGGTTCAACTAGCCAGGTTCTGGCAGGATCACGGTGGCCGAATCGCGCTCGCAGAAATCCACGATGGCCCAGGAAGAAGAAGTCTTAGGCAAAGCATACGACAGCCGTCTGATGCGGCGGCTGCTCACCTACCTGCGTCCCTACCGCTGGCAGGTGACAGTGGCCATTGCCTCGATCATCCTCAAGTCATTCTGCGACGTGCTGGGGCCTTACCTGGTCAAGGTGGCCGTGGACCGGTACCTGGCGCCCGTCAAAGGCGCGGCCTCCGGGCTGTGGAGTTGGCTCAGCTCGCGCCCGCTCACCGGCATCGCGCAGATTTCTGCAATTTACTTCAGCCTGCTGCTGTTCGCGTTCCTGCTGGAGTTCCTGCAAACCTACTTCATGCAGTGGACCGGGCAGAAAGTCATGTTCGATCTGCGCAGCCAGATTTTCCGTCACCTGCAGCGCATGCACGTCGCCTTCTACGACAAGAACCCTGTCGGTCGTCTGGTCACCCGCGTCACCACCGATGTGGACGCCTTGAATGAAATGTTCACCTCCGGCGTCGTCTCTATCTTCGAAGACCTGTTCGTGCTGATGGGGATTCTCGGCATCATGCTGTGCGTGAACTGGAAGCTGGCGCTGATCACCTTCGCCGTGATGCCTTTCATCGTGATCGCCACCAAGATTTTCCGCGACCGGGTACGCGACTCCTACCGGCGCATTCGCAGCGCCATCGCCCGCATCAACGCTTATCTTCAGGAGCACGTCAGCGGCATGGTCGTGTTGCAGCTGTTTAACCGCGAGCGCAAGGCCTACCACCGCTTCTCGGAAATCAACCGCAGCCACATGGACGCGTTCAAAGACGCGATCCTCGCCTACGCCGTTTACTATCCCGTGGTTGACTTTTTTTCTGCGATCGCCATTGCCTGCGTCATCTGGTACGGCGGGCAGGATGTGATGAGGGGCATCGTTGCCAATAGCGTCTCGATCGAGTTTCATCGCCACTCTCTAGTGTCCTTTCGGGTAGTCGCAGCGCCGGTTGGGCTCGGCACGCTGATCGCCTTCACGCAGTACGCGTTTCGCTTCTTCCGCCCCATCATGGATTTCAGCGAGAAGTACAACATTCTCCAGTCCGCGATGGCCGCCAGTGAACGAATCTTCAGGCTGCTCGATACGCCGGTGGAAATCGTTTCGCCCGCGGTGACGAAGACGCCGGAAGGCCCAGGCCGCATCGAATTCGACCACGTGTGGTTCGCGTATCGGTATGTGCCGGACGAAAATGGTAAAGCCGGCAGCGCCCCTGCTCATGTGGGGACGTCCGCCCCCGGCCGTCCGGCCGAGCAGAGCTCGGCTGGCTCTTCGCCAGCCAACGGCAATGCTACCGACCCCGTCCCCGACTGGGTTCTCCGCGATGTCACTTTCGCCATCGAGCCCGGAGAAACCGTCGCCGTGGTCGGCCACACCGGCGCCGGCAAGACCACGCTCATTTCCCTGCTGCTGCGCTTCTACGACGTGCAGCAAGGCGCCGTCCGCATTGACGGCGTGGACGTCAGAGACATGGACCTCGCCGACTTGCGCGGCCGCTTCGGCGTCGTGCTGCAGGACCCGTTTCTGTTCACCGGAACGATCGGCGGCAACATCCGCCTCGGCACCCAGCGCATTCAGGACGCGCACGTCGAGCAGGCCGCCGAAGACGTGAATCTCGGTGACTTCATCCGCGCCCTGCCCAACGGCTTCAACGAGGAAGTCCGCGAACGGGGCTCCACGCTTTCTACTGGCCAGAAGCAGCTCATCTCGTTTGCGCGCGCGCTGGCGCACGAGCCAAAGATCCTGATCCTCGACGAAGCCACCTCGAGCGTGGACACCGAAAGCGAATTCAAAGTGCGCGACGCGCTCGGCCGCATGGTCGAAGGACGCACCTCGCTGATCATCGCCCACCGCCTCTCCACCGTGCAGCGCGCCGACAAGATCATCGTCATGCACAAAGGCCAGGTCCGCGAAATGGGCACACACCAGGAACTGCTGGCCCACCGTGGCATCTACTTCAAGCTCTACCAACTCCAGTACAAGGACCAGGAGATGAGCCTGGGGCGGGCGCCCCTTCGACCAGGCTCAGGGCAGGCCGCGAATGGGACAGGCTTCCAGCAGCCTGAAGTGACAGCTAAAGGCGACGACTAATGTTCGGCTTTTCTCCCAAGTTGCCGATCAGCGACGAGGACCGCCAATGGGCGGATGAGGGATTCAGACGCCTGGAAAAGCTCCTTGGACGGCGGCGGATGATCGAGGCAAGAGTCATCACTCCAACCGCGGAAGATTTCCCCGATCCCTACGACAAGAATGAGCCACAATCTGCCGAGAAGATCTTCGCTCGCGTTTGCACTTACATGCAGGTTGACCGCCGCGCGATCGAGTTCGAAATCTTTCCCGACGAAACCGAAGAACTCCGCGAGATATTGCCTTTCTGGCGAGGCACCTCTGGGAAGCATGCCGCCGGGCTCTATCTGCATGCAATGGAGGAACGAGCCTCCGCGGCGAACGACGATGAAAAAGAACACGCGGTCGTAGCGATTCGGAGTTCCCAGCTCAAAGATCCGCTATCCTTGGTGGCAACGATTGCGCATGAACTTGGCCACGTGATTCTGCTGGGCGGAGGACTGATGGCACCGAAGACCCCCGATCACGAACCGATGACCGATCTGTTGACGGTCTATCTGGGTCTCGGCATCTTCAACGCCAACTCGGCGGGTCGCTTCAGGCAGTATCAGGACGAACGCCGCGCGGGCTGGTCGATGCAACGCCTTGGCTATTTGCCGGAAGAAATTTTTGGTTATGCTCTGGCTAAATTCTCGGTAGAGCGTGGAGAAGATCGGATTGAATGGGAGCGGCATCTTTCCGCCAACGTTCGGTCCTATTTCAACCGCTCCCGTCGCTGGCTGGCGAAAAATCCCCACGGCATCACGATGGCAAAACCTATCAGCTAGCCGCAGCCCGGAGCCTCTCTTCCCATTTGACTCCCTCCTCGCCAACCACTAGCATGCTGCGAGTGCCCGGCCAGATTGTCTCGCACCATGGTTTCCGTTAAAAGCGGTTCACACATCCGAAAGGAGCTTGGCTTATGCCTTTGACTATTCAGACCAAGCACGTGCCACCGGAAATCGTCGTCCTGGAAATGACGGGAAGAATCACGATGGGCAACGATTGCCGGCAAGTGGAATGGACCACGAAGCGGCTCGTGAGTGAGAACCGTAAGAAAATCATCTTCGATCTCACCGGCGTGACCCATGTGGATAGCACCGGAATTGGCATCATCGTGATGGTTGCCGGCCAGATGAAGAACGCCGGAGGAGGTTTGCGGCTGGCAGGCGCCAACGAACATGTGGACCAGATATTGCGCATGACCAACGTGCATCAGATTGTCGAGTTGCATCCCACGGCCGTGGCCGCAGCGGCTGGGTTCTGATTTGACCAGCATGTGGCGCGGGCGCCCTCGCCCGCGGGCCTGTGTCCCTTACAATTGCTTCCGTGCGAATCCTGATCTCAGCCGGCGAAGTTGAGGCGCTTAGCGAGCGTGAGCGTAGCGGGAGCCCGCCGCCGAAATCCCGAGCGTTGCGAGGGACCCCCCAGTGAAAGTGCTCATCTCAGCCGGCGAAGCCTCCGGTGAAATGTACGGCGCGGAACTGATCGAGGCGCTCCGGAAGGCAGCCGACTTTGCAGGTCGGCCTGGACGGGCGGAGCGCCCGTCCCCACACGAGCACAATCTCGACTTCTTCGGCGTGGGCGGCGACCGCATGCGCGCCGCCGGCTGCGACACCGTGGTGGACGCCAAAGATCTGGCCGTGGTTGGCATCACCGAAATCCTCAGCCACCTGCCGAAAATCCTGGAGCTCTACCGGCGACTGATCCGCGAAGCCGACCGGCGCAAGCCCGACCTCGCCATCGTCATTGACTCCCCCGCATTCAACTGGCGCGTCGCGCGCCAGATGAAGAAGCGCGGCATTCCCACCGTGTATTACGTCGCGCCGCAGTTCTGGGCGTGGCGCCAAGGACGCGTGCGCCTGCTCCGCGACTACATTGACAAAGCGCTGGTGATCTTTCCCTTCGAGGAGCAGTTCTACCGCGAACGCGGCGTGGACGCGACCTTCGTCGGCCATCCTCTGGCGGAACTGCTCCACCCGACGGTTGAACGCAGCGACTACGCGATCCAATTTCACCTCGATCCAGCCAAGTCGTGGATCGCGCTCATGCCCGGCAGCCGCGTGAAGGAAGTTCGCATGAATCTGCCCGCGATCCTCGAAGCTGCGGCCCAGCTTGGCCCCAGCTACGAATACATCCTCCCGGTGGCACCCACGCTCGACCGCGAGTTCCTGCGCAGCCTGATTGGCAGCCAGAAGCTCACGCTCGTGCCTGAGGCCGTCCCGTCACTCTGGCATTCGCGCGCCGGCATCGTCGCCAGTGGCACAGCCACCGTCGAGGCCGCCATGATGAACACACCTTTCGTGATGGTTTACCGCGTCTCGCCGCTCACTTACCTGCTGGGCAAGCCGCGTGTGAAAGTCCCCAGGTTTGCCATGGTCAACCTGATCGCCGGAGAGGAGGTGGTCCCTGAGCTGGTGCAACGCGATTTCACGGCTGGCAAAGTAGTTGCCCGGCTGAAGGAAATCCTGCCCGACGGCCCCCCTCGCGACCGCATGCTGGAGGGCCTGGCGCGGGTAAAAGAGCGACTACGCGCGCCCCAGGCCGCTCCCGGGGCCACCCAGCACCCGGCCGACCGCGCCGCCGAAATCATCTTGGCAATGCTGCAAGAATAGCGCAAATGGAGGGGCGAACGCCCCGTCCGCCCCGCGGAGCAAGGCTCCGCGTGCGACTGACTCGATTTGCAGGTCGCGCACGGACTAAATCGGCGCAGGAGTTCGCGGAGAACCGCATGGCTAAAGCGCCACCCCGGACGAAGGCGTCCGGGGCTCCACAACCCGAACTGGTAGCGAATAGCTGCATCTCTTGTGTTCCCAGCATCTTTTGCGTCAGAATCTTCATCATAGGAAATGAGTTATCATTTCCTGGAGACTCTCCTGAATGTTGATTGACCTCCGGCGCGTCCTGAGCGTCCTTACGAGTTCCCTGACTCTGTGCCTGCTGTTGCTCGCACTGCCTGCGCGGGCGGCGGAAAAAGCCCGCATCCGTGTGGACGATTACCAGATTGACGCTCAACTGCAGCCCCATCTCCACCAGATTACCGCCCGCGCCAAGATCAAGTTCACGGCGTTGCAGGACGTCAGCGTCGCGGTGTTCGAGTTGCATAATGACCTGCGGGTCACCAAGGTCCTCGACGACAAGAATCAGTTACTCTCCGCCGAGCGCGTCACCCAGGATTCCACCATCCGCGTGCCCTTGCCTGCGGGCCTGGCCAAGGATGCTTCGACCACGCTGACCTTCGAATACGAAGGCCAACTCGAAAGCGCAGACAACAGCCCTGTTCCCGGTCTCAAGCTGGCCTACATTGGCGACGACACTAGCTGCCTGTTCTACTCGGGGAGATGGTTTCCGGTAAGCGGCTTCGGCCTCAACCGTTTCACCTCGACCATCAGCATCACGCTACCGGCCCACATGATTGCCATCGGCAGCGGTAAAGTCACGGTCGCCGATACTCCACCGTCGAAGAAGCCGAACGCCAGCGTCCTGCCCACCAAGACCTTCACCTTCACTTCGACGAAGTCCAGCTTCCCCGGCACCATCATCGCCGGCGTCTTTCAGGAGTACAAAAGCGACGAAGCCGGCATGGATCTGCATGTTTTCTTCAAGCCTACTCACCAGAGCCTGGCGCCCACCTACACCACAACCGCGGTGCAGGAATTCACTTACTTCATCACGCTCTATGGCCTGCCGCCTTCGCAGAGGCTGAACGTGGTGGAACTGCCGGAAGACACGCTGCCCTACGCCTGGGCTCCGGAAATTGCCGGGATGGCAGGAACTTCCATCACAGAAAAGATCAACTACCGCCTCCTGGCCGACGCCATTGCCCACCAGTGGTGGGGAGTTTCGGTGAGTCCCGCCACCAAAGACGATTGGTGGCTGAGCGACGGCTTCTCGCGCTATTCCGAGGCCATGTATGTGGAGAACGCCGCGGGAGCCGCCGGCCTGGAAGAAGCGGTCAAAGACATGTCGGTGGGCGCGCTGGCCTATGACACCGTGCCGCTCTCCAGCGCCAGCAAGCTCGATATTTATTCCACTGAGTTTCAGTCGCTGGCCACCGACAAGGGAGCGATGATTCTGCACATGCTGCGCTGGGTGCTGGGGGAAGACAAGTACAACAAGACCATGCGTGACTTTGCCGCGCAGTTCGCCGGGAAAGCCGCCAGCATGGACGACTTCCGCGCCATCGCCGAGAAAAACTATGGCGACCAGCTCACCTGGTTCTTCTCCCAGTGGCTCGATTCGACCGGAGCTCCGGAATTCAAAGTGAAGTACACCACCTACCGCCTGGGCGGCGCCGCGGCCCAGCAGCCCAAGGAAGAAAAGATTCCCGGATTCCGCGTCACCGGAGAAATCTCCCAGGATCTCGACTTGTTCCGCATGCCGGTGGACGTGCGCATTGAAACCGACGGAAAAACGGAAAACAAGCGCATCGAAGTGGTGGGCACGACTTCGCCTTTCACGGTCGAAACCTTCGGCCGTCCGCGGCGGATCTCGGTGGACCCCGACCACCACGTGCTGACCAATTCCAGCGACGTGAAGGTGCGCGCCGCCATTCTGCGCGGCATGGCCCTGCAGCAGCAGGGCGATCTTTCCGCTGCTCTTGCGGAATACAACAAAGCGCTCGATCTCAACAAGAACAGTTCGCTGGCCCACTACCGCGTGGCCGAGGTCTTCTTCCAGCAGCGGAACAATCAGGCCTCCGCCAACGCCTACCGCGAAGCCCTCAACGGCGACGGCGAACCGCGCTGGACCGAAGTCTGGAGCCACCTCCAGCTCGGCAAGATCTTCGACATCACCGGCCAGCGCGAGCGCGCCATCAACGAGTACCAGAAGGCGACCCAGACCAACGACAATACCTTCGGCGCCCTGGAAGAAGCTCGCAAGTACCTGCAGAAGGCCTACGAGCGGCCCAAGGAAAGGCAGTAGCCACGCTGCGATGCCAGGGGGGCTAGCCGTGGATCCAGCGTTCCGCCTCTTCGAAGGAACGGAATATTTCGATGTTTCTTTTCGTTCGCAGAACCTTGTGCATGCGGGCAGCATGGTCCTGGACCTGGTCCTGAACCACAAACGCGCGCTTTGCGTCGAGCGAAAAGGGATCGATCTCGTCAGCCAGTCTCAGGAAGTCGTCAGCCTGCAGATCAAGCTGCTCGACCTCTCTGAGGTCTACGATTTCGGAAAAATCGGGCCGGAAGGAAGGGTTCGCCCTTAACTGGCAGGCATATCTTTCGATATCCTTGGCCGTCAACTTCTTTCGAAACTTGACCACGACCTGTCTTTTTTCCGAATCAACGACATGCTCGGTCCTCACGCTTAGGTGCTGAAGACCAAGCAGACGCAACGGGCCCGGGCTCGGAACTTTTTCGTCCTTCAAGTTTGTGCCGCCAATCTCGGGCGGTCCTCGTTCTAGCTATCGGCAGCTTGATTCCAAACTTCATGCGTCCGCAAACACGGCGGTCGAGCCCCGCCGGAAGCCCCTTTCCGGCTAACCTTTTGCCCATTTCCGCGGTCTAAGCAAGTACATGTCAGCGGGGAACTTTCCATAACCCGGCTGCGTATCTCTGATCAGATGGTTGGGCGGGATTGAGACCCCTCGCCTGAACGTTACCCGGGGCCCCCACGCTCCTCCCTGGAGGCGTGGGGGCAAGATTCCGTCAATCGCTTATGCGCATGCTTCTCGATATCGTCCGGCAGTCGCTGGCCACCCTTTGGGCGCACAAGCTGCGCTCGTTCCTCACCATGTTCGGCATCGCCTGGGGCGTGGGCTCGTTGCTGCTTCTGGTCGGCCTGGGAGAAGGCTTTCGCAGCGGACAGGAAAAGCAGCTCGCCAATCTCGGACAAAACATTATGTTTATGTTTCCCGGACGCATCCCAGCCGTCGAGGGCAGCACTCAGTCCGGACAGATCTATTACTTCACCTACAAAGATTATTTGGCGGTACGCAACGAAGCTCAGTTTGTCGGCGCCCTGTCGCCAGTGCTGAATCGCGAGGACATCCGCGCCGTCAGCGATTACGGCTCGACTAACGGTCAGGTTTTCGGCGTTGCCTCCGACTACAACCAGATTCGCAACGTGCCGATCACACCGGGCCGCTGGTTCAACGATCAGGACATCTCCGAGCGCCGCCGCGTGGCTGTGGTGGGATGGGAGTTGCTCAAGAATATGTTTCCGGGACGGCCCGCCGTCGGCTCTACGATCCTGCTCAATGGCGTCAACTTCGACGTCGTCGGCGTGGTCGCAAAAGTGGGGCGCGACGGGAACAATGGAACCAATTCGCGCATCTTTATTCCCATTGACACCATGCGCGATCTTTTCCCTCTCACGAAAGCGAACTCGGAAGACGCCATTTCGTTTCTCAACTACCGGCCTATCCGCAAAGATTTGCACGCCGAGGCCAAGGATGAGATTCACCGCATCATCGCCCGCCGTCACGGTTTTGATCCCAAGCTGCAGGACGCCTTCGAAGACTGGGACACCATCGAGAACATGAAGAAAGTGGGAAAGATTTTCGATGCCATGGACTGGTTCCTGGGCGTTGTCGGCGTAGTGACGCTCGGCCTGGGAGCCATCGGCATCATCAACATCATGCTGGTCTCGGTCACGGAACGAACCAAGGAGATTGGCCTGCGCAAGGCGCTGGGCGCGACGTACCGCGCCATCCTGACCCAATTTTTTATCGAGGGCGCGTTCCTTACGGCGTTCAGCGGCGGCATTGGCCTGGCCATTGCCACCGGATTCGTGACTGTGCTGGCCATGCTGCCGTCGCCCGAGGGTTTTGACACGCCGCGCATCATTCCGGCGTCGGCGCTGGCAGCGATTGTCTCGCTGGCGATCGCCGGCATTGCCGCAGGCCTGTATCCCGCGCGCAAGGCAGCACTGCTGCCGCCGGTGGAAGCCCTGCGCCAGGAATGAACCCTCGGCAACGTGGAAACAGTTGGGTAGCTGAGTTTCAAGCTAAGAGCCAAGAGCTAAAAGCTAAGAGCTGAAAACCATGATCTTCGACCTCGCAACTCAGGCCTACAACGCCCTGCGGCACAACCGGCGCCGCAGCCTGCTCACCATGCTGGGGATGGCCTGGGGCATCGCGACCGTCGTGCTCCTGCTCGCCTACGGCACCGGGTTTGAGCGCGGGTTGTGGTCCGCCTTCCGCTCGTTCGGTACCAACCTGGTCTTCATTTTTCCCGGGCGCACCGAGTTGCAAGCTGGAGGCACCAAGGCCGGAACCCAGGTCCGCCTCACCGTCAACGATCTCGATTACATCCGCACCGAAGTTCCCCTGCTGAAGCGTCTTTCGCCCGAGGCTTTCAAGAATTGCGTTGTGGCCTACGGAACGCGTAGCGCCAACTACGGCGTCAGCGGCGTCTATGCCTCCTATGGCCGCATGCGCAAGATGGATGTGACCGAAGGCAGCTTTTTCAGCGAGGCGGACGATTTCACGCACACGCGCGTCGCCGTGATCGGCTCCGATGCCAGGAAGAAGCTGTTTTCGGGCCAGAATGCGCTGGGAGAAAATATCCGGCTGGACGGCATTTCATACCAGATAGTCGGCGTGCTCAAGCACCAGGTGCAGAACGGGGACGACAACATCAACGAGCACGTCTACGTTCCCTACAGCGCCATGAGCGATCTGACCAACACCTACTACCTCGGTTCGGTCGTAATGGAATACGAAGGCGATCACGCCAAGGTCGTGAAGGCCGTGCGCGATTCCATGGCCTTCCACCACAGCTTTGATCCCAAGGATCAGCGAGCGATCTTCGTCTTCGACGTCTTCGCGGATTTGCTGGACTTGCAGGTGATCTCGACGGGAATCAAGATTCTGCTCGGCTTCATCGGCCTGCTCACGCTGGGCATCGGCGGCGTAGGCCTGATGAACATCATGCTGGTCTCAGTCACCCAGCGCACCCGCGAAATTGGCGTGGAAAAAGCACTGGGCGCACACCGCTGGCACATTCTGTTCCAGTTCTTGTCGGAAGCGCTGGTGATCACCGCTCTCGGAGGCCTGCTGGGCGTGGTTCTCGCTTATCTGGTTTCGTGGTCGGTGGGGTCGCTGACGCTATGGAGCGCGTTTGAGGACAACGCCAGCGAAGGCGATATTCACCTGTACATTGATTTCGCGACGTTGATCTGGTCCACCGCAATTCTGACTTTCGTCGGCATCATCAGCGGCATGCTGCCCGCGATCAAGGCCGCGCGGCTGAACCCGATCGAGGCCCTGCGGTACGAGTAGCGGGGCGGACTATACCCTCGGTGGTACATGTCTTCCTGTTTTCGCTAGAATCCCAATGTGTCCGAATCCGTTTCGCGCCTCGACCGCGTGCTGGCGCAGTTGCGTCTCTACGAACATCCGCTCTTGAACTTCTCCGCCTGGGCGAAGGGCGAAGGGGTCGAGATCATCATCCAGTTCAAAGACGGCGCGATTCCGGTGCATACCTACTATTTCGATCTCCATCCTCGCGATCTCGACGACCCGCAGTTTGAATGGAGTTTCCAGCGTCAGTTGTTCGATGCGCTGCACGATTATTTCGTCGAGATGTTCATCCACACGCCGCAGGACCGCGCCGATCGCCGCCGGAAGGGCCTGTGAGCGCGCTCCGGCAGAAGATCGAGGAGGAAATCCGCCAGCGCGGTCCGATTCCGTTTTCGCGGTACATGGAGCTTTGTCTGTATGATCCGGAACGCGGCTACTACTCGCGCAGCGCTGCGCAGTTCGGGAAGGCCGGTGACTTTTACACGTCGAGCGACGTTCATGCTGTCTTCGGCCGGTTGATGGCGCGGCAGTTCGACGAGATGTGGCGGGTTCTGGGTTCTCCAGAACGCATCACACTGAAGGAACTCGGGCCCGGAAGAGGCCTGTTCGCGCAGGATGTGCTGGACTGGTCGGAGAAGAAGTTCCCCGAGTTCTTTCGTGCTGTGCGCTATGTTCTGGTGGAGAACTCGCCTGCGTTGTGCCAGCGAATGGAGGCCACGCTGGGCCGGCACCTCGAAAACGGGAAGGCGGTGCTGAGCAAAGAACTTGCAGAAGCAAACGCCGCCGCAGTCGTGCCCTCCCCGAGCATAGTATTCGCCAATGAATTCTTTGATGCCATTCCGGTCGAGATTGTCGAGGCGCAAGGTTCGCTCCGCATCGCGTGCAAAGATGGGCGCTTTGTTGAAACCTGGGTTCCTTCTTCGCCGGAGGAACTAGAATACCTCGACCGCTACTCGATCCATCCCGTACCTGGCGAGCGGGTTGAAGTTCCACTGCAATCCCAAACCCACATGAGCGCTGCCGCGGACTTTGAACGCGGATTCGCGGTCGTCATTGATTACGGTTACACCCGCGCGGAACAACTTGCCGGACGGCATCGGGGAACACTAAAGGCCATTCGCCAGCATTCGGTGAGCACCAATCCGTATGAGGCTCCGGGCGAGCAGGACATCACCGCGGACGTGAATTTCACCGCGCTGGCGGCGGCCGCGGAAAAGCTGGGCATGCAGACACAGAAGCTCATCACGCAATCCCAGTTCCTGATGGGAATCGGCGAGGCCAATCAATTTGCCGACGCCTTCGAAGATTGCCGTCTGCCGCAGGAGCGCGCCAAGGTCGCGCTGCAACTCAAGCATCTGGTCACGCCCGCTGGGATGGGCGAGAGTTTTCACGTGCTGGTTGCGAGCAAGGGAGTGGACAAAGAGAAAGTCGCTGCCCTGGCGGGTTTTAATTTTGGCCGAAGGTAGTTCCTGGTTCGCGGGAACTAGCGCGCGTTCGCTTCCGGATATTCATACACGCCGCGCCCGGACTTGCGGCCCAGGCGGCCTGACTTTACGTACTGCACCAGCAGCGGCGCGGGACGATATTTCTCTCCCAGCGATTTGTACAGATATTCGAGAATGTGCAGCCGCGTATCAAGACCTACCAGATCCACCAGCTCAAACGGTCCCATGGGATGATTCAGTCCCAGCTTCAGGGCTTTATCAATGTCTTCCGCCGAGGCGATTCCTTCCTGCAGCATGTAGAACGCCTCGTTGCCGATCACGGCGTTGATGCGGCTGGTGATGAAGCCGGGCGATTCGCGGATCACCACAACGTCCTTTCCCATGCGCCTGCCCACTTCGGCGGCGGTAGCGAGCGTGTCGTCGTCGGTTTCGAGCGCGCGCACGACTTCGAGCAGCTTCATCTTGTGTACGGGATTGAAGAAGTGCATGCCCACGCACTTCTTCGCGCGGTAGGTCACACTCGCAATCTCGGTTACGCTGAGCGACGACGTATTCGACGCGAGAATCGTAGCCGGACGGCAAATCTTGTCGAGCAGAGTAAAGATCTCGATCTTCGATTCCATCTCCTCAGGGACCGCTTCAATGACGAGGTCAGCCTCGCGCGCCGCCTCCTCGACGGAACCGGCGTATTCCAAACGCCGAAAGGCTGAGTCGGCGTCGGGGGCAGTAACTTTGCCCAGTTCCACGGCCTTATCGAGATTGGCGCGAATTTCGGTCTCGGCCTTGCGAAGTGTACCGGGAAGCAGATCCTCAAGGATGGTTCGATAGCCGCCGAGCGCCGCCGCGTGGGCGATGCCGCGGCCCATGGTTCCAGCGCCGATGACGGCGACCGTGTTGACCGGCGGCATCTACTGGCCCGCCTTCGCCAGCTCTGCGAGCGCCGCGTTGAGGGCCTCGCCAGCAGGACGCAGGTATTCCGCCAGCCGCTGCCGCTCCTCCGTGGTCATGCTGGGAATATAAATAGACATCCGGCGCAAAGTCGCCGTGATATCGTCCACGTAATTCATCGCTCGAATCAGTTCACCAGTCGCGGGCATGAGTGCTCCTGTCTAGTTTTCGTCAAACATTAGAGTTGAACTTCTATTTTGGACGCGACGGCAGATTTAGTAAAGGCGGCGCGGAGCGGTGCCCCGGCCCGAGGACGGCCACTTCAGGTTCCTTCAGTCTCTTTATTCACAACAAGTTAACCAAACCGGCATATAATCCGGATCAATTCTTTTTATGGCTCCATGCCGTGGCGCGGGAATCCAATATTCATATGGCAGATAAACCACTGAAACGTTACATTTTCGCGAGTGACTTTGACCAGACGCTCACCTTCAACGACTCCGGCTATGTGCTCGCCGAACTGGTCGGCATTCCCACGGCGGAGTTTGAGCGCAAGGCCAAGGGAATGGCCAAGATCAACCTGGTGCAGCAGGGGGCGGAACTGGCCTACCTGTTGCTGCATGACCCGGAGTTCAAGGCGAAAGTCAGGAAAGAGCATCTGCACGAAGCCGGGAAGCGCGTTCGCCTCAAGGGAGAAATCAAGCTGCTTTACCAGATTCTGAAGAGCGGCATTGACGGGCATGAGTTCGATTTCTACGTGCTCTCGGCGGCGCCGGTCGAAGTAATTCTGTCGGCGCTCGAAGGCATCGTTCCGCCCGATCACATCTTCGGCACGGAATTCCGTTATAAACCGTCGGGCGAAATTGACACGATCGTGCGCGCGACGGCCGGCTACGGCAAAGTCGCGGTATTAGACCGGCTGCTGGAACAGGAGGTTTCCGGCCCCGACCACGTCATCTACACCGGCGACGGCAGTTCGGACATTCACGTAATGCTGCACATCAACGCGCGCGACGGACTGACTATCGCGGTCTCGGAGTCGCCGAACGTTTCGCAGATTGCGAAGCGCACCGTGCTGAGCAAGAGCGCCCTGGCTGTGCTGGCGCCGATTCTGGAGGAAGTTGCGGGATGGGAACGCTACCGCATTCGCAGCTTCTTCGAGGCCAATGGCATGCTAATCCAGGAGTGGGAGCGCGTGCGCACGGACTGGCTCACGCTGCGCCCTGCCGCCGGAGAGGCAGCGGAGGCTGAGGGAGCGGCATAGCGGGCCGCTGAGAATACGGCGGACTGGCAGCAACGCACTTCAGCTTTCCGCAGCTACCGCGTGTAACTGCCGGAACGCGGCCGCGGACTCCCGCCCCATGTAGCGGTCCAGGACGGCGGGATCGGTACGCCGCAGGTCCACCACGACCAAGCCATCGAGGACATTGGAAAACTTGCGGTCCACGTTGAAGCCCAGCAGCTTTCCGCCGATCTTCGCATACTGCCGCAGAAGAATGGGCAGGCCTTTGCCGTCGGCTTCGACGTCGTTAATCGGCTGCGAAAGTTCTTCCAGGTCGCGCAGCGCTTGGCACATGCTGCGGCAATCCCAGCGCCGCAGCAGTCCGGGACGAAACGGACGGCGGGGCGTGACCAGCCCGGCAAGTTCGTCGTCGTGCATGCGGGTTTCGAAAAAGCGGTAAATCATTTCGCGCGAAGTCTCCGTGTAATCGTTGCTGATGCTGACCGCGCCGAACAGTACTGGAATCTCGGGCCACATCGCCACCAGACGGGCGATCCCTTTCCACAACAGCAGCAGTGGGGCGTATTGCCGCTGATACTCCGGCCGCACAAACGACCGGCCGAGTTCGAGCGCGGGCCCAAGCTTCTGAAAGATGCGCTCATCGAAGCGGAAAAGGGTGCTGGTGTAGAGGCCGCGGATTCCGTGTTCGGGCAGAATTTCGTCCGTATTCCCGGCGCGATACGCTCCGACGAGTTCGCACTTCGTCTTGTTCCACAACAACAGGTGCCAGTAATGGCGGTCAAAGCGGTCCAGGTCCAGGCTTTTGCCGGTGCCCTCTCCAACCTGCCGGAATGTAACCTCACGCAACCGGCCCACCTCCCGCAACAGGTGCGGAATCTCACGGGCGCTGCCGAGGTAGACAGCGAGATCGCCATTCTCGGCGAGGCAGCGCTCTTCGGGGAGCTTTGACACTTCTTCGGCCAGCAGGGCCGTGCTCGCCGCGGCCGCGACCGGTTCCTGTGCCTTGCGGGCAAACTTCGATTGAACAAAGCTGGACTGAACAAGCTTGGATTGAGCAAACTTGGATCGAATCGCCGTCAGCCCTGAAGGCTGCGGCTTACTTCGCCGCGCCAGCAGATAAGTCCGCCAGCGCAAGTACTCCATCGCCCGGCGGTCATCCTCGATGGCGGCGACCGCTTCCGCGCCAATCGGGCTTCCCACGCGCACTTCCACCGTTTTCCCTTCCTGCTGCAGGAACTCCTGCAACAGAAACGCAGTTCGCAACCGGGGATGGACCATGCCGAGAAGCTGGAAGCCAACGCCGTTGTGTCCTCGGAAGAACACCGGCAGGGCGGAAGCTCCGCTGCGGCGAATCAAACGCACCGCGGTGTCATTCCAGTGCGGGTCCACGATCTGCGCGGCGGGCATTTGCCAGTGCGAGACCTCTCCGGCCGGGAAAACCGCGAGCATGCCGCCCTGCTTCAACCAGGAAAACGCCTGGCGCAAGGCGCGCCGGTTCGACTCCACGGAGCGGTCCGTCTGGAACGGGTCCACAACAATGCAATGGTGCTCGAGCTCGGGCACATCAGCCAGCGGGAAGTTGGTGAGAACTTTCACGTCAGGGCGGACGCGCGTCAGCAGAACCGTGAGCATCGCGCCGTCGAGCATGCCATAAGGATGGTTGGCCACGACCACGACCGGACCGGTGGCTGGAATTCGTGCTTCATCGGCTCCGTCCACACACAGGCCGACGCGCATTTCGGCGAGCAACGTCTCGAGGCTGAATCCATCCGGCGATTGCTGCACGCGCCAGTAGAGGTCGCGCACCTTATCCAACGGCGCAAACTTTGCAGCCAGACCGGGGAAGTCCGTAACCCCCGACAAGACTGCCGCTGGCCCACGGTCCGAATGCAACTGGTTTGATGGCATTACATACGATTAGCGCAATGACTTTGCGGCAGGATGAAGGGCAAGTTAAAAGCTGGTGAAATCTGTGGACTAGAAAGCAGGAAAGTAACCACTAGTAACCAACTGGTTGCGGCGAAGCTGGCGGATACGCTGTTTAATCCAGGCGGAAACGAGTTTCGGCCAGCGCATACAGCCGGCGCCATACCAGGCGGTTGACGGTCACTACAGTCGCCGCCATCATGATGGTCGCGGCCAGCAGCAGGTTGAAATTGCCCTGGTCGGTCGCCTGCGCGATGGTCGCGCCCAATCCGGTTGTAGTGTATATCTGACCCTTGAAGTGAAAGTATTCGGCGACGATGCTGGCATTCCACGCGCCGCCGGACGCGGTCACCATGCCGGTCACGAGGTAAGGGAAGATGCCGGGAAGGATGAGCCTTTTCCAGCGCTCGAGGCCGCGCAGTCGAAAGACGGAACAGCATTCCTTCAAGTCCGTCGGAATCGCGATGGCTCCAGCTATGACGTTGAACAGGATGTACCACTGCGTCCCGAGCAGCAGCAGCAGGATGGAGCCCACGCCCAGCCCGCCACCGACGCGAATCAGCAGCAGCAAAACTACCGGGAACAGCGCGGTCGCGGGAACCGAGGCTGCAATCTGCGCCAGTGGCTGCGCGATCCGCGCCAGCCGCGGATTGAAACCGATGGCCACGCCTGCCGGAATCGTCCACAAGGCCCCAAGCAGCAATGCCAGATTCACACGGAGGAAGGTCGCGCCCAGGCCGATGCCAGCCTCCCGTAACTCCGCCCTTTGCAGGCCAGTCAGAATGATGGCCACGCGGACCACGCCGTAACCCACCGCCGCCAGCACAACCACCGCGAGCGCGCCAGTGAGCCAGACCTTCCACACGCTACGCTCGGCTTTGCCAGCGGAGCGAACCTGAGCGAAATAGAGCATCAGCCGTTCGCTCAGCGGGCGCACGGTTTTCGTGCGAATGCGCTCCAGACTCCGCGAATGGCGGATCAGGTCCAGCACCCACGATCGGGGAGCCTCGGTGCTCTCGACCTGCTCCACCTTAAATTTTTGCGCCCATGCAATGACTGGACGCCAGATAAACTGGTCGAGCAGCACGATCACCGCAATCATGGTCGCGACGCCCCACAGGATGGACCGGGTGTCGCCCGCACTGGCCGCAGTCTGCAGATACGACCCCAGCCCGGGCAACCGGAAATCGCGCGAACCGAGCACAAACATCTCGCACGCCATGAGGAAAAACCAGCCGCCCGCAACCGACATCATGGAGTTCCACACCAGCCCAATCGCCGCGAAGGGCAACTCCATCTCGACGAAGCGCTGCCACCAACTGAAACGGTACGCCTTGGCCGCCTCCCGCATCTCGGTCGGAATGCTCTTCAGCGAGGCGTAAAAGCTGAACGCCATGTTCCATACCTGCCCGGTAAAAATCAGCAGGATGGCACCAGCCTCGACGCCAAGCTGCCTTCCCGGAAACAGCGCAACCATGGCGAGCATGACCGGAGGAAGAAAACTGAGGACGGGAATGGACTGCAGCACGTCGAGCAGCGGAATCATAAAGCGCTCGGCTCGCGGATTGTAGGCCGCGATGTATCCGTATACCAGCGTGAAGGCAAGGCTCAGCCCATAGGCGATGGTGATGCGCAACAGCGAGTATCCCGCATAGGCGGGCAGGGCCAGCGGGCTGCGGGAGATTTCGACCTCGGGCGTAAACGGACCCAGCCATGTTCGCCCCACCACCAGCACGCCGTAGAACAAAGCGATGCCCGCGCCGAACATGAGCAGGTCGGGCAGGTAGGAGATCTCGATGCTGGGAACCTGCGTCCACAAGCGGTACGCTGAGAATCCCCGCAGGCCCCCTGACTTTTTCATGTGGGTCATAGCTGGCGTTTTCAGGATTTCTGGGCCGGGGCTGAGTTAGTGTTCGCGGAAGCCGCGGCATCCGGCATCGCCGAGGCTTCGGCCTGTACCAGTTTGCCGTTGGCGCGATCATAGTCGAAAATCTCGGCATAGCGGCCCCAGTTCATAGCGGTCTCAAACTGGCGCTGCACTTCATCCTCGGCAAAGTGTTCGTCGAGAATGTCGTGGAAGAACTCGTCTGCCATGGAGTGATCCGACTTGCGTTTCAGAATGCTGTCAATCTGCTTCAGGATGGTCACATGCTCGAGCACCGCCTGGCGGAACAGCACTTTGCGCTGCTGAATATCGGCTTCGGCAAAGGCCACTCCCTGCGGCGTGATCTGCACGTCTCCCTCTTTCAGCCAGGCGAATCCCAGCAGCACGCAACCTTCGAGAATCGGAAGCAGGTCCTCGACGTCCATGACCAACTCCTCCGCCAGCCGGAATAGATCCTCGCGCCCGCCGCGATCGTGGAGCAGTTCGAGAAGGCCCGCGATTCCACCCACGCGCGCATGAGGCAGCATCTGATACCTGGTGGTGCGCACAGGAGCTTCCTGCTTCTTGAGCGCCTCTTTCGTCAGCCCGCCCAGACCGCCCGCCGGCAAAATGATCTCGGCCGTGCTCTCAGCATCCGGCAACGTGTGCTCTACTTCCGGTTCGGTCATGACTTTGTAGATATAGTCCACCAGTTCCACAAAACGCGCTGACTTGCGGTCCCGCGGATGCTTGAGGCGCACATTGAAGTCCGATCGCACCCGAGCCGGGTTCCTGCCCAGCACCATCACACGATCGGCCAGCATCACCGCCTCTTCAATGTTGTGGGTGACGATGAAGATGGCGCTGGTTGGCATCTTTTTGTTCAGCCAGAGTTCCAGCAGTTCACCGCGCAGATTTTCCGCGGTAAGAACGTCGAGTGCCGAGAAGGGCTCATCCATGAAGAGCACTTCGGGCTCAACCACCAGCGCACGCGCGAAGCCCACCCGCTGCTTCATGCCGCCCGAGAGTTCCTTGGGATACGCCGTCTCAAATCCGTCGAGACCGACGGTATCGAGAGTGCGCAGGGCGCGTTTACGACGCTCGACCGCGGGCACGCCCCGAGCTTCCAGCGGAGCTTCCACGTTTTCCAGAACCGTGAGCCAGGGAAACAGAGCGAAGCTCTGAAAAACGATGGAGACGTTCGGCATCTGGCCATCGAGCGGCTTGCCGTGCCAACAGATCGATCCCGCCGTCGGCTGCGAAAGCCCGGTCAGCATGCGCAGTAACGTGGACTTGCCGCAGCCGGACGGACCTAGCAGGGCGACGATCTTGCCCGGCTCGATCACCAGGTTGGTCGCTCCCACGACCTGGATGCGCGTGCCGTCCGCCTGCGGGTAGGACTTCTCGATCCCTACGGCCTCGATAATCGCTTCACTCACGCTCAAACTCCCGTACCCTCTATACACGATCTGCATGGAAGCGCAAAGCACGCTTCCTGTAACAGTCTGTTCACATCGGAATCATCGGCTAGGCAATGAAGCTGTCGTCCGCCGGACTGGCAAAAGGCTTGGGCAGGCGGTCGCTCAGTTCGGCGAGATGAGCCAGCTTTGCGGCCAGGTCCGGGTTGAGTTGCCCCGAATCGAAGCGCCACCGCCAGTTGCCGCCATGCAGGCTGGGCGTATTCATGCGAGCCTCTTTGCCCAGGCCAAGCACGTCCTGCAGCGGAATAATACTCAGGCTTGCGGCGGAACACTGCGCAGCCCTGATAAATGCCCAGTGGATGCCATCGTCGCAGCGGCCGAGATAACCCTCCGCATTGCGCTTTTCGTGTTCGGTCGCGCCGGACTGCCACCAGCCCACGACCGTGTCGTTGTCGTGCGTGCCCGTGTAAATGACCTTGCCTGCGGCCCGATGAGGCAGGTAGATATGCGCTCCTTCGTCCCCGAAACCGAACTGGAGCACGGCCATGCCGGGAATCTGGAGCCGGTCGCGCAGGGCATGCACTTCGGGAGTGATATAGCCAAGATCCTCGGCAAAAAAGGGCATTCCCCCCAAGGCCTGGCGCAGCTTCAGGAAGAAGTCGTCCCGCGGCCCATCCACCCAGCGCCCGTTCACCGCCGTCTCGTCGCCAGCCGGTATCTCCCAGAACTGGTCGAATCCCCGGAAATGATCCAGCCGGATGTAGTCACAGTTCTGCGTAGCCCAGCGCATCCGCTGGATCCACCAATCGTAACCGCGAGCCTTCATCACGTCCCAGCGGTAGAGCGGATTTCCCCAGCGCTGTCCGGTTTTGCTGAAAAAGTCCGGCGGTACTCCCGCCACTACTTCCGGCGCCAGCTTTTCGTTGAGGCGGAACAATTCCCGATGCGTCCACACGTCGGCGCTGTCGTGGTTCACAAAGATGGCAACATCGCCCACGATGCGAATGGCGCGATCGGCGCAATAGCGTCGCAGCGCCCGCCATTGTTCGTAGAAAGCAAACTGCAGCGCGCTGCGAATCTGGATGTCATCGGCCAGTTCTTTACGCGCCTTCGCGAGAGCCGGCGGCTCCTGACGAGCAAGGTCCTCCGGCCACTCATTCCAGCTTTTGAGCTTGTGCTTGGCACGGAGGGCATCGAACAGCGCGAAATCATCCAACCACCCGGCGTTCGCGACGCGGAACTTCTCCAGTCGCGCCCGGGCGTTCCCGGAGGCCGAGCCCAGGAAGCTGCGCGCCGCCTCGAACAGCAACGGCATCTTCTGCGCAAATACCTGCTCGTACTCAACCGAGCCGGAACTGGCCGTGAGTCCATCGAGCTTGGCGGGCGCGATCCAGCCGAGTTTCGCCAGCCGCTCCAGACTGATCAGCAGCGGATTGCCGGCAAAGGCCGACGTGGAAGAGTAAGGGGAATTTCCGTAGCCCAGCGGGCCCAGCGGCAAGACCTGCCACAGACCCTGGCGGGCGGACGCGAGAAAATCTACAAACTGGTAGGCCGCCGGACCAAAATCACCAATGCCGCCGCGGGAAGGCAACGACGTGGGATGCAACAGAATGCCTGCGGCGCGTGGAAAGGACATGTCACCGCCGCTACATCCCCTGCTCGCTTCCCGTGCGAGTCAGGGCTTTCATTTCTTCCTGGTTGATCTTGATCTTGCCCGACTTCTCCATCTGTTCGCGCAGACTGGTGACAAAAAGTCCGAACAGTTCCTGCTGCTTGCCCTGCAGCAGGGAGTCGCGAATCTGATCGCGCTTGGCGGCATAATCAGTGTCCGCGGGCGGCTGGTTCTCGAGCACGGCGATGACGACGGCGTTGGCGCCGCTGGTGATCGGACCGCTGATCTCCCCCGGCTTCATGGTGAAAGCCGCGGAGGCCTGTCCGGTCATCGAGCCCACGTCGGGGACCTGCCCGTCGGGCAAAACAAAGTCGCTGGTCTTCACCGTCGCACCCAGTTCCTTGGCAGCGCGCTTGAGATCATGTTCAGCCTTGGCGCGGTCCGACAACTCCTGTACCTTCTGCGCCAGCAGCGTGCCGGAGCGCTCGTTCTTGAACTCTTCTTCCACCCGGCTGTGAATTTCTTCAAACGTAGGCGTGGCCATCGGCTTCACGGCCAGCAACTGGAACACGACGATGCCCTGTGACGCCGGGGCAACATCGGGCGGCGACTTCTCCGCAGCGGTGAAGACCGCGTCCATGAACGATGTCGCCGGCCCCAGCCCAGGCAGGACATCCCTGCGTCCGAAAAACTCCGACGTGATCACGGGAACTCCCTGCGCCGCCGCGGCTGCATCCAGTCCCTCGGCCCGAGCCTGCTTCAGCAAGTCTTCCGCCTTACGCTGGGCAATTTGCTGCCCTTTCTGACGCTTGAGGATCGGCTCAATCTCGCTCTTGACCTCGTCGAGCGATTTCATGTGCGCTTCCTGCTTGTCATCCACGCGAATGATGTGGAATCCGTAGCTGCTTTTCACCAGATCGCTGATCTGGCCCTTGCGAAGCGAGAAGGCGGCCTTCTCGAACTCCGGCACGGTCTGGCCCTTGCCAATCCAGCCGAGCGATCCGCCCTGCTTGGCGCTGCCCGGATCCTCGGAGTATTTCGTCGCCAGATCCTCCAGCTTGGCGCCTGCCTTCAACTGCTTCAGCAGATCTTCGGCGCGACGCTGGGCCTCAGCCACGCCCTTGTCGTCCACTTTGCCGTCGGTTCCGGGCAGCGGCGTCTTGATCAAAATATGGCTGACCTTCACTTGTTCCGCCGTCCGGTACTGGTCGCGATGCTGATCGTAGTAAGCGCGTAAATCGTCGGCGTTGACCTGGACCCCGGCCTCCGCCTTGGCGGTGTCCACCAGCGCATATTTCACCTTGCGCTTTTCCGGAATGGAGTTCGCGTAGGTGTTCTTGTGGCTCTCGTAGAAGGCCTTGAGTTCTTCTTCCGTGGGATGCAGGCCTTTTTTGATGTCGTCCTGCTTGAGAACCGCGTACTCGAACTTGACCTTCGTATTCTGTTTGACGAACTGCTCGCGGATTTCGGATTCGCCCACGCTGGCGCCGCCGGAAATAAGTGCCTGCAGTTTGGTAAGGAGAATGTCCTCGCCCACCTCTTTCTCAAACTTGACCGGAGTCAGGTTCGCCCGCTGCAGCATGTCTTCATATTCCTGCTCCCCGATGAAAGTGCCGCCCGGGAAAAAAGTCGCGCCATAGCGCCCGTGTTGCAGTTCGTCTTTCACTTCCTCGTTCGTAACCCGCAGGCCCAAGCGGCTGGCTTCGGCCATCAGCACCTGGTGGGTAATCAGTTGGTCGGCCGCCCGCTGGGCGAAGAAAGGCAAAAGCATCGCCAGGTTGGCGCCGCCCTGCGGCATCTGCTGCTGCAGCATCATCTTGGCTGCCTGGCGAACTTCGTCGGCGGTGATGTCCCCACCGTCTACTTGGGCAACAACTCCCTTCGTGGGTCCGCCGAAGCTGTAGCCCGAGTTTCCACTGCTCGGCACCAAGTACCACACCATGGAAAGGCTGATGAGCAGGAGCAAGCCGCCGAGGAGATACTTCTTCACCGGGCCGGGGGTCTGCAGAAATCGAATCATCCTCTTGTCACTCCAGAGTAGAAAGGCGAATCGTTAATTATAAACTAGGCGGACGGCTTTGAAGTGCAGCGGAACAGGTTGGAAGGCGGCAAAGCCCGCAAACAAGGTCAGTGGGCGAGCGGTTGCAGGCACCTACTCTTCCTCAGGTGGCAACTCGAAATCAATCAGGTTGCCGCGGAAACCTCGCGTCTTGATGGCCCCAAAGCCAATGCCCGCCGCCATCCAGATCGCGCCCACAATCTTCGCGGGCCGACTCAGGTTGAGCCAGAGCAGCAGGCAAATCAGAAACCCCGCAAGTGGAAAGATAAAGTTTGTGATCTTCTTGTTCTGGTCCCGCACGAAGTACCGCATGAACGCGGCCAAGTTTACGCCCATGAAAGCGATCAGTGCACCGAAGTTTAGCATTTCGGCGCCCAGGCCGTAGCTGATCAAGAAGGCCCCCGCCAGCGCAATGACGCCGACGAAGATCACGTTGTTGCGCGGGACATGCCTTTTGGGGTCCACTGCGCCGAAGAACGATTGTGGCAGCGCCTTGCTCCGTCCCATGCCATAGAGCAGACGGGCGGCGCCTAGCTGCGCGCCCATGCCCGAACCAAAATTCGCCACTACCAGCGTGAATCCCAGGATGGCAAACATCGGGCCCCACGCCCTTCCCGCAACGAAAGTGAACGCGGTATCTGAGTTGGGAAAAGGCTCAGTTGCGGGCCAGATGAGCTGCGCTGCGTACACCTGAACCGCGGAGAGAATTCCGATCACGAGACAAGTGAGCACGGTAGCCAGCAGAATATTCCGTCGGGGATTCTCCGCTTCTTCCGAAAGGGTTGAGATGCCGTCGAAGCCGATGTAAGTCAGCACCGCAATCGAGGTGCCGCCCAATACAGCAGGGGTATTAAACAGATGCGGATCGTAGAATGGCCGCGTGAAGAACCCCGCGCCATCGTGGGGATGCCCGAAGATGTATCGCGCCGCGGTCACGAAGAAAATCGCGATGACCACACCCATGCCCGCAGCCAGCGCCGAATTGACCCGCGCCGAGGTTTTCACTCCCTGAATGTTCAGGCCCGTGAACACCAGCGCAAAGAACACAGCCCATCCCCAGTATGGAATTCCCGGTGCGAACACGTGCGCCTGCTGGCTGCACCAGATGATGCAGATCATGGGATTGAGCATGTAGTCCATCACCATGGACCATCCCGTAACGTAGCCAAGAGCGGGATTGATCTCCTGCCCAACGTAGGTGAATGCCGACCCGGCGCTGGGATACGCGCGCGCCATTTTCCCGTAGCTGATCGCGGTGAACAGCATGGCGACCATCGCGATCAGGATCGTGGTCACCACGTGTCCGTGGCCGCGGTCGCTGAGCACACCGAACACCGACATGGGCGCAACCGGCTGGATTACGATTACGCCGTAGAGGATTAAGTCCCAGAGAGTGAGGGTGCGGCGCAGCCGAGGCGCGGCAGTTGAAGGAGTGGAAGCGGTTCCCATGGGTCCGGCTATTGGATTATGGCAGGGGCAAAATTGTCAATATTAAAACGATTCCGTACCCGCTATCTCTGATCTCCGTAATCGAACCAGTACCCGCGCTGCTCGTTGCCCGACATGTGGCGCGTGTTGTACTCGAGAAGATAGTCCACGTGCGCGTCGTCGAGAGGGAAGGTTTTCTTAGCCGGATACGGATACTCACCCATACTGAGGAACGGCAGGGGTGCGACAAAGTTGCCTTCCGAGGCGTAGAAGTCCATGTCTTTTTCATAGCCGTTGGCGGCGAAGAAATAATCGCGCACCCAGCCCTTCGGCAGTGCGGGCAGATTCGACGGGTCGAAATCCAGGCGAACTTCGTCGCCCGATCCGAATACCGCCAGCTCGTCGTCGGCTGCGGTCAGCAGCGGCTTGACGTCGCCATAGCGTGTGTAGGTCCCTGCCGGCCGCGCGTAGGGGCCGGTCGCGCTGACCCTTTCGTAGATGTATTGCACATTGCCGGGGGGAGTGCCCTCGATCTTCAGCGGATATCCGTGAAATTCCAGATCGGCCCGCACCAGCGGGACCAGCGTCAGGCGCTGGGTCTCGCCCTTGCCACTGGAACTTTGAGCAGCACGGTTAATCAGAACGCTGTCCCAATACACCTGCAGGTTGGTCGTGATGCGGATCTTGCGCGTGCCCGGTGGCAGCTTTCCTGTGAGATCGGCAGTCATGGTGCGCGGACCGCCCGCCGGAAAACCCATGTCGTCAACCACGCGTTTCCACTTGCCGTTTCCGTCTTCCTTATTTCCAATCAGTGCTTCCACATACGGCGGGATCGCTTCGATTCCAGCCTGCGAAGCGGCGTACATGCTGTTCGCTGAAAAATATTCGACCTCACCGTGCAACAGCAGCCACAGCGGACCACCGCGGTAAGGCTCTCCCAGATCGAGCGTGAGGCTGTGCGGTTTGGCAAATCCCTGAAACTGCGTCAGCGCAAAATCGCCGAAGTAACGGTGTGCCAGTAGATCGGGTCGAACGTTGTGGCCGTGTTCATCCCACGCTCCCGCGGGCGGACGCGCGTCGCGGCTCGTCACGACTTTGAATTCAGGATATGGCGGATTCGACGCGAAATACTCGTTGGGATAAACATCCATATCCGCCGGATGATCCGCCGCGACCAGCCGCACCTGATCCAGATAGACAGCCTCTTCCAGCGGTTCCATAAAGCGGAAACTCAAAACTGTCATCGGTCGTCGGTCGCTGGTCGTTAGCACAACCTGGGCCGGGTGCCCCACCCTTGTCGCTGCGTTTTCTGCAGCGACAGGATGGGGACTTTGATTTTCTTTCTCCCGAATCATGTTGCGGTCAATCTTGATGAACTCAACAGGCCGCGGAATGTCGCGCTGGCCCGGCCCGACCCAGTGTCCGACCACGCCCGCGCCCAGCATGTCGGCGACAAATTCGTAGCGCTCGCCATTCCACACGAAGAGTGTGGGGCAGGAACTGCCGCGGCGGTCAATCTCAAGAAAGTTCTGCTGCCTGTCGCCCGCAACCTGGATTTCATCCTGCAACACACCGGTGGGCCACAGCATGCGCACGATGTCGGCCTCCTTGGCGTCGCCCAGGCCGACGGTAAGGTAGGGTGAGTTCTGCCCGAGATAGCCGTTGGAGCCGTAGATCTCGAACTTCTGCCGGTTGCCACCGGAGAAGACTTCGACCTTCGTGCCTATCGCTGATTTGTTGTCGTTCAGACCCTTCAGCGCGAGTCGCAGCCAGTGATTCTGGTTGCCGCCTTCATTGCGCAGCAGCACGGCAGGCCCGTGGTTCTGCGTGATGAGCAGGTCAACGGCGCCGTCGTTGTCGTAGTCGCCGGTAATGATGGCGCGCGGTTCTTTGAGCTGGATCTTGTCGAGGCCGACATCGGCGGTGACATCTTTGAAACCATCGGGCCCAAGGTTGCGGAAGAGTCGAACTTCGCCCTTTCCGTCTTTCGTTTCGCCGACGGCGACGAGGTCCACCCAGCCGTCGTTGTCGTAGTCGAAGGCGGCAACGCCGAAGGCGCGGGCCCAGTTGGTGTCGGGTAGTTTCACTTGATCGAACGATTTGCCGTGATTATTGCGCCAGAGGGTGAGGCCGGATTGTCCCGCCTGCGTGAACGCAACATCCATCCAATCGTCATGGTCAAAGTCGAGGACCGCAACGCCGACGACCCCCTGACCGGTCGTGATATCGTTCCACCACAAGTGTCGCTTGAATTCTCCCTCGCGCGGATTCTCGAGCATTACCGGCGCCATTCCAGCTACAACTAGGTCCACGGCTCGGTCATTGTTGTAGTCTGTCCCGATTGCATTTGTGCTCGGGGAGCTATCCAAGCCGCGAGACGGGGCTACCTCTTTGAAGGTATGGTCACCGTTGTTCCTGAACATCCTGCTGGGTACGAATATTGTCTCCCCATCTTTGCGCGGCCCAGGACCCGGCTTTATACCCTGGGCACTGACGTACAGGTCGAGGTCTCCGTCATGATCGTAGTCGACAAAAGTCATGCCAACGCTAAATAGGTCGTCGTATATATCGCCCTTGATGCCCGCAGCTTCCGTGACATCCTTAAAGGTGCCGTTCTTCTCGTTGTGGAATAGATGAATTCGTCGAACAGACCCAGTGGCGAGGGTCGGTCGGGGCTCGGCATAGTTGACGTTGATGCCTATATCAGTGGCCCCATCGTTGTCGTAATCTCCAGCCACGCAGCTTAGACCGTGCAACGTCGGATCAAGCCCCGCTGTCTTTGTCACGTCTTCATACTTCCCCCCGAGGTTGTGCAGCAGAGCCACGCCACCTTCCGGCCCGTTGTCTGTAAGAAGAATGTCAATTCGTCCGTCGCCGTCGTAGTCAACAAAGCACGCGCCCGGTCCAAGGGGGGAAACGCGGACTTCACTCGTGCGGGGCAAGGGTCTGGAAACTATCCCCGCCGCCTTCGTCACGTCCACAAATCGCACCTTAATCTGCGCCGGCGCTTTCAACACTGCTGACGGCGACTCGACCGCGCGCGAATACTGGCCCTGTTCGCCGTAAGCCAGGCTCATGGGGGCGCCGATTTTGTTCTGCGTGATGTACTGGAATTTCTTGAGGTGTTCGCGGGCGTGGTCTACGTCGGCGGATTGCTGGTACGCTCGCGACAATCCGAATTCGGCCGAGGCGTGCAGCGGATTCAGTTGCAGCGCGCGCTGGAAGGACTCAATGCCCTGCGGAAACTGCTTTGCCTGCACGTAAGCGCTGCCCAGGAAATACCAGGTGTCGGCGTCGTTCGGGTCAATCTCGGTGACGCGCTTGAACGCATCAATCGCCGCCGGCGCGTCGCCGGTGTTCTTGGCCAGCATCCCGAGGCTGTACCACGCGTTCGGGTTTTTTGGGTCCTGCTTGAGCGCATCTTCGAACGCGGCTTTGGCTTCGTCCACTTTCTGCAGGTTTAGATAGGCGACCCCCTGGTTCAGCCGCGCGATCGCCAGGCTGGGATCAGCTTCCGACGCCTGCTGGAACGCCTTCAATCCCTTCTCGAAAAGCTGCTGGTTCATGTAGGCCGCGCCAAGATTGTTCAGCCGTGCGGCTTCCACAGGGTTTGGCTGGGACGCGGGAGTGAGCAGGCCGATGGCGGCCAGAGACGCAGCGACAAACGCGACAAACAGTTTCAGATTCATCTATTTAGAGATTTAACCACAGAGGGCACTGAGGAACACAGGGTTGCCGTCGCTATTTCGCGTACGCATACGGCACGGAGTAGGCGCGGGCGCTAACAATTCCCTTCCCTTCCTGCACCGTGACGGTCTGTCCCGCGTTGATGTTCGACAGCTTGTCCATCTGCCCACTGGGCCACTGGATCTCAACGCTGTCGGCTTTGGTTTGCGAGCCCAGGCCGAAGCTCAGCACCAGTTCGCTCTGCGCCAGATAACTCGAACCGGAGCGCAGCATCTTCCACTGCTTGTCGCAGCCAGCTGCTACGCGGACGACCGCGCCGATGCCGTCACGATTCGACTTCGTGCCCGCCAGTTTGAGGCGGAGGCTGTGATTCGTCCCACCTTCGTTGCGGAATAGGTACGCAGGGCCGGCATTGGTGGTGAGCAAAATGTCGAGGAAGCCGTCATTATCAATGTCGGCATAAGCCGCGGCCCGCGCCACTTTTGGCGCGGCAAACGCGCTGCCCATCTGCGTCGTGACTTCCTGAAACTTGCCTCCTCCGAGATTGCGGAATAGGTGTGGCGGTTCCGCATAGCTGACGCGCTTCTGCACGCGCTCGATTTGATCTTCGATGTGGCCGTCGGCGACAAAAATATCCTGCCAGCCGTCGTTATCGTAATCGAAAAAGAAGCAGCCGAATCCCAGCGTAACCAAGGTGGCCCGGCCGACTTCCGATTGCGGAGCCTCGTCCACGAACAAGCCGTTACCCTCGTTGTGATAGAGCGACACCATCTGATTGGCGAAATTGCTGATGATGACGCTGGCGTGGCCGCTGCGGTCGTAGTCGGCGGCGTCGGCGCCCATGCCGGCGCGCGCCACGCCGTCTTCACTGAAGCCGATGCCGGCCGCGACGCCACGCTCCTCAAAGGTTCCATTCTGTTTGTTGAGGTAGAGCTTGTTGGGCTGCGTGTCGTTGGCGATCAGAATGTCGGGCCAGCCATCGCCGTTGTAGTCGAGAATGGCGATGCCCAGGCTCTTCGACGTGGGATCACCCAGTCCGGCCTTCTGCGTCGCATCTTCAAACTTGCCGCTACCCAGATTGTGCCACAGCCGCACAGACGTGCCTTTGTACGATTCCGGGGTGCAGTAGGACTTGTGCGCGCCGTCGAGCGTGCAGTAGAGATCGCCCTGCTCGCTCCACTGCACGTAGTTTGCAACCACCAGATCGAGCTTGCCGTCGCGGTCGTAGTCCACCCAGGCCGCGCTGGTGGAAAATTCGTTCGGCCCCCACATCCCAGCCGACTTGGTCACGTCGGTGAACGTGCCGTTGCCGTTGTTATGAAACAGATGGCTCTGTCCCAGCGCCGAAACGAAGATGTCGTCGAAGCCGTCGTTGTCGTAGTCGCCCACGGCCACGCCGAATCCGAACATCGGCACCGCCAGGCCCGCCTTCCGTGTCACGTCGGTGAACGTGCCGTCGTGATTGTTATGGTAAAGCTTGAGCGTGGTCGCGCCGCCGTGAGGATGTCCCGGGAAATCATCTCCATTGATAAGAATGACGTCGGGATATCCGTCATTGTCGTAGTCAATGAAAGCGCAGCCCGGCCCCATCGTTTCGGGCAGCCATTTCTTCCCGAAGGCGCCGTTGTTATGGGTAAAGTGGATGCCGGCCTGCGCGGTGATGTCGCGGAAGTGGACAGTCTGGGCGAAGCTTGACGCCGCAAGCAAGACCAACATCAACCACGGAGACACGGAGGCACGGAAAGCAACAGAAAACAGCGATCCTCCGTGTCTCCGTGACTCCGTGGTGGACTTTCTGCCGGGAAGGGGCATTTACTCGGAAGCTCCTGGAGAGGTCGTGGACGCCACCCTGGTTTTGCGGACAGCCGAGGCGGCTGTCCCTACGCGTTTCGTAGTAAGGCCCGGCAGCGCTACCGAGACATGTTCATGCACGGCCTGGCGCTCGTTGTTGTCTTCCGGATGACGCTGGCGATACGAGCCGGTCAGCGCCTGAGAGGATTCATCGGCCTTGAACCGCATGTAGCGCGCCTGATGCTCCTTGGCCAGTTTCTCGTTGCCCAGGCCGTTGTAGCAGAGCATCAGGTTATAGTGCGCCTGCAAATCCTCGGGGTCAATCGCCAGCACCGAGCGCAGGACCTTCACCGCTTCCTCGTACTTGCGCTGCAGGAACAGGACGCGCCCCAAATCGTTGATCGCGACACGGTCGCGCGGATACTGCGCCAGAACTTTGCGCAACCGCTCGGCCGCGCCATCATAGTTTCCATCCGAGCGCAGCACCTTGGCGTAGAAGAAATTGGTACGCGCAAGATCCGGAGACAAGGCCAGAGCCTTCTCCAGTACGGCGCGCGCCCGCGCCATGTCGCCCTCCTGCACCGCGCAGCGGCCAAGGTTGACCCAGCCGTCAGGATTGTTTGGGTCAGCCTCGGTCACCTTCTGGAAGGCCGCGGCCGCACCTTTCAAGTCTCCCTGTAGAAACAGGCCAATGCCATAGTCGTTCCAGCGCTGCCACTCTTCTTTGCGGACGATGGTCTTCGGCTCGGCCGCGGGAGCATTGTGCGCGACCACCGGAAGTGTGACTTCATTTTCCGCAATCGTGACGATCGGCAGGTCGGGGACCTTCTCTTCTTTTGCGGACACACCGCTCAGCGATGCCGTGAAGACGGTCAGACGGTCGTCATAATCGGGCGAAACAGAGCCTGGCGGCGCACTCGGATCAGGCTGACCCACGAAAGATTCCTGCGTCCCAAACCAGGAGAACTTCCGGTAGCACAGCCGCGCGTGCAAGGTGATCTTGCTGCCCGCGTTTTCAGGGACGAGCATCCGATAATGCACGGTATCGGCCGCGCCTGGAGGAATCAGCCGGACATACACCACCGCACGCGTGGCAAACGCGTTGCGCTTGTTGATGGGATTGCCGTGAGCATCAATTTGCAGGGAACGGTAGAAGTGCGCGCCTTTTTCCACCGGCCCGTGACCGTTGTCCGCGACCATGCCGCTCCAGAAGACCGTCTGGCCCTTGTCATCCGTCCCCTTGAGTTCGAGCCAGGTGTCGTAGGCATCCACCGTTCCGCCGGGGAAAAAGTGGCCAACCTTCTTCGTGCGCACGACCACATCCACGCGTACGGTGTCGCCGCGGCGCAGAGATGGCTGCACGCGGTTCAACGGCGCCGTAACCGGAGCGGCTTCCCCTCCGGCCTCGCCTGTAATCTTGCTCTCGGCTTCTTCTCCCACGGCAAACGTCGTGGAAAGTTCCGACTGAGCCGCTGCGCCGGGCTTCAGTGGCGGCTGCGCCGGCGACAGCGCGAAAATATCTACGGTCAGCGCGCCATTCTTCAGGAAATCTTCCGTCAGCTTCAACTGCGCCGCGTCTTCGTTGGCCGTCGGCAGCGCCGTGTTGGCCGCTGGGAAACGGTGCGAGTGCACGAAGCCGTTGATGTTCCCCTGGTCCTTCGAGGCTTCCTGCGGCATGTGACAGTCGGCGCACTGCTGGGGCTTGGGAGGATAGTAGAACGACCGTGCTCCCTGCCCCGACACTCCGCTGGCCTGCCAGTTGTCGTACTCGTTGAATCCGCGGAACAAGCGGTAGTTGTTGACCGGCACGTCGAGGTGAACTTTGTGACAAGACGAGCAGAACTCCGGCGTCTGGTCTTTCATGAAGGGCTTGAGGAACACGCGCCGGTGCGGCTCGGGATTCAGCTTGATCACAAAATCATGCAGCGCCCGCGTCACCGGATTCTGCGAAGCTGCCAGTTCGTGCAGCTTGGGATATTCCAGATAGAAATCGCCCTGCCCCATGGTGCTCTTCACGTCGGCGATGGCGTGGCACATCATGCAGCCCAGTCCCGCCTGCGACTCGGGCCGATGGACGATTTGCTTGATGGGAGTATCAATCAGCCCGCTGTAAAGCAATGCCGGATCGTGGCAGCCGGCGCACCATCGCGAAGGCTTGGTGCCGACCGTATCCTGCATGTACTCGACCGACTTGCGGTACCACTGGTTGTTGAACGAAGAAAAATGGTGCGCCGAACTGAACCACTGGTTGTAGATATCTTCGTGGCAGCGCTTGCAGGAATCGGACTCCATGAAGAACTTGCTGGGAATTCTCTGCCCGCCATATACCTGCGCCGAACTGGGGAAGAACTTACCGTCTTGACCGTCACCTTCCCCGTTCATGTTGTCGGGAGGCATGGCGGGATTCTCGATGCGGCCATGCGTCCGCCAGCTTTCGCGCACGTAGCGCGCGCCATAGCCAACGCCCGCTATCGCGACGAGACAGATCGCCGCGCGCACGGCAGCTGAGCCGACACTTGTTTCCGACGATGCGGGCTCCGACGACCTGCGCCTGTCCCACCGATCCGCGATCAGCAAGCCGACGCCGGCGAGCGAAATCAGAACGTGAAAATCCAGCTTCTTCAGTTCCGGCCGCAGCGTCCCGGTCTTCAGCAAAATGAGTCCAAAAACCGCTCCGGCAGCGATCAGCAACCAGCCAGCGCGGGAGGAAAAACTCCCCGTGCGCAGCAGCCGGAACAAGGCAGGAACCAGCAGAATCGCAGCCAACACGCCCACGGCCGCATGCAGCAGGACTACGCCAGCGTAGAAGATGGTCGCCTGCGGAAAGGTGTAGAGATATACGGCGGATACTGTCAGGAAGAGCGCGGCCCACGACAGGGCGCGGCTGAGGAATCCCTTAGATGTCGGCATTTCCTGCATGTGTTTGACGCTTGATCGTGACGAAACTGGAATCAGCCCCACAGTGGCTGAAATCAAGCGCCAACAACCATATACAGGCGGGCCTGCAACGGGAATAATGCAAAAATACTACCGGTCGGCCGGCGGCTTTCAGCTGATCGGCGGGATTTTCCACGCCCCGCACTCCTGCTCCAGCGCGGCAGCGACGGCCAGAACCTGCTCCTCTTCCCACGGCCGGCCGACGATTTGCACGCCGATGGGCATGCCTTCGGATTCAGCAGCGACGGAATGGCTCACAGGCACAACGGCTGCGGGATTGCCCAGTAGATTGAACCATTCCGTGTAACTCCATGCGTCGAGATACTCCACGGTCTTGCCGTCAATTTTCCAACGGCGCTCTCCATGGCGAAAGGCAGGGATCGCGGCCGTCGGGCACAGCAGAATCGGATACTTCCTCATCTGCGCCAAGAATTGCGCGCGCAAAACGTCCCGGCGAATCCACGCGTCGAGCAGCGACTCCCCACTAAGCGGTGGTTCGGCCGCGGACCATTCGAGGAATTGCCTCAGGATCCGGCTGAGATCGCCCTCGCGGCCATGGAACAGCGGGCCAATCATCATCCCGCCGGCTGTGACGAAGAACCTCTTCCACAGCAACCGCGCTTCCTCCAGGCCATCGGGACGAAACGGCTCGACTTGAAATCCAGCGCCCGCCAAGGCTTCTGCGGCGGTCCTCACGGCCGCGCGAGTTTCGGCAGTGACGGGCGTGCGGCCATCGTCCTCAAAATAGCCCACTCTCAGCTTCTTTACTTCGTCATCGCTTGGCCAGCGCAGAGGCACGGGGGCGGCGCAGGTGTCGCCGTCATCCGGGCCCTGCATCACTTCGAACAGAGCCCTCACGTCAGCCACTGTGCGCGCCATGGGACCGACCACGCCGATCAGCGCAAACGGCCCGCCGGACGCGGGAAAGTGGCCGGTCGAGGGAATACTCCCCGGCGTGGGTTTGAGTCCGCAGATGCCGCTGAAGTGGGCGGGCACGCGGATCGAGCCGCCGCCATCGCTGCCCACTCCGCCGGCCGACATTCCCGCGGCAATCGCCGCCGCTTCCCCGCCGCTGGAGCCGCCCGGGGTACGAGCGAGATCCCACGGGCTGTTGGTGCGGCCGTAGAGCAGGTTGTCGGTCTCCCAAGCCATCAGAAACTCCGGAGTATTGGTCACGCCCAGCACGATTGCGCCCGCGTTACGCAACCTCGCCACCAAGGGCGCGTCCTCTGCGGGAACGAATCCGGCGCGCAGCCGCGTGCCCGACTCGCAACGAAAACCAGCGACTTCCACGGAACTCTTGATGCTGATGGGAACGCCGTGCAGCGGGCCAAGGCCTCTGCCGCTCATCACGGCATCCTCCGCGGTCCGAGCTTCGCGGCCAACCCGCTCCGCGTCTACGTGTACGAACGCGTTCAACCTGGGATTCAATCTCTCGATTTTCGCCAGATGGGCGTCGGCGAGTTCGACCGGTGAGATTTTCTTCTCGCGGATGTGCTGCGCCATGGTCACGGCGGGAAGGAATGTGAGATCAGTCATGGGCGATTCGAGTCAGCTCTCCTTCGTGTTACTTCGTGCCCTTCGTGGTTGAGGGGCTTTTTGCCGTCATCGCGCGATCCAGAGCGAGCTTCTCCTCCGCGGCCAGCGGGCGGTATGCTCCCTTCGCCAACTTGCCCAACTGCAGTGGCCCGATTGACACGCGCACCAGTCGGAGCACTTCCACTCCCTGCGCCTCCAGCATGCGTCGAATCTGCCGGTTCTTGCCTTCGTCAAGCGTGATCTCAAGCCAGCAGTTTTTCTCGCCCGAACGCAGCAAGCATGCCCGCCGGGCCCGCAGGAATTTTCCGTCTTCACTTTTCACTCCCTGGGTGAGCGTCGCGGCGATCTGCTCGCCCGCAACCGACCCGACATGCACGTGGTAAGTCTTCTCCAGATGGGTTGCCGGCGCCGCCACACGCGCGCCCCACTCCGAATCATTGGTCAGCAATATCAGACCCTCGCTCGCCTTATCCAACCGGCCCACAGGAGCGACCCACGGAAGGGCGCCACCCGCCTTCTCCAGCACCGAGTACACAGTCTCGCGTCCCTTTTCATCGGAGGCCGTCGTCACTAGACCACGCGCCTTGTTCATCATGAGATAAACCTCTCGCTGCGGCTCGATTGCCACCCCATCCACCGTGATGCGGTCCTGATCCGCGCGTACCGGCGTCTCGGGATCGCGTCGCACTCCACCGTTCAACCGCACGCGGCCAGTCCGAATCAACTCCTCACCCCGCGAACGAGAGCAGTAACCCAGCTTCGAGAGCATCCGAGCCAGGCCAGTGCGCCCCGTAGGTTTCATAGGTTTCCCCGTCATCGGTTGATGTTAACTGAGGTTTGATGAACCATGAAGAACTCAGCTGAATATCATCCCGAGCGAAGCGAGGGACCTGAGTGTTTGCTTGTGCCCGGAGTCTGCCGCCGCGCGAGCAAGAACCTGGATCCCTCGCCTTGCCCGGGATGACAAACTGTCAGGAGCCATGCACAATACAGCAGCACTTGATAGGATGTTAATCGTCGGCTACTTGCAAGGAGTTCCCATGGCCCACCAGCATCCTCCCCGCTTTCTGAAGATTGTGGACGACGCCAAGACGCGGGTGCGCGAGACCAATGTCAGCCAGGTCAAAGCGCGCATGGATCGCGGCGAGAAGTTCCTGCTGGTGGACGTGCGCGAGGAAAGCGAATTCGCCAAAGATCACCTGCCCGGCGCCATCCACCTGGGCAAGGGCATCATCGAGCGCGACATCGAAGCGCGTGTGCCGGAGCTTAACGCTGAGATGATCCTCTATTGCGGCGGCGGCTTTCGCTCCGCCCTGGCCGCCGACAACCTGCAAAAAATGGGCTACACCAACGTGATCTCGATGGACGGCGGCATCCGCGACTGGCGCGAGAAGGGGTTTCCGCTGGTCAAGGGGTGAGAGGGCAGTTCGCAGTCGTCAGTCATCGCCCGATGATTTTCGAAGTATCGCTCTTCCTAACTTATGAATGCTCGCATCTTCTTCTGGTCGCTTACGTCGGCACTCGCCGGATTCCTTTTCGGTTTTGACACGGTCGTCATTTCCGGCGCCGAAAAGACAATTCAAGCGCTTTGGGGACTGAGTCCCGGTCTGCACGGCATTGCCATGGCCTCGGCTCTTTACGGCACTGTGGTCGGTTCCCTGCTCGGCGGCTGGCCCGCGGACCGGTTCGGACGCAAAGCCACGCTGCTCTGGATCGGCATTCTTTACTTTGTGGGAGCGGTAGGCTCAGCTTTGGCGCCAAACGTTGCCGTTTTCATCATCGCGCGCGTCATCGGCGGGCTGGGCATCGGCATCTCGACCGTGGTCGCGCCCATGTACATCTCGGAGATCGCTCCGCCGAAGCATCGCGGACGGCTTGCCGGCATGTTCCAGTTCAACATTGTCTTCGGCATCCTGATCGCCTTCGTCTCCAACGCGCTGCTCGCCGGCATCGGCGAAAACGCCTGGCGCTGGATGCTGGGTGTGGCCGCGTTTCCGTCGTTTCTCTACGCTCTGTTCTGCTTCGGCCTCCCCGAAAGCCCACGTTGGCTGCTGAGCAGGAAGGGCGATCGCGAAGCCGCTCTGCAGGTGCTGCAACGGATCGAACCCGAGGATTCGCCAGCTGAAATCGCGGCCGAGGCCGACGAGATCCTGGCCGCCGCTTCGGCGGAAGGCTCCTTCGGACATTTCTGGACGATGCGCCTTCGCAAGCCGATTATGCTCGCCATCCTGGTTGCCTTCTTCAACCAGATGTCTGGCATCAACGCGATTCTCTACTTTGCACCGCGCATCTTCGAACTTACCGGACTGGCCGCGAAAGCCGCTCTGCTGCAATCCATCGGGATTGGCGTCACCAACCTCATTTTCACTTTTGTTGGCCTCTGGCTGATTGATAGGCTGGGCCGACGTACCCTCCTCTATATCGGATCGTTCGGCTACATCACCTCGCTCGGCCTGGTGGCCTGGGCCTTCTTTACCGGTCATTTGTCAATCGTGCCGGCTTGCATCTTCGCGTTCATTGCCGCCCACGCCATCGGCCAGGGAGCCGTCATTTGGGTGCTTATCTCGGAGATATTCCCCAACCGTCATCGCGCGGAAGGTCAGACCCTCGGCAGCTTTACCCACTGGATCTTCGCGGCCCTGCTCACAACTTTCTTTCCAAAGATGGTCGTCGCCTTCCCGCCCGGTTACGTTTTCTCGTTCTTTGCCGGCATGATGGTTCTCCAACTCATCTGGGTAAAGACCATGGTTCCGGAGACGAAGGGTGTGCCGCTGGAACAAATCCAGAAACAACTTGGCATCGAATAGGGTTACGATTCTCTCAAGCGAAAGCACCAGCGTCCTGCTTCTGGTAACTTCTAGCACTGCAGTTCCTGGAAACTAGCGGCGAGTCTGTATCTTCCCACTGACTCCTTCTGGTGGCCGGCGGGGGCAAAAATGACTGCTGCGGATCGCGCTCTGAATTCTTCACAAGTCGTCAACATCGAGGATTTGCGCCGGGTTGCCTGGCATCGCGTTCCCAAGTCCGTCTTCGACTATCTGGATGGCGGCGCGGAATCCGAGCTCACGCTCGCGGAAAACTGTCGTGTCTTTCGCGATGTGATTTTCCGCCCCCGCGGAGCTGTGGACGTTGGCGCTTGCGACCTGACCACCCAAGTGCTTGGCCACAAACTCTCCTTTCCCGCGATGCTCGCGCCCGTGGGCTACAGCCGCTTGATGCATCCCGGGGGCGAGGTGGCCGCGGCCGGCGCGGCCGGCGCAGCGGGCACCGGATACATTCTTTCCACCATCTCTGGCCACAAGCTGGAAAACGTGAAGGCCGCATCGTCCGGTCCTGTGTGGTATCAGCTGTACCTGCTCGGCGGCCGCGAAGCCGCTGAGAGCGCCCTCGACCGCGCCCGTCGCGCCGGTTTCTCTGCTCTGGTGCTCACCGTGGACACTCCCGTAGCGGGCATGCGCGAGCGCGACCCCCGCAACGGCATGAAGGCGCTGATGGGCACCTCGCTGTTCGCGAAAATCCCTTACCTGCCGGAGTTTCTCGCCCATCCCGGCTGGCTGGCTTCGTTTCTCCTCGACGGCGGTATACCCAAACTGGAAAACATCGTCATCCCCGGCCAAGGGCCGATGCAACTCGTGGACGTTGCGGCGGCCCTGGCCCAGGCTACCGTGACCTGGGAAGATTTGCGCTGGATCCGCGCAGTGTGGTCCGGGCCGATCGTAATCAAAGGGATTCTGACCGGCGACGATGCCCGGCGCGCGGTGGACGAAGGCACTGCCGCGGTCGTCGTCTCCAACCACGGTGGCCGCCAGCTCGATTCCGTCTCGCCGACGCTGCGCGCCCTGCCCGAAGTCGTCGCCGCTGCCAACGGCCGGCTCGAAGTGCTCATGGACGGTGGAATCCGCCGCGGCAGCGACATCGTGAAGGCCATCTGCCTGGGGGCCCGCGCTGTTCTGGTTGGCCGGGCTTATGCCTACGGACTCGCTGCGGCAGGCCAACCCGGTGTTACCCGCGCCATCGAGATCTTGCGCTCCGACGTCGAACGCACCCTCCGGCTGCTCGGCTGTCCTTCGGTGGCAGCACTGGATCGCACCTACATCGAAGCGCCCTCATCTTGGAAGGTAGGCTGACGGCAGCGCCGTTACGAAAACGGAACAGACAGACACCGGGTGGCTAACGCATCGAGAAAGTGTCACCTCTTCTGGGAAAGCAGCCAGGCCAACGGTCCGGAGCCGTTTGTCCTCTTGCTGTGCATGGACTTGGCATCCGCTGTCTGACGTCATCCGCGCCGGACTTTCACCGTGAGTGTTCTATTTTTGGAACAAGATCAAGAAGTTGTTGCCACCTCTGCCGGTCTTGGCTTATGGTGCCGCCACCGTCTCAGCCCTGAAAACATAGTCGTTCCGCAATTCCTTTCTAGGGGCTCTGCAGTGAGTAATTAGACATCCGAATCAGGAGGCGTCCGCGATGAGCAATCCTCGAAACGGCGGATTTAAGCTGGATACAGTCATTGATGGAAGCGCAGTAAAGCACGCAGCCGGCATCGCTGCGCCGTTAGCTGGCGGAGCCGCAGCGTTAGCCGCGGCCGCTGCGGTCACAGCCACAGCAACCAAGCCCGGGAAAGAACGCTGGCCGGTAAAGACGGGGACGGACCAGGACATTGGCCAGGTCAATACTAAGGGGGTGGTCAAGACCACCGTGGAAGAGATGTGCAGCATTCCCCGGCCCTCGGACATGAACCCGCCCACGCAGGACTTCTCGGTTTACCAGGACACTCGCTCCGAGCCGGTCGAAACCACGGTATGGCAGCTCGATGCCACGGTGACCGCACTGAAGCTGGAGGCGGACGGCGACTATCACCTGGTTCTACAGGGCGAAACCGCCAAGACGATGATCGGTGAAGTCCCCACGCCCAAACCGCCTTTCGTGAAAGCCACCAGCCCTTTCCTGCCTTATGTCAAGAAGGCCCGGGCAGCGGTGGATGCGGCGCTCGGACAACATGTTAAAGCGGCCCAATTTGCCCAGTTCGGCAAGACCCAACTGCCGGTTGGCGCATCGTCGCAGCCCGCCTCACTTAAGGCAACCTCTCTCGCCCTGCCAACCGCGGGCGACGATGGCGGGCCCCAGGCAACCTTTGAGATCAAGATTCCTCAGCGCAAGGTAACGGTCACCGGCGTCGGATTCTTTGACCGGGTCCACGGCCAAGCAGGAGTATGTCTGCTGAATGGCATTGAATTGCATCCGATCCTGGATATTGTTTTTCATTGATTGCGGTCAGACAACCTTTGCTGCAGGCATTTTCAGCGACGTACCTGGCCGTCCTTCTGGCTGAACTGGCGGGCGATCGTTCCTTGTACGCGGCCGCATCGCTCACCCGTCGCTACCGGGCGGCTTTGGTGTACTGCGGAATCTCTCTTGCCTTCTGTTTGAAGGCGGGGATCGCGGTGCTGTTTGGCAATTGGGTGGCTCACCTGCCCTCGAGCCTGGTGGGATGGGCCAGTGTCGGGACGTTCTTCGTTTCCGCGATCATTGTCGGATGGAAGAAGCCGGAGATCGAACACACTGACGATGGCTCTGCCACTTCTTCTTTGTTGGTCTGCTTTGCCACCGTCTTTCTCACGGAATGGGTGGACGCGGGGCAGCTCACCACCGCTGCCATGGCAGCGCGGTTCGGGTCTCCTGTAGCAGTCTGGGGAGCTGCCACGATCGCCCTCATGACTAAGGGTCTGCTGGGAGTCACGGTCGGCGCCGAGCTTGGCCGCCGGCTTCCTGGCAGCGTGTGGCGCGTGGTGGGCGCCGGTTCGCTGACGTTCCTGGGCGTGCTGACCATGCTGGATCAGATCCACCGCTAGTCCGCGGGGAATGCACGAGGGCCTGAGCTTCGCTACCGGGTCGTACAATGGCGGCAGAGCTCGTGGAACCAGAAACAGGAAACGCAGGATGGGAATATGTCTAGTCAAGACGCAGCGCTAGATCTCGCAGGCAAAGCAACCTTTGTTTTTCAAGGCACCGTGCTCAAGGTCAAGGCCGCCAACTTGCCCGAAGTGAAAGACGTTGACAACACAGTTGTGGTCAAAGTGACTGGGGTGTTGCAGTCGCCGGCGATGTTTCAGAAGTCCGAGGGAAAAGAAATCACCGTCAGGCTCGGTCCAGGTCAGAGTGTCAAGGCAAAGCAAAACGCCGTTTTCTACACCAACGGCTGGATCATGGGGCAGAAGGGATTCGCCGTTCAATCGGTTGGGATCCAACCCGCCGCGGCACTGTCACGATCCCTGCAAACGTCACGGACTCCGACGCAACGCCTGGCGGATCAGACTCTGACCAATCGCCTCGCCACCGCCGACTCGGTGGTCTCCGGTCGTGTCACCAGTATCTCCGAACCGGGCGCTCTTGAAACCACGGCGAAAGTCATGGGCGCAACTTCACCCATCCCCCCGGGTCGCATCAGCGAGCACGATCCGAAATGGCGGGATGCCGTCATTGAAGTCCAGGAAACCCACAAAGGCGATCCCACTATCAAGAAGGTCGTGATCCGCTTTCCGAGCAGTGACGACGTCCGCTGGCACAAAGCTCCAAAGTTCTCTCCGGGCCAGCAGGGGACCTTCATCCTGCACAAGGCAGTTCCACCCGGTGAACCGCAGGTCGGACACACCGTCAGCCTGAAGGAAGCAGGATCTCCAGAGGCTTACACCGCGCTGCATCCGGAAGATTTTCAGCCGGTGCAGAAACACGATGAGATCAAGGCGATGGTTAGCAATCTCGCGCCGGCCAGGAAGAAGTAGTCAGATCATCGGCAGGTGAGTTTATGGTTGCAAAGAAAAAAGCAATCCGGGGAGCAACGCTACGAAAAGGCAAAAGCAAGCGCAAGGGCGCCGCTCCTGCTCTGGCGAATGTGCTGCTGGTCAACATGATCCCGCAGTCGCTGAGTGCCGAAGAAAATCAGGACAGCGAGCCCTGTCTCGCCGTGAATCCTGCCAATCCCCAGCAGATCGTGGCCACTGCCTTTACGCCCGACCCCATGGGCGGACCGCTGGCCCCAGTCTACCTCTCCAATGATGGCGGAAACAGTTGGTCGCTGCAGTCCATTATTCCCAGCCAGGGCCCGGACACCGGCACAGGCGACATCACTGTCGGCTTCGGCCAGCAGAATCTCTACTCCGGGATCCTGAAGCTCCCGGGAGATTTGCTCTTCAAATGCCTTGCGGGCGGCGAATCCCTCGTCTCTTACGCCAATGGATGTCGTTGGCAGCCGACAGCAAGTGGACCAGCCTTTTGTGCACGCCTTCTCGAACGCCGGCAAAGACATCGTCTGCATCGGCTTGAACGACCTGGGTGTAGCCGGTGGCCAGACGGCCACCATTGATAGGGCGCTCGACGGGAACGCAGCGCCTCCGGCATTTGTATCCGTGCGCATCGAAACACGCAGCACCGGCACGGCTGGGCAGAACGGCCCGCAGATTCGGCCAGCCTCGGCGGCGGACGGCACCGCTTACGCCGCGTTTTACGGATGGCGGTCCTTCGATCGGAACAGCGGCAGTGTCACGGCGGACGTCGTGGTCGTTCGTGACGATCCCGGCGGCGGCGCTGCCCCGTTCACGGCTCTGCTCGATTCCAGCGACAACCTGGCCGGCCAGCGAGTCGCGCTCAACGTACAGTTTGTCTGGAATGGCACTATGGGGAACCAGCGGACGGGCGGCGACATCGCCATCGCGGTAGATCCGAACAACAGCCAGCGCGTCTACGTCGCTTGGGCGGATGAACAATCAAGCGTATACACACTGCATTTACGCTGCTCGAACAATGGCGGACAAGTCTGGTCGGCCAACGATATCCAAACGATGGCCAACGCCACCAATCCAGCCCTGGCCATCAATGCCAACGGCGTTCTGGCGTTTGCCTATCAGCACGTCACCGGCACCGGCGCGGCGCAACGCTGGGTGACGCAAGTGGACCAGACTTCCGACGACGCAACCTGGACTCCGCTGGTACTGGCCACGGTGCCCGCCGGCAACCCCCAGCCGCAATTTCAGCCGTATATTGGCGACTACATCCGGATGATCTCGGTCGGCGCCGACTTCTACGGCGTCTTTTCCGCCAACAACCTGCCCGACCAGAACAACTTCCCCAACCAGGTAAAATACCAGCGCAATGCGGACTTCAACGCAGGAACACTGCTCGCGACCGATCGCTCGACTCCGGTAAACGTTTCGATAGACCCGTTTTTCTTCAAGATCACCGCATAGAGTGAAGCCCAAGGTTCAAACTTGGACAGGATCCGAAGCCACCGCCAGTAGAGCGGCTCCATCCCACTTTGAAAAAGCTGGTGAGCGCGGTAGGAATCGAACCTACAACCTACTGATTAAGAGTCAGTTGCTCTGCCAATTGAGCTACGCGCCCACACTGCGGCTGCATGTGGAGGGACAAACAAAAATTATAGCATCCCGTCTGCGCTATGCGAACGTGAGCTTCTCGTCGCGGGAGTGCGCGAGCGTCAGCGCCGCGTTCGGTGCCGACGATGTATTTGGAGCTATCTTTCGTTTACGGGCGATCGTACAAGGCAGGGCGGAAATGCAGGCGCTGCGGCGACAACTCCGCTGTTCCTAAGACTTTTTTCAGAATTCTCTTTCAAGATCAGAAGTCGTTTCGCTCGAGAACGACCGATCTCAGGAGCGCTGCCGGACTTCCGCCGTGAGAGCAGCCGCGGTTTCGCTGGCTGCCGGGCGCCGCGGTGGCAAGGGCTCGGTTCGGACCGCCGGGCGACGTTCGATGGTGCCGATGACCGGCACCTCATCCATGCCGTCGGCGTAGGCCATGGACGCGAACCGCTGCTCGCTGCACATTCGGTCAATCAGCCGCTGCTGCCGCCGGGAAAGAACGGCGTGGGGAAGAATCGGAAAGTTGCGGAACATCCACAGCAGGTAAACCCGCTGCCGGAAGGAAGGAATTACATAACGCGGACCAATCGGTGTTTGCACTTGCACTACACCCGCCGCGAGTTTATCAATCCACATACTTGGGCCCGCCTGGAACCTGATTTTGCCAGAGCAATTCTAGGGCCGCCATTATTGCACCTCGAACGATGCAAGGGGAAGCTTTTTTTCACAGACTTACAGCCGCCCACTCTTCTGCAAGGCGCTTCCCTGCCTCAACCGTGAACTTTTTGGGAATCGCGGGTGGGAAAACAGTCCCGATCTGGGCAGGCTTGTTGCACCATTTCCGGTGCAATCACAGGAGTTCAGGCCGTCGCTTCCGGCAGAATGTCCATCCGCCGGATCTGGGCCGCCACTCCGAATTCTTTCCCCTCTTCTTCCACCCGGACAATCGTAGCCTGGCAGCACACCCAGCACTTCTCTCCCGATGTGAGTTCGGGCGGCAGGATCAGCACCAATTCAACGTCGGTGCCCTTTTCCATGCGGGACTGAGTGTAGAGAAAAATTCCGTTCGCGCTGACATCGCGTGTTTGGGCTGTCTGGTCCGCTCCCTGGGCGGTGCGCACGCGCGTGGCAACGCGGGTAGCGATTCTTCTGCCGGAACGGCGATCGGTGTCGGCCTTCATAGGGTCAGCGAGGCCCACCTACTCTACACCAAGCACGCCAGGAGTGCGAGGGCTGACCGGCCCCCCGGCTGACCAAGTCTTAGGAGATCAGCCTGAGCTGTGCGGTCGAATTTTGGGACTAAAGCGGCCGCTTCGCCCGAACGGCGGGAACCACCAGAGCCTGCTCCATGGTCGGCACGTTGGTGCCGCGGAGTTTGGCTTCCATTTCGTGCAGCTTCTCGGTCTGCATCGTCTGGTAGTAGGCCTGCACCAGCAGTTCCATGGTGAACGGGTTGTCCTGATCTTCTTCCAGGTGGGCGATGGCCTCATCGTACTTCTTCTGCTCCATCAGGAGCGTCCCGACGGCGCCCTGCCAGGAACTCTGAATCACGCGGTTGCGGCTGCCGTTGGCCAGGGCTTCGAGTTGCTGCAGCGACTGGTCCGCCAGCGGCTGATTGCCCGAGCGGGCGGCCCGCACCGTGCGGTTGCGCAGGATGCGCGACAGTTCTTCGTCGCGGTCCGAGGGCGAAATCGTCGCCAGGTGGTGGAGCGCCTCTTCGGCCAGCTTCAGATTCTTCAGCGCAACATCATCGTCCGCCTGATACTCAGCCATGTGACGGTAGGCTTGCGCTTCCTGCAGATCCTGCTCCTTGGCGTGCGAGGTTTGCGCGATTTCAAGGAAGTCGCGATCCGCCTCCGCGTACTTGCCCTCGCGCACCCAGGTCATCGCCTTCTGCATGGCGTAGGTCTGCCGGTCGGCTTCGTTATGGGCAAAGCGGATGGCCTTGTCGTATTCCATGCGGGCCTGCTCCTGGTTTCCCATCAGAGCATAGGTATCGCCGAGGCCCAGTTGCGAGGTCACAAAATCGGGATCCATCTTCAGGGCGGCGCGATAGTGCTGCAGCGAACCTTCGAAATTCCCTGCCATGCGCAACAGTTCGCCATAGGAATCCTGCGGATTGGGTTCCTTGGGCAGCAGGGCAACGTAGCGGTCCATAGCGGCGAACGCCTTGTCATATTGCCGGTTGCGGGCTTCGACGTAAGCCAGATCGTTGAGCGCCGCGGGAAAATTCTTGTCAACGGCGAGCGCCTTCTCAAAGATGCGCTGCGCCTGTTCGTTACCGTTCTCTCCCATCAGCCAGTTGCCCGCCAGATACATCAAATGCTTGTCCCGGGGATACATCTCCAGCAGATCGTTCATCAGCGAGATGCCTTGGAGGAAGTCGCCTTCCTGCACCTTGACGATCCATCCCACCATCAACTGCTCGCCCGGAGTCAGCTTGGGCACCAGAGCCTTGGCGTGAGCGCGGGCATCGCTCACTTCCTGCGGATTGCCGCTGTTGAAGGCGATCCACGCCCAGGCTGCGGCCAGATTGGGATCTTCCTTCACCGCCGCGCGCCAGTCGTCGTTACAACGCTCCAGATAGAGATTCTCGTAGTCGGCCATGCCTTTTTCGTACAGCTCGCGCGCCTTGGCCGACTTGGTCGTCACCGGCAACGTGGTGGTGTCGCCCTTCTTCACGTGGTGGGCGTAGAGCGGCGAAGTAAAGAGCGGCGCGGTGAGGCACAAACCAAGAACGAGAACAGCGCAAGACTTCATGGAAGCAGTGCGGCGCATGGGAATCTCCGGAACAAATGTCTTTGAGGGGAGGGACAACTGAGACAGAGCGTAACATCGGCGTAATCAGCAGAGCAGGTGACGAAAGACGTAGGCCGAGCGGGGGGAACAAGCTCCAGCGATTACCCATCCCGCGGCAACAAAAAACCCCTGCCGCGAACGGCAGGGGCTGAGAACCAAGATAACGGATCAGAAGATGATCTTAGCCGCGATCTGCATGTTGAAAGGCTCGCCCGGACCCAGTCCCGGCGCGCCGTTGAAGTCGCCAATCGTGTCACCCACGACGCCGCTGGAACCCACCGATCCAGCTCCAGTTGCAAGATTCTTGCGGTTGAAGACATTGAACATCTCGGCGCGGAGCTGCAGCTTAACCCGCTCCGTGAACGGGATATTCTTGATGACCGACAGATCCATATCGCCGAAGCCGGGACCGTAGAACGCGTTGCGTCCCAGGTCGCCGATCGAGCTGGTCGTTCCCGGGCAGCCGACTGAACCCGGAACGCAGAACGCCGCGGGATTCACCCAGGGCAACCCTCCTGCTGCCCGGCTGAACGTATGCGAGACGCCCGCGAAGGGGTCCGACACCAAGTTCAACCCTGGCCGCTGCGTGCCCGAAGTTGCGTTCGGACTCGGGAAATTGAAGGGTTGTCCTCCGTGCAGCGAGACCAGACTGCTAAGCTGCCAGCCATGGGTCAGAATCTTCGGTCCGTGTGACGATCCCGGAATGTCATAGTTCCAGAATAGAGTCAGGTTCTGCCGGGTATCGAAATCGCCGCTGGCGTAATCCAGTTTCGGATTGGTGGGGTCAAACTGAATCGAGCCACGATACTCGGTCATGGTGTCCAGTTCGTGCGCCCAGGTATAAGCAACCTGGCCCGAGAGGCCGTGCCAGCCGCGGATTCTGAGGGTGCTCTGTAGCGCATTGTAGTTGGAGTTGCCGACGCTATTGAGCTGGAAAACGGTATTCACGTTTCCGCCGTTCGCCGGCAGGAACGGGCACGTCGCCTGGGGTGTGGTCGCACAGGGAGACACGCTGTCCATAACTGACAGCTTGTGCCCGGCGCTGCCCACATAGCCCACCTGCAGCACCGCGGCGCCGTTGCCGAAACCTTTCTCCACCTGCAGGTTGTAGTTGTAGAAGTAGGGTGTCGCGAAGTTCTGGTTTACCGAGTAAACGTTGTAGGCAACCAACTGTGTAGTGCCCGGGATCACGCAGCCAACCAGCGTTGGGCACGGAATCAGTCCGGGGAAAATTGAGTTCCCGCCCGCCAGATCGGTCTCCCAGTTATACGACGCGTTGCCGTTCCGATCCGCGCCGTAGTTGGCGACGGGCGACGGACCGGTTGGATTATCCGCCAGACCATCCGCACCCGTGACTGGCGGCCGGAAATCGAGGAACGGGTTCATGTTGATCTGGTCGTAGAAAACTCCAATTCCTCCGCGCACCACCAGGCTCTCGTCCGCCCCTGGCTGGTACGAAAAGCCCACTCTTGGTGCGAAGTTTTTCTTGTTGGGCGGATAAATCGAGTTGAGCCCGTTCCCTTGTATACCCAACCCCTTGTCCTGGATGAAAACGGCCAGATCTTTGCTCGTGCTGTGCAGCGGACCGTCATATTCGTAACGCAGGCCCCAGTTCAGATTCAGTTTGCGAGTCAACTGCCACGCATCCTGTCCGAAGAAGTCAACTCCAGTAACTCTTACCTGGCGTTCTGCCGTTCCTACCGCGATGGACGACGAAGAAACATCGCCGGCCAGGAAATCGGCCAGCGCGCAGCTGGGATCGGTGGAAGCGCATGTTCCCGACCAAGGATTCCCTGGGATAGGTTTCTTAGTCACCGGATCAATCGCAGTAGAATATGCGCCTGTAAAGTTGAAGCTACCCAGCGAGCGGCGGTAGTAGAACTCGTCCACTCGCCCTTGCCGGATTTCACCGCCAAAGCGGAATTGGTGCTTGCCGACCGAGTAGGAAAGGACGTCAGTCAGATGACCGGTGATATCGTTGCGGCCTTCTGGAGCCGTGATACCCACTTGATCAAAGCCGCTGATAGCAATGTTGGGTGCGCCCGGAATGGAATTCCCGTGGATCAGCGCATCCGGGCTGGTGTACAAACCGAGCGCTTTTTCATTAAAGCTGTTGTTCGAATCGTGGAAGATCTGGTTGAAATAGCTGATTCCAAACAGAACCTGATTGGTCAGTCTGGAGGATAAAACGGAATTCCATACCAGCGAATAGTTCTCGATGCGAATGGGTGCTACTTCGAAGTAGTACCCCAGGTTCGAACTGGCGGTGGCCAGCGCCAGGCTGGCTCCCGGAGGCTGTGTCTGGCTGCCCTGCCCGTAGAAGAAGTGGAACAGGAGGTGGTTTCTGTCATTGAAGTTGTGATCAATCTTGCCCACTTCGTTGTAGCTGTATCCCGTGCCGGGCACGGTGGCGAAATAGTTCGGGGTAGCAGCGGTGAGGTTCTGGATCGAACCTGGCCAGAGTCCGGTGGTAGCGCAAGGTGCGGGAAGCCCACTGCTGAGTACGCCTAAGAGATTGCAGGACGTTGGGCTCACGGCGATGCTGGCGGCGGACAATTTCGCGTAGGCAGCCGTCACCCACGGCGCCGAAGGCTCGGTTGACAACCCCGTAAGTCCGAAAATGTAATTCTGCTTTTCAAAGCCGAGGAAGTAGAAAGTCTTGTCTTTAATGATCGGTCCCCCCACGACGACGCCGAAGTTCTGGTTACGCAACTCCGGAGCCTTCGGAAAGGAGGCTGACGGGGCGAAGAACGGCGAAGTCGCAGCATAGAACTCATTGCGGTTGTAGTAGTAGGCGCTGCCGTGCAACTGGTTGGTGCCCGTCTTGATGACAAGATTAACCGTTCCACCGGCGTTGCGTCCGGTCTCGGCGTTGGACTGCGTCTGCGCCGAGAATTCGTCGATCGCGTCAATCGGCATCACCGTACCGGCGATTCCGGACACGCCGCCCTGGTTGATGGCCGGAATATTGTGCCAGAAATCGTTGTTGTCGGTGCCGTCCACCTGCCAGTTCATCTGGTTGGCGCGAGTGCCGTTCAGCGACCCGAAGCCGCCTACCGAGTAGCCTCCGTAACCGGGCGCCACTGCGATGAGCTGCGAGAAGTCGCGGCCGTTCAGCGGAACTTGCTGCAGCGATTCCGTGGTGATCGTATCGCTCTGTGTCGCCGTTGTGGTATCGAGCGTCAAGGCGGCGGCAGAGACTTCCACTGCCGTGGTGGTTCCACCGACGACCAACTTAACCGGCAGCGAATAGACAGATCCCGCTGTAACAGGTACGTTGTCGGTCGTAACCGAACCAAAGCCGGAAGCAGAGACCACAACTTTGTAGTTCCCCAGCGGCAAATCCTGGAACGCGAACTGGCCGTCGCTGGTGGTCACAGTACTGAGCGTGACCTGTGTGGCCACGTTCGTAGCCTTCACGCTGGCTCCGGCCACAACTGCGCCTGAAGGATCAGTCACCGTGCCATTGATCGCACCACGGAAGGTCTGTGCCTGTAGCGTGGCTGCGACCATCACAACGATCAGGATCGTCCATAAACGAGTTCTCATTTCCGCGTCTCCCGGCAAATCTAGATTTGTGGAATTCTACAACCGGCTCGGCGTGGAGCCGAATACTGGGCCCAATAGAAACGGTCTAAGTTGCACTTCTCCAACCAGAGTTGGTGGGGATTATATATCAGCCTTTTCAATATGTTGCGGGATGTACCTACCAGCGAACATACGCAATACCGAAGCGTTGCTATGGAAACGCGTAGGATGCCACAACCCAGCCCCGTTTTGTTTCAGCAAGAGCAGGCAATTTTATTGATCGGAGTCTTCAAGAAACTCGATCCAAAGGCCTTCCACGACTGGAACAGACCCGCGGCCGCGACCGGCACGTGCGCACGTGAAAATCTTGAAAGCTGGAGATTGCGTTACTAGAAAGGGCAAGAATATACTTGCCTCGCCCACCGCGAGGCGGTACGATGAGGCAGGGAAGGAGGCGGCGATTCCTCGCGTTGTTGTTGATTACTCTGCCGATTATGGTTCGAACGATCTGGAGCATGTTTGAAGGCGTCCGGCCTTTCGACTGGTTGATGTTGTTCATTGAGGTCGCGGTTGTAGGTCTGATTCTTTACGAGATCATCGCGGACGACATCAGGCGTCGAGCAGAGGCTCGACATCGGTTGTTTGTTGACACGCAAACTGTCGCACTGGCTATGCGTCTTACTCTAGGCGAAAGGTTGCAGCGTGCAATACCGAATTCATCATTCGCTGCCACTAAAGCGGCAGAGGACGTGTGGCGTAGAGACGTGGACTCATGGACAGAGACGACCCAATTATTTCTCGCAGGGCACTGCTCCCAAGCGGCAGCCGAGTTTATGCGTTTGACTGATGTGGAACATGTGATTGCCTACGTCGGTACGCAGCCTCACGGCTATTATGTTAGGGGTGAGTCAGTAAATGACTATCGCAACCTGATTGTTCGCCTCGAAAATCTACGTCGAATCATCAGCCGACCGGAGGCTTACTTTTGAACCGAGAACAATCGAACGAAGCCGAAAAATTCGATGCCGTAATGCGAAAGATTCTCACTGTCTCCAAAGAGGAGTTGAAAAAACGGGAAAAGGCATGGAGAAAGAAGCGCGAACGAGCAAAGAAAAAGCGGGCTCTTTCTTAGCCCGCCGTCCTCGGCCTTGCCGTCGAGTGGCCCGTGTCTGGGTAGTCCTTGCTCAATTCGGCTTGCCAGTAAGTTGAGCGAAGGTGATGCGCTTTCCGACGATCTGCCGAACAGCTAGATCGAAGCGGCCAGCATCGTCAAGTTCTTTCCGGTTGTTGAAGCGAAACATCTGTTCGTCAAGGTAACGAAACAAATGAAACGGTTCCACGCTCACGTAGGTTCCACTCAGGCCGCGCTTCAACAGCGACCAGAAATTCTCCAGACCGTTTGTGTGTACGCGGCCATCTACGTACTTTTCAGCGTGGTTGATGATCTGGTGAACGAACTTCGCCTCAAGGCCAGAATACGGCCCCCATTCGTCGGAGTACACCGTAGTGCCTTCTTCGATGCACTCGGCAACATGATGGTGCAGTGTGGCCTTGTTCCGTTCTGCGATAACCTTTGTGGTGATCTTCCCACCACGTTGCAACATTCCCATCACTACAGTCTTGCCAGTGATCCCGCGCTTCTCAAATCCGCGTCCGATTTTCTTGGATTTGTGCATGTTCCGTGCTTTGCCGCCGATGAAGGTTTCGTCTACCTCGACTTCGCCATTCAACTTGCTTCCGAAAAGTTCATCCTGCATCGCAAGGCGAATCCGCTGAAGCATGAACCATGCCGACTTCTGCGTGACCTTCACGTCTCGGGCAATCTCGTAACTGCTCACGCCGTTCTTGCAGTTGGTGAGCATCCACGTTGCCGTGAGCCACTTATCCAACGGGATCGGGGAATCCTCATAGATCGTGCCGACCTTCACCGAGAACTCACGCTTGGGGTGATGGCTTCCGCACTTCCAAGTGCGCCGCTTCGCGTTGAAGCTAACCTTGGTAGCCCCACAACCGGGACAAACCACGCCGTTCGGCCAGCGCCGGACAGCGATGTAGTCAATGCAGTTGTCAGGATTCGAGAAGTAGACAATCGCTTCTTGAAGGCTCTTGGGTTCTTGGCTCATCTTCGTTCTCCGTTAACGAAAATATACCAAAAACCAGTGGGCGAGTCAAGTAAATTATTACCCTAGAAAGTAAAGGCCAGGCCGCCCCGCACTGAGCGGGCCGACTGCACCAGATAAACTGTCTGGCCGTCCTGCCCAAGCACCGGGACGTATCCCTGCGCCAGCAGGTTGCGCAGGTCAATGATGGCCTCCATGTGGGGAGGCAGGAAGCCCAGAGTAGGAATGGGTTGCCGGACGAAGAGGTTGAAGAAAGGTTCCGTTTGTCCAGGCGAGGCGTTAAACATATCCACCGGCGTGAGGGCGGACCCGTTAACCCACCGATACGAGGCAATCCAGCGGGTGTGGGTGCGCGGCAAAGTGCCGCTGAACTTCGCTGCCAGGGCATGACGGCGCTGCGTGCTGATCCACGCCTGCGCGTCCTGCAGAGGAACGTCCGCCTTGGTCAGATCCAAAACGCCGCCGTACGCATAATCCAATGTGGCGGTCAGGTCTGAGGAGAACTTGTGCTGCAGCAGCACCCGCACGCCATTGGTATCCAGGCTCTTGCCGGCATAGCTGAATGTTCCCGAGGCCACATCCGGCAGCAGGAACCCTCCTGCAGCCGTGACCTCTCCCATCCCGGTCAGCGCGGGATCGCCCACGCGATCGGTAAACACCGCCACCTGTACGTTGGTTTTACCCTCCCGATGAGACACGCTCAATTCATGATGATGGGCGCGCTCCACCTTCGGGGAATAGGCCATCAGGCTGACCCGCGGATTCGACTCGCTCAGGTCCGCGGGCGCGGAATCGAAACCCTTCTCCGCCCGCGGATCGGGACGTGAGCTGGAATAGTCGTATTCCAGAACCGTGTTGGAGGAAAGGTGCAGATCGGCCGAGCCGTAGGGACGAAGCGCGGTGACGTGGCCCAGGAACTGGATGGTCTGCAGCTCGCTGCCGAATTTCAATTCCAGCACGTCCGCAACGGAAATGTCATCGCCCGCCGACATGGCCAGCGACTGCAGGGCCGCGTTGTGCAGATTGGGATCGGACGGGGCAAACCGGCGTACGGTCAGCCCCAGCGTCGGCTGCGATCCATCCGCCAGCCGATGCGAATAACCGCCCCGCAAGACCGCGGCCGGCACTCCCTCGCCGTATCCCACGTTCCCGCTGAAATCGAGACGTCCGTCGGCGAAGATCGAGCGCTCCAGCGTAAAGCCGGTGCTCATGTCCGATCCGCTGCCATATCCGCCCGCGGCCGAGCCCGCTACGAACGACAAGGTCCCGCTCAAATCCTGGTTCTGCTTTTCGCCCGCAGGATCATCCAGGACACGCAGAATGGGCCGGTTCGCGACCGAGCGCAGCGTCCACTTCCAGTCATCGTCATCGGGAACCGCGCGGACGGTCCCCAGTTGCATCACGTTGAGCAGAGTATTCAGCGTGACATTGACGTTGAGGCTGGCTCCGGGACGCAATCCGACTTTCTCGCGCAGCGCCGGCAGGAACGAAGGCGCTGTTACTTTGAGGCTGTAGAGGCCGGGCAGCAGGCCGGTGGCGGCGTAGTATCCGGCGCCATCGGTGAACACCGTCATGGCACGATTGGCGGTGCCGAAAATCTGCACGACCGCGCCCATCTGGGGCTCGCCGGCCGCGTTGCGCACGTATCCTGAGATCGCTCCGGGCCGTTCTCCAGCCCAAACCGGAAGCGACAATCCTATTAGGATTGCCCAAGTTCCTATTTTGCGCAGTCTCAATCCGCCCCACCCCCTGGGGGGAATCGCAGGGAGTTACCGTACTGAAACACGATTACTCTACTGCAAACACCGCCGATGGATCAATGGTCTGCTTGGAGACGTTGTCGTTGACCTTGATGTCAATCTTATACACGCCGGGCGGCAGATTCGCCGCCGCGATCGTCTTCTGCAGCGTCACCTGTTCGCCCACATTGCCCATCGTGTCGGTGGATTCAACTTTTTGCACCACCGCCTTGTTGGTGGCAACGTTGATGATGTCGTATTCGAACGTGGCCGAAGGCTTGTGCGTTTTCTCGTCCACGCCGAGATTGTAGACTTGCATCCAGAAATTCAGCTTCTGGTCTTTGTCCCGCTTGAACACCGCCGGCTTACCGTCGGCGGGCGCCACCCGCGGCCGCACCTTCATGGTGCCAATTACAAACGAGCCGGTGCCGATCGCCTTGGTCGGAACCGGTTCCATCTGGTCGGCAACAATTAGCGTCGAGGTCGCCAGTTTGTCGTCGGAGTAGTCGGGAACCACCACACTGCGGCTCCATACGCCCTTGCGGTCGCCGTTCACGTCCTTGACCGCGATGTTCAGTTTATAGCGCCCCGGACGAAGCGGCAGCGCTTTCCAATACACGGACGAATTCTCCGCCGTGCGCGGCAACAACTCCGCCGGCACATCCACTTGCACCGTGTCCTCGAACGTCTGGACCACCTTCCCCGTCAGCGTGGTCAAACGGGCGAAGATGTTCACCGTCCCCCGCTGCACTCCGTCTTTGTTGACGAATGTGATGTCGCGGTTCTTCATCTGGATCGTGATCGGCACCAGCACCGTGTCGCCGGTGACTTTCACGAAGTCCGAGCGCACATCAAAGGGCATGGGGTTGAGGATGATCTTCTGGTTGACGATTTCTTCCAGGTCCTTGAACTTCACCGGCGGAGCCGCCTGCAACTTGGCGAACTGCTCCAGACGATCAAACTGCTTGGTCTGCAGAGTGCTGCTCATGGGACCGGTGCCCAGGCGCTCCAGACCGTTGCCGTTGAAACGCGACGACTTGTTGGCCATTCCCATCTGCTCCCACATAGTCAAGCCGGCGTTCGGCGTGGTGAGTAGCGCGTCTTTCTCAGAGCGGTCCATGGTCATGCGGTATTCGCCGCACATGCACGCGTCCACAAACTCGATGATGATTTCCTGTCCGATGCCCTCAATGTAACGATAACGCCAGTCTTCAAAGGGGTAGGTCGAGGTCTCGCCTCCGCCCTCTTCCATGGGGCGCTCGTAGCTGCCGCCCGAGGGATGCGATTCAATCTCATCCGGTTTGCCGTAGATGATGTAAATGCGCCCGCGGTCCGTCTTCCAGCCGGGAACGCCCGCTGCGAAGTGCTCGTTAGCGTAGGCGATCCGCTGGTAGTGCTCTTCCTTGTACTCGTTTTCTTCGGTATCAGGCGTGGGATCGCGGCGCTGCCAGAAAGCTTCGATGAAGTTGTCCCGCTCCTCGTCATTGGAGAGCTGTTTGAAGGCCGCCCGCTCCTCGTCCGTGATAATCCAGACTACGTCCTCATCGAGCCACTTCTTGTAGGGGCCCTTGATTTCCTTGGAGTAGTCCTTCATCTGCTGTTTTCTTTTCTTGGCGTCAATGGGACGCTTCAGCGGATCCACGGCCTGGTCGGCCGGCTGAGCCGGCTGGCTGCTGGCCGTGTCTTTGGCGGGTTTATCTGCGGCTTTCTGGTCCTGCTGATCCTGGGCAACCGCAGCGGCGGCCACCAGACCCGCAGCTACCAGCAAAATTCGAAGAAGACCTTGGTACGAAGCAACCCGGAACATGAGAGGGACTCCTGCCAGAGAACCGTTCGTCTGTTTATTCTAGGCTGTTTGTCCGCGCGAAAGCAAGGTTAAGTCGTGCCCCGA
>DATFNP010000105.1:0-13764 GCA_035266345.1 Candidatus Sulfotelmatobacter sp.
GCAATTCGCCGCATCCTGATACCCAGACAACTTCGTCGGAGGAAACGGCTTCTGATCAATTCATGAGCGAGCTTTTGCCGCGCCGCCGCGCCCCGCGCATCCTCGTGGTGGACGACCAACCCGGTATCGCCGGCCTGCTGCGCCAGTTGCTGACCATGCGCGGATACGACGTGGTCACCGCCTCCAATGCCGAGCAGGCCGAGGCCGAAGTGCGCAGCCAGACCCCCGACCTGATCCTCTCCGATGTGATGATGCCCGGCCGGTCGGGCTACGAACTCTGCCGCAGCCTCAAGGAGAATCCAGCCACGCGCCTGATTCCTTTCGTCCTCATCACCGGACTCAGTGATAGCAGCGACAAAGTGCGCGGCATCGAGGCCGGGGCCGACGACTTCCTCAACAAGCCCGTGCTCGCCGAGGAGTTGATTGCCCGGGTCAAATCCCTGCTCCGCCTGAAAGAATTCACCGACGAACTGGAGACAGCCGACTCCGTCCTCTGCACTCTGGGTTTGATCGTCGAAGGCCGCGACCCCTACACCGAGGGCCATTGCGAGCGGCTCTCGGTCCGCGCCGCCGACCTCGGCCGCCACCTCGGCATGGATGAAGACTCCCTCCTCGCTCTGAAACGCGGCGGATACCTGCATGACCTGGGCAAGATCGCCGTGCCCGATGAGATTCTGAGAAAAGGCAGCGACCTTACCCCCGCCGAGTGGAAGATCATGAAGCTCCATCCCATCACCGGCGAAAACATCTGCAAGCCGCTGCGCTCGCTGCGTCCGGTGCTGCCCATCATCCGTCACCATCACGAACATTCCGATGGTTCGGGCTATCCCGACGGCCTCGCCGCCCCGGAAATCCCCGTCCTGCCCAGGGTGCTGCAAGTCGTGGACGTCTACGACGCCCTGCGCACCGCCCGCTCCTATAAGCCCCCGCTCTCCCACGAACTGGCAGCCCAGACCATGCGCGAGGAAGCCGCCCGTGGCCTCTGGGACGCTGAACTCGTCGCGGAATACTTCTCCATGCTGGAGCAGAAGCGGCAAGTAGCTTGAGCAGTTCTCAGTTCTCTTCTCTGGACAGCTTCATTCTCATTTCCGCAACAGTCAAACCACAAAGTACAATGACATGGTGGTTTTTCCCATGCCGCCCGGTCCAGTGCTCAGTGCCTTCAACTGAGAACTGAGAACCGAGAACTGAGAACTGCTCTTGGAGCCCGCATACAGCGTCGTCATTCCGGCGTACAACGAGAGCGCGCGCCTGCGCTCGACGCTGGAGCGTGTGCTCGCCTACGTGCACGCTCAGGGCTGGAACGCTGAAGTCATCGTCGTCAACGACGGCTCCCGCGACGACACCGCCGACATTGCCCGCACCTTCGCCGCGAAAGATCCCGCCCTGCGACTGGTCGAGAATCCCGGCAATCGCGGCAAGGGATACAGCGTGCGCACCGGCATGCTCCACGCCCGCGGCCGCATCGTACTCTTCAGCGATGCCGACCTGTCCTCGCCCATCGAGGAAGCGCCAAAACTCCTCCAGGCGCTGGAAGCCGGCGCCGATATCGCCATCGGCTCCCGCTGGCTGCGCGCCGAAACCCAGACTCAGCGCCAACCCCTTTACCGCCAGCTCTTCGGACGCGTGTTCAACCTGCTGCTGCGCATCACGCTCGGCCTGCAATTCGCCGACACGCAATGTGGCTTCAAAGCCTTCAAGCAGCCGGCGGTCAAGGCCATCTTCCCGCTGCAGAAAATCGAGCGCTGGGGATTCGACCCTGAGATTCTGTTTCTGGCGCGCAAGTTCGGTTTCCAGGTAAAGGAGATCCCCGTCGCCTGGGGTCACAGCGGAGGAACCCGCATTCATCCGCTGGTGGATGGTTCCCGAATGTTTATGGAGATGCTGCACGTCCGCTGGAATGACTGGACAGGAAAATACGACGCTAGGCCGCCGGCTACGGGGCAACCTGCTGAGACCTTGCCTGGCGACCGCGGACGACGAGCCTCATAACGCTCTTAGGATCCCTGTAGGGTAACTGAGGTGATTGGCACAAGCCGCGATTTCGCAGACGCCAATAACACAATGGGTGCCCACGAACGCATGCGCGATGGGGTTTGACTCAGAGCCGGATTCACTGCAGGAAAATACTCCCAAACTCAAGCTGACTTCTCGCCCCGCGCCGCTGCCCTGACTGTCTCCACCACCCGGTGCCCCATCTCTCCCGTCGAAATCGCAGAATGCGTCTTGCCCCCCAAATCCGCCGTCCGCGCGCCTTGCCCAAGCACCGTGGAAACCGCGCTCTCGACGCAAGCAGCCTCCGCTTCCAGCTGAAACGAATGCCGCAGCATCATGGCCACCGACAAAATCGCTCCCAGCGGATTGGCAATCCCCTTGCCCGCGATGTCGGGAGCCGAACCATGCACCGGCTCATACAAGCCTACCGGTCCACCCACGCTGGCCGAAGCCAGCAGCCCCAGCGAACCGACGACGCCCCCGGCCTGGTCCGAAAGAATATCCCCAAACATATTCTCCGTGAGCACTACATCGAACTCCGTCGGCCGCTGCACCAGCAGCATGGCCGCCGAGTCCACATACTGATGGCCCAGCTTCACCTCGGGATAGTCTTTCCCCACGCGCGTCACCACTTCCCGCCACAGCCGCGAGCATTCCAGCACGTTGGCCTTGTCCACGGACAAAACCTTGCGCCGCCGCTTCATGGCCAATTCGAAAGCCACCCGCGCGATGCGTTCGATTTCCGATTCGCCGTAGCGCATGGTGTTGACCGCGACCCGCGATCCTGGGGCGCCTTCGATGGACCTGGGCTGGCCGAAGTAGAGCCCACCCAGCAATTCCCGCACGATCAGAATGTCGGTTCCACGCACGATCTCCGCTCGCAGCGGAGAACAGTCCTCGAGCGCCGGAAAGAAAACTGCCGGCCGCAGATTGGCATACGCACCCAGTTCGCGCCGCAGCCGCAGCAGGCCGGCCTCAGGCCGAAGCTGTCCCGGATTATGGTCGAACGCTGGACTGCCGACCGCGCCCAACAGCACCGCCGACGAGGACAGGCAAGCCTGCACCGTGTCCGCCGGCAGCGGATCGCCAGCCGCAGTGAGCGCCGCTCCACCAATCGGCTTGCGTTGAAGTTCGATTTGATGGCCGAATGCGTCAGCGACCGCTTGCAAAACCAGAACGGCCTGTTCAGTAACTTCCGGGCCGATGCCATCGCCGGGGAGAATCGTGAGGTTCAAGAGCATGGAGGTGATTTTTGAAATTGGGTCGGACAACTTGAGTAATTGGGAAATTTGGCAATTGCGTAATTGAAAACCTGCTAATTCTATCTCTTGAGAGGAACCAGAGGAAAGGCTACCGCCAGAAGAGTTCGCTCTTCAAATCACTCAATCACCCGATCACTCAATTCCCCAATCCCTACACTCCCCACAGATAATCTTCCTGCTGCGTCTGCTCGTGGTGGTGATCGAGGTGAACGGGCAACGGCACACCGAACGCATTGGTCGTCGGCGCGATGGGAGCAATCGAGAACGGCTTCGCCGGCTCCGGCTCGGGCGTGTTCACGGCGGTCGCGTTCCCGCCAGCCGCTTTCGCCGGCGCCAGCGGCTCAATGAGAGGTGTCGCCGAGCCGGCCGGCTTGTGCGTGTCGCGGATCAGTTCCAGCAGGTGATGATCTTCCACATGCTTGATCTTATCCGCCAGCCGGACAAAACGCCGGTAGATATCGTCCAACGCCCGCCGGTCGAACTGGTAGCCCAGTTGTTCGCAGCGCAGGCCCAGCGCGTGACGGCCGGAGTGCTTGCCCAGCACAAGTTTCGAATCCGGCACCCCCACCGACTGGGGCGTCATAATCTCGTAGGTCAGCGGATTTTTCAGCATGCCGTCCTGATGAATGCCCGCTTCGTGGGCAAAAGCGTTGCGTCCGATGATCGCCTTGTTCGGCTGCACGGTCACACCCGTGATCTCGCTCAGCATCTGGCTGGCGGCGAAAATCTGCTCGGTGACGACGCCGGTTTCGTAGGGATAGCAGTCCGGACGCGTCCGCATCGCCATCACAATCTCTTCCAGCGACGCATTGCCCGCCCGTTCGCCGATTCCGTTGATCGTGCACTCCACCTGCCGCACTCCCGCGGCCACGCCCGCCAGCGCGTTGGCGACCGCCATGCCCAGATCGTTGTGGCAGTGTGCCGAAATCGTAACGTTCTCGATTCCCTTCACCCGTTGCCGGATGGTCGTGATGAGCTCGCCGAACTCGGACGGCACCGTGTAACCCACGGTGTCGGGGATATTCAGCGTGGTCGCTCCCGCTTCGACTACGGCCTCCAGCACCCGGCACAGAAATTCCGGATCAGTTCGGGTCGCATCTTCCGGCGAGAACTCCACGTCCCTGCACAGCGTTTTAGCAAAACGTACCGCATCCCGCGCCTGCGCCACACACTGATCCCGCGTAATCCGCAGCTTGTATTGCAGGTGAATGTCGGACGTCGCCAGAAATACGTGAATCCGCGGATGCGCCGCGTCTTTCAGGGCTTCCCACGCCCGCTCAATATCAGGACGTCAGGCCCGCGCCAGGCCTGCAATGATCGGCCGGCGCACCACCGCCGCGATCGCCTTCACTCCCTCGAAGTCGCCGTCGGAGGCGATGGGAAATCCCGCTTCGATCACGTCCACACCCAGGCGGTCGAGTTGGTGGGCCAGGCGCAGCTTTTCCTGCTGGTTCATGCTGCAGCCAGGCGACTGCTCTCCGTCGCGAAGTGTCGTGTCGAATATTGTGATGCGGGGTCGCTCTGCGGTCATGATCTCCTCAACATGATCTCCCAACAACAGATGTCCCTCAAAACAAAACTGATCTCTTATGGTACGGACCTCCGCCTCAGAAGCAAAACTTATAATTCTTCAGTAATCATTAGTAATTGTTTTATAATAAGAATCTCTAATGGTTTGACGAGATTCTATTAAGGAGCGCCCGATGGAGCTTTCCCAACTCGAGGTCTTCCTGGCTGTCGCTCGCGAGCGCCGCTTCTCCCGCGCCGCCGAAAAGCTGTTCCGCACCCAGTCCGCCGTCAGCCAGACCATCCGCAAACTAGAAGACGAACTGGGCGAAGCCCTGTTGGACCGCTCTTCTCGCGAGGGAGTCCTCACCGACGCCGGCAAGGTCCTCTACGAGTACGCCGAGAAGCTGATCAACCTCCGCAGTGAAGCGGCCGAGTCCCTCACCGAACTGCGCGAACTGCAAAAAGGCAAGCTCATCATCGCAGCCAACGAATTCACTGTGCTTTACCTGCTGCCGGTGCTGGCCGAGTTCCGCCGCCTGCATCCCATGATCAAGATTACGGTCGAGCGCGCCCTCGGCAGTCACATCCCCGACGATGTCCTGCGCTACGCCACCGAATTCGGCGTGCTTTCCTACGAGCCCCAGGAACCCAGCCTGCACTCGGTAGTTGTCTATCTGGACGAACTGGTCTTCGTCGTTCCGCCCAAGCATCCGCTGGCTTCTTCGCCGCAGGTGAGCATCCGGCAGTTGGGCGTGGAGAGTTTCGTCGCCCACATCGTCTCGTCTCCCTACCGGGAAAAGGTCATTCAACTCTTCAAGACGCACAAAACGCCGCTGCACATGGACCTGGAACTGCCCACGCTGCAGGCCATCAAGCAATTCGTAGCGATGGGGAATGGAGTGGCCCTGGTCCCGGGGATCAGCGTCGAAAGCGAGGTCGCGCGTGGTGAACTGGTGCGGATTCCCGTGCGCGAGTTGCAGCTGAAGCGCAAACTGCGCCTCATCTACCGCAGGGACGCCAACCTTTCCCACGCCGCCCGGGCATTTCTGAAGGTAGCCGAGGCCGTGGCTGTGGAGCGCAAAGGCCGCTACCGCTTTCAGCGCGAGCACTGACAACTCTGTACCCGCTTAGCAGTCGGCGCACATCTGCTCTTCGCAGAACGATTCCAGCGCCGCATTCACCGACGGATGCATCTCAAGAACCGCGTCGAGATTGGTCAGGTTCAGCAGCGCCCGCACCAGCGGATTCGCCCCGGCGCACTTGAGGCTCGCGTTTTTCTCTTGCGCCCAGGTCTGCAGCAGCGCCAGTTCTCCAATGCCGGCGCTGTCCATCGAACTGACTCCGCTCAGGTCCAGCACCAGTTTGCTGCTGTGTTGCAGGAGTTCTCCCACCAGCCGCGAGAGCGCCGCCGCTTCATCGCGATACACGATGCGCCCCTGGCAGTGCACAATAACTACGTCGCTATGATTGCGGGTTTCCAAACTCAGTTTCACGGCCGACTCCTTATGCGGTCCAAAAGCATCGGGACCGGGCTGCTGCTGTTCTGCTTGCCACTCTGTATTCATCGTTTGCATCCTGATAGATAGACGCGCGTGAACTGCTTTCGGAACCATGAAAACTGGGTAAATTTTCGTTCGGAAAGCGAACTGGACATCCCGGACAAATTTTGTCAACCAAGACATCTTGACCATCCGGTACACTGCATCTAACGGATTTCGTTGATGGAAATGTGACTTTTTGCCGGCTCTTTCGCCGGGGAGGGATAGTTCGTGTCGAAGACTGCCGCTGCGGTGCTGGCGTTCATAATCCTTATCTTGTGCTCGATTCCAATGTCGGCTCAGATCCTGCCGCGTGGAAACGTCTACGCCGGAGTTTCTTACGGCCGGTTCACAGACGTCACTACCCAGCAGTCGTACCGCGGCTGGAACGGCTCCGCCGAAGACCTTCCTTTTGTCCGCTTCCCGCACCTCGGGGTCGTACTCGATGCCAGCGGCTACTATCGTACCGGCGTCACGCAATACAACCTTCTCCTCGGCCCCCGCCTGTCGGCCAACTTCGGAAAATGGCGCCCCTTCGTGCACGCTATGGGAGGCATCCAGCGGGTAACCTCCAGTCCCAACACCTATGATCATGTGGGGATAGACTTCGGCGGCGGTGCCGACTACAAACTCTTCTTCAAGAATTTTTCCTGGCGGGTGCAGGGCGACTACATCCACACTCACTACCTGAGCGCCAATCAGAACGACTACCGGGCTTCCACCGGAATCGTCTGGCGCTTCTGACGAGCGCGCCGCAACCGTCAGCCCACGCAAAAACAGGATTCAGCTGGTTGGCTGAATCCTGTCTCTTGTGGCCACAGACAAAAATCGAAAAGAACATGTGGGACAGCCGCCTCGGCTGTCCGTCGAGCGCAGCTCGACAGCTCTGCCGTTAGGGACTGGCAACTACCAGGCCCTAAGCCCGCGGCACCCTGTCGGGCTCGCTCGCCCAGTACTTGTGATCCCGCAAAAAGTATTTCTCGTTCCAGAAGTTCATGGCCGTCCACAGGAACAGCCAGCCCACGCGCAGGTGCCCCATCTTCTGGAAACGCCGGTTCGTGGTGTAGACCCCGCCCCGCACGATGCCAAAGCGCCCGCGTTCCACCTGTTGGCTCAGCCGGTAGTCTTCGGCAAAGTGAATCTGCTCGTGAAATCCGCCCAGCTCCCAGAATTTCTTCCGCTCAAACAGCATGAACATCCCCGTGGCAAACGGACGATGCAGGTACGACAGATACTGAAAAACGTCATTGCCCGCGTAAAACAACTTGTCCATCCAGCTGCCGTCGCGGCAAAGAATGTTGGTGGTCACGCAGTGCAACCCCTTGCTCTGCGCCCGCTCCACGCAGCGCCGGATCAGCGACCGGTCGGCCAGCTCAATATCGGCATCCAGAAACAGAACGTAGGGGGTATCGGCCTGAGCCGCGCCCTGGTTTCGTCCGACCGAGGGCATCCCGCCCTGAATCACGCTCACGTTCAAGCGGTCGCGAAAGCTGAGCACGATCTCCGGAGTGCCGTCGGTGGAATTCGCGTCAGCGACCAACACTCTCGTACTCGACATCTTCGAGTAATCCTGATTCGTCAGCGACGTCAGCAAACGCGGAATCAGCTTCGCCTCGTTCTTCGCCGGAATCACGATCGTCAGTTCGTTCGTCGTGCTCATGCTCGTGGTTCTCATGTTCGTGGTACTCATGGATCTGTACCCCCTGTTCGTCAACCGTGAGATAAGTGAGCCGCGAGTCCACCCACCCGCCCGAGTTGTAGTAGTCCACTCCATCCCGCTCCACGTGCAGCGCTTCATGCGTGTGCCCGCAGAAGATGCGGTCCGCTCCGTGATGCCGCGCGTACGCCAGCGCTCCCGAAGCCACTTTCGGCGACATGCGCAGCCAGCGCGTGTTCAGCCGGTCTATCAGCCGCGCCACCGGCTTGTTCTTGAAATCCAGCTTCTGCAGTTGCAGATACAGCGACGTCCCCCACCGGCTCAACCGCACCCGGCTCACCTGGAAGCCGTCAAACTGGTGCCCGTGGATCGCCACGTGCCGCAGCCCGGCGTACTCCCACTCGTAATGCTGGTACACCCGCACGCCCACCAGGTGCGACATGATGTTGGTCAGCCCGTGGTCGTGATTCCCCTCGACCCAAACCACTTCGATGTGGCGCTTGGGATTCGACAGCTTGCGGATATACCCCAGGAACTTCCAGTGTTCCTTGGTCAGGCGGGCAAAGTTCAGGTCCGCGAAAATGTCGCCCAGCAGTATCAGCCTCTGGAAGCGATTCTCCTTCAGCACGCGCGTGGCCTCGCGCGCGCGGCTCGTCTCCGCCCCCAGGTGCAGATCCGAAAGGATCAGCGTGTTGTAGACATGCGGATCCATACTCTTTTCTTTGTAGCAGGGGAATGTTACGGGGTGATGAAATATGCATCAATATTGGTGCACTGGGTTTACTGCTAAAGTAACCCCGCCATCTCTCTGAAAGGGCGCGCCTTCCAGTCTCATGCGACGGCAGTCCAGATCCAAACTCTCATTTCAATGCGCTGAAACCCATGCACTGCCGCCCATCCGGCGGAGTCGTGCTGCCTCCCGGGTTCAGGTCAGCTCGAATCACACTCTTCTCCGTCGAGCAGAACACTCGCTTGCCAGTGTGGTCAAACACTTCAGGCGCCGCTCCCACTACGTAGCTCGTGTTCGCTCCACCGGACGGATTTCCCCCAGTTGCCGCAAAGTTATACCCTGACTTCACGCCCCCAGCCAGGCTCTGGTCCAGCAGGCAAGCCGTGGCCGCCGATTTCGTGCACGGGTCCGCCCCGCCCAGATTCGCCAATGAGTCTGCATACCCGCCGTATGCCGCCTGGTACGACACTTCCGCCGTGTTGATCGCCCGGATCGAACCCACGGCGGAAGTTTCGTCCGCATTGATCTTCGCTTCCTTCATGCTCGGAATCGCAATCGCAGCGATGATCAGAATCAGCGCCACCACAATCATCAACTCCATCAAGGTGAATCCGCACTGACGTTTCATTCCTGTTTCCCCTCTCAAGGCTCCCCTGCAGCGGAGCGCCCCACGCCATCGAATGGAGAACGGGCGCCCGGAAGCACCTTGCACAAGAAAAAACCATCCCGGCCGGGAGAAGGCTCCCAGCAAGGGTTCTGCATGGCGTACCCCGCCCGGGCAGGTACCAGCGTAATGTTGACCTTGGTATATAGGAACCCTATATTCCGAACATAGGAACCCTATACAGCGATTCCTCGACTGCGGTTTCTATAAAGACATGACCAAACGCATTCGTTCCAAAATCGCACGCGGCAGCGGCGAGCTGGCCATCCTTGCGATCCTGGCCGAACAGCCCCTCTACGGCTTCGAAATCGCCAAACAGATCGGCGAGCGCACCGGCGGCGCCCTCCAATTCACACTCGCCTCCCTCTACCCCCTGCTCTACGAAATGGAAAAACGGGGCTGGGTCGAAGGCCACTGGCAGGCCAACCAGGCCGGCCGCGACCGCCGCTACTACCGCCTCACCCCCAGCGGAAAGCGCCAACTGGCCCCGCTGCGGCAGGAGTGGCGCAGCTTCTTCCAGGCCCTCGACAGCCTGGCCGGGGTGAGCCATGTCTGATTGGAAAGGATTTGTCAGGGCGCGTATGGCCAAGCTGCGGCTGCCGTGCGATGTAAAGGAAGAAGTCGTATCCGAGTTGGCTGCACATCTTGAAGATGCTGACGAAGAAGGCCTGACGCAGAATCTCCGCGAATCGGAGGCCCGAAGCTTGTCCAACATTAATTGGCGCAGCCTCGCACGCGAAATTCAAGACAGTAAACTTAAGGAGGACGCGATGAACAATCGGACGAAAGGCCTGTGGTTGCCCGCGCTGGCAAATCTGACGATCGCCGCAACCCTGCTCGTAGCTTTAGAAATGCTGGGCCTGAAGGCTCGCATCTTGTTGGTCAGTCACCTCGCAATGGGGCTTCCTTTTCCCTGGCTCTTCGCGCTCCCAGTTTCCGGCGCGGCAGCAGCCCTTCTGGCGAAGCGTGCCCAAGCTCCCTTGGCAGCGCGGCTGATTGCGGGGTTGGCCCCTTCCTTGGTCTCGCTGGCGGTGTTTTGCATAATGCCGCTCGTCTTCGTCCTTGACCGGTGGCAATTCTCCGGGTTCCCGATTCCCCTCGACTACTTCTTCCTTTCCGCACTCGTGTGGATCGTTCTCCCAGTCTTTCCATTGCTCGTGGGCACGCTCCCCTTCCTGCGGCAATCGGGCCTTCGCAAAACGTAACGACGCGGAGAACCAGGCTACTTCCCGGCCGGCGGCACATACTCCTTCGGCTTGGACGATCCTTCCCCGAAGAAAAACTGCTCCAACTGCTTCACGATGACTTCCTGATCCTCACGCCGCGCCGGATTCAGCCGGTACTCGTTCAGCAGCATCTTGCAATGCTCCATCCACATCTTCCACGCTTCCTGGGAGACGTTGTCATATACCTTCTTCCCCAGGTCGTTGTCGAACGGAGGCTCATCCAGCCCCGGCATCTCTTTCTTGAACTTCACGCAGAAAACAGTGTGCGCCATAACTTCCCTCAGTGATTAAGACCGTGAATTCGATGTTCCGATCTCATTATCTTACACGGAGATCGTGGGCCGTTGCGGCCGCCGCCCCGCGGAGGGGACTATCTCAGTTCGTGGAAACACCCATGTGGAGACAGCCGCCTCGGCTGTCCGTCGAGCGAAGCTCGACAACCCCTGCGAACAACGCGGGCTGATCTTCTGAGGATGATCTTCTGAGGAATTACGCTGACCTTGGTTCCAAGCTCTACGGCTTCGCCGCAGCCAGAAGGTATTCCGCCACCATTTTCTTCGTTTCCTCATCCACTGCGGGCGTTGACCCGCCGGGCCCTTTGGACACGTTAGTCACCTTCCCCTTCACCCCAACGTAAACCCCGTCATAGGTCGTATCGCCGAGATTCTCCACCATGTGCTTGAATGGCGGATACCAGCGCACCTCGCCGGCCTTGGAGTACACCTCGCGCGTCTTCCCGTTCTCGTCCGTGAACCGAAGATGGGCTTCGGTGAGGCTCACCACCACGCCGCCGGGATGCTCATGCATCACCGACCTTTCGTGCGGCCCGTAGTGAACTGAAACCACTTGCACCCGGTCGTTCTCAAAGTCCAGCTTGTAGTGTTTCGGCTCCACTTTCGTGGGATCTTGCCCCACCGCGCAAGCTGTGGCCACTAATACCAGGGCTCCCGCCAAGCATAGCTTCGCACGCATGCTTCAGCCTCCTGCCTGAGGTTCCAGTTTCTGTTTTGAAAACCTGACGCAACTCTACGTCTGGCCTCCGGGGGAGTCAACGGTTCGCGGCAGCCACGCCCCATACTGGTTAATCTCAGTGCAAGACACTTGCCGGTTACCAAAGTCCTTGGCCCTTCGAACACTCCGCAAGCAAGACCACGGGTTAACCCCGCCTAACCAACTTAGCGTTAACGTAGTAGGTATATGCGCTCAGCGTCTCACGGCCGAGCGGTTCCTACTCCTCGCGACAAGGCAGAGGCTATGCACAATTCAAGTGTCCCCCCTTTACGGCGCAGCTCGAGAGTCCCGGTCGTAGTGCCGGTACTGGTGACCAGCCTGGAACCGGGATCCCGCTTCTCTGAAGTCTGTCAGACCCTGGAAGTCAGCGCCCACGGTTGTGCCATGCGGTCTCCCGCGAAGCTGGCAGCGGGAGTTCCCTTGCGTTTCCACAGCCAGGACGGTCGTGAGGCAACGGCGCAGGTGGTTTACTGCCAGCCGATCGGGTCCGACCAACCGGGATGGAAGTTGGGCGCGAGGCTCGACAGTCCCGAAAATTTCTGGGGATTGAGAACCTATCCGAAAGATTGGGGGCGATTGCCGGGGCCAGCCGAGGGAAACCTCGCTCCAAAGCTCCCTTCTGACACCATCCAGGCCATGCCGCCGGATTCGGCTGCGGCCTCCGTGAAGATCGTCCTCGACCGGATCAAGAACCAGCTCTCCGACGAGCATCTCAAGGCGGTGCTGGCCGAACTTGTTCAGCCCCTCGAAGCCGAAGTAACGGATGTCAAGGAAAAGCTCGCGCGCGCGGCCCAGCGCAACCGGTTTGAGGTGTCGCTGTCGCAGATTCCCCCCGAACTCGCTGAGCAGTTGGAACTCCGCCTGAAGAAAGACCTGGGACCACAAGTCCTGGAACAGGCGCGGGAGCGGTCGGAACACGTGCTGGAAGCGGCCAAAGCGGCCATCGCCCAGAAGACCAAGGAAACCCACGACGAATTCCTGCAGCGCGTCGCACACGATCTGCAGGCTGTCGAACAACGGACCCAGGGCCTCTCCACCGCTGTCACTGAGAATCTGCGGGAGCACCTGAATCGTGGATTGGGCGAGCTTCACCAGGAGGTCGCAGACGCCGGCAACCGCCTCAAGCGGCTGAGCGAAGAACTTCTCCGAGTTCTGGAGCACAGTCTGGGTGAGGCCCACGCGGCGCACCGCCAGGAATTGGAGCAGGTTCAAGCCGCCATCGCCTCGGAGTCGGCGCGCCTGCAGGAACAAATCACCGATCTCGACGGGCGCATGGCCAAGCTCGACGAATCCGCACGCCGCCTCGAGTCCGGCCTCGACCAGCGCCTGTCGCGAATGTCCAGCGACACAGTACGCAGTGCGCGCGCGCAACTGGAGAGCGCGCTCGAAGTTGTACTGAATGAACTCGGAACACGCAACGCCCAGGCGCTCGCCCATCAACTCGACGAGGCCGGCGCCAACTTGAAGAGGATCCAGAAAGAGATTGAAGCCTCGGTTTCCGAGTCGCTGAGGACTCAGATCGCCGGGAACCTGCAGTCGTTCGAGGACAGCATGGAAGAACTCGCGCAGCAATCCGTGGATCGGTGGCGGCTTGCGCTCGCCGGCAGGCTGAACTCCCTGGCAGGAATTCTTGGCGAACAATTCCGCGTGCCAGCCGACTCCGCCAGCAACACAGGCCAGCATTCCCCCGTGGAATGACGGGATTTACCTCTGGTGGGCCCACCAGGATTCGAACCTGGAACCAACAGATTATGAGTCTGCTGCTCTAACCGTTGAGCTATGGGCCCGCGAAACCCAATCTAGCACATTCGCGCACCCCCAACTCGCCTGGGAAACAGGGCCAAAGGAAAGGGGCCAGTCTGAGTAAGACTGACCCCTGACCCCTGACCCCTGATCACTGGCCACTGATCACTGGCCACTGCTCCTAGTCCTCTTTCCCGAACTGCTTGATGTCTTCGGCGACTTCGCTGACGGCGACCGGCTCTTTCCCTTGCACCAGTTCCCGTACCTTCTCGACCACGTCCGGATTCGCCAGCGTCGTGATGTCGCCGGTGTTCCCCCGGTTGGAGATGGAGGCGAGAATGCGGCGCATCAACTTCCCGGAACGCGTCTTCGGCATGTCGGGCACGATGTGGATGTGCTTCGGCCGGGCAATCTTGCCAATCATGGTTT
>DATFNP010000106.1:0-3752 GCA_035266345.1 Candidatus Sulfotelmatobacter sp.
CTGAGGTCAAGCGTTTGATCGGGGTTGTGCCGCAGCGCCCCAATCTGGACTTTTCGTTGACCGCCCGCGAGATACTCGTTTTCCACGGGGCCTACTTCGGAATTGGTTCCAAGCTCAGAAACGAACGCGCCGACGCCCTGCTCGAGAAGTTCAAGCTCACCGAGCGCGGCAACCAGATGGTCCGGGGTTTTTCCGGCGGCATGATGCAGCGGCTTTCCATTGCCCGCGCCATGATGCACGATCCGCAAGTCCTGTTTCTTGACGAGCCGAGCGCCGGGCTCGACCCCCAAACCCGCATTCTGTTGTGGGAGATTATTCGCGAATACCACCAGGCGGGAAAAACCGTCCTGCTGACCACGCATAACATGGAGGAGGCTGACGCGCTGTGCCAGCGTCTCGCCATCATTGATCACGGCCATGCGATTGCCCTGGGCACACCGGCGCAATTGAAGGCGTCGATCCCCGGAGGCTTCCTGCTGCGCCTCCGCTTTGGCAACCAGACGGCTTATCTGCTGCAGCGTTTGCAGTCGCTGGCGGGAGTGCGCGAGGTTCGGGCTTTGGCTGCAGGGGGAAAATTACTAAACGCGAAAGAAAGCGTGGAAAACGGCATAGCGGACCACCCCGGGGTTGACGTCTATGCCGACCGGGGTGGCTCACTCATTCCAGAGATTGCGACCCTGGCGGCGAATGCAGGCGCGGAATTGTCTGACGTGCACATTTCCGAGCCGAGTCTGGAGAATCTTTTTCTGCACCACACCGGAAGGAGCCTGCGCGATTGAACTGGAAAACCTTTGGCGCGATGCTGGCCCGCGACGCTCACGTGGCGCGGCGTAACGCGATGCAGCTTTTTATGCAGACCTTCCTGCAGCCGTTGCTGTTCGTGTTTATTTTCGGCAAGGTGATGGTGGGCAGCGGATATATCCGTGGCGAGTACAAAAGCATCTTGCTCCCCGGCATTATCGCGATCAGCATGACCTTTACCGGAGTCTGGGCCGTGGCCATGCCGCTCATCGCCGAGTTTCAGTGGACTCGCGAAATCGAAGACCGCCTGCTCGCCCCCATCAGCGTGGGCTGGATCGCGATCGAGAAAATCATTGCCGGAATGTTGCAGGCGCTGGTCGCTGGCCTGGTGGTGATCCCGCTGGCGTGGCTCGTGCTTCGGCCCGGAGTCGAGATCAGCGTCGGCACACCGCTGACCTTCGCCGTGATCATTCTTCTGGTGGCAGGTTTTTCCGCTTGCGGAGGGCTGGCGTTGGGATGCAGCATCGATCAGCAGCACATCGGGTTGATGTTCAGCATGGTCATGACCCCGATGATTTTCTTTGGTTGCACGTACTTCCCGTGGAGCGCCCTGAATAAGTTCCCCATCCTGCAAAGAGCCGTGCTCATCAACCCGCTAGTCTATGCCAGCGAAGGACTGCGCGCCACGCTGGTGCCCCAGTTCTCGCATTTACCGACTGCGGCGGTGATCATCGCGCTGCTTTTTTTCGATGTGCTGTTGCTGGTGGTTGGACTGCGGCAGTTCGAGAAGAAAGCGGTAACGTAGCCGTGAGAGAGCCACCATCGCCTACAACCTGACTCGCATGGCGCACGTTGCTTCGCGGAACTAATACCTGCTCCGACTCCCATTGAGAAGATGCGGTTAGCTATGACACAGACTCCGGAGGGACGCCTGACACCAACGTGACATTGCCGCCAGCAGATCGGACTATCTGGGCGGTTCAAGCATCCCTACGGGATGCGGTCTGTGCAATCTCGACGTACCCGGCGTTTGAAACGCCGGGCTATTCTCAACCGTCCCCCCGGGACGGGATCAGGGCTGCTAGTCGGCCGCAGCTTCCAGCGCGGAAACGCCGCGCGATGGCCGCTTCAGGAACGCGCTACGCTCCATTTCGAACGATTCCAGATTTGATCCCAGAGCCTGCTCGTTCCAGCCCAGCACGGCGCCGATGCGCAACGCCGCCTCCCGGCTGCAGGATTCGGACCAGCACGCGCCCAACGCCACCGGAACCCGGCGCAGCAGGACGTCGCCCAGCGTGACCGCAAACTCTTTTCGGTAAGCTTCCACCACTTCGGCCACAATGTGCGAGGAGTGTGGGCAGACCGGCGCCCGCAATTCAGCACTCACAAGTGCCATCCGGGCAATGTCCATGGCACGCTCGCCGTGCCACTCCATGATGCCGCGGGCGGTCTCTTCGCTGACCGACCCGGCTCGCGCGATCTCGAGAACTTCCTGATCCAGCATGGGATCGAGCGCCCCTCCCGGCCCCATCGCAACCATGGTCGGTTCGGGAACAGCGATGCCAATCTTGCGCGCACACTCCCGGGCCAGCGAAGCGGCGGTAGTCAGCTTGCCGCCGATCACCGAGATCAGGCGCGCCGCTCCGTCCACCGTATGGTCGTGCAGGAAATGACGCCGCGTTACCGCCGACGCCTTATTCCCGGGCGAGTTCGGCAGAGGACGCACTCCGGCAAACGCGTACTTGATGTCGTGCGCCGAAATCTTTGCCTTAGGGAATAGCTTGGCTACCGTGCGCAACAGGTATTCGATCTCTTCGTTGGACGGCGCGGTCTTGCCCGGGTCGCCCGAATCGGCGACCTCAGTGGTGCCTACCAGCACTTGCTCATTCCAGGGTAAAACGAAAACCGGACGGCCGTCCGCAGCCTCGGTGTAGAGCGCTGCGCTCGGGGCCCCCGAGAAACTCGGCAGAACAATGTGCGATCCCCGCACCCCGCCCAGCATAGGTTTGCTGGTGCGCACCGCGGAACGCTGGCAGATGCGGTCGGCCCACGGACCGGTACAGTTCAAGATCCAGTTGGCATCGACGCGCTCGTCTTTTCCGGAAATGCGGTCGCGCAACAGCACTCCCCGCGCCCGGCCCTGCGCCACGTCAACCGCAAGAACTTCGCAGTGATTGCGAACCACCGCTCCCGCCTCAGCCGCTTCCAACATCCACTCGGCTACCAGGCGTTCGGGAAACTCGCACTGCGCATCTTCATAATTGAAGATCGACCAACGGTGGCCTGCGTCCAGCGCGCGTTCCACCCGCTTCAACTCCATCTCGGTCAAGTCGGCGGATTTTCTTCCCGCAAACCGCTGGTAAAGCCATAGTCCGGCGCGCACCGTCATCGCGCTGCGTTGACTCTGTTCGTTCAGCAGAAACAGAAAGTGCACCGGATGCACCAGGTGCGACCGTTCGCGCAGCAGTCGCTCGCGCTCCCGCACCGACTCGCGCACCAGGCCGATTTCTCCATGTTCCAGGTAGCGCAGGCCGCCATGAATGATGCGGGTCGAGCGGCTGGTGACGCCCGAGGCAAAGTCGTTTTGCTCGACCAGCAGCGTGCGCTTCCCGGCACGGGCGCACTCCCGCGCCACGGCCACGCCGTTGATGCCGCCCCCGATGATCACAACCTGGAAGTGCTGTCCTTCCAACGGTGGTCGAGGCTTGATCGCTAAACTCATGTATTTAAATTAGATGCAAGACTGTCGAGTGTTGTGGGATTGCCGCGCCCGAGCGACGACACGCCCACCTGTTCTGATTGTGCGCCCCTATGGCAAGAAGATAAAGGTGACGATAGTCCACCGCAAGCCTGGGCCGATTCCAACTAGCCTCCACGAGAAATGGTGCCGGAAGTAACCGCAGCGCTGCAGTCCCCGGGGGCGTCGCGGGGGCACCCTGCCCTCGCATTCCGAGTTCGACTCGGCTCTCGCGTGCGTGGGCGAGTCGCCCCCGCGACAGCCGGCGGGACGC
>DATFNP010000107.1:0-93680 GCA_035266345.1 Candidatus Sulfotelmatobacter sp.
AAAGTATAGTGCCCTGATTTTGCCAGCGCAATGCGAGTGACCAGGCAACTCAGCAGTCGAAAAGGGCTTTCCTCTGTGGCCGCCTATGCCCTCTGTGGTTCCGGGTTTTGCTCACTGCGGACGCTTCATCATCCCGCCCACATCCATCTTGGTGTAGCCGGCAGGAATTTCGAACAAGCTGGCCGGTTGCGCTCCCTCCTGGATGTTGCGCAGCTCCCCACCGCTATTCTTGCCCTGCCACTTCACCGGAAAACGCAGCTTCGGATCAATCCAGAACGTGCTGCTCTCACCATTGGCGTTGGTCCCCTCGTACTTCACGGTGCTGCGCCCGTTCACCGTCTCGCTGCCCACCTTGTGGCAGCTTCCGCCCTTGTTGCGCGCCTGCTGCAGGTAGTCGGCGCAAGCGGCCTCCGCATCGCCGGTACGGAAGAAGTTGTACGCGGCCCGCTGGCTCGCCATCTGGGCCGGCATTTCCATGTACATGTGCTGCTGGTCCATGATCACCATGGACGTCTGCGTGGCCAGATTCATGATCATCGCCCCGCCCATGCCGCGCTGATTCGTTTGCGCAGACTCGAACCGCATTTTGTCCTTGGCAAAGTAAATCTTGCCTTGCACCGGGCTGCCGTCTTTGGCTGTGTTCACCATGTCAGCCGAGAATTCGGTTTGTGCCAGCGCCGCCTGCGCGGCCATCAGACACACCATGAAACCTGCGGTACGCACCATCCATCGAAGCATGGAATCTCCTCCAAAGTAATTTCAGCTACGTATCTTGGATCACGAGGGGAAACGCGGCCAGCATAGCAGAAGTCGCCGTTCTTCTCACCGCGCGCGGAATGCCGGAAGTTCACATTTGTGTGCTCACACCGCGTTTTCCAGAGCCAGCGCCATCCCCATGCCGCCGCTCACGCACAGCGTGGCCGCGCCGCGCTTCGTGTTGCGCTTCAGCATTTCGTGCAGCAGCGTGACCGTGATGCGTGTCCCGGTGCAGCCAATGGGATGCCCCAGCGCAATCGCTCCCCCATTCACGTTGAGCCGCTCGCGATTGAAATTCAACTCGCGGTCGCAGGCCAGCACCTGCGCCGCAAACGCCTCGTTCAACTCGATCAGCCCGAAATCGTGCAGCCTGAGATTGTGTTTCTCTTCGAGCTTGCGCAGCGCGGGCACCGGCCCAATCCCCATCGTCCGCGGATCTACTCCCGCCGATGCGATCGCGGCGATCCGCGCCAGCGGTTTCAGATTGTTCTGCTTCACAAAATGTTCGCTGGCCACGACCACCGCCGCCGCCCCGTCGGTGATACCGGAAGAATTCCCAGCGGTGACCGTTCCGGGCGTTTCTTTGGACTTCGAAAACACCGGGGGCAGTTTCCCGAGCTTCTCGAGGCTCGCGTCGGGGAAGGGATGCTCATCGCGCGCAAAAATCGTCGCGCCTTTTTTCCCTTCGATCGTCACCGAAACGAGTTCGGCATCAAACCGCCCCGCCGCAATCGCCCGCGCCGCGCGGGTTTGCGACAGCAGCGCAAACTCATCCTGTTCGTCGCGCGAGATCTTGTACTGCCCGGCCAGAAATTCTGCCGTCTCGCCCATCACCATCTTCGCCAGCGGACAGAAAAATCCATCGCGATACATTCCATCCACCAATTCCTGATGGCCCAGCCGGTATCCCCACCGCGCTCCGTCGAGATAATAAGGAAGCCGCGACATGGATTCCGTCCCGCCGGCCAGAATGCAACTCGACTCGCCGAGCAGAATCGCCTGGTAAGCCAGCGCAATCGCCTTCATCCCCGACGCGCAAGCTTTGTTCACTGTAAAGGCCGGAACCTCCTGCGGCACGCCGCTACGCACCGAAATCTGCCGCGCCGGATTCGGCCCGCCGCCAGCCTGGCGGGCGTTGCCGAAGATGGTTTCCTCGACCTGCTCCGGACGCACTCCGGCCCGCTCCATCGCAGCCTTCGCCGCCACCACGCCCATGTCCGCCGCCGTGAGCGAAGCCAGCCCTCCGCCAAACTTCCCAATTGGCGTCCGCACTCCCGAAAGAATATAGACAGCCTGCACGTGCGCACCTCCAGAACGCGCACTCCGCTCAAATGCTCGCAATCAGTTGGTAGGTCTTCGCGCTTGATTCCACGATCCTCCGCCGTCCATGCCCCGGATTGGGAACGTACCGCGTGCGCAGAAGGCCGAAAGACTCCAGTAGATTGATGTCGCGGCTGACCGCACGCGGGTTGCGTTTCAGCGCTCCAGCGAGAACGGATACTGGAGTCGCTTGCTTGCTGGCCCGGAGCACGCGCAAACGTTCCGCGGACAACACCTTCATCATTGCGCTGGCGTCCTCAAAAGCAATCACCAGCTCGGCCTCCAACTTCTCGCTGCGATCCAGCTTCCGGGCATGCTCGCGGGCGCGATTGAAGAATCCGTCGACGCCATCTGTTACAACCCGCACTTTAGCTTCCTTGCTCATCCTCGTGCCTCCAGAGTTCCTTCACTTCCCGCTCAAAGCGGTCCAGGAGCGCTTCGTATCCAGCAAAATCTACGGAAGAAACCTTCCCCATGGAATGCCGATGGTGCTGCCCATGGCTATTGTCATACCCGAGTACCCGGCCATTATAGGGTCCGCAAATACGCGGATTGATATAAGCCAGACTGTACTTCACCACTTCGGCGCCGCGGTGGACAATCTCCTCTCTCACAATCGCCCCTCGCCGTTTACCCGTCAAATGACCAATGTTGACCGTCGATCTGATCGGCACGGGGCTCTTGGGCTTCTTCCCCACATGAGTATCTTAGCACAGGCAGGACATTGGATGTCCACTCTGTATCGAGAGCCCCTTGCCATTCCGGCTAACCTTCGGCATAATAAGAGTTTGTCTCGATCTCGCCGGACTCTTCCGGAACAAGGATATACGTCTCGTGTTAATGATTCGATTGTCGCGCATGGGTGCGCGCAAACAACCGCACTATCGCATTGTGGTCATTGAGAAGGCGCGCGCGCGCAACGGTCGCCCGGTGGAAGTGGTCGGGACCTACAATCCCCGCACCAACCCCGCCAGCGTGGAACTGAAGCGTGACCGCGTCGAGTATTGGGTGTCGAAGGGCGCCCAAATGTCGGAGCGGGTCAACAAGCTGGTCACCAAGACTCCGGCCCCGGCCGCCGCCGGTTCCGTCGCCTAGGGCGCGGATTTTGGGTGGCGCAGCGCTTCCAGCGCTGCGGTCCAGCGCCGACTACTCCGGGGCTTTAGCCCCTGAGGTACTTTCTTTCCACGATGAGAACGCCGACTTATGACTGAACCCACTGGAGATGTGCGCCACTTGGTGGAGTTGATCGCGAAGTCGCTGGTGGACGCGCCGGCCGAGGTCTTCGTCGAGCAGTTCGACGACGATGTTATCGAGCTCGAGGTCGCCGAAACCGACGTGGGCAAGGTCATCGGACGCCAGGGCCGCACGGCTCGCGCGCTGCGCGCTCTGCTGGGCGCTGCCGGGCACCGCGCCAACAAACGCTATCAGCTCGAGATCATCGAGTAGCAGAACCGGCCGTGACTCCTGAAACGACAGGCGACTTCATCACGCTGGCGCGCGTGATTAAGACGCAGGGCCGCCACGGCGAGGTTGCGGCCGAACTGCACAGCGACATTCCGGAGCGCTTCGCCGTGGGCATGAAGTTGCTGGCGCTGCCGGGCCGAAGTGTGGAGCGGGTTTCAGAAGCGGAGCGGGTTTCGGAGAAAGACACGCGACGCGAATTGGAAGTTGAAGATTTGTGGCCGCACAAGGGCTTGTTAGTTCTGAAATTTCGCGGCGTGGATTCGATGTCCGACGCCGAGGCCCTGATCGGATCGGAACTGCAGGTTCCGCGCAGCCAGCGTGCCGAACTGGAGCCGGGTTGGACGTATGTCAGCGACCTGGCGGGCTGCACGGTGTTCGATCACGGCCGCGAGATCGGCCGCATCGAAGACGTTCAGTTCGGAGCCGGAGAGGCGCCGCTGCTGATTGTGGTGAACGACGCGGGCGGTGGTAAGGGTAATCGGTACGATGTGCCGTTCGCTGAGGCGTATCTGGAAGGGGTGGACGCAGCGCGCCGCGAAGTGCGCATGAGCCTGCCGGAAGGCATGTTGGAAATCAATGCTCCGGTAACAGTGGAAGAAAAACTGGAGCAGCAGTCGCAAGAAAGAAAAAGGAAGAAGGGGCATTAGCGCCAAGTCAAAGAGGTTTCTCTGTGCGCTCTGTGTCTCTGTGGTGAATAAGGGTGTTCGGGTTCGCCGATGAAGGCCGACATTGTCACGATTTTTCCGGACTTCTTTCGCGGACCGCTCGATCACGGCATTACCCGCCGGGCCTGCGAGATGGGGCTGGCGGCAATTGAAGTCCACGATCTGCGGAAGTTTACGCACGACCGGCACCGCACGGTGGATGACCGCCCTTTCGGCGGCGGCGAAGGCATGGTGCTGAAGCCGGAACCGATCTTTGATTGTCTAGAACGGCTCGGGCTTGCGTCTGCGGAGCAGCGCCTGACTGGCGCTGTTAAGGAGAGCGTGATTCTGCTTTCGGCGCAGGGCCAGCGCTTTACGCAGAAAGTTGCGGCGGAGTTGACCGCGCTCGACCGTATCGTACTGATCTGCGGACGCTACGAAGGCGTGGATGAGCGCGTGGCCGAATGCCTTGCTGATCGCGAGCTTTCCATCGGCGACTACGTGCTCAGCGGGGGGGAACTGGCCGCCGCCGTAATTATCGAGGCGGTGACGCGTTTGCTGCCGGGTGCGGTGAGCAACGAAGCCTCCACGCGGCAGGAATCATTTACCGCGCACGAGCAGACGGAGCCGGGCGCGGCGGATTCGACCTGCGGTTCCGGCGGATTGCTCGATTATCCGCATTACACGCGCCCCGCCGAGTTTCGCGGGAAGGCGGTACCGGCGGTTCTGCTGAACGGCGACCACCAGGAAATCCGCCGCTGGCGCCGCGAGCAGGCATTGAAGAAAACGCTGCGCAACCGCCCCGACTTGCTGGAGGGGGTGGAACTCAGCGACGAAGACAAGAAAACGCTGGCCCGCATGAAGCGCGGCGGCGACTAGAATCGAACCAGACGATCGAACGAGACGAAGGATAACGACATGTCAAACCTAATCATTGAAAAACTGCTGGCCAAGACCAAACGCACCGATATCCCCGATTTCCGCCCGGGCGACACCGTGCGCGTTCACGTGAAGATCAGGGAAGGCGACAAGGAACGTCTGCAGGCTTTTGAAGGCGTCGTCATCAAGCGCGACAGCGGTCCGCAGGCCAGCTTCACCGTGCGCAAGATCAGCTTCGGCCAGGGCGTGGAACGCATCTTCCCCCTGCACTCGAAGGTGATTGATAAGGTGGATTTGGTGCGATCGTCGAAGGTACGCCGCGCCAAGCTCTATTACCTGCGCAGCCTGAGGGGCAAAGCCGCCCGCCTGCGCGACGTGGAAAAGGCGTAATGCAGAAGTTCGCGTCTGTTGCCGCCTGTCCCGCGGGTGGAACTGCGCAACGGACTGCCGATGTCAGGTTGTCGAGAGCTTGAAGACTATCCGACCGCTGCCACCAGCGGCTCGTGGACCACTTCTACCGGACAGAACTCTTCCACGCGTCTGGTTTTCAGCTCGCTGAGCACGTAGCTGAGCAGCGGCCGGTCGCCCAGCCGGATTTCCTGAAACTCCACGCCTACCCCAAGATTGTCCACCAGATATTTGACCTGTGCCTTGAGGGCGACGCTGACGCCCAGCAGGTTGAGCATCAGCCGGAAATCTTTTCCCAGACGTAGCGGTTCGCTGGCCAGGATGCGGGCGCCAAATTCGGAAATCTGCTGTACCTCGCCCTGGACGCGCTGTTTGCCGCCGACCACCTCGGCCTCGCCCTCCACCTCGAAGCGTGGGCGGCGCCGCCGGTTGGAATCGGAGCGGCTGATTCCACGGCCCCGCCTCAGCATCTGCCCATCCAGAATGACGGGCTGGTACTGTTCTTCCATTTGCCGCAGTTCGTCATCCCAGGGCGTCCTGCCTTGTTCAACGCACTGCACGGTAAATTGCCCGCGCAAGGCCGAGTCCGGGTCCGCGGCCCAAACTACCTGGCAGATTGCCTTGTGGCGGCCGCGTTCCACCATCACCAGATCGCCAACGCTGACCTCGCGGGCGCTGAGCAGCCGCGCGCCATGCGGATGAATGTCATAGGTGCACGCCATCTCCGCGGTGCCGCGTCCCTGTTGCGCGACGGGGCTCCAGCGCACGGGCAGCGCCAGATGCACCATCTTTCCGGTCAACAGACCGCTTTCGGTTCGAGTCTCGTCTTCCAACACTGCTCCTCTCGGGTGGAATTCGTGATGGGACGAAGTTACCAGTACATGTCCTACCGGACAATGTACGTCCGTAATCCGATGGGTGATTACCGGGTGGTGTTACTGAAGTGGAGGGGACGCGCCTGCGGTGACGGAGGGACGCGAGGAGCAGAGTTTTCGGCGGGAAGGAAATCTTCTCTTGCAGGATTCGCGGCTCTCGACGAAGATGTTTGGCGATTTCTTTTCATTTTCAATGAAGGCGTCTGCGATCCTGACTTTGCCTCAGCGGCCACTGTCTCCGTCGGCAGCGAAACTGCGTCTGCTGAAGAGGCTGCGCTGCACGCTGCGCTATGAGAAGAAGGCCTGGGAAGCGGGAGCGGTGCGGGTTGCGGGCGTGGACGAGGTGGGCCGCGGATCGCTGTTTGGACCAGTCGTGGCTGCGGCCGTGATTCTTGACCCGGGTTACCGCGTGCGTGGTCTGCGCGATTCGAAGCTGCTGTTGCCGGAGCGGCGCGAGGTGCTGGCCGAACGCATTCGCCAGCATGCCATCGCGTGGGCGGTGGCGGCGGTAGATGCGGAGCGGATTGATCAGATCAACATCTACCAGGCGTCGCGGGTGGCGATGCGCGACGCGGCGATGCAGCTTGCGCCCGCGGCGGATCACCTGCTGGTGGACGCCATGCGCCTCGACTGCGAACTGCCGCAGGACGCCATCATTCATGGGGATGCGCTCTCAGCCTCGATCGCTGCGGCGTCCATTCTGGCCAAGGTGGAACGCGACCGCATGATGTGCGAGTGGGACGCGGTGTTTCCCGCGTACGGATTGGCCTCGCACAAGGGATACAGCACGCCGCAGCATCTGGCGGCGCTGCGCGAGCATGGTCCCACCCCGATGCACCGGCGGTCGTTCGCGCCGGTGTGGCAGAACCAGGAGGTCTTTGCCTTTATGGACGGGGGCGATCTACAAGAAGAGATAACTCCTGAGGATCTGGCGGGTTAGCGCCGCCGGCCAAGATTTCCACAGTGTTCCTGAAGGAACGTTTCAAGGTACAATGTTGTACGCACATTCGAATGCGTACATACCCAAATGAAACCACGACAACAAGTTACGAGGAATAAGTCTTCCCAACCGAAACGCTCCAGAGCCCGGCGAAGCATGCGGCGCCGCAAACCGGTGGATCAGGGCGCTTTATCGGGACAGCCTAAGCGACTGGCGATTTCGCTGCACACGATGAGGATTGCCGACTTTTATCGTCCGCTGAAAAAGCCGGTTACGCTGCGTCTGGATGCCAACGTGATTGCCTGGTTCAAAAAGGACGGACGGCGCTACCAGACGCGCATCAACGGCGCGCTGCGCAAGGTGATGGAGCGGGAGATGAAAGCGGCGGGATAGTCAACTTCCCCACTTCTCGCGCCAAGAGCGCGCGAGAAATGGGGCACCCGGCCTATTAGGGCGCCCCAGGGGGATCGGGAAGTCCATAGGCCCGGCACCAACAGAGGTCCAGCGCGGCGCGTGCCTGTTCGGGTGTTCCGTTGACCTGGGATGAGTGTCCGTGGTTGCAAGCGCGAAATTTCTTCTGATCCTCTTTTGCCTGAGACATCTCTGGGTGAGCCCGCAGCCAATGTTGGCGCTCTACCCAGACTTCACAGATGCCAGCATCTACCTCGGGTGTCTTCTTCTCGTCTTTTCTGCTGGCCGTTAAGCGGGACAAGCAGCCCTGAAACTCGGTTTTTTCGACCTCCGTCCAGAGTTTCGACATGGGCGGCAATGCGGCTGCCGCGGCGGGCGGATTGGTTTGGCTGGCGATGCCGCCAGGGATACTCAGAAACAAGAGTACGATGGCCGGATTGGGCAGGTATTCACGCACGGCAGGCATGATAGCACGCGCTATGGACGGTGAAACAGATGGCAGACATCAAGGTACCTGGAGGTTCGTTTTGAACTCGCTGGTGCACAGTGTTAGGGATTTTTCGCTTCGCTCAGAATGACAGGACTTGAGAAGGCGTGTCAGGGTTGAGTTGCGGCGGCATTCAGTTCATTCACTAGCTTCGTGTTTCTCTCCAACGCGCGCTGCAGGATTTCGGCTTGCTGCTTGGCGGTCGGCCAGTCTTGCGCTTCCACCGCTTCGGTCAGGCCCGGCAGTTCCAGGTGGGCGTAGGTGAAGCGGGCGCCGTAGAGGATGTGCTTGAACCAGGGCCTGCCGGGGATGCCATCGGGATTGAGCCAGTTGCGCTCGACCTGCATCATGCCGCGATTCAAGCTTGTGGCGAGTTTGGGGTCGAGTTGGCCTGAGGCGAGCTTGCCGGCCAGGGATTCGTTCAGGTGCTGGCCGGCGGCTTCGAAGGCGTTGATGGCTTTCTCTACTCCAGTGAGATCGAGAGAGGACGCAAGGTCCTTCGACTCCGCGGCGGCTTCGCTTCGCGAACCCGCCACTCCGCTCAGGATGACAGATTTATTTTTCGCTAATTCATCTACAAACTGGCGGATGTTGCTCGCATAACTCGCGAAGTCAAACGGGAGCAAGTCGGCGTTGGCGAGGCGCAGCGCGGTTACGCCCCACAGTTGCGACATGAGCGTGTGATATCTGTAGCCGGGGTCGCCGAAGTGGTTCATCCAGTAGAAATCGTCGTAGCCGGAGTGATAGACGCCGTAGTCTCCGTCGAACTGCAAGCCGATGACGGGCATGCCGACGAAATTGAGAAAGACGGTGTGGTCGGAGCCGCTGCCGATGCGGGTGTCGGCCAAAGTGCCGTCGCTGACGCCGGAGTCGTTCATTTGGCCGGACTGCTTGCCTTCTTCTTTTTCTCGCGCGGCCGCTGCCTTCCAAGCGGTATAGAGACTTTTGCCGGACGGGTCTTGCAACGTGCGTGTGGTTTCGATCAGCATGGGCGCGAGCGAAGCGACGGCCTGGCCGTGAAAGTTCGGGCCGGAAGTGGCTTCGTCAACGTTGATGTAGGCGACGGCCTTGGCCCGCAGTTCGTCCGCGAACTGCTCTCCCCACTCGGTGGAACCGGTGAGGCCGATTTCTTCTCCGTCCCAACTGCAGACGATGATGGTGCGGCGCGGGCGCATGCCTTCTTTGGTGAGTTGGCCGAGGGCGCGGGTGAGTTCCATCATCGTGGCAGTGCCGCTAGAGGGATCGACACCGCCAAAGACCCAGGCGTCGCGATGATTACCGAGTACGATCCATTCGTCGGGCAAGTCGGCACCTCGAACGCGCCCTTCGACGACGTAGTAGGGCTGTGTGCCATTCTCCATCTCGATTTTCAGATGGACCTTCACGCGCTCGCGGCCGAGGTGATATCGAATCGGCAATCCGCCCTGCCAGCTTTCCGGCGCGGGCGGGCCGTCCATGTTTTCGAGCAGCGGCTTGGCGTCGTGCCAGGAGAGCGGGAGAGCCATGATTTTCGGCGCCGAGGCGGCTTGTTCGATCGGAATGCGTTTTGCGCCGGGCACCGAGGCCCATCCGGGCGTTTGCGGGTCGCCGGGAACAATGAAGTCGTAAGTGATGGCTCCGCGCTGGATTTTATATTCGGGGCCCCAGGGGCCGTCGGGATAGACCTTGCCCTTTTTATAGCCGTCTTCGGCGGGATCGCTGTAGATCAAGATCGCGGCCGCGCCTTCGCGCTGCGCGGTGAGCGCTTTGAATCCGCGATAGCTGTAGGGATTCGAATAGCGCACGAGAACGATTTTGCCCTTCACGCTGATTCCGTTCTTGCGTAGCAGATCGTAGTCTTCGGGATTGCCGCTGTGGGCGTAAACCACGGGCGCGGTGACTTCCCCGGAGATGGACATGCCGAGCCAGGCGCCGCTGATGGCGGGGTTTTTCGAGTCAGGATCGGCGTCGAGCGGGGCCTCGCGGAGAGCGGCCTGATAGTGCGTGGGCGCGATCATTTCCAGCGAGGCGGACTTTGGATTGGTGCCGTAGACGTCGTAGCGGCGGATGATGACGTCTTCGAGGCCTTGCTTGCGCCATTCGGCAGCTATGTAGTCGGCGAGTTCGTTGTTGCGCTTCGATCCGGCGACGTGCGGCTCGGCGGTGAAGATGCGATGCTGGCGGAGCTCTTCGTCGGGGGTGGGAATGGATTTGAATTTGGTTTCGACCTGGGCTTCGCGAGTTGACGAGGCGGGCGTGAACCCCTGGATGGATTGGGCGGAGGCAATTGTGCAGAGCGACAGAGCGGCGAGGGAGAAAAGCGCAGCGTGTTTGCGGGTCATGTTTGGGTGTGAGGCCGCACACATCCTAACAGGCGTTGCGGGTGTGCTGTGATCGTCATCCTGAACGGCGGCGAAGCCGGCGTGAGGGACCGTACGTCGGCGGAAAGCGCCGATGCCGTGGAGCGGAGTGCTCTCGGCGCATGCCGCTTCGAGGATCTCGGCTGCTGTACTGCCGATCGACACACCTCGTAAGGTCCCTCGGATGGCTATCGCCCTCCTCAGGATGACATGCTAGGGCGAGGTGCTTGCTTAACCCACTTTTCGGTCGGGCTGATAGCGGTGGCGTTGATACCATCCGTAGCTGAGGTCTCGCCACCTGGGATTGGACGACTCGATCAGACTGACCTTTTCTTTCCTCCGCCAGGCTTTCATTTCTTTCTCTCGTCGGATGGCAGTCGTTACTGAACCGTGACGTTCGAAGTAGACGAGGCTGGTCACGTTGTATTTTGCCGTGAATCCGCCGAAGGCATGCGTTTTGTGCTGGAAGACGCGCTGCTCAATATTGCTGGTGATTCCGATGTAGAGAACCCGTCGCTGGCTGCTCAGAATGTAAACGTAATAGGTCCTGGGCATATCTGAGGAACGCATATGTAACGGGCTGACATCTGTGACAGACGTCACAAACAGATGTGGAAGGTCCAAAAGCGGACGTGGGTGTTGTCATTCTGAACGGCGGCGGAACCCCGTGATGGCATAGATTGGACGCCCCGGTGTGTCGGAAGCGTGTAGGGTTCCCCATACCGCATTGCCAGTTCACGACTTTCGTACGGTCCCTCGGAGGGCTATCGCCCTCCTCAGGATGACATGCGAATTGCTTCGGGACCACCTATCTTGCTTTCAAGATGTCGCTGAGCAAGTCGGGCTTGGACTCGTCGCGTACCAGGTGGGGATAGCCTTCGCCTCCGTGGTAGTCAATCTTGTAGGTCTTGTAGTAATCGCTGTTCTCGATCAGCAACTCGATGGGGGCGCTGCTGGTCTTTGCCGCTTTGATGGCTTCGCGCAGGATCTCGGGAGAAAAGCGGCGGCCATTGACTGCGGCCACTTTCATGCCGGGGCCAATGCCGGTCTTGGCAGCGGCAGCGCCTTCGACAGTGTCGGTGATGCCGCCATCGTCGCGCAGTTCGAGGCCGAGGGCGAAGGCGGCCGGCACAAAGTGGTACATCCCCGCTGAGTTGTTCAGCATTTCCGAAGGCGTTTCGTCATAGACAAGTTTCCACCCACTGTCCTGGATGCCGCCGAGGGGCGCGCCGGGGCCGTGACTGGTGAGGCGTTCGGTCCAGAAACCGCGCCAGTCGTAGGGTGCGACCTGGTTCAGGGTGTTGACCACATCGTCGAAGGTATAGGTTTTGACCATCGGACCGGTGCTGGGCGCGCCGTGGAAAAAGTGGCAGAAGTCGTCGAGAGTTTTCTTGCCTTTGGTCTGCTGGCGGATGATGACGTCGGCCCAAAGCCAGTTCAGCGTGTCTTCGCTGTAGAAGTCGGTGCTGCGCCGCCAGGAGTGCCAGGCCTCAGGAGAAAAATAAAGTTGAGGCGCGGCGTCGGCGGTGTCCTGCAGGTTGCGCCACTCGCGGCCGGGAAGATGATCGAGTTGGGCGGCGGTGATCGCGAGGTCGTCCCGGTCCTGCTCGGCGGTGAGCAGGCCGCTGCGGGCGGTCAGCACGAAGCCGAGATAGTTGGTGAGGCCTTCATACACCCAGAGCAGATCGTCCTGCATGGGCTGCTGGTAGTCGGGAGTGGCGAGGTCGGCGGGGCGGCGGTACTTGCCGTTCCACGAATGCACGTACTCGTGGGGCAGCAGGCCGGCTGCCATTTTGCGGGCGGTGTCGTCCACTAGCGCGCGCTCGTCAACGCGGCTGTCGTCGGACTCATGATGCTCGAGGCCGAAGTGGGCGACGTGATCGCTCAGGGTATAGAGGAAGTGATAGTTGCGGTAGTGATGGGCGCCGAAAAGTTTCTGCGCCTGCTCGACGAGACTCTTGTAGTGGTCCCAGACTTCCTTGGTAGGATCGAGGGCGGCGGCGCTGTCGGCGGCGATGTCCATTTCGGTGAGGGGATCCTGGGCCAGCGGGACCACCTTGAGAAATTCTCCGCTGATGACGGGGGAATCTACGAGCGTGGTGAGAGAGACGGTGGCGAAGTGGATTTCATTTCCGCTCTGGCTCGTGACCGGAAGCGGCGTGCCGAACTTCCAGCCCTCGGGAAGTTTGAGGCTGACGGTGTAGTTGATGTCGTCGGACGTCCAGCCTTTGGGGTAGAGCAGGACCTGGTTCCAGCTGATGACGGCCAGCTTGTCGGTGGCGGAAGAGCCGGAGGAAAATCCGCCTTCGAAGGTGGCGGGAGAGAGGAAGTCGAGTTCGGCGGAGATTTCCGTTTCGCCGACGGGTACGTCCACATGAATGGTGAAGCCGTCGAGCAGGTCGCGGCGCCATTTGAGCGTCTTGCCGCTGGCGCTGAACTTCAGGCCCGCGAGATCAATGACCGGGCCGTCGGGGGCGTGCTCGCCGGGGATCCACTTGGGGTAGTAGAGGGTCAGGTCGCCGGGGCTGGCGGGGATCTTGAGCGAGGCGTGGAAAATCTTGCGCGGCGCGGTGGTGGCGTCCACCGAAAGCGTGACTGTTGGCGGAGTTGCGCACCAACTCGAAACTGACAGGACTGCAACGCAGACTACTCCCAAGATGCTTGAGAGTTTCATATTCCCCGGGCCCCCATGTTTGTGATGAACGCAACCCCACGTCGCGACAGAATAACGACTATAGCAGCCTGCGAGGACGGCGGTACAGGGAAGGGCCGGCGCTGCTATCATGCGGCAGATGCGGCGGGGAAAGTTCATCACGTTCGAAGGGCTCGACGGCACGGGCAAGAGCACGCAAATGCGGAGGCTCGCGGCTGCGCTGCGCGCGGCTGGACACAAAGTGGTGGAGACGCGCGAGCCGGGCGGAACGGCCACCGGAGAGAAAGTCCGCAAGGTGCTGCTCGATTCGGACACGGCTGGGCTTTCGCCGCTGGCCGAGATGGCGCTGATGTTCGCCTCACGGGCGCAGCATATTGCCGAGGTGATCGCGCCGGCGCTCGATCACGGGCAGATCGTTTTGTGCGATCGTTTTACGGACTCGACCGAAGCGTACCAGGGCGGTGGGCGGAAATTGGGCAGCGCGGCGGTGCTGGAGTTACATCGCGTGCTGTGCGGGAACCTGCAGCCGGACTTGACGATCCTGCTCGATTCGAATCCGGGCGCGAGTGTCAGCCGGGCGCGGCGGCGCAACAAACGCGCGTCGAAGGCCGCGCACAGCCACGACGAAAACCGCTTTGAGCAGGAGACGCGGGCATTCTTTGCCCGGGTGCGCGAGGGATATCTGGCGATTGCGAAGCGCGAACCGGCGCGGGTAGTGATGGTAGACGCGCGCGGGACGCCCGGACAGACGCATCAGCGGATTATGGAAGTAGTGCAGAGGAAATTGAAGCGGTAGGAAAGTCATTTCACCACGGAGACACAGAGACACGGAGAAGAACACTTCCAAGTATGATTCTCAATGACCTCTCTGTGCCTCCGTGCCTCTGTGCCTCCGTGGTAGATTCTGCTTCTCCATAGCCTATGCCCTTTGCTGACTTTCACGGCAACGCGGAAACAGTCCATCGCCTGCGCGACATGCTGGCGCGGGAGCGGTTTCCGCATGCGGTGGTGCTGGCGGGCGGTCAGGGATCGGGCAAGTACACGCTGGCGCTGATGCTGGCGCAGGCGCTGAACTGTCTTTCGCCCACCGAAACCGACGGCTTGCCCGATTTCTGCGGCATGTGTAGGAACTGTGCGCGTATTGCCCAGGCGGCAGATCTTGACGCGCGGTTTGCTGAGGCAGTTGAGGCGCGCGAAAATCTGCGCGAGGCCGACAAGAAAGAGACCCGCCTGTTCGTGCAGACGCATCCGGATGTGCTGGTGATCCCGCCCGATCCTCCGCAGATGATGATCAAGGTGGACCAGGTGCGGCGGGTGATTGAGACGATTTATTACCGGCCGGCGGAGGGCAGGGAACGGGTGTACATCTTCACCGACTCGGCGTTCATGAAGGAGGCGGCGAACTCGCTGCTGAAAGTGCTGGAGGAACCGCCGGAGTTCGCCACGATTTTTCTGCTTACGGAGAATCCTGGTGAACTGCTGCCGACCATCCGCTCGCGGGCGGCGGTGTTTACGCTGGGAGCGCTGACGGCGGAGGAAATCGAGGCATATCTGGCGCGGCAGCGGCCGGAGTGGAAGCCGGCGCAACGGGCGCTGGTCGCGCGGCTATCGGAAGGAGCGGTGGGACGGGCGCGCAGCTTCGATCTGGAGGCTTACAGCGGGGCCCGCGGCCACGCGCTGGCGATCCTGAATTCGGCGCTGCGGGGCGGGGAGCACAGCGAGCTGTTCAAGATTACCGAATCGTACCGGGCTGGGGCGGAGGGCAAGGCAAAGACGGAGGAGTTGATCCGCACGCTGTATTCCTTGTTGCGGGACCTGATGTTCGTCCAGTCCGGGGCGGCGGGAATGATCCGCAATACCGACATTGCCCCGGATTTGAAGCGGCTGGCGGAGTCGGCCGACTTTGACTGGATTGCGATGGCTTCCGACCGTCTGGCCGAGGTGGAGCGGGGCATGCGGAGGAATCTGCTGAGGTCGTTGTCGCTGGATGCGTTCGCGGCGGCGCTGGAGAAGTAGAAGGTCAGAATGCCAATAGTTGATTTGGACGACGGAGAACGCGCGGTCGTACGGGAGTGTCTGGAGGCTGCGGTAAATGGTCCTTTCTTCCCTGAATGGGAGTTCAGCATAATCTTTGGCCTCACGCGAGAGGAAGTGAGGCAGGTTCTAGCTTCTTGGCCTAATCTCAACGAGGGAGATGAGTCCGTTGTTCGCGCGATCAACAACTCGTTCAACAACCTACTTGGCTACCCGACGAGGCACAAGGAAGATCTGTGGCCGAAGTTCATTTCGGTGAGCGGAATCGAGCTTGCAAGGATCTTCGATAAGTGGAAGGGCCGACCGCCCCGCGCTTCTTATAAAGCGCGTGACCATTTTGACGACGCTATGTAACAACAGGCTTTCCCGCCAGTCGAACTGGCGGGCTATTGTCAGTGGTCCCTTCGGGACTTTTTACCCGGGCGGAGCTTCGCTCCGCGGACAGCCGGGGGCGGCTGTCCCCACATGAGCCCCTTTTCTCGTAACCTGTCCCAAGGGTTACCACCTAGGTCAGCAGGTTGGAGTCCAAGAGTTAAATAACACTTAGATATTTCAACAGGTTGCACGAAATTACTCCGCTGGTTCTACTCCCTTCTGAGAGATTGCCCGCCTCATGGCTGCCGCCTATAATCGTCCTACTCTGGCTTAAGGATTCTCCGTCAGGTTCCGGGTAGGAAATTGGAGGGGGTAGTTTGTCTTCGCGCCTCGTCTTGGCGCACCCTCCAAGCGAAGGTTCGGTGAAAGGGAACGCCCGGATATGCGAAAGCGCCTGCAAATCGCAATGCTGACGGCCTGTGCGGTAATCGCGACCTCCTTCTTTCCATCTTCAGCAGCAGTCCGCGTCTGGGCGGCCGAGGGCGACAGCTCGAACGGCGCGATTACCACGACCGACGAACACGGACGCAAGGTTTACGTGAACGATACCGCGCCGGCGCAAGCGCGCCCGATGCAAGCTGGGCAGCCGAAACGGTCATCGCTGATGTACTGGAGCGCCAAGGAGAACCGGTGGAAACCGGTGCCATCGGCGAATACGGCTTCCATGCAGGCGGCGCGGTCGGCGGCGGCGGAAATCAGCCAGTACTTCGTCCACGAATCGCCCAAGTCGGCAAACGCGCGCATTCTGGCGGCGAATTTCCGCGGCCGGCAGTCTTCGCCGGAAGAGGTTGACGCCGCCATCGTCATGGCCGCGGCCCGCCACAACGTGGATCCGAACCTGGTGCGGGCGGTGGTAAAAGTCGAGTCGAACTTCAATTCCAATGCGGTTTCGCGCAAAGGCGCCATGGGCCTGATGCAGCTGATGCCCTCGACGGCGCGGCAGTTGAACGTGAAGAATCCGTTTGACCCTGAGCAGAACGTGGATGCCGGAGTGCGGCACCTCAAACAGCTGCTCGAGAGCTACGGCGGCGACGTGAAACTGACCCTGGCCGCCTATAACGCGGGATCGGGCGCGGTGGCGCGCAGCGCGGGCATCCCGCACTTTGCCGAGACCCAGAACTACGTCCGGCGGATCACGAACCTCTATTACGGAGGCTTTGATTTTGGGACGTCGGGCGCATCGCGCGATCCGCTGCGGGTGCAGCGGGACGCGCGGGGTGTGCTTTACATCAGCAACACTGATTAACTTGCAGTACTTGGATTAGCAGTCTCCTGGGTACCACCAGCGGTTCGAAGGCAACGACTTCCCACTTCTCGCGCAAAAAGCGCGCGAGAAATGGGGCACCCTGGGTTCAACACAGTTCGAACGGGCCGACGAATTTGAGAATGACATTGAGCCAGCGTGGCATGGGCTGGGGAGCGCTGCTGTTGCTGCTGGCGCTGCCCGGAGCGGCGGCCCACGCCCGCGCGCACCACGGCCAATCTCATCACAGTGAAGCGTGGGCCCGCGAGCACTTCGCCGCGGCCGAGCGCATGCGGGAAGCGCTCAACGGACGTCCTTTGGCGGACCGCTCGCGCCGCGACTACCAGCGCGTCCTCAACTCGTATCGCAACGTCTATTTCGGGGCGCCGACTTCCGCGAAGGCCGATCCCAGCGTGGTGGCCGTGGCCGAGACGCTGGTGGAGATGGGCCGGCGGTTCGACGACGACAAGATCCTGAACGAGGCCATCGCGCAGTACCGGTTCCTGCGGCGGGAGTATCCGGGCAGCCGCTACCGTTGCGACGCGTTGTTCACGATCGGCGAGATTTACAAGGACGATCTCAACGATCCGCAGCAGGCGCGCACGGTGTTCGAGGAGTTTCTGCACCGCTATCCGCACAACCGCCTGGTCGAGGACGCGCAGCAGGCAGTCGCCGAACTCGACCGTCAAGCCGAGGCGGAGAAAAAAGAGGCGGAGAAAAAAGTTGAGGCGCAACATAAGCCGGCTAAGGACACGGCCGACAAGAACCGGGGCAGCAAGGATTCGGCGGCGAAGGATTCCGACGCTTCTGGCGACGCCGCCGTGGCGGAGTCGCAGGCGCGCCACGCCAGCCACCTGCCGCGCGTGACCGGAATCCGGCACTGGTCCACGCCGGACTACACCCGGGTGGCGATTGACCTGGAAAATGAAGTCAAGTTTGTTTCCCAGCGCATTGCCGATCCGGACCGCATCTTCTTCGACCTGCGCGACACCAAGCTGGCCTCGACGCTGGTGGGCAAGAGCTTTGACGTGGATGACGGGTTCCTGAAGAAGATCCGCGTGGCGCAGTTTCAGCCCGGCCGCACGCGGGTGGTGCTGGAAGTGGATGACCTCTCTGACTACGAGGCTTTTCTGCTGCCGAATCCGTACCGGCTGATCATTGATATTCACGGAAAAGACATTCACGGCAAGGACGGCAAAGTGGCGCGGGGGAAGGCTCCCCCAACGACGGCGGACGTAGAAGCTGCGCCGAAGGCGGGAAAGGCTGCCGACGGGGACGAAGACGTTGCGCCCAAGAGCACTGCGGCGAGCGCCAAGCCGGATGCATCGGCTGCGGCCGCGCAATCGGTATCCGCTGCCAAGACTGCGGGCGGCGTCAAGAAGGTCATCGTAGAAGCCGACGAGGAAGATTCTTCGCCGGCGCAAGCGGCGAAACTTGACAGTGCTGCGGGGCGTTCGCATTCGCCCGCGGCGCGGAAGACCGACAGCACTCCGGACTCGGATGTGAGCACCGCCGAGGAGAAGCCGGCAACCGATGCGCCCGCTACAAGTCATGCGCGCGGCAAGTCTTCGACGCGGCTGGCGTCGGCGGGGAACGGTGCGGACGCGGATATCCACGAGGCGAGGCCGACGGCGAGCGGCGACCGGTCGTTGATTCGTGCTCTGGGCTTGAAGATTGGCAGAATCGTAATTGATCCCGGCCATGGCGGCCACGACACGGGGACTATCGGTCCCAACGGGCTGGAAGAAAAAGATCTGGTGCTCGAAGTGGGCCGCCGCCTGGGCAAACTGCTGGAGTCGCGCCTGGGTGCGGAGGTGGTCTACACGCGGAAAGATGACACGTTCATCCCGCTCGAAACCCGCACTGCGATTGCCAACCAGCAGCGGGCTGACCTGTTCATCTCGATTCACGCCAACTCCAGCCGCGACCCGGCGGCGCGCGGAGTGGAAACCTACTATCTGAATTTCACCTCGTCGCCGGAGGCGCTGGAAGTGGCGGCGCGCGAGAATGCGGTTTCGGAAAAATCCATTTACGAACTGCAGGACCTAGTCAAGAAGATCGCGCTCAAGGAAAAGATCGAAGAATCGCGCGAGTTCGCCGGCGACGTGCAGGATTCGCTGCACAGCGGGCTGGCGGCCAAGAGTCCCGGAATCCGCAACCGGGGAGTGAAGAAAGCGCCGTTCATTGTGCTGATCGGAGCGAACATGCCGTCCATCCTGGCGGAGATTTCCTTTGTCAGCAATCCGGGCGACGAGCACCGGCTGGAGACCGGCGACTACCGGCAGCGCATCGCCGAATCGCTCTACCGGGGAATCGCCAAATACGTGAATGGACTGAGCGGCGTGAAAGTGGCCGCCAAGATGGACAAAGCCAGCGGTCAGTAAGCTTTCTGCGAGCCTGAAAGCCGCGGCTTAGGAAGGCCTGGTACACCCCCCGACGATGTGACCCGGATCACTGTGACTTTGCCGCGGGAAGTCCATCATCCAAGGCGAAGAATCCCGGCCATCATTGCGGAAGTCCGAACAAGCAAGAACGATCAGCCCGAAAAACGTGAGCAGGAGGTTCGAGATGGATAGGAGCACAGAGTGGCCATGGAGTTGGGAAGAAGAAGCGAAGTGGAAGGCGGAACTGGAAGAGCGAGATTACGACTTTCTCGATAGGTTGATGGATAGTGCGGTTGAGGGCTCAGGAGGCCGGAGCTACGTTCTCGGGCCTCCGCAGGAAGAACCCGCGGAGGATAGTCCCGAGAAATATTCGGTCACGGCGTAGAGCCGCGATAGTGCTGGGATGACGTCCAGGGCAGAATTCTGGCCTACTGCATCGAGCTGCCGACCTGCGAGAAGATGTTCCCGGCGTTGGAACCGATCAGCCGAACCGTGCCCACGACGATGACCAGGATGACCGCCAGCATCACGGAATATTCCGCGATGTCCTGACCCTGCTCGTCCGACCAAAGGCGATGGAATGTGTTGACCATAAGTTTCTCCCCTGTCTCCTATGCAACCCCGGAGGCATGAGAAACTGCCCTATCCAGAGTTGAATGAACTTTTTGTTCGGTAGAGCCCAGACCCCAGGCCTCTCCGTCCTGCGCTATTGCCTGCAACCCCACTTGAAATTCCGAGGTGCCTTTCATTTGCTTCACCCAGACGACGCGATACTGTAATTTGCGCCCGCGATAGAGCACCGTCACCTCGTCCATGACGTTCAGCATGCGGCGCACAGAACCCAGCCGGATGCCGGCCGGATTCACGTCCAGAGTGTGGGCAAGCTCCTCGAAAACCGCGCCGGAGCTGTCGGTGCCCTTAACCCTGACGGGAAGGACGGCTTTGGTCCGATTCCCCTGGCGAAGATTCGATTCCTCACTGCTCGATCGCATTTTGCACCCAGAGCTAGTTTGCCCTGAGAGGGGGCGGCTGTGAATGGCCCCGTTAGGTGGGAGCAAGGCCCGATGGTAACTAGGCTCGGAAGGGCTGCCGGATCAGCAGGTTACGAGCCTGGAAACTTTTCTTCCCGGGCTGTGGTCTAATTGAAGAAAAGGTGGTCGCGGACCGCTGATGAGACTCTCCCGTTCTGCCGGAATCGTGATGATGGTGGCGTTTCTGCTGGCCATGGCCGCCGGCACGCCTGCGGTTGCCAGTACGCCCGCAGCGCAGACTCCTGCCCCGCCTCCTCCGCCCTTGCTGCCGGGGCAATTCGGCGGGTGGCAGATGCGCGGCTCGGTCGAAACCAACCAGAATGCCGCGGCGGCGGACCCCACCAATGCGGCCGCCCTGAAGGAGTACCGATTCACCGACTTCGCCGCTGCGACCTACGTCCGCGATGACGGGCGGACGCTGAAGATCAGGGCTGCGCGTTTTGCGGATGCCTCCGGCGCGTTTGGCGCCTACACGTTCTACTTGCAGCCGGAGATGGCAAAGGAGCAGATCGGCGATCAGGGCGCATCGTTATTGGCAGGCGAGGGCCACCGCGTGCTCTTCTATCGCGGACAGGTGCTGGTGGATGCGGTGTTCAGCAAACCAACTGCGATGTCAGGCGCTGAGTTGCGCGAGCTGGCGGGAGCGCTACCGCAGGCGCCCGGAGGCGCAGGCGCCTTGCCACCGGTGCTAGAGTTCCTGCCGCGCCGCGGCTACATCGCCAACACGCAGAAATATGCGGAGGGGCCTGCCGCTCTGGCGGCGTTGGCGCCGCCGGTTTCCGCCGACATGGTGGATTTCGGTGCGAGCGCGGAAGTCACGCTCGGCCGCTACCACACGCCCAGCGGGGAAGCCCTGCTGATGCTGATTTATTACACCAACCCGCAGGTGGCGATTGAGCACTTGCGTCGCGTGGACCCGGCGCATCCACCGGCACGGGCGCAGACCGGAGTATCCACCATTGGAAACGCCGGCTCGTTTTTCTACAAGCGCACGGGGCCGATCATCGCCATTGCGGCGGGGCCAGCTTCTGAAAGGGACACGAAATCGCTGCTGGAAGCGGTGAATTACGAAGCCAGCGTCACCTGGAACCAGGCCACTGACAATCGTGATGTGCACGACTTGTACCTGCTCGTGCTCAACGTGGTCATCCTGTGCGCGGTTCTAGGAGGGTTGGCGATTGTGGCGGGCGTGGCCTTCGGCGGATTCCGCATTCTCATGAAACGCTGGTTCCCGGACAGAGTTTTCGACCGCCCCGAGCAGATGGAATTCATCTCGCTGCACCTGGCTGACACCGTCGCGCCGGCCGGATCTCCGGGCGGCGGGAGTGAACCCGAGGGACGGCAGAAGCCCTCCTGATCGCCTCTTAATCTGGGGTAAGTGCCTTTAGAAAGATCGGCTTAAGGGCTGGTTCGGGGACTCTTGTCTCACATTGCTACACTTTTTCCCGATATTGACTGTTCTTGTAAAATGTTGAAAACAAAGACATTTATTTCGGAAAAATCGCTTGACACCCCGGTTTTTCGGCTCATAAGATTTCGGCAGAAAGTTTTGACGGAATTTAAAGCCTCCGTTGGAACTATTCTCCCTTGAAGAAGAGGCCACCTAGTTGCCGGGTGGCCTTTTCGTTTTTGTATTTCTCATGCGCCCTGGGAGTAAACTCACTGCGATGTGTGACGCAACCGGGAACTGTTTTGTGTTTCCTGCGTATCTTCCATTGAGAAGCTGAGCATTCAGACGTTGAGAAGTTTTGATTCGGCGGTTTGTGAAGGGCATAGATTCCGGGTCGCGATTGCGAGGGAGGCTCCAGATGTTCTGCGATGGATGTGGCGCAGCAGTTCAGGCGGGCCAGGGATTTTGCAGCAAGTGCGGCAAGCAGATCGTGGGCCCCGTCCTGGTCGGACAGCCGTTCGCGGGCCGGGTGCAGAATCACGTGCATCTGCTGGGCATTTTGTGGCTGGCCATCTCGGCCTTCAACGCGCTGGGCGGCGTGTTTCTGCTTATGCTCGGCACGACTTTATTTCCGCACCTGCGCGAGCTGGACAAAGTTCCGCCGGACGTTCCCGTCGGCTTCCTGACCTCACTGTTTACTACGCTCGGGATTCTCGTGCTGGCCAAGGCGGCTTGCGGATTCGCCGCGGGGTACGGATTGCTGCATCGCGAGCCCTGGGCGCGCGTTGTCGCGCTGGTGCTGGCGTTCATCTCGCTGTTTAACATCCCGTTCGGCACCGCGGTTGGCGTGTACACCATGTGGGTGCTACTGCCCGGCGAGTCGCAGAAAGAGTACGACGGGCTGGTGGCAGCGCACGCGGCGTAGGTCTTTACGCTCAGAATGGAGTGCGAGTGCCCGGAAGCCGCCCTCGAACTTGCACTCGACCCGCTTTACGCTTTGCTCCCTGCCATTTAAAATCGAAAACAGGCCGACGTAGCTCAGTTGGTAGAGCAGCCGATTCGTAATCGGCAGGTCACCAGTTCAAGTCTGGTCGTCGGCTCCATCCTTCCTTTTTGCCCCTGAATTGGTGCGCTTTTTGCCCCCTCCACTTTCGTGCCATACCTGGCACTGAGGAGCCATTTACCGGATTAGGCCGCAGGGTTAGAGTGTTTCTCGAGCAGCACTTGGGGGAGGGCTGATCAACAAACGTCCCGAGACTCAAATCGAGTCTGGGGCGTTTTGTTTTGCGCGTGAAAATCAGGGTCAGCTATCAGGGGTCTGGGGCTAGGGGTCAGGGGCACCCTTGCTGACCACTGATCGCTAATCATCCGCTCACTGATCCGACGCCGACGCGGATTTTGCTGGTACGACCTTTGGACCGGCGAATGGCACGAGGGAGCCATTTACCGGATTCGAGGTCCGAGTTAGATTGTTGTTGAGCAGCACTTGGGGGAGGGCTGATCAGCAGACGTCCCACGACTCAATCGAGTCTGGGGCGTTTTGTTTTGCGCGGGAAAACCAGTGGCCAGTGATCAGTGGCTAGTGGCCAGTAGTTGGCGACAGAGACCAGGGATTACTGATTACTGAGCACTGGTCTCTGATCTCCCGTGGTTTCCGTGGGTACGTCCTTCGTAGGGGCTAATGGCACGAGCGAGCCATTTACCGGATTCGGGGTCAGAGTTAGATTGTTCTTGAGCAGCACTTGGGGGAGGGCTGATCAACAGACGTCCCACGACTCAAATCGAGTCTGGGGCGTTTTGTTTTGCGCGCGAAAATCAGTGGCCAGTGATCAGTGGCTAGTGGTCAGCGGTCAGGGTTTACTGATCACTGATCACTGACCACTAACCACTAATCTGCCAATGCGCCGCTCCGGCTACCTTCCCGCGCTCGATGGTGGTAGATTGTCCATTCCGCTCTTCTTTGCCGTGCCAGACGCCGCTGTGCCGCAGATCGCCCAAGGAGCAGGGTTATGCCTGTCCAGCTTGCCCGCCGTGAATTTCTTCTGGGAATGGTGGTTCTGACGGCTGCCGAGGCTTTGGCCCACTTCGCCCCTTCGGATTCTTCTACCTCGCCCTTCCGCATTTCCGTCATCAATGACGAAATCTCGCAGGACTTCGGTCACGCCTGCGAGATCGCGGCGCGCGAATTCGGCATGGGATGGATCGAACTGCGCAGCATGTGGAAGAAGAACATCGTCAACCTCGACGAGAAGGAAGTCGCCGAGGCGCGGCGGATTCTGGAAAAATACCGGCTGCAGGTGACCGACATCGCCAGCCCGCTGTTCAAAGTGGACTGGGCGGGAGCGCCAATATCGAAATTCAGCGAGCGCAATGATTTCCGGGCCGACTTCACGTTCGCCCAGCAGGATGAAGTGCTGGAGCGCGCCATCGAAATGGCCAAAGCTTTCCAGGCCGATCGTGTGCGCTGCTTCGATTTCTGGCGGCTGGAAAATCAGGCTCCGTATCGCCCTGCCATGAACGAGAAGTTGCTAGGGGCGGCCAATAAGGCGGGCCAGAAGGGGATTACGCTGCTGCTGGAGAATGATTCTTCGAATAACACAGCGACGGGGGCGGAAGCGGCCAAAGTTCTCGATGCGGTGAAGTCTCCCTATCTCATGCTGAACTGGGATCCGGGCAACGCCGCTGCCAGCGGGGAGATTTCCTACCCGGATGGCTACAATCTTCTGCCCAAAGACCGCATTGGGCACTGCCACTGCAAGGACGCCGTCAAGAAGCACAAGGGCTACGACTGGGCTCCGATGGGCGGGGGCATCATTGACTGGCTGGGGCAATTCAAGGCGCTCAAGCGCGACGGCTACCACTTCGCCGTCAGTCTTGAAACTCACTGGGGCGGGGGCGGGTCGCCGGAAGAATCGTCGCGGCGGAGTTGGGCGGGGATGAAGAAGCTGCTTCAGGGAGCCGAGGCATTGTAAAATCCCCACTTCTCACGCAAAGAACGCGTGAGAAATGGGGCACCCGACGCGTGAGAAATTGGGTACCCGGCACGAGAGGGGACTATGACCGATCAAACCAGACGCAGTTTTCTGAGACAGGCAGCGTTGGGAACCGCGGCGGTGCTGGCTTATCCGTCGGCGACCGTGCTCGGGGCGAACGACCGCATTCGCGTGGGCATGATCGGCGTGGGCGACCGCGGGAACGATCTGCTGGGGGAAGTGAAGGGGATTCATGGGGTCGAGATCGTGGCCATGGCGGACGTGTACAGCCGGCGGCGCGACGAGGCCAAGCGCAGGGTGGACGGGATTCAGACCTTCGACGATCACCGCCGGCTGCTCGATCTGAAGGATCTCGACGGCGTCATTGTAGCCAGCCCACTGCACACGCATGTCCGGCATTTCCTGGATACTCTGGCTGCCGGAAAGGACCTCTACGCGGAGAAGACCATGGCCTGGTCCATTCCCGAGGCCGAGAAGTGCCTGGCGGCGGCGAAGGACTCGGGTCGCGTGGTGCAGATCGGGCTGCAGTATCAGAGCTCGGGCGCACTGTTCGACGCGCAACAGTGGATCAAAGACGGCTGGCTGGGAAAGGTCACGCATGTCGAATCCTGGATGAGCCGCAACACTCCTCACGGAAAAGGGCAGTGGGTGCGTCCGGTGCCTTCGGACTGCACGGCACAGAACGTGAACTGGAGCGCGTTTCTCAACGGGCGTCCCGACCGGCCGTTCGATCCTTTCCGGCTGATCAACTGGCGCCTGTTTTGGGAGTTCTCCGGCGGGAATGTGGCTGAAAATATGGTGCACCAGATGGCTTGGATCATGACCGCGCTCGACCTGCCGCTGCCCTCGGCCGCGTACATGTCGGGCGGTGTGTTCTCGGAAAAAGACGGACGCGAAGTGCCCGACACGATCGCGGTGACGCTCGACTTCCCCAAGGATATCGTTGTGACCTGGCAGTCCACGTTCAGCAACAAGCACTACGAACTGGGCGACCGCATTCTGGGCAGCGATGGCACGATTGAACATCATTTTGACGAGGCGGCGCGATACTTCCCGGAGAGGGTGAACCGTCCCAGCGGAGAAGACACGCGGGGCACGACGCATGACCAGAACCACATGCGCAACTGGATTGAATGCATGCGGAGCCGCAAACAGCCGAATGCTCCGGCGGAGATCGGCTACCGGTCGGCGGTGGCGGTGCACATGGCAAATCTGTCGTACAAGAACAAACGGAGGCTCACGCTGGAGGAGGCGAAAGCAATCACGCCGGAGTTCTAGCGCGGTGGACAGCTGGCCCCATCTTCCAGTTCCCGATCTGATCTGTTACCGTATGCAGTCCGCTTTTTGTGGGTCCGGTGTGACGGATGTCACAGAATCTCGCAGGGGCCCCGTGAAAGCATTGCCCCGCGCAACCGGAAATGGCCCCTGTGGCAGAGTTGCCTGACCGGCACGGAAAGGACGAGAGCCGCGTGATCGTCGGAGTTCCGAAAGAAAGCTATCCCGGGGAACGGCGGGTTGCACTCGTTCCCATGGTCCTTCCCAGTCTCACCAAAGCTGGGCTCGAGGTGGTCGTGGAAGCCGGGGCCGGGGAGCAGGCCGGCTACCCCGACGCCGCCTACGCGGAAAAAGGCGCTAAGATTGTGCCCGATCGCGCTTCGGTCTTTAGCGCCGCCGACATTGTTGTGCAGGTGCTCTGCTACGGCTCCAACGACCTTACCGGCAAAGCCGACCTTCCCCTGATGCGCCGCGGACAGGCCCTGATCGGATTCCTGCGGCCTCTGGGCTCGGCCGAAGTGGTCCAGCAGATCGCCCAGGCCGGGGTTGCGGCGTATTCGGTAGAATTCATGCCGCGCACCACGCGCGCTCAGAGCATGGACGCGCTTTCCTCGATGGCCACCTGCTGCGGCTACAAGGCGGTATTGCTGGCGGCAGAAACCTCACCGCGCATTTTCCCCATGATGACTACAGCCGCCGGCACCGTCACCCCGGCGCGCGTTTTCGTGATCGGCGCGGGCGTGGCCGGACTGCAGGCGATCTCAACGGCGCGGCGCCTGGGCGCCGTGGCATCGGCCTACGACATGCGCCCCGCTGCTAAAGAACAGGTGCAGAGCCTGGGCGGACGCTTCATCGAATTGCCCATCGAGGCCAAGGACGCGCAAGACGCGCGCGGCTACGGTACCGCGCAGGACGAAACCTTTTACGCCCGCCAGCGCGAACTGCTCACCCGCGTGGTGGCGGAAAGCGATGTGGTCATCACCGCGGCGGTTATCCCGGGCAAGAAGTCGCCCGTGCTGATCACGGCCGACATGGTCAAAGGGATGGCCCCCGGTTCGGTCATCGTGGACCTGGCTGCCGAGCGTGGCGGCAATTGCGAACTGACCCGCACGGGTGAGACGGTGAAAGTACACGGCGTGACGATCATCGGCGCCATCAACTTCGCCAGCAGCGTTCCCTACCATGCCAGCCAGATGTACGCCCGCAACCTTACCAACTATCTGCTGTACATGGTGAAGAACGGCAAACTGCAGCAGAACCCGCAGGATGAAATCATTCGCGAGACCATGATCACGAGTGGCGGAGAGGTCGTAAATGCCCGGGTTCGCGAATTCTTCAAAATGCCGGCGCTGGCGCCGGCGGGCGGGTAGCCACTCCGCTCAGGATGACAACGTAACGGAATGGAGTTACACATGGGTTCCAACATCATTGATGCGCTGTTCGTATTCATGCTGGCGGCCTTCATTGGATTCGAAGTGATCCGCCACGTCTCGCCCTTGCTGCACACTCCGCTGATGTCGCTCACCAACGCCCTCGATGCGATCGCGGTCGTCGGCGCGATAGTTCTCGTAGGCGAGAAGAAAAGCACATTTGCGACCGTGCTGGGTGTGATCGCCATCGTCGCCGCCACCAGTAATGTGGTGGGCGGATTTTTCATCACCGACCGCATGCTGCGGATGTTCAAGACCAGCCGTCCGACCAATAAGTAACTGAGCGCCATCATGACTGAGTTTGCCGGAAGCCAGTACCTCATCGAAATCATTTACCTCATCGCCAGCGCCCTGTTCATTCTTTCGCTGAAGTGGATGAGTTCTCCTGCCACGGCCCGCCACGGCATTCTGGCCGGCGAAATCGGCATGGTGCTGGCCATCGCCGGCACTCTGCTCCACCACGGCATCATTGACTACAAATGGATCATCATCGGGCTCGTCCTGGGCTCGGGCATTGGCGTCCCGCTGGGCATGGTGCAGATGACCGCGGTTCCGCAGCGGACCGCGCTCAGCCACGCCTTTGGTGCGCTTTGCGTCACGCTGGTGGGCACCGCCGAGTTCTACCTGCGCAGCCCCGACGTTCCCAAGTTCATGATGTCGGTGCTCTCGATGGAGGTGATCCTCGGAGGCCTGACCTTCACCGGCAGCTTGATCGCCGCGGGTAAATTGCAGGAGATTCTCCCGCAGCGCCCGATTACCTACAAAGGCCAGAACCTCGTCAACCTGGCTTTACTGGCGGTTGCCATCGTGCTTGCGGTTTACCTTGTTATTCATCCCGAAGCAAAGCAGTTCTTTCCAGTCATGATCGGTATCGCTCTCCTGGTCGGCATCTTCCTGGTGATCCCAATCGGCGGTGCCGACATGCCGACGGTCATCTCGCTGTTGAACTCCTACGCCGGACTTTCTGCGGCGGCTATGGGATTCGTGCTGAACTCCAAGCTGCTGATCATTGCGGGTGCGCTTGACGGATCGTCGGGCTTCATCCTCTCCGTGATCATGTGCAAGGCGATGAACCGGTCGTTTACGAACGTGCTGTTCGGCGCGTTCGGCCAGGTACAAGCTTCCGCGGCGGGCGCTCAGGAAGCGAGGACCGTCCGGAGCGCCACGCCGGAGGAAGCCGCTGCGATTCTTGCGGCGGCGAACAAGGTGGTGGTCGTGCCGGGTTACGGCATGGCCGTCGCCCAGGCGCAGCACAAAGTGCGCGAACTGTATGACTCCCTCACGAAGAAAGGTGTCGAAGTCCGCTTTGCCATCCATCCCGTGGCCGGACGAATGCCCGGCCACATGAACGTGCTGCTCGCCGAAGCCGACATTCCCTACGACCGTCTTATCGAAATGGACGAGATCAACGGCGACTTCCCCCAAACCGACGTGGCGTTGGTCATTGGAGCCAACGACGTGACCAACCCTGCTGCCCGCACCGACCAGTCGAGCCCCATCTTCGGCATGCCCATCCTCGACGTGGACAAGGCCCACACAGTCATGGTGATCAAGCGCAGCATGAACCCGGGCTTCGCCGGGATTGACAACCCGCTCTACTACCTCGAGAACACGCTGATGCTGTTCGGAGACGCGAAGCAGTTTGTCGGCGCGATTGTGCGGGAGTTGAGCGGGGGACACTAGGAGTAAACTGCTGACAAGAGGGCGACTTATGCGCCGCGTGTGAACGATCTTCTTCTTGTTACTACTAGCATTCGTGCTGGCACATTCTCAGGACGACCATACCCCGAGTTTCAGACCAAAGGACGGATTCGTGCCCAACAAGGAAACGGCGATCAAGGTTGCGGAAGACGTGCTGGTACCCGTGTATGGGGAAAAGCAGATTCTATCTGAGCGCCCATTCCATGCCGAGTTGAAGGGGGGTGTATGGACCGTCTCGGGAACGCTGCATTGCGGGGCGCCGTTGTGCGCGGGTGGTACGGCGGAGGTAAGAATTTCCAAGAGTTCTGGGGAAATTCTCGGTATGATTCACTATAAGTAACTTGGGTTTGGGAAGTGACCGGCGGGTACGGTGAGCTCACGGTTTTATGTCGCTATCGAATCACATCATCGTTCGTGATCCCGACGTGCTCGGCGGCACGCCCGTTTTCCGTGGGACGCGGGTTCCGTTTCAGGCCTTACTCGATTATCTCGAAGGTGGGCAAACCCTGGACGAGTTCCTTGATGATTTTCCGACCGTGACCCGCGAAGCCGCCGTTCATGCCCTTGAGCACGCCAAGTCGCTGGTTGTTGGCCAACTGGGATGAGGCTGCTACTCGACGAATGTGTCCCCAGAAAATTCAGGAACTTGCTGCCTGGCCATGATTGCCGCACTGTGCCCGAAGAGGGGCTGGCGGGCAAGAAGAATGGAGAATTGCTGTCGCTTGCGGAGAAATCAGGGTTTGAAGTCTTTCTGACGCTCGACCGCGGTCTGGAGTACGAGCAAAACCTCCGCCAAAAATGCATTGCCGTAATCTTGATCTATCCTAAATCAAGCCGCCTGGCGGACCTGTCGCCTCACAGCCCAGAAATTCTGCGAGCGCTTCGTTCCATCCAGCCCGGTGACCTTGTGAAGGTAGGCTGAGACGGAATTCCATATGCGGACCGCATTTTTTGCTAGCATGGGTTTTTTTTTGGCGTGCTTTTCCACTGCGCAAACCCAGCCCCAACTGAACCTCATGCCCATGCCCGCCAACGTGCAGCCCGGCAGCGGGCAACTGCCGATCAATGCTTCGTTCTCGGTCGGCGTGACCGGTTTTCACGACGCCTCGCTGGATCGGGAAGTGCAACGATTCGTCGGCCAGCTTTCGCGGCAGACGGGAATTCCGTTCTGGCCCAAGCCCGGCGCTGCTCGGACGCTGCAGATACACGCCGAACACCGCCGCGAAGCCGTGCAGAAACTCGGGGAGGACGAATCGTACGAATTGACGGTTACCTTTTCGGGAGCGAAGCTGGCGGCGCCAACGCCGCTCGGCATCCTGCACGGGCTCGCGACCTTTCTACAACTCGTCCAAATCACGCCGAATGGATTCGCCGCCCCAGCCGTTACGATCAGGGACCAGCCGCGCTTTCCCTGGCGTGGCCTGCTGATTGACGTCAGCCGACACTTTATTCCTCTCGATGTGCTCAAGCGCAACCTCGACGGAATGGCCGCCGTGAAAATGAATGTCCTGCACTGGCATCTTTCCGACGATCAGGGATTCCGTGTGGAAAGCAAAGTATTTCCCAAACTGCACGAGATGGGCTCCGATGGCATGTACTACACGCAGGCAGAGATTCGCGACTTTCTGGCCTATGCGCATGATCGCGGCATCCGCGTGGTTCCGGAGTTTGACATCCCCGGCCACAGCCGTTCGTGGTTCCTCGGGTATCCCGACCTGGCCAGCGGTCCCGGTCCGTATACGCTCGAGGGCGGCGGCATTGATCCAGCCATGGATCCCACGCGGGATACGACTTACAAGTTTCTGGAGAAATTCATTGCCGAGATGTCCAGGCTTTTTCCAGACGCCTACTTTCACATTGGCGGGGACGAGGTGAACGGCAAGCAGTGGGATGCCAATCCGCAGATCCAGGCGTTCATGCACGCGCACGGTATGAAAAACAATCAGGATCTGCAGGCCTACTTCAACCAGCGGCTGCAGAAGATTGTGGCGAAGAATCGCAAGATCATGGTCGGGTGGGACGAGATTCTGCATCCCGATTTGCCCAAGACGATCGTGGTGCAATCCTGGCGCGGGCAGCAGTCGCTGGCCGCCGCGGCGAAACAGGGCTACAGCGGCCTTCTTTCGTTCGGCTACTATCTCGACCTGATGTGGCCCGCGGCGCGGCATTATGCGGTTGATCCAGTGGCCATGCCGGATGCGGCCACGACTCTCAACTCGGAGGAGCAGCGCCGCATCCTTGGCGGCGAGTCCTGCCAGTGGGCGGAGTGGGTAACGCCGGAAAACATTGATTCGCACATTTGGCCGCGCAACGCGGTTATAGCCGAGCGCCTGTGGTCTCCGCAGGAGGTCAAGGACGTCGCGTCCATGTACGCGCGGATGAACGCCGTTGGTCTCAACCTCGAATGGTTGGGCCTGACCCACAGGTCGGCGCGCACCCACATGCTGCATCGGATGGCCGGCAGCGCGGATATTTCCGCGCTCCGTGTTCTTGCCGACGTGGTCGAACCGGTCAAGGACTACAACCGTTGGGACGATGCGAAGCAAGGCCCCATCGATTTCCACGCGCCGCTGAATGAGTTGATCGACGCAGTCTATCCCGAGAGCGACGTGGCACGGAATTTCGCGAATCTGGTGCAGGCGTTCGTGCAGGGCGGTTGCAAAGATCAGGCCGCCGAAGCGCAGATTCGGGCGCAGTTGGTTATCTGGCGCGCTAACCATGCGAAGCTGCAGCCGTTGCTCGTTCAGTCTTTTCTTCTTCAGGAGGCCGCGCCCATCTCGATGTATCTCTCTGGCCTCGGTGAGGCGGGACTGCACGCTCTCGAGAGTCTCGATAAGGGCGAACCGACGCCGGAAAAGTGGCGTGCGGCGCAGCACGTCGTCTCAACCGCAGCCCAAGGCCCGGAAGCCGGTTTGCTATTGATGGTGGCCGCTCCGGTGCAGCAATTAGTCGAGGCGAGTGCAAGCCAGCCGCCGCACAACTGAAGGGCGCCCGCGACCGAGGTACTGGCTCCAAGCTGTCGTTACCTCGGTCTCGCGGGAGGGCGGACAATGTGTGCGCGCATGATATTCTAATAACACCAGCTGCGTACCGTCTTGGCGGAATTCCCCGCAGTTCCTGAAGTATCCAGAAGAAGAGAAGCCGGAAATCATGCTTTCAGTCAGCAATGTGTCCATGCGCTACGGCGCCAAAGTACTGTTTGACGAGGTCTCGACGGCGTTTACGCCGGGCAAGCGCTATGGTCTGACCGGGCCCAACGGCGCCGGCAAATCCACGTTCATGAAACTGCTCAGCGGCGAACTGGAGCCGCAAAAAGGGACAGTGGTCCGCCCGCGTAAACTCGGCGTGCTCAACCAGGACCAGTTTGCCTTCGACGCCTACTCCGTGATTGACACCGTCATCATGGGCAACAAACGGCTGTGGGCGGCCATCCAGGAGCGCGACGCCATCTACGCCAAACACGACATGACCGACGCCGATGGCATGAAGCTGGGAGAACTGGAAGGCATTGTCGGCGAAGAAGACGGCTACACGGCGGAGAGTGATGCGGCCATTCTGTTGCAGGGGCTCGACATTGCCGACGAGTTGCACACGCGCAAGATGAGCGAACTGCAGGGCGGGCAGAAAGTCCGCGTGCTGCTGGCGCAGGCGCTGTTCGGGCATCCGCAGGCGCTGCTGCTGGACGAACCCACGAACCACCTCGACCTGGATTCGATCCACTGGCTGCAGGGATTTCTCAACGTTTACGACGGCGTGGTCATCGCCATCTCGCACGACCGCCATTTCCTGAACAGCATTTGCACCCACATCGCCGACATTGACTACCAGACGATCATCACCTACACCGGCACCTACGACGATATGGTCGTGGCCAAGACCCAGGTGCGGTCGCAGATCGAATCGCAGAACGCGCAGCGCGAAAAGAAGATCGCGCAGTTGAACGAATTTATCGCGCGCTTTGCGGCCGGAACGCGGTCGAGTCAGGTGCAGTCGCGCCGCAAGGAAGTGGAACGACTGCAGGTGACCGAACTGGCCAAATCCAACATCCAGCGCCCGTTCATCAAGTTTGAGCAGAAGCGGCCCTCGGGCAAGCACATCCTCGAAATCGAGCATCTGGGCAAGGCGTACGGCGAGAGACAGGTCATTCGCAACTTCACCGCCAGCATCACGCGGGGCGAGCGAATCGCTCTTATGGGACGCAACGGGGCGGGGAAGACGACGCTGGTGAATGCCCTGCTGGCGAATTCTCCCACCACGCCTGAAGCTGAACTGCGCAAGACCAGCGGCTATGACGGCGTCTTCGTGGATTCCGGCAAAGTCATCTGGGGGCACGAAGCCTCGATCGGCTACTTTGCCCAGGACCACCGCAGTCTCATCGCAACCGGAACGACCGCAATCGAGTGGCTGCACCAGTGGAACCCCGCCGCCGTCACCGAGGAACTGCGCGGAATCCTGGGGCAGATGTTGTTTGCCCGCGAGGAAGCGACGAAATCCACCACCGTTCTCTCCGGCGGGGAAGCGGCGCGCCTCCTTTTCTGCAAGCTGATGCTGCAGAAGCCGAACGTGCTGGTGCTCGACGAACCCACCAACCACCTCGATCTGGAATCCATCAATGCGCTGAACATCGCGCTGCAGCGCTATCACGGCACCGTGCTGCTGGTGACCCACGACCACGATCTGATTGACGAGGTCGCTACCCGCATCTGGCATTTCGAGAGCGACCACAAGATCACCGACTTCAAGGGCACCTACGAGGACTACCAGGCGGCGGTTGTAGTCTAGGCCGCGCAAGGCAGTTCGCGGTTGCGACCTTTGCACCATCCCCGCTGCACGTGAATCAACCAGGTTCTCCACAGGTTTCCACAAGGATTGCGGTTGCGTTTGCAGCCGCAATTTGAAGATAATGGCCGCGAACGTTTCTGCGGCCGCAGGGCGCAGTCCATTAGCCGTGTACAGCCGAACGGACATACTCAGGATTCTCCACGTTACGCCGCGCCAGTTGGCCAACTGGGAGCGGAACGGGCTGGTAACGTCCGCCGAAACCTATTCCTTCGCCGATCTGCTGGAACTCAAGAAAGTGCGCGACCTGTGCGCCATGAGCGTGCGCCCGGCCACGATCCGCCAGTCGCTCGAGGCCATGCGCAAGCAGGCCTCCGGGGTGGAAAAGCCCCTGCTCGAAGCCGGGGCGTGGTCCACGGCGAAGCATCGAGTGGCCTTCCGGCACGATGGTAAGCTGCTGGAGCCGATTGCGGGTCAGTTCCTGATGGACTTCTCGGAGCGGGAAAGGGTAGTGACCAGCACGCCGGTGCCGACGCCCGAGCCCAGCCCGCGCGAGCACGAGGCCGCCGCCTGTTTTGCCCGCGGCATCGCGCTGGAGGAGGATCCCAACACACAGGGCGAAGCCATTGCCGAATATCACCGGGTGTTGGAGATTGAACCCGCGCATGCGGCGGCGCACATCAACCTGGGCACGCTCTACTACAACCGCCAGGATTTTGCCCTGGCCGAGAAACACTACCGCGAGGCCATCGAGGCCGATCCGCGTTACGCTTTGGCCTACTTCGATCTGGGCAATGTGCTCGATGAGACCGGCCGGGTGCAGGAAGCGATCCAGACCTACAAGACCGCGCTGCAACTGGCTCCGACGTATGCCGACGCGCATTACAACCTGGCGCTGGCCTACGAAAAGCTGCGCGAGCCGCGCAAGGCGCTGAAGCACTGGCAGTCCTACATCAAACTCGACACCGCGGGCCCGTGGTCCGTGCATGCCCGCAGCCAGATCAAGCGGATTCTGCAGGCGGACGGGCTGAGGTTAGTCCATAACGCCGCCCGCAACTGATATTCTTCTCCGAGCGAGCTTTCCGGGTTCCTCATTGTTCACTCAAACAAGGGAGTAAGACTGTGAAAACACGCCTTGCCTGCTGTCTGTATGGCTTCGTCCACGTCTGCGCGGTGGTGCTGATTGCGGCTGCAGCGATTGCGCAAACCTCCGTGCCGGCATCAGAAAAAGCGGCAACCGAGCGGGCCGAGGCGCTCCGCCTGGTGGATGCCTGGCTCGGCAGCGTGCAGGTGTATCAGCACATCCCTGCCATTTCCGCCGGCGTCGTGGCCGGAGACGATCTGGTCTGGGCCAGGGGGTACGGGACGATTGACGCCGAACACAAAATCCCGGCTTCTGCGAAGACCATCTACTCGATCTGCTCGATCTCGAAGCTATTCACTTCGGTCGCCCTGATGCAGCAGTACGAAGCGGGCAAGGTGCGGCTCGATGAGCCCATCACGACCTATCTTCCCTGGGCCAAACTCAAGGACACAGGTGAAGACAGCGTCCCGATCACGGTGCGCGGCATTCTTTCCCACTCGGCGGGGCTGCCGCGGGAGTCGGAGTTTCCCTACTGGTCGGGGCCGGATTTCTCGTTTCCCACCCAGGCCCAGATTCGAACCACGATTGCGATGCAGGCTCCGCTTTACTCCGCCGAGCGTTATTTCCAGTACAGCAACTTAGGGCTGACCTTGGCGGGCGAGATCGTGGAGCAGGTTTCAGGCGAGCCATACGCCCAGTACGCCAAAACCCATGTGCTCGATCCGCTCGGCCTGAGCGACACTCGCCCATCCATGCCCATGGCGCTGTATGGAACACGCCTCGCCGTCGGCTATGGCGCGCTCAAACGCGAGGGCACGCGCGATTTGTTGAAGCCCTTCGATATCAAAGGCCTCGCTCCTGCCGCTGGCTACACTTCGACCGTGGAGGACCTCGGCAAATTCGCTTCCTGGCAGTTCCGTCTGCTGCGCACTGGGCAGCCAAACCTGTTAAAGGCTTCCACCTTGCGAGAAATGCAGCGCGTGCAGTTCATGGATCCGAACTGGAAGACCAGTTGGGGCCTTGGCTTCGCCATTGTCCACAAGGACAAAGACACGTTTGTGGGACACGGAGGCGCGTGTCCCGGTTACAAGACCTCCCTAAACATGCGCAATCAGGATGAACTGGCTGCGATCGTGATGGACAACGGGTCGGAGGGGGCGGGAGCTTTTTCGGAAGGAGTTTTCGCCATCCTGGACAAGCGCAAGGGCTATGAGTTCAAAGCGCCCGCCCCGGCGACCGGCGTGGATCTCGAGGCATACTCCGGTCGCTACTCCGAACAGCCGTGGGGATCGGAGTCGGTCATTGTGCCCTGGGCAGGAGGGTTGGCCTATCTATCGCTGCCAACCACGAACCCGGCGGAAGGAATCATGTTCCTCAAACCCAAAGGCGGCGATGTGTTCCGGCGGGTGCGGGACGACGGCAGCGAAGCGGAGGAAGTGAAATTTCAGCGCGACGCATCGGGAAAGGTTACCAGCTTTATGCATTTCAGCAATCCCACGCTTCGTCTGCCGGAGGAGGCGCAGAAGGTCAGCCGTCCGTAAGTTTTTGTTGTGGCTCAGGGTGTCTCAACCACTAAAGACACGAAGTCGCACGAGGAAAATCCGGGAAGACCTTCGTGATCGTGCCCTTGGTGGTTATTTTTCTCTGCCCGAGACCGCCGAGAGGGCGTTCCATTGCGGGTAGTGCCTCAGTTTGAAATGTCATAGGGTAGATCGCTAGCACGGCCTGTGGCATACTCGGTTCGTGGCCAAACGTCCGCGCGATCCCCGTCCAGCTTGCAAAGCAAGTATTCGATATCGCTATTGGCGAAGCTGAGGACACGGTGAGCGAATCCAAGCGGCATCCATCCCCCAACCGGGCCCGTACGAGAAACGAATTTCAAATTGAGGTGACCCCGGATGGTTGTTAAGTTCCCCGTGATTGTTTGCCTTATGGGAGCAGTCAGTTGGTTTTGGCTGACGGCTAAGCTGCGTCGCTTCAAAGTCCGAGAGAAACCTCCGGCTTCGCGCGCCCATTTATCACAGGAAGAGAGGCAGCGCCAAATTGTCGCGGGGAGCTGGATAACCTTTGCCGGAGCTTGCGTTTTCCTAGTCGGAGGTTTGGTGCTCCTTTGGCTGGAAAATTCAAACTGATGCACTACCCCATTGCCCCCTTCGTCCCGCCATCCCGATTCCAAGTGCTAGAATTATGAGTTTCCTAACGTCGCCCGCGAAGGTGTTCCCATGCCCGAAACCACGCTGCAGGCCGCCCCTCCTACCCCGCTGACCACGCTCACCGAAGATGAGATTCTTTTCCGCGACAATATCCGCCAGTTTGCCGACGAAAAGATCCGTCCGCTGGTCAAGGAGATGGATGAGAAGGGAGTTTTCGACAAGGATCTCATTCACGACTTCTTCCAACTTGGGTTGATGGGGATCGAAATCCCCGAGGAATACGGTGGAGGCGGCGCCAAGTTCTTCGAAGCGATTCTGGCAGTGGAAGAACTCTCGCGCGTGGACGCTTCCGCCGGCGTTGTCGTGGACGTGCAGAATACGCTGGTCAACAACGCACTGCTGCGATGGGGCAACGAGGGGCAGAAGAAGCGCTACCTGCCGAAGATGGCCGCCGACACCGTTGGGGCGTACGCGCTGAGTGAAGCGGCATCCGGCTCAGATGCCTTTGCCTTGCAGACGCGCGCCGGACGGAAAGGTCCCGACTATGTGCTGAACGGCCGCAAGCTATGGATCACCAACAGCAAGGAAGCGGGATTGTTCGTGCTGTTCGCCACGCTCGATCCGGCGGCGGGGTATAAGGGCATCACGGCCTTCCTGGTGGAGAAAAGCTTCCCGGGATTCGCCGTGGGCAAGAAGGAAGACAAGCTCGGCATTCGGGCATCGTCTACCTGCGAGCTGATTCTGGAAGACTGCCGCGTGCCCGCGGAAAACGTGCTGGGCGAGCCCGGCAAGGGCTACAAGATTGCCATTGAAACGCTGAACGAAGGGCGCATCGGCATCGGGGCGCAGATGATCGGACTGGCTCGCGGCGCCTGGGAGTTTGCCTGCAAGTACGCGCAGGAACGCAAGCAGTTCGGCAAGGCCATCGCCGAGTTTCAGGGCATCCAGTTCCAGATCGCGCAAATGGCCACCGAAATCGAGGCCGCGCGGCTGATGGTGTATAACGCCGCCCGCATGAAGGATGCCGGCGTCAACTTTGTGAAAGAAGCCGCCATGACCAAGCTGTTCGCTTCGCAGGTGGCGGAGCGCGTCACCTCGCTGGCCATTGAAATCTACGGCGGCTACGGATTCACGAAAGATTATCCGGTGGAAAAATACTGGCGCGACGCCAAGATCGGCAAGATCTACGAGGGCACGTCGAACATGCAACTGGCCACGATCGCCAAGCTGGTGCTGGGAAAGTAGGACTTGCGACTTCCGATCTCTACTGCTGCGGATTGAAATGCAGTTCGATGAGCTCTTTGGACTCCGCTCCCGCTGGGGCGAACTTCCATTGCATGATGGCGTCCTGTGCCGCTTGAATCAGCAGGGGGCTGCCGCCTACGGGCTCGACTGATTTCACCTTCCCGTCCGGTGCAACCACGGCAAACACCTTTACGGTTCCAGAGAGGTTCATGCGCTTGGCAACCTCGGGATACCTGGGCATGGTTTTTCGGACGACCGGGCGCACTGTGTCGCTGGATTGAGCCGGAGCCGGTGCTGCGGGTCCCAGACAACACAAGAGAAGGAGAGAAAGCACCAGCGAGCCTCGCCTCCGCATGTTGCGATTCCTCGGGGAAAGAATTCTGACCACTGAGGCGATCCTAAAGAAGGCAGTATCTACCTGCCAGTAACCGAAGTAACGGTGAAGGCAAGATGGGTATTCCCAGCTCTGAAGATGAGGAATGCAGGCCTTCCGCGGGCCGGGCGGATGTCTGCTGCGCCAAAATCCGTGGAAAGCCGCTCTGGACAGGCGTTCTGGCCCGGGTGGGAGGCGAGGCAGGAAGCAAATCTCTGTTGCCCAAAATGTGCACCGAGTTGCACTTGAGGCGGCCCCGAACTCCCCGGTCGGCACTTCTATCCGGCTTCAAATCAATCGCTTAGGTGACGGTACTCCATTGGTTTGCTGGGTGCATCTCCACTTGCTGCCTGCAGGTCCGGGGCGAAGATCGGGGTGCCGTTTGACAGACCTGTTCAACAACACCGCCGTACCTGCCGCCGTGCCGGCGCTTGCTCCGGCTGCCCCCAAGAAGCGCGGCTGGCTGCCGCTGCTGACCGTGCTGTTTTGCATCTCCTACGGTCTGATGACCATGCTGATCGTGGAGCAGGGAACGACCATCGAATCGCAGCGCTATCTGATTCGCGAGCTGCTCCGTGACAGCACCGAGCTGTCCGCGACCAAGCTGAAAGCGCAGCGAGACCGGATGGCCGCGCAGCGGGGTCAGTCTTCTACGCCGCACTCGCAAGGTCCCCAGAATCCCTCGTCCCAGAAGCCGTCTACCCAGGCGCAACAGCAAGCCCCGTCTTCCCAGGCGGCGCCGCGACGTTCGCACAGCCAGACCGAGAAGGAGAAACAGCAGTTCCAGGCACCGTCCCGGCCGGCAACCGACCAGGCCGACGATGCCCGCGCGTTGATCAAGATTTAGTTCTGGGGCGCGAGGGACGCGGACAGGATTGCAGTGCGATCCTTTGCGTAGGCGGTAGCGGCAGTGGAAAGGTTCGAAGAAAACGATGAAGGCCCTGACCCTAGCCTTGTTGTTGAGTCTGCCGGCGATCCCGGCAGCGCCGCTAAAACCCCTGCGGCAGCCTTCCACTCCCATGACCAAGCGCGCGAGCACAGGACGCTGGTACCTTGCCGCCGGCGGACATGCCGTGTATTGCTACGGTCCGGTCATGACCGTGCCCCGGGCCAATGGCGAACTGGAGCGCGTCGTCACCTTCTGCCGCGACGGCAGCGCGATGGTTCCGCTGTTTGAGCCTACCGGCCCCGTGCTTGAGCCTGCCGGCCCTCAGCACCACCAGGAACGGTCGAAGGATGATCCCTCCAAGCCGCGCTTCCCGCGGCTTTAGCCGCCGGTACTCCACACCATTCGGGAACCCCGCCACGCCTTTCCCTTTTGTCGCGCCACGCCACGCCTCATTTCCCGATGTCTTCATGCCACAGGTCCGGGTGTGCGCTGATGAACTCCGCCATCATCTGGACGCACTCCGCATCGTCGAGAACAAAGACTTCCACGCCCCGCTGCCGGAACAACTCCTCCGCGCCTAGAAAGTTCCGATTCTCACCGATGATCACGCGCGGGATGCGATAAAGCAACGCTGTCCCCGTACACATGATGCAGGGGCTGAGCGTGCTGACCAGCGTCAATTCGGCCCAATCGCGGCGGCGTCCGGCATTGCGAATGCACGCCGTCTCCGCATGCGCCGTGGGATCTCCGCTCTGCACGCGCAGATTGTGTCCCCGCGCCACGATCCGGCCCTGGCGGTCGGCCAGGACCGACCCGATGGGCAGGCCGCCTTCGCCAAGTCCCTTACGCGCTTCTTGGAGTGCTTCGAACAGCAATGACTGGTTACTCATACTGGGTTGCTCATAGAGGATTGCTCATGGGTGTCCGAGCCGTCCCGATGCGACGGCAAACTCACTCCATAAAGTACCATCTGAGGCCCGCCGAGCTCTGTGCATTGACTTGCCTGCTTCACCCACGTAAGATTTGCGCCGACGAGTTCAGATGTTTGGGAGGCATGATGCGATTGCGTCTGGAGAGCCGTGCGGTGGGTGAAGTCCTGATCGTTCAATGCCACGGGCGCATCGTGGCCGGGAACGAAGTCTTGACCATGCACGCCAGCATTGGAGACTCGATCGCCAAGTATGGCGACATCGTGCTGCAACTCGACCAGGTGGAGTTCATTGACAGCAGCGGCCTGGGCGCGCTGATGCGCCTGTTGCAGGCCGCACGGGCCAAGGGCGGAGACCTTAAGCTGACTGGCGTGCCGCCCAGGATCCGCAAGACCATGGAAATGACCAACCTCCTCGCGCAATTTGAAACCTACGATTCGGTCGAAGAAGCGATTACGGCCGCCTATCTGGGGTCCCGGTATTCGCGGGGAAAAGCCGGGGACGCGAGACCACGCGTCCTGTGCGTTTACGAGTCCACCGATGTCTGTACGTTCCTGCGGGAAGTGCTGTGCAGCGCCGGATACAACGCCTTGACCACGGTGAACATTGATGACGCCAAAATCCTGCTCAAGGCGACAAAGTCGAAACTGGTGTTGATTTCCTCGCGCATGCAGTCCGTTTATGGAAAACCGACGCGCAAAGCGTTGGAGGAAATTGATCCCGCCATCTCGCTCCACATTCTGGACGAAGACTTTCACACCCAGGATCCCGGCGAGGCAGCGGAGAAACTCCTCAGCAGCCTCCCCCGCTAGTAGCGCGGCTGCAAGAAGATTGATGTGGGACGGCCGCCTCGGCTGTCCCTCGAAGCCCGGCACCCGCCGGAGGGACCGCGCGTCCTAATGCACCGTCACTGCATCAAAAGCTTACGCGGCCCGAGATGTAGGCTCGGCAGGTAAACTATCGTATCCAATCGAGCGGCGCGCTCGATAGAGAGGCTCCCATGTCCATTCGACCCATCAAGAGGCTGATCCAGTCCAAGCCGACGCTGGAAGGCGCGGGCGTGCATCTGCGCCGCGCTTTTGGTTTCGGCAACACGCACGACTTCGATCCCTTCCTGCTGCTGGATGACTTTCGCAACGACGTTCCCGAGGAGTATTTGAAAGGTTTCCCGTGGCACCCGCACCGCGGGATCGAAACCATCACCTACGTGCTGGCCGGAAGCGTGGAGCACGGCGACAGCATGGGCAACCAGGGCGCGATCTCCGCCGGCGACGTGCAGTGGATGACAGCCGGCAGCGGCATCATTCATCAGGAAATGCCCAAGGGCGACTCGGTGGGTCGCATGCACGGATTTCAACTCTGGGCCAATCTTCCTGCGGCACTCAAAATGACGGCCCCGCGCTACCAGGAAGTGAAGACCGGCGATATTCCCGAGGTCACCGACGATGACGGTACTCATGTCCGCATCGTCTGCGGAAAGTTCTGGGGCAAGAGCGGCCCTGTGGATGGAATCGCCGCCGACCCCATCTATCTTGATGTCTCGGTGGCGCCGGGGAAAAGCAAATCCCTGCCCGTCGAAACCACCCGCCACGCTTTTGCCTACGTTTTTGCGGGAGGCGGAAAATTCTGCAACGCCTCGGGCCCGCTGGCGGTGCCGACCGAAGGCGTAGGGTGGGCCGATACCCACCCTCCCACGGAAGCGGGGAACCGGTCGCTGGTCCTGTTCGATCGCGGCGACGAAGTTGCCGTTCACGCCGGAGAAGACGGGATCCGCTTTCTTCTGGTCTCGGGAAAGCCGCTCGAAGAACCCGTGGCGTGGTATGGTCCCATCGTGATGAACACGCAGCAACAACTCCAGCAGGCCTTCGCCGAACTGGAGCAGGGAACATTCCTGAAGAAGTAGAATCCATGCCCGAGCTTCCCGAAGTCGAAACCATCGCGCGCGGCCTGGCCAAGCGGGTCACGGGGGACACCGTGGACTCCGTCTGGCTGGGTCAGAAAAAAGAGCCGCTGAAATCTTCCGCGCGTGAGATCGCAGCGACGCTGGAGCAGGCCCGTATCGCGGCGGTCCGAAGAATGGGCAAGCACATTGTCTTCGATCTGGAGAGAAATGACGTTGGGAGGGTCCGCCCCACCGCTCAGTGGATCGTCCATCTCGGTATGACTGGCCGCCTGCAAGTCTGCGAACCGCAAGCGGAAGTTGTAAAGCACACGCACGCTATCCTGAGGCTCGCCTCGGGCAGGGAATTGCGTTTCGTAGATCCCCGCCGCTTCGGCCGTCTGAGCGTCGCAAGAACGGCCGACTTTGACGCCGGCGGCTTCGAACCGCTCGACGTTGATCTCGACCGCTTCCTCGGCCTGTTCCGCGGCCGCAAGACTCCCATCAAGAGCGCGCTGCTGAACCAGAAACTGCTGCGCGGCGTCGGCAACATCTACGCCGATGAATCTTTATTCCGTTCCGGCATCCGTCCCCGCCGCCGTGCTGCGAGCATCTCCCGAGAACAACTGGGCAGGCTCTTTAAGGCTGTGAAGGAGGTCCTGAGGGAAGCGATTGCGCTGGGCGGTTCCTCCATCTCCGACTACGTGGATGCCGACGGCGAAGAGGGATTCTTTCAGCTCCAGCACCGCGTCTACGGCCGCGAGGGCGAACCCTGCCTGGTCTGCAAAACGCCCATCAAGCGCGTTGTGATCGCCGGCCGCAGCAGCCATTATTGCCCGAAGTGTCAGAAGTGACGGTTAATTGTTGATTGTTGATTTCTGATTGTTGATTGAAAAGGTCTCTTGGGTTTTTCAATCATTAACCAATCAACAATGAGGACGGCCTGCGACAATTCTGATAATCTTCTCGTCCATGTCTGACTTTTCCATTGGAGTGGACCTCGGCGGCACCAACCTGCGCATCGCGGCCATCAGCAAGGATGGCCAGCTTCTCGAGAAAGTTACGCTCGGCACGAAAGTCGCCATGGGCCGCGACCACGTGATCGGCGAAATGTGCGATGCCATTCGCCGTTTGTCGGATCAATATCGCCGTGGAGGCTCGTTTCTCGGCGCCGGCATTGGCGTTCCCGGCATCATTGACATGGAAACCGGGATGCTGCGCAAGTCGGCGAATCTACCCGGCTGGTCCGACTATCCGGTGCACTCCGAGATCGAGCGCCGCCTGGGGACCCGCGTCTTCCTGGAAAACGATGCCAACGTTGCCGCCCTGGGCGAGAAGTGGCTGGGTGCGGCCCGCGACGTGGACAACATGGCGATGGTCACACTGGGAACTGGCATCGGCGGAGGCATTGTGCTCGAGGGCAAGATATTCCACGGCATGAACGGCATGTCGGGCGAATTCGGCCACATCACCATCGAACCCGACGGCGTACCCTGCGGCTGTGGCAATCACGGCTGTGCCGAGCGCTATGCGTCCGCGACCGCGGTGGTGCGCATGGCGCGGGAGACGATCGAAGCCGGCCAAGCGCCGAAACTGGCCAAAGCCGCCGCCTCCAGCGCGGAGTTCAGCGCCAAGGATGTCTACAACCTCGCCATTCAGGGCGACGACGCGGCACAGCGCATCTTCCAGCGGTTTGGCCGGGCGCTCGGGATGCTGCTGGCGGATCTGGTCAACGTTCTTAACCTCGAGATGTACGTCATTGGCGGCGGCGTGGTCAGCGCATGGGACGCCTTCGCTCCCAGCATGTTCGAAGAGTTGCGGGAGCGTTCCCTGGTGTACGCCGCAACCGCGCCGGAGGAGCCTGTGGGCAGGGAAGTGGGCGCGGCGGCGCAGATCATCACCCGCACGCGGCGGAAAACGATCATCACCCGCGCCCTGCTCGGAAGCGACGCCGGCCTGTTTGGCGCAGCCAGAATTCCTGCTGCTTAGAGCGCCGGGCTAGATTCTGATGGCCCGCCGCGATGCGCTGGAAATTTTGTGCGCGGCATTCAGAAAAAGCTGGTTCTGATCCGGCGTTCCAACGGTCACGCGGATGCAGTTGGGTGCGCCCCAGGAGCCGAGCGGACGCACGCTGACTCCTTCGTCCCGCAACCGGCTCGCGATTCCTGCCGCCGCTTCGCCCAGGTCGCAGTAAACAAAATTCGCCGCCGTGGGAGGGACGCGATACCCGAGTTCCGTCAGGGCTTTTTGCAGGAACTGGGCCTGCGTGGCGTTGTTGGAGACGACCCGGCCGATGTGATTCTTATCGTCGAGCGCGGCCATGGCCGCGGCCACCGCCAGCGACGACACCGAGAACGTGTTGCGCATGCGCGCGCAGTAATCCAGCAACTCCGCCGGACCCAGTCCATAGCCCACGCGGAGTCCCGCCAGTCCGTGCGCCTTGGAAAACGTCCGCAGGACGATCACGCTGGCGCCCTGCCGCACATGCGCGAGCGACCTCGAATACTCGATCCTGCGCGACGAAGCAAAGTGCGAGGCAAACTCATAATAGGCTTCGTCGAGAACCACCACCACGTGGCTCGGAACCTGGGACAGGAACTTCTCCACCGCGGTGGCCTCAAGGATGGTTCCGGTTGGATTGTTGGGATTGGCTAGGAAAACCAGGCGCGTATCCGCGTTGATGGCCCTGAGAATTGCCTCCAGATCGAAGCCATCCCCGAGCATGGGAACCTCAATCAGCTGCGCGCCGGTCGCGTGAACTGCCATCGAGTACACGATGAACGAGCGCACGCTGGTCACCGCGTTCCGCCCGGGCGCGAGCATGGTCTGGCACAACAGACCGAGCAGAGCCGTGGACCCTGCGGTCACCAGTACCTGCTCGGGCGGCAAGGAGTGATGGGCGGCGAGTTTCTCGCGCAAGGCGGTGCAATCATTGTCGGGATAAAAGCTTGCCGAAGCAAGAGAGGATCGTATGACCTCAAGCGCGCGCGGCGACGGCCCAAACGGATTTTCGTTGGAGTCGAGCTTGACCAGGCGCGGCGGCGGCAGCGCGGCGGACGCTGCCTGATGCGAGGGCACACTGGGCAGGTGGCTCTCCATCTCGCGCGCGGGTTTCGATACCAGATCAAAAAATCGGCTCATGCTTGGGGCTCATCGCGCCGCCGCTTATCATGCCATGGACTGGCGGCTGCCGGCCAAGCGAATTCCGCAGGCCGATTTCAACTGGGCCAATTCCTTCAGCGTGAGCGGCCGAAATTTGCCGGGCGGAACGTCGAGCGTCAGCGGGCCGTAACGGACGCGCTTGATCTTCTCCACGTGATGGCCGACGGCTTCAAACATTCGGCGGATCTGCCGGTTGCGTCCCTCGACCAGCGTGACCTCATACCACGGATTCGTCGCTTCCTTCACCACGCGCACTCCGGCTGGCCCTGTTTTCACGCGTTTGCCGTCGTCGGTCGCTATCGAAACCCCGGCCCGCAGTTTCGCGATGGCGTCTTCCTTTGGTGTGCCCGCGACTTTCACCACATAGGTCTTCGCAACGTGCGAGGCGGCCTTCATCAAGCGATGCGCAAGCTCGCCGTCGTTGGTCAGCAGCAACAGGCCTTCGCTCGCATAGTCCAGCCGGCCCACGGGATACACGCGGCCCTTTACGCCGCGAATCAGGTCCATGACAGTCGGCCGCTTCTCCGGATCGCTCATGGTGGTGACGTAGCCCTTGGGCTTGTTGAGCAGAAGATAGATGTGCCGTTGCGCCCCCTGCAGAAGCTTGCCGTTAACGCGAACATGGTCGGCTTCGGGATCAGCCTTGCTGCCCAGTTCGGTGACGACCTGTCCATTGACCTGCACGTGACCCGAGGTGATCAACTCCTCGGCTTTGCGTCGGGAAGCGACGCCGGCAGCGGCGATAATTTTTTGCAGGCGTTCAAGGGGCATAGTGGGAGCTTACCTTTTCCCCACAGCGGTCGCTGGAGGTGAGTGCTGAACTAGGATCCGCTTCAGATCGGGAGTGCTGACGGAAATGATCGATCCGTCCTTCAAGTGATAAACAAAGACGTAGACGCCGCTTCCCACGTCTTCGTCGGGAAGTCCGCAGCGCCGGACAACATCAACCATTGTCCCGGCATCCGCGGAAAAATCGTGCGTTTTCGATATCATGTCCTTGAAACACTTAAATTCTCGCGCCGTTTTCGGGGCACCGTGGACCTTGATCTCTTCCGGGATTTGCTGGTTAGCTGTCGTGTGGCTGGGCTGCTGAGCAGGGGCGCACAGGTTGAGCGCAACGATCACTGAGCTAAAAACCGCAATCGATTCCCGCATTCGGCTCCTCGATTCGGCGCGTCACTAGGACTTGGCAACCGCGGTCGCATGCGGGGGTGTCGTCTCCGCTTCCGCTATTTCGCTGACGGGCTCCGCTGCGGACGTCTCATTCTCGGCCGGCTGCGCAACCGCAGGCACGCTCTCCGCCGGAATCAACTCCGCCTGGAACGATTCTGCCACCAGCTTTTCGAATTCTTCCATGCTGGGCAGTTCGTTCACGTCCTTCAGCCCGAAGCGCATGAGGAATTCCTTGGTCGTTTTGTAGAGAATCGGCCGTCCGATGACCTGTTTGCGGCCCGCAGTGGTGATCAGCTTGCGATCGAGCAGGGTTCCGATGACTCCGCCGGAATCCACGCCGCGAATGTCGTTGATCTCAGGCACCGTTGCCGGCTGCTTGTAGGCGATCACGGCCAGGGTTTCGAGCGCTGGCAGTGACAAGCGGATGGGCGGCTTCAGGCCCTTGACGAATGCGCGCACCACCTCGTGCTGCTCCGGCTTAGTGGACATGCGGTAGCCGCCGGCGACCTCGCGGACCTCAATGCCGTGGCCGGGCGCTCCGTATTCGGCGATGAGCTCTTCCACGCTCGATCGCACGCGCGACTTGATCTCGGCCTCGTCCGACGCGCCTTCCGCAATGACCGTCTCTTTCACAAGCGGGATCATTTGCTCCAGCGTGATCGGCGTTTCCGCCGCATAAATGATGGCTTCGAGTTCAGCTTTTAAGGGCATAGTGGTCAGTGGTTAGTGGCCAGTGATCAGTAAAACCAGTGGCTCTTGGACTGGCCACTGATCACTGACCACTGTTCACTGCTATCTCCAGTCGTCACGTACCGCCGACTGTTCCTTCATGATCTCGTCAAAGTGCGTGTGCTTGCGCACCGCGATCTCGCCGAACATGCGCTCCTGCCGCACCTGGATCGCCTGCAGCCGCACCAGTTCGAGCAGCGCCAGAAACATGCACACGAGCGCCTGCCGCGACGGAATCCGCATCAGAAGCTGCTTCAGCCGGATGGGCCGGTCTTCCAGCGACAGCCGCCGCCGCAGATAATCAATCATCTGCCCCACCGTGACCGTTTCCTCATCCACATTGAGCACGGGACGCGTGCGCACACGCTCCAGCACTTGCTGAAACGTCTTGACCAGGTCAATCACGTCGGCGGCAATCTCCGGCTCGGTGCCTTCCGCCTCCATGAATTCCTTCAGCGACGGATTCGAGAGCACGGCGTCTTCAATCTGCTGCTTCTGCAAAAGCATCTGCGCTGCTGACTTGAATTTCTCATGCTCCAGCAGCCGGTTGACCAGTTCGCCCCGCGGATCTTCCTGTTCCTCCGCGGGCGCGTCCGGATCACGTGGCAGCAGCATCTTCGACTTGATGTGAATCAGCACGGCGGCCATGTAGATAAACTCGGCCGCAACGTTCACATCCAGCTCGCGAATCTTCTCCACATAGGCCAGATACTGCGCCGTGATCTTCGCGATCGGGATGTCATAAATATCAATGTCCTGCTTGCGGATCAGGTCGAGCAGTAGGTCGAGCGGCCCTTCATAAACGTCCGTGACCGCCACGGCAAAGGGGAAGTCGCTTTCTTCTTTCTTCTTGGCAGGAGCAGGCGGCACAGCTTCCGGACCCGCCCCGACAGCAGGCGCGTCTTTCAGCGCATTGCTACCTAAAACGAGTTTTGCTTGTTCCGTCATCCTTGAAACTTGCCATCCTGAGCAAAGCGAAGGATCTATGCAGTCTGCCTTCGCCGGGTGCCCCATTTCTCGCGCGCTCTTTGCGCGAGAAATGGGGAATTCCACTACTTGGTCCCCTCATACCCCAGCGACATCCCCATGGCGGCGCGCACATCTTTCATGGTTTCGGCGGCCGCCTGGCTCGCCCGCTTCGTGCCCTCTTCCAGAATATCCCAGGCCAGCCGCGGATTCTCCTCAAATTTCCTGCGCCGCTCCTGCATAGGGCTGAGCAACTGCACCAGAGCATCCGCGGCCCACCCCTTGCACTCGATGCATCCGATGCCGGCCGAGCGGCAGCCCTCGTTCACTTTCGCCATCGTTTCTTCGCTGCTGAAGATCTTGTGCAAGTCGCCCACCGGGCACACATCCGGATTCCCCTTATCCGATCGCCGTACCCGCGCCGGGTCAGTCACCATCGTCTTCAGCTTCTGCCGCACCACCGGCTCCGGATCGGTCAGCAGCACCGTATTCCCGTAGGACTTCGACATCTTGCGCCCGTCGGTTCCGGGCAACTTGGCCGCGGGCGTCAGCAGCGACTGCGGCTCGGGAAATACTTCCTTCTGCGCGCCGTAAAACCCGTTGAACCTCCGCGCAATCTCCCGCGTCAGTTCCACGTGCGCCACCTGATCCTCGCCCACAGGAACGACGTCGGCCTTGTACACCAGAATGTCAGCGGCCTGGAGCACCGGATAGCCCAGAAAACCGTACGTGCCCAGGTCTTTGTCCTTGATATTTTCGCGCTGCTCTTTGTACGTGGGCACCCGCTCCAGCCAGCCCAGCGGCGTGATCATGGAAAACAGCAGGTGCAATTCAGCATGCGCGGGAACATGAGACTGAATGAAGATCACCGATCGTTCCGGATCGAGCCCCGCTGCCAGCCAATCGAGCACAACGTCGAGCGAATTTTCCTTCACCTGCGAAGTGTCGGCGTAGTCGGTGGTTAGCGCATGCCAGTCGGCCACCATGAAAAAGCATTCGTACTCATCCTGCATGCGCACCCAATTTTGCAGCGCGCCCACGTAGTTTCCGAGATGCAGCTTTCCAGTCGAGCGCATGCCGCTGAGCACGCGTTTGCGGGTTTTAGTCACCGTCATCTGGCTCTGAACCAACTGAAACGATTGCCTGCAACACAGGTCAGATCACCCGGCCCCAGCCGGTTGCGCATCGGTTGCAGTGTCATGCAGGGCTGGATTCGATAGTAACACGCGAAAAGCCGGTTCTGCGCAGGGATAAGGCGCAAATGCGAGTGGGAAATCAGCCGACAATGCGATGGGAGCCGTGTCGCAGACGCCGGACATTTCTTGGGCGAAATTCCGTCGGATGGCAGAAATCCCGCCCAAGAAATAGTGCCTCTGGGTTAAGCGAACAGTCCCAGGCCGCCGTTCAGCCCAACCGAGTACCCGGAGCCGGTGTCGTAGCTCAAACCCACCCCGCCGCCGAGTCCCACGGAATCTCCGTTGCCGGTATCGCTCAGACCCACCGGCCCCGATAAGCCGATGCCGCCGCCCAACTCAGAGAAATAGCCGGAGCCCACATCCGCCAGAAGACCAATCATCGGTCACCTCCTGCGTGCTGAAATCGGCCTCGCGGCCCTAAGCATTAACTGTGCACGAGAATTTTGGGGCAGCAGCGGCCGCTCGTGAGGCTACGTCCATTCGAACCGCGGACCCGATGCTTTATAATTCGCGCCACTCGTGTCAAGGTTCCTACAGACCTCGTGAGCACTCTCGCCCGCAAACTCCGAGCCACCGACTACTTCACCCTGGGCTGGGGAGCCATGGTAGGCGTGGGCTGGCTGGTCGTGATGGACGACTGGCTGCTGCGCGGCGGCGCACTCGGTGCGCTGCTTGGCTTTGTGATCGGCGGCGCCCTGCTGCTTCCCATCGGATGGGTGTATGGCAAACTGGTGGCCGCCATGCCCGATGCGGCGGGCGAAATCGCCTATACCTCCGCCGCGTTCTCGCGCTCCATCAGCTTCGCCACCGGCTGGATGATGACCCTTGCCTACTTCATCGTCTGCCCGTGGGAGGCGGTCGCCGTGGGCCGCATTGCAAGTTACATCTTCCCCTGGCTCGATTCGACGGAACTCTACCGCATTGCCGGGCGCCCGGTGTATCTTCCGCACCTCATCATTGGGCTAGCCCTGACCGCGCTCATCACCGTGCTTAATTATCGAGGAGTGCGCCTGAGCGCGACGTTTCAGAACTGGACCAGCTTCGGTACCCTGGCGCTCTTCGTCGTCTTTGTTGTCGCGGGCGTGAGCCGAGGATCGCCCGCCAACTTCCCGCCGCTGTTTGCTCACACGCCGTTGGTTTCGATTCTGCTGGTGATCCAGGTCGTGCCCTATTTCATGACCGGCTTCGAGTCCGTGGGCAAAGCGGCGGAGGAAGCCAGCCCGGATTTCCGCTCCCGCGGTTTTTTCCGCGCCATCTGGATGGCCATTGTTGTAGGTATCATCTTCTACGCCAGCATCGTCGCCGCGGTGGCATTCGTCGCTCCCTGGCACGAACTGACCGGAGAAAAATTCATGACCGCAGTGGCGTTTCAGCGAGCCGTAGGCTCGCGCTGGATCGTCAACATCATCCTCGCCGCCGCGCTGCTGTCGTTGTTCAAGTGCTTCAACGGGAATTTCGTTGCCGCCAGCCGCATGTTCTTCGCCTTGGGCAGGCGCGGTATGATCGCCCCGAATGCCGGAGCGATCCATTCCGAGCACCAGACGCCGTCGGTTGCGGTGCTGTGCGTGGGCCTCGCCACGGCCGCGTGCATGCTGCTGGGGGATGCGATCCTGGTTCCCATAACCGAAGTCGGATCCGTGGCCTGCGCCATTGGATGGTCGGCAGCTTGCGCCGCATGTCTCGCCCTCGGATGCGGAGCGGGGCACGGTACGATCACGCTCTCGGTGGCCGGGCGTGCTGTAACCGTTTTCGGATTGCTGGTCGGAATCGGGATGGCGCTCATCAAGGTCATACCTTCCGTACCCGGCCATTTCACCGTATATGAATGGATCGCACTGGGAGTTTGGGTCGCGCTAGGAGTGATCGCTGCTGTCTCCAGCCGAGTTTCCGCACTAAGAGGGAGAGAATCGTGAAAATGACTTCGCAGAAATCGGTCTCCGTTGTGCTCTGTAGTTTTCTCTTGCTGTTCGCATCCGCCACGGTGTGCGCCCAAACGCCGGCCTACGACGTTGTCATCACCAACGGCCACATCATGGACGGCACCGGCTCGCCTTGGTACTCAGGCGATGTCGGGATTCGTGACGGCAGGATCGCCGCTATCGGCAACCTCTCCGCCGCCCCACGCAAACGCACGATTGACGCGGCCGGCCGAATCGTTGCCCCCGGTTTCATTGACATGCTCGGCCAGTCGGAGCGCACGATTCTGGTCGATCCTCGCCTGCCCTCGAAAATCTACCAGGGCATCACTTCCGAAATCACCTGTGAAGGCCAGTCGGCGGCCCCGCTCAACGATGCGATCATCCAGACCGACCGCAGCGGCTATGAGCACTACAAAATCTCTCCCGACTGGCGTACCTTTCGTCAATATTTCGCGCGCCTCGAAAAGCAGGGCATGGGCATTAACCTCGCTTGCTATGTCGGCGCAACCCAAGTCCGCCGCATGATCCTCGGCGACGACAACAAGCAGCCTACCCCCGAACAACTCGAGCAGATGAAGGCCCTGGTTCGCGAAGCCATGAAAGACGGCGCGATGGGCGTTTCCACGTCGCTCGAATACGCTCCCGCACCCTACGCCAAGACAGAGGAATTGATCGCCCTGGCCACCGAAGCGGGCAAGTTTGGCGGCATCTACGCCACTCACATGCGCGACGAGAGCAACTCAATTCTCGAAGCCATCGACGAAGCGCTGCGCATCGGCCGCGAAGCCCACATTCCGGTGGAGATCTGGCACCTCAAAGTTGCCGGAAAAGCCAACTGGGGACGCATGCCCGAAGTGGTCGCCAAGATCAATGCCGCCCGCGCCGCGGGCGCCGACGTATCCGCCGACACCTACGCCTACACTGCCTGGTACAACGACTTTTCCGCGTTCATTCCACCCTGGGCCCACGATGGTGGTGACGCCAAGCTCGTCGAGCGTCTGGAAGATCCCGCCATACGCGAACGCATCCGCAAAGACTTGCAGACGCCTTCGAACGAGTGGGACAACGAATGGCAGGAGATTCCCGGCCCCGACGCCGTGATGATCGGCGCAGTCGAGAATCCAAAGTTGCTGCCCCTGCAGGGGAAACGCCTCTCGGAGATCGCGAAGCTATGGAATAAAGATCCTATGGACGCGCTCTTCGACTTCCTCATCCAGGATCCCGCCACCGGAGTGGCCGTCTTTGGCATGTCGCAACCCGATGTGACCTTAGCGCTGCAACAACCATGGGTCGCCATCAACAACGATTCCTCAGGCACTTCACCCGAGGGAATCCTGGGCCAGGAGCATCCTCACCCGCGCGCCTACGGAACATTCCCGCGCATACTGGCGAAATATGTCCGCGAAGAGAAAGTCATCACTCTGGAAGACGCGATCCGCAAGTTCAGCGCGCTGCCCGCGCAGCGCATGCGCCTGACCGATCGTGGCGTTCTCAAGGCAGGGATGTGGGCCGACCTGGTGATCTTCGATCCAGCCACTGTGCGCGACCGCGCCACCTTCGACAACCCCAATCAGCTCTCCGAAGGAATGGACTACGTGCTGGTGAATGGAGTGCCTGTGATCGATCAAGGCAAGATGACCGGCGCACTCCCCGGTAAGGTGCTTCGCGGCGCGGGATACGTGCCGTGAGGAGACTTATTTCGCCGGTTCCGGCTTCAGACGTGCCTGCTCTGTCCCGGCCAGCGGCGTAACGCGGGGCTCGGCCACCGTGCCGGTAATGTTGAAACCGGAAGTTGCACCCAGCGACGTCCGCGCCAACTTGAGATCCAGATCTCGCTTCAAGGAATAGTTGCCGCTCAGCAGAAACTTCCCGCCCGGAGAATCGAGCTTCGCGTCGTGCAACTCGATCTTGCCTCCGTGCAGCCGCGCCTGACCGGAGAGCTTCGCAATCCTGAGCGGTCCCTCATCTTCGGCCAGCACGATGTGAGGCAGCGTCCCATCGTTAACGTCAAACTGCAACGTGCCTTCGGCTTCCGGCCAGAACTCCGTCGCCGATTGCACGGAAGAGCTCACCTGATAAGTAACGCTCGCCGTGCCGGCAATCCACGGATCTTTCATCGCTTCCGCCAGACGGGCCAGTGAAATGCCGGTCAGGCTTCCACTGCCGCTGCAGACCGCCGGCTTCACGCTGAAATCCGCCTGCCACGCGCCATGATGTTTTCCGCCCAGCACGTCGGCATTCAAGTCCGCCATCTTCAGGATCCCGCCGACCAGGCTTACGTTGGCGGAAACATGGGTCGCCACCACGTTCTGCGTCAGGAGCCGGTCAGCGGTAGTGCGGCCGGACGCGCGCACGCTGGCAAGAAACGACGGCGCCGTCTGCGCGCTCGATTGCAGCACGTTGTACCAAGGCCGCTCGTTTGGATGTGGACGCGCCCACTCGTTCAACGTGCCGAGCGCAATCTGATTGGCGTTGAGATTGAAGTGAATCTCACAAACCTCCGGAGTTCCGCAGCCGCGCGGCATCTCAAGCGAGCCGGTCCAGGTCGCGTCCGCGGCTTTGGCGCTCAACTTCTCCACGCGCACCCGGTCGGGTAAAAGCTGCACCTCCGCCGACAGAATCTCAAGGGGTGCGCCCGCTCCGCGAACCGCGATGCGAACGTTGCGCAACTTCGCCGTCCCCGTAACCTGCGGCCCGGAGAAGCGTGACTCCCCGCTCCACGCCGGCCACGAGCCTGCGACTTGAAGATCCAGTTGCGCCGCACCGTCAGCCGTGGTTTGCAGCGCCGGAATGCCGAACAATCGGGCTACACGCAGGACTTTCACAATTTCAGTTTCGCCGGCGAGCGAGAGGTTGTAGCCAGTCCGGTTGATGAATCCTCGCGCCACCGCGCGTCCGCTACCAGCAGGGAACGGACCGAAGTCCAAATGTGGACCTGGAGGCGCCCGCAACCCTTGATCCCGTGCATGGGCCGCCTGATTCTTAAGCGCACTTGTATCTCCGCCAATCAGCCGGAAGGGGACGGTCGCAGCTCCGATCTCTGCCTTGTAGGTCGCGGAAGCGGCTTGAAAATCGGCGATCTCGCCCTGCCCCTCCAATCGAACCGCGGACCCGCCGCTCTTCTCCATCGAGAAACTTCCTCGCAGTGATCCGGCTGCGGTCAAATCCTCGGGCAGATTCTTTTTCGCCCGTTGCGCCAGGGCCAGCATGGCGCTGGCTGGGACGTCCTCTGCGCTCAGCATCAGCCCATAATTGCCGCTGCCCGCCGGCCCCAGCTCTCCCTTCAACGTGATCATCCCAGTGCTGACCGGGGCACGGCAGAGCACTTCGTGAATTACGTGATCCGTCGAGCTATAAAAACCGTCGCAATGCCCCGCCAGGCGGAGCGGCTGCCCGCTGGCAATGTCGTAGCGGCGAAAGTCCTGAATTGAGGCATTCGCGCTGATTTGCAGCTTGGCTGGAGTGCCTGTAGCCTTCGCATCCAGCAGCACTCCCCCGCGCCAACCCTGATCGTTGCCGGTGAAGAGCTTCGTGAGTTGTCCGAGTTGGGGCCGGTCCCACTCCAGGCTGAACTCCAGCGGAGTGTCGTGCAGGGCATCCGCACGCTGCCAGGTCCCGTTCACCCGCAGCACGCCGGTATCGTTCAGATTCAGGTCAGTGCGCACCGGTTGCGCCTTCAGGCGCACGCCCCAGGCGTTCTCCGAATCCTGCCACAGGGAAAAGTCCGCGTTGGTCAGGGCGTAGGGTTTTTTCTCCGGGCCGGTCTTGAAATTAATCCGCGCCGAGGTGCCCTGAATGTAGGGAAATCCCGGCCGCGGCTCCGTCTTCGCTTTGGCGGTTGGCGCCAGCGGAATGTGTGCGGTCCGCTCCAGCAGCGCCTCCAGGTTCCACCGCCCGTTCTCGCCATGCACCAGATTCAAGCTGGGCTCGCTGAGGTCCAGCCGGGCGATCTCGAGGCGTCCCCGCAGCAGCGACGTCAAACGAAGCGCCGCCGTCACTTCGCTGGCCCGCAACATGGGCTCGGCGCCGAAGGCGGGATCGTCGTACACCACCAGACTCTCGAGATCGAATCCCGGCCGCGGCAAAAGCCGGAAGTGAACCGAGCCAATGTCCACCGGACGCCCCACACCGGAACTGAGGGAGGCAATAATCCGCGATTTTAGCCGGGAGGCGCCGGGACGAAGCAGAAACAGCAGCAGAAGAAAAATCGCTGCCGCCACCAGCACGCGCCGCTTGGAAGAGAAAAGCTTCACTGCGCCCTCACCGCGACTTCGAGGGGCTTCATTTTACGACCTGCAACGTCCGCCGCCAGCGGGTCTCATCGAAGAAGTGCAGCACAACTTTGCCCAGGAACAGAAGACGATCGCCCCAGGCCGTCTTCGTGTATTGATCCTCCGGCGTCTCAAACGACCAGTAGATGAACATGGGACGCCCGATGATGTTTCCCCTCGGAATGAAGCCCCAGTAGCGGCTGTCCAGGCTCACGCCGCGATGGTCGCCCATGGCGAAGAAGCTGTCGGGAGGCACCACCAGATCTTCACCTTGGATGTGTGACGCCAGGTCCTCCGACCAGTTGATGGATAGGGGTTCCCTTTCGGAGGGGTGCACGGCCGGAAAATTGTTGCGGTAGGAATCAGCCGGGTTGTCCCGATCGTGCAGAACGTAGGGTTCGTCCAGCGCCTCGCCGTTGCGATACACGATCCCATCGCGCAGGTGAATCCTGTCTCCGGGCACGCCGATGATCCGCTTGACCACGTACATTCCCGCCGTTTGCGGGTCTGGATGCAGGAACACCACGATCTCGCCGCGCCGCGGATCACGATACGGAAACAGAGGTCCCGCCCATGAACTCTTGGGAGCAAATTGAACTCGGTTCACGAAGACGTGATCGCCGATGAGCAGCGTGTCCTCCATCGAACTGGAGGGAATTTCAAAGGCCTGCACCACGAACGTGATGATGAACAGCCCGGTCACCAACACCGCCGCCAGCGAAGCCAGAAACTCGACCGTAGTTTCCTTCGGTTTCTCTTCCTCGCCGTTCACTTCTACGTTGTTTTCTTTCTTCGCCAATGTTGTTTTTTCCGTGTTGCCTAATGCTTTGGCGCACTACCAGCGCCTCAACCCCAGCATTCAGTGTACCAGCCGCAGCGTCCGGTTCCAGCGCGTGATCTGAAAGACGTGCGTAACCGCGTAAGCCACGTGATACACGCGCTGGGAGAAACTCAAGGCGCCGGGCCGGTCCCAGTCCTTCACCGACCAGTAAATCAGCAGCGGTCTTCCGATGATATTTTCGCCCGGCACGAACCCCCAGTAGCGGCTGTCCTCGCTGTCGTCGCGGTTGTCGCCCATCACGAAGTAATGGCCTTCCGGGATTATCAGCTGGCCGTCTACCACGAGCTTCTTCATCTGCAGCCACCAATCTCCTCCCAGCCGGGGCGCGGCGATGTCCAGCCGGGGAAAATTATCGCGGAACATGTTGTTCGGCGGTTCCAGGAATCGCACGTAGGGCTCGTCCAGCGGCTTGCCGTTGATCCATACTTTCTTGCTGATGAGTCGCAGGCGGTCTCCCGGCAGGCCGATCACCCGCTTCACAAAATGCTGCTTCGGGTCCACCGGATAATGGAACACCACGATGTCTCCGCGCGCGATTTTCTGGTACGGCATCAGGAGATCGCCCGCCCCGCGCCCGTAGCACAGCTTGTTCACCAGCAGGTAATCGCCCACCAGCAGGGTGTTTTCCATGGATTCGGAAGGAATCTGGAAGGCCTGCACGATGAAGGTGATGACGAAAACCGCGATCACGACCGTGCCCAGCAGCGACTGCAGCGAGCCGATCACGTCGCTTCCGAGGGTCCGCACGATGGGGCGATAAGGAGAATCCATGCCGTCTACTTATCGGTCCGGTGAGAATGGTCCGCCGCTTTCGTTTCCGCCGCCTTCGGCCGCGACGCCAGAAACGTCAGCAGTTGCCGGGCCGCATCCTGTTCGGCGGTCTTCTTGGTCGAGCCCTGCGCCCGCCCCACAAACTCCGGCGTTTTGCCGTTCCTCTGATTCAGACGTGCCTCCACCGTAAACGTTTTGCTGTGCTCCGGCCCCGCCTCTTCCACCAGCACATACGCCGGCTGCGGCATTCCCAGGCTCTGCACGGCTTCCTGCAGGGCGGACTTGAAATCGGTGACCGGTAGCGTACCGCCTTCCTGCTCCATCCGTGCCAGTTCCGGCTCGATTACATGATCCAGAACGAACTTGCGCGCGACCTCAAAGCCGCCGTCCAGATAAATCGCCGCCAGGATCGCTTCCAGCGCGTCCACCAGCAGCGCCGTCTTGCCGCGTCCCCCGCTCTTTTCCTCGCCTCGTCCCAGGCGCAAATAGTGGCCCAGTTCCAGTTGCTGCGCTACCCGGATCAAATGCCGTTCGCTCACCAGGTGCGCCCGCAGCTTCGACAATTCGCCCTCGCGGAACTGGGGGAAACGGTGGAAGAGTTCCTCGCTCGTAACCAGCGCCAGAACCGCGTCCCCCAGGAATTCCAGCTGCTCGTTGTCGCTGACTCTATACTTGCCCTCGCCCGCCTGCTGAGCTTCCTGCTCCCGCGCCTGCGAACTGTGCGTGACCGCCTGCTCGATCATCGCCCGCCGCCGGAAATGGTAGCCCAGTCCTGTTTCCAGCGCCGTGATTTCCCGTTCCTTCATAGAAGAAATTGCGTGGGGACCGCCGGCCCGCTTGCCCTGAGCAAACTCGAAGGGCCTGTCCGGGCCGCAGGGTTTCCACCTACGAGTTGGACCGGCAAAACTGCCGCTAATTCTTCGGCGGGGGATTCTGCCCCGGCGCCGTGCCGCTGTTCAGCTTCACCAGGCGGTCTTTTTCGTCGCGCGCCGCCTTGCCCACGCTGGAGTCGGGACGATCCTTGGTCAGTTCCACCACCTGATCGTCATACTTGATGGCTTCCGGAATCTTGTTCTGCATGTCAAGCGCGACGGACAGCCGGAAAATCGCAACAGCATCCGGTTCCTGCGGATCTGCATCAACGGATTTCCGCAAATCCGTTTCTGCTTCTGCCCAGTTCTTAGCATTGAACGCCAGCGTACCCAGGGTCGAGTATGCGTCGGAGCGCAACCGGTTCTTGATCGCATTCAACGTCTCCGGTGGATACCCTGTCGTCGGCAGGTCCGTGTCAATGGTTGACAACGCGTGCTCAGCGTCTTTTTTCGATTCGGCAAGACGCTGGTCCCTGTCCAGATCACTGTCACGCGTCCGCTCCGCCAACCCCTGCGCTACTCCCAGTAAAGCCGTCGGCTCGTCCGGGTCGTAGGTCAGCGCCTTATGCGCCATTTCCATCATCTTGTCGGCGTTGTTGGCTTGCTGGTACCTCGACATGGCCGCCTCATACAGCATGACCCGCACTTCGCTGTCGGGATACTTCGCGGCGAAATCGTCCGCCGCCTTCTCCGCCGCTGCCGGATCGGTCAACGCCATCGCCGCCTTGTAGGCGGCGTATTCCTCCTGCGTTTTCGCCGCGGGCGGACGCTTGCCCGCCGGCGCTGCCGCCTGCCCGGCTGGCGGATTCTGCGCCGCCGCGGGCTTGCTGTTGCTCTGCCCGAAACCGATACTGCACATTCCCAGCACTGCCCCTAAAGTAATGGCGATCGCTGCTTGCTTCATGCCTTTCTCCTTAGGTTCTGACTCTGATTCCAGATCAGCCCCTGAACTCTGCAACCGTGCATTCTAACGCAGCAAAACAGAACAGCACACGGTTTTGCCTGACGACGGTCAACTGATGCCTGACAACTTTCTACTGTGGCTTGGCCGGAGGTTCGTACGCCTGCTGCAATCCCCGCTCCGCCGCGGCCTTGACTTCGGGCAACTCGGCCCCGGCATTCAACGCGGCGCGATACTCGCTCATTGCCGCCTCGCGGTCTTCTTTCATATCGAGAATTCTTCCCAGGTACACGTGCGACCAGCCCAGCACCTTGGGATCCTTCGTGGCCTGGATGGCCTTCTGGAAGTTTTCCAGCGCGCTCTCCCGGTTTTTGTTGGCGACCGCCACCTGCGCCAGGATAAACAGGGCCCGCCCCTGATCTCCAATTTTGCGGTCGAGGGCTTGCTGCGCCAGTTCCTGCGCTCCCTTGGCGTCGCCCGCCGCCAGCCGCTTTTCCGCCGTCACCAGCATCCGCCGGTCTTCGAGGCGCGACAATTGCACCACTTCGGGCGCGGTGACTTGCACAAACTGCACGTCGTGCGCCGCTTTCTCCTCCGCCTTCAAGTCAATATTGTCCAGAATGTCAGCATAAGCGGTGCGCAGCCCTGCCGGATCTTTTTCGAAGGCCACCAGTGAGTTGTAGAAATACCGCGTCAGCACGTAACCCTGCTTGACGGCATCGTCCACCGCCTGCACGCGCATGGCTTCCGCCGTCTGCTTGGTGCCGTTGGTGCGAATCTCGATGGCCCGCACCAGGCATTCGGTCACCAGCAGCGAAGCGTCAGTTTTGAAGCTGTCTTCCAGCGGCGCCCGCTTCACCGACTGCAGCAAGGGCTCAATCCGCTTCATCGCGCTGAAATGTTTTTCCGCCAGCGGGTCCAGCAGGTAGTGCAGGTAGGTGTGCCGGATCTGCTGCATCTTCAGCGGCTCGCTGGAGTTCGGATCCGGGGAAGGAAACACCACCACGTAATAGTCCGCGCCGTAGTTGCGTGCGTTGACCTGAGTCGGATCGCCCAGAAAATCCAGGTAAATCGTAAACGTCCGCCCCAGATATCCCCCAGACTGCATTTTCAGGTAGATATCCGTGTCGAAGATCATCTTGGACAGGGGCACGTGATAGCGCTGCATGAGCGCGGCATAATTCACCCGGTGCCGCTCCCAGATGGCGTGCAGTCCGGCCTTGTCATAGAAGGCCTCCAGCAACTTTGAGAACCCCGCGATCGGCGCCGCATCCGGCGGCATTTCATCTTCTTTGACTCTGGGAAGAAAATTCGGCGGCCCCTGCAGGTACAGCGCCAACGACACATACTGCGCAAGGTCATGCGCCGCATCCTTGCCCCGGTGCGCCTGGTACCAGTCGCACATCGCGCCCATGGCCGTCTGCGCCTCGTCGGAACCCTGCAGGTTCTTCTGTACCTCGGCGCGGATGTTCAGCCGTTGCGCGTCGGCCGCGTTGAGGTTCACGTCGTAGCCGCAAGTGTTCATCGCCGTCAGCACCGCGAACAGGGTCTCGCTCGTATCCAGCGTGATGGGAGTATTGTTGTCCGCCGCGCACACTGGTGCCAGCAGCCCCACCAGGACCGCTACCAACGAACCTCGAAGCCCGGAAACCAGGAAACGCCTCAGGAAACCCTCCCGCAGGATTGGCCAGACTAAAGATGGCCACAGACAACGAGCGGAGAACACTCTAAGTTTAAGGGGTTAAGAGCAGAGGGTCAAACTTGGCCCGGGGTAGTACCTTTCGGGAAAAATTCGGCTACCCCCCCAACCCCCAAGGCCCGCTCCCCCGCCTCCAGGTCCCCGGTTTTGACCTGGCCGCCCCCGCCCGCCCGCGCGCGGCGCTTCGACGGAGCCGCGCAGGGCACGTGAGAAGCGCTCGCCCGTGCGAGGGGGTAGGATGGGAAGGGCTAGCGGACTTGAGATCTGCGCCCCGGCGTACGAATTATGAATTCACGCATCGTACGGCTTAGAGATAAACGCCAAAAAGCCACGGCCAAGATCTGAGAGGCTCCATTCATACGACACCAGGGCGGTATCGCTCTCTCTTCCGCGAGCAGCAAGTGGACGGGAGTCTTTGATAAGCCCTCTATTATTAAGGTCCATGACAAACGGATCGGTAATAATGCGTCGGTTGCTCAATTCCACACGTCGCTGAGGATGAGCGTCCGGTTTATCGAAGACACGCAGAATCTCAATGTGGGTAACCGTAAATGTGTCAATCAAGTTCAGATAGAAGATTTGAAAGTCTTCCTTAAGCGGTTTTGTAATCGCGATATGCAAAAGCGCGTTGCGAAGGGCTTCGAGCTTTTCTGCTTCGTGAGTCCTGAGGGCAATTTGACTTGCTTGCAAAACCGCTGAAACAAAGACCTCGCTCTTGCCTAGCTCTTCGATTTTGAAACCCTTCTCTCGCTCTTGAAGCTGGTTAATGCTCGCGGCTAATTCTTCAAGCCATTTGTCACGTCGCTTCTCCAATTGGGGTGCTATTACCAACCCAAATAGTTCAGCCACTGTCCCGCCAACGACGGGAATAAGATTAAGGCCCGCTTTTGTCAGAGTATGAGCGACATCACTGCTTGTGCGCTTGGGCAGTTCTCCAAGATTCTCAGCCACGTGGAATCCCCTGAACGATTGTATTTTTTGGAGCCATTCTGGGACAACCACGCTCTCAAGGAATTTACAATGAGTGTAAACGCCTTCCATGAGAAGGCCGGTCGGAGTCAAGTCGATTCCGGTCTAGCGTCGTTGAACAAGGTTTTTCTCCCGCCGAGTACCCCACTGTCGCCATGCTTCCATCCGCACTCTCGAGGAGCGATTCGTTCGCTCGGTGCATGTTGGGCGTTCTCGGTTCAGCCGGTGCTGCCATCTGTTTGGCGCCCTGTGGTTCTACTCTTTGAGAGTGGAACGTGGGCCAGGCGATTAACGCAGTCACCGGAACTCGGCTTTGGGCTTTTGTCTTTCTCCAGGAACGATTTCGTTTTTGTCTTTTACGCGGCTGCCGCAACTGTCATTCGGCTGCGGTTGTGCAATGGCTCGTACACTTCTCCACTCACCCACAGGTGATGCAGCAACACCGCCAGCTTTCTCGCGGTTGCAACAATGGCTCGCTTCTTCCCGTTCCTGCCACCACGCTCCGCCAACTTCAGTCCCCAGCGCCGGAGATCACAGTCGATCCCGAACGGTCCCAAAATGTGTTGCGCTCCCTGCACCAACAGAGTTCGTAAATACGGATCGCCTTCCTTGCTGATGTGCATCTGCGGTTCGCTCTGCCCCGAGTTCCTTCGTCCCGGCTGCAGTCCCAGATAGCCACCGACGTCACGGCTCTTGCCGAAGCGATGCGGATCTTCCAGCGTCAACAGGAAGGTCAGCGCGATCAGCGTGCCCACGCCCTTGATCTGCTTCAGCAGTTCCACTTGCGGATAACTCTCCGCGGCCAACCTCTCGATGCGCTCGTTGTATTCCTGGATGCGCTCGCTCAAGCCTTCGATGGCATTCAGCAGCGGTTCCAAGGCCACTTGCAGCTCGGCACTCAAGCTCTCCGCTTTCTCCGGATTCATATTGCGCACATTGCAGCCGCGCAAGGGTTCGCCGTAACTCTTGGCCAGCCCGCGTGCCGTGTTGACCAGCCCTGTTCGCGCCCGCACTAACCCCGCTCGTGCCCGGATCACCGCCAAATCCGCTTACACCTGCGCGCTACGATGCTTCACCGGATACAGCAACTTGGGATCGATCCGGGCCAGCCGCGCTAAGGTCTGCGCATCCAGGCGATCGTCTTTCTTGCGGCTCTCCCCGATCAGCCGCACCTTGCGTGCATTCGCCACCATCACTTCGTGTCCCAACTCGTTTAACAGTCGGCTGATCCAGGGCGAATGCGTCCCGATTTCCAGTGCCATGCGACTGCGCGGCATCGTGCCAAAGACTTCCCGCAATGCTTTCGCTGTCGTCCGCACTCGCTGCTCCAACTGGATCTGGCCGGCTTCATCCACCACGCAGTACCAACTATTGCGATCTCCCAGATCCAATCCGATGGTGAGGGTCGGCTGCGAACAATTCCTGCTTGCCTTGGCTGCTACGGTGCTAACCTTCTTCATTGCCGGTCTCCTTTATCTCTTGCCCTTCGAGCGCGTCGATAACTTGGGAGCGTACAGCATCCCGTTGGAGACCGGCCTTCTCATCCCATCTGTTCCCGTCAGTTGAGCCGTTAGCCCTATAATCCCCCCATGTGGCTTGGCGTTTCGGCGTAAATTGAATCCCATGGATCGGCTGCTTGTTGGCATCCTTGTGTGTTGCACGTTTTGTGCAGTTAGCGCAATGGCGAAACGTGTCGCACCCAAAGACGTACCTCCTATCGTTGCCAATGGGATTCGGTACTCGGCCACGGGAGACGGCAGAGACAGCTTTGTGGTGGCAACCGATGAGGCGACCGGAAAAAACCTGTGGAGGGTCAAAGTCTCTCACACGCGAATCGAGTTCTGGCGGGGCGAAGAGGACAACCAATGGATATTTATCAGCGACATGAAGCTCGATGGAAACTCTCTGCTTGTCCGAGATGAGAAGAATCGTTGCTACTCAATTTTCTTGAATACCAGACGCGTCAAGAATAGGCCGTGTGGTAACGTCTTCCCTCCCCAAGAGCCACGGTAGTCACTTATCCCGATTACGCTCAAAACCGCTCAATGAGCGTTATCGTCGACTGATTACGACAGTTATGCTGTATCTGCTTCCGCTCTTCGCTAAACTGACCTGTCATAGTGCGAGGTGAAGGGTGAAGGTCCTGCTTTTACGTTCTCTGCTAGTTGCAGTCCTTGTTGGTCCTGCAATTAATATCGTGAGTACAATTGTGCTGTTCCACCGCGCAACGAAATACGACCCGCCCATTAGCGAAGCCGAGTTTCATCAAATGGGAAATATGACAGTAAACGAGATGGATGCTGCCCTCGCCAAAAGACGCATCAAAATGACTCGGTGGGATTGGCTGAGAGAATCAGTTCCCTATTCGTATTTCTGGAAACAGGTCGAGTGTGATGCCATCGTACCTACGTGCGGCGTGTTCTTAGCATGCGCATGGGTCGGTTGGATGGAAAAAAGACGCACGCCAAAAGGAATTTGAATGGGCATGCGCTCGCTTCATGCCGTGCTGACTGTACTGTTTTTCTCTTGCTGTCTCCGACTCCCGGCCCAAGAAACAATTCCTGAGAGATGCCACGCACCTCATGACCCCTTCGACAATCAACCGATGCCAGAGCAGTTCAAGATTCCCGACGCTCCGAAAACGGCAAGGCAGGTTAGTTGCTTTGCGTCCTTCAAGAAAAACTCCACGGTGCTGGATGTTGTAAGGAAGTGCGGAATACCGGACAAACACGCCGGGAGCGGCATTTACATTTTTGTCTACTACATGAATGACTGTTCGACTGTGACGGTCGGCACCCCCGACTTAAAGCGGTTAGGCATCAGGCATGTGAAACAGAAAAAGACCACCGTCCTATTTAACAATTGGTGAAAAATCCCCATTACACGCAATATAAAAAGGCGCCCACTTTTGCGGTAGGTTGAGATTGTTCGCAGCATCAACCTAGGGAAGAGGAGCGCCTTTATGATCCGCGCGGAAGCTCAGGGCAACGGCGCACAGCACAACAAGGGCTGGCCCGACGTAATCTCGACACGAAGTACGGGACTGTTTAGCATCGGGCAGGTCTTGGGCCGCAGAAGTGCCGGAAGGACACGCTCATGCCTCGCCGTCGTTGTTCCTTAGTTCTGAACTCATCGGATTTCGCCTTCAAAATTGTTCGCGCCACTGCACTCTTGGCCTGCATGGGCGCAGTGTTGCTCGCGAACGCCCGTGAGCACTCCGTTACCCCGGCGAAACACGACTCCGACGGAACCAAAGCATGCAAGACCATTGAACCGACCCTCAGCGAAAGCGCCGATGTTCACGCGGTTAAGGCATATGAAGAATGGATCGCGGAACTGCTCAAACAGCAGAGGTTTGAGGACTTGGACTGTGTGGCGAATTCAGCCCGCGTCGGCAAGTTAAGGTTTCCGGGAGGAGCATGGAAGCTGCACAGCATATACGCGGGACTCGCCGAACCTGAACCTGGCAAGCATGCCACGGAGGAAGACTGGAAGAATCATTTTACGGTCCTGGAGCATTGGGTCGCTGCAAGGCCGGATTCCATCACCGCTCGAGTGGCACTCGCCGACTCTTACGCCGAATACGCATGGGCGGCGCGCGGGGACGGTTACTCGGACACAGTAACGGACAATGGATGGAAACTTATGGGAGAGCGTCTGGAAAAAGCGAAGTCTCTCCTGGATGAGGCAACGACTCTTACGACGAAGTGCCCAGAGTGGTACCGCGTCATGCTGCAGATCGCTCTGGGCCAGGGATGGGAGCAAGAACAGGAGTCGGAGCTATTTCACCAGGCCGTTGCCTCCGAGCCCGACTATTACTATTACTACCAGGCGCAGGCCCTTTTTCTGCTCCCTAAATGGAATGGTGAGGATGGCGACTCGTCGAAGTTCGCCGAGGAGAGTGCGAATCGGATTGGCGGGAGTCAGGGAGATGAACTCTACTTCCGGATTGCTCAGAAGGATGTATGTGCCTGCAACCAACCCGAATTTAACCATTTTTCTTTCCCACGAATCCAGCACGGATTCGAGGAAGCAGAGAAAGAATATGGTCTGTCAATCGTTGATCTGAACACTCTCGCTTTGATGGCGATCAAGAGCAGTGATTACATTGCCGCAGACGAGGCGTTCAAGCGCATCGGTGACAATTGGGACAGAGACACGTGGCGAACGGAAGCATACTTTAACCAGAACAAAACGTGGGCAACCGCTTCTGCCCCTCGGCTGCGAGCCGAAAGAAACGCCCTGAGTGCCGAGGGTAAACAGTACATCGCCGATGTCGAGCGCAGGCTCGCGCCCGTCCTTGCGCATTGCATGGAGGAGCCCTCGCGTGATCCCGCAAAGTTTCACCTGTTAATTCAAATCGCACAGGACGGGAGCCCGGAAAAGCCAGGGTTGATTGAACCGGGCGCAATGAGCAGCTGCGTAGTAGGCGAGCTTTTGCGTGCCCGAGACAGACACGATATTCTGTTTCCGCCGCCACCGCAGCCTTCCTATTGGCTGTTCGTGGAACTGGATCCTTCCGCGTTCAGCGCAACGGCGAGGTGAAGGACGTACCCTTCGTCCCACACGCTCACGGCATCGCGGCATTATTTCGTGTATATTCCCCACAAACCATGCACACGTTCTCCAGTGTCGGTATCCACCAACGCCATTTTGCGGAAACTCGGGGTGAAAATCTACTCCTATAATGACGCGGTCATACTGTGCCCGATCACGCGAGCGCCCGCTGCCACTCCCGAGAACACGCCTTGGGCAACTAGTTGGTAATCGGCGAACAAATGCAATCACACTCGTTCACCGCCGCGCTCCAGTCTCTCCACCGCCTGTGCCAGCTTCCTTCGGGTACCAGGATGGATACGTTCGCCGCGAAAGAAACGATCAATAGCATGTTGCGATGCTCCAGACTCACGCTTCAGCAATTTCTTTGAAAAACGACTCGCTCTGAGTATCAAAGCGGCATCTGCGGGACGTGTGTTCGCCGTTTTGCGAGGGTAATATTTGACGGGTCCGACGTTGTCTAAAACGCTGATGTCTTCGCCTTCCTGCGACCGTCGTTCGATTTCTTTTCCTATGGGCACTAGCGGAATGATCGCCTCAACGGGACGACGCAAGAGAAGCCCGCGCGTATAGGCATTACAGAACTCTCCGTCTGGGGAAAGAGATTTATCCTCTGGATGGAGGAAATGCCGCCAGATGACGCTAGAAAGAGTTTGCGGCGTAAGTGTTTTTCCATGGTATTCGCTTCCCAGCTTTACAATGTCTCCGCTATGAATCTCCGTGTATTCCCTTGTTAACCAGTCTTCTGGATGCTTGCTGGCAGGAGCAACTAGTGTGCAATCGGGCGAGGGCTGAATCAGTATCGGTGAAAGTGCGAAATTGTAAGGCTTGGCGACTTCGGGACTGCGCCTCCTCAAAGCTCTCAGGACATTCGGAGATGTGATCCGTACACGCATGACGGCGGGCAAGTCGTCAAACCAAAACTGGCGTCCGAGGAGCGCATTTTCGGGGTCTTTGTCATGCTTGAAATGCTCGGTCAGCAGCCGCTCCCATGCCTCAACGATCCACCGGGGATAATTGGTGTCCTGATCCTTGCAGTCAGCTGGAGTATAACGGCTCCGCTTGTCCGGAACGTACACGATTCCCAAGCCGTGTTCGCTTGGTTTGATGATTTCTAGCTTGTCTTGTTTTCGCGTGTAAACGACGTAGCGCTTTGCAGATACTGCCAACCCGAACAGTTGGTGTGGATCACCGTTGCGGTCGCGATTGCAGTCTTCAACCTTAAGAATATCGGCGACGATGTTTGGATCGTACGGGTTCAAGCTGTTGAGCTTCGCGCAAATTCCGTCTACCTGTTTCCAAGTGATCGCTTTTACGGCTGGTCTTCCGTCCGGGAGTTTGTGTTGGCCGCCTGGACATGGAAAGAGTCCACCTCTTTCTGATGCGACAAAAAACATGGAGTCCGTGTCCGTGAGCAGATATGTTCCTCCCAAGTCCCTGGCCAAGCGCTCCAAAATCGCCAGCATCAGCCGACCACCGGCAGTAATCAATGCGGCTGCGGGAGGAAATTGCCATCTGCCGGGACGTTCAACAGCGAAAGTCGTCTGATCGAACTTGTACTCACCAGAAAATACGTCCAGTTGCTTGGCGTTGTTCTTTCCAAATTCGTCCTTGTTCAGCTCCGCGAAAATTCCGTAGAGCGCATTGGCAATGATCTTCAAAAGCAAATAGTGTGGGTGGGATTTGGGCAGGTTCTTTCGTTCCTCGATCACAACGCGAAAGAAGTCGTCTTTCACAGGGTCAATTGCCCTGTTGCCAATGGCCGTTGTCTTCATGCCTTCTTGTACGCCGTGGGGAATGATCCTGAACGCCTCGATGATTTGTGGGGTGACCTCTTTCGCAAGCCTAGACGCAGCCAGATCGGGACCTGCATACCAGATCGGCTCCGTTGACGTGAGCGGATTCAAGCCTATGTTTGTCTCACCGGACTCGCCATAAAGGGCACGAACTGGAAGAAGGTCCCCGGCTGGCTTCACCGAGGCGAAGAACGCAAGACGGGGCCACAGGGATGGGGCAAGGATTGTTTTAGCATCGACGCCATCCAAAATGCCGCGTGCCTCTTCGGTACAGTCCTCCACCTCCACACTTGCCGCAGTTAACAGGGGCCACAGGCGGAGCAGTCCGGCAACAGATGGATATTCAGAAGTTATATCGCAGACCACGATTGGTACTTCCTCATGCCGTATCCGGATTTCGCTACGACCACCGTAGTAAGCTTGCATGCACTTGCCCAAGATGTGGTCTGGTAAATTAAACTTCCGCGAGGGCCGCTCAACCTCCATCTTGTCGAGAAACGCCTTTGTAATGCTGGCAGCGCTCATGGTCCGTTCGGGCGGAAGGTCTATCGGGAATCCGTCATACTCGCCTTTCATGGCATTGAGTAGCGCAACCGTGCGCTCCGTATCGCGCCGACCGTATGCCAGCTCTTTATCGGTCACGCGTCCCGTGGGTTCGTGATCGATCTTCCCTTCAAGTCCAAACGACTTAAGGAATCCCTCCAACGTCATGTGTCTGTTGCGCAATGCCCAGCCCAGGACGGATAGATCCAGGAAGCGCCCGCGATAAACCGTACGGTTGTTGGGATCACCACCACCGAAGCTGATAAACGCTGAACGGGAGTCCTTTGGTTTCACTCTCAGCTTCGGCTTGAGCTTGTCTGGTCTGCCCTGGTATCTCCAAAGGACCATGGACCATCCGGTGTTTTTGTTACGAGCCTCGCGGTATTCCAGTGCCAATCTGCTAAGGTCGAACGGCGCATTGAAACAAACGATAACCGCACCGGCCTGTACCGCCGTCCAGAATTCACCGTCTGCAAACTCCGCACGGGATTGCACAAGGATGTCTTTGGGGCAGCCGTCTTCTACGTCAGCTTTTCTACCTCTCGCGTATTTGTGGATCAGGGCGATTGATCCTGCGTCGAGCGCATCCGCATACACGAGGCCTTCCTGTTGGCAAACGTAGGTGTTTTGCTTCCGCTCACAAAATCGCCACCAAAGGGAATTGAGGTCCTGGCGGATATCAGTCGTGGTCTCGCAATCGAACACGAGCGCATAGAGTGCCCATTTGTCCGGTAACTTCCCCTCGCCGTCTCTGCGCGGTTTCTCGCCCTTCACTCGCGTGTGGGAACGAACGTAGACTGGTATTGGCTCTGGTTGAATCTCTGCTGGGAGTTGCTTTTCTTTGGGGGGTCTATCGCGCATCAAGTCTCAATCCGTCCGTTGCGCGGCAACGGGCAGGTTGGACAATGATAACGCTTGCGCCTTGCGACGAAGGGACGCCGCTCTCGCCTGGGAAGCGCTAATGAGCAGATTGATGGGAGTATTGGGATCGTGCTGCAATAGTTCTGCCTGTGAATCCTCGTCTTCGGCCATCAACAGTAAGTAACGACGGAACTTTTCAACCTCTGATTCAACCACATCATGCTGGCCATTCTTGGTAAGTCCTTTGATGTCCCGGCTGGCTTCCAACTTCCGATGACAGTTGCGACAAACAACCCTTTTGAATCTCACATCCAGTTCGCGGGTAACTGGATGATCTTCCTCGAAGCAGAACAAATCCGTCTCGCCACAGTAGAAACAGCGAGACGGGTACCCCAACTGCTTGCGGCGCATCTCAATGCGCCGAGCCCGCGCGATGGGATTCGGGTTCTTCATGCCGCAACGTCAGGACTCACGTAAAGGGTTTCGAGCTGGCCGACGACACCCGCTTGTGCGAGCGAGGAAAGCCGTGCATAGTCGCTGACCAACTCATGGCCGCCAACCTTCTTGCCGCGATACTGTTCCAGGGCAGACTTGGGCTCTAGCCCACGAAGTACCCGCTGAACGGTCGCGCGGTGTTGACCTGCAAGCTCACGCTCACGAGAGCCGCGTGCTGTGGCCGCCAGTGCGCCTTCATCCGTTAGGATTTGCACTTTGGCCGAATACCGGTCACTGGCCGTGACGCGAATGCGACCGCCGGGGCGATCCTGAGTGATCGCCTTCGGCACTAGTGCCCGGATCGCTCTAACGGTGGTTCCCTCGGCGCGAGCGGCTGCGGAAACTGTTTTGGCGTCGCCTCGACGAATGCGATTGATCGCCGCCAAGCACCTTACTTTTTCTTCCTGTTGACGTGGGCTCAAACGTCGCGACCTGGGAGCCGGTTTAGATCGCGTAGACCGAGACTTTCTTTTTCTTGGCATGCTCTAGTTCCTCCTGACTCTGGGCGTGACTGCCTCCGCCTGTCTTAATTGCATTCGACCTGCCAAGAAATCAGCTAAGTGCAATACCAAGAATGACTTAACTAGCATTCTCTGGCAGGACTCGGGAGGTAGGGAGGAGGTTTTCTGGCAGTCGAGCAGGAGAGGGCTAGAATTTGCTGGTGCTAAAAACGGCAATTCTGTCGGCTTGGTCGTCCCTGAAGAACTTTCTCGCCGCAGTGCGTGAGAAAATTTTGCAGCTAGTGGGAAAATTCCTCGACTGGCTTATGAAAAGGAAGACGAAGAACCCCTCCGCAGGTCGGCCAACGATCGAAGATCACTGGCTCAGTGCCAACAGAGACTCTCTGGTTGACATGCTCTCCTGTTGGTGGGCAGAAGTCGGCTGGCAACTCACAAGGGCAACCACAAGAGAGGAACTCAGGGCAGCGCTGGAGCCGTTGAAGGAACATTCCAATAGACACCTCATCAGTCGGCTGCTTCTCCCGATTTCGGACTCTGCGACCGCCGAGGAGATTCGAGAAGAAAGACGATCTTACGGAGATGCGATATCGAGCATGTACGAGGCTGACGCGAGGGAGAGAAGGGACTCCGATCTGGTGCGAGAGGCGGAGAGTGCGGCGAGCCAAGTAAGTCCCAAGGACAAGGAAGCTGTGGAGGTGCAACTCTCACAACGGAAAGCGAATTGGGAAGCAGCAAAGAGAGAAATCAACAGCACGAGAGTGGCGCAGCAGTCTCTACAAGAAAAACTGGACCGCATGGAAGCTGGTTACGCCCAAGATGAACTCCTGATGTTCATCGAAAAGAGGTTCATCAAAGGGAAATACGCCCGTACCCCTTTGAATCTCGCCAATGCGATGGCCGGACTGCCGTATTCGCAAGGTGTCCCCTTCATGGGCGTCTGGCAATCATATGTGCGATGTTCCAATCTATCTTGCTCGGTGTGGCCGCATCATCGGTTTCGAGTATTTGAGACCATCGAATCGCTCTGGAAAGGTTCCCAAAAGTCCGGCATAGCACCGGTGAAGTTCTTCCAACAGGGGATCAGGGGGTTGCCTAGAACTGTTCTCCTGAAGACTCCAGAGTCGCTTGCGCATGGAGTTGAGCAGAAAAGATCAGAGAACTTTCTTCGATCATACTTGGCGGACAACTGGAAGTATCTCCGCCTGGCGATTATCAGGAGTTTGGAGTCACCGCCGGTCGAGACGGAGCGAATGCCTTACATCATCGGCACGAACTTCGCAAGAATTCAAAGAGACCCCAAAACTGCCGTTGATTTGGTACTGGCGGCTGCGGAAAGAATTGAGGATTGAGGAATAGGCTAGCATTATCTATGTCATTGATTTAGAATAGGTTACAGATGATGCGGGCCTGCCGACTGTTACGAGCAGCCGACAAGCCCTGACCACCATCGGAGGTCTGCTCCAATGGCAGCTAACAAGACCGTACCCCAACTTCCGCAATCTCACAATTCCAACGTTGACCTGATGATCCCGCGTCACGGCGCAGGGACTCTCTATGGCTACGGCATTCAGGTCCGCGTAGATCGTGGACATTTGTTTCTTGAGGACGGCATCGGAGAAGACCGTAGGCGATGTCGCCTTCCGCGTGTTGGTCATGGCCTAAGACGATTGGTAGTGATCGGTTCCGATGGGATGGTGTCCCTCGCCGCTTTGCGGTGGCTCGCAGATCAGGACGCGAGTTTCGTGATGCTGGAACGCGACGGATCTGTGCTCCTGACCACTGGCCCCGTCAGGCCGTCAGAAGCAAAGCTCCGACGGGCGCAGGCACTAGCGCATTCCTCTGGAGCCGCACTGCGAATCGCGCGGGAACTCATCAGCCGAAAGCTCGCCGCTCAGGAGCAGGTTGCGAGACACAAGCTCTTGGATACATCCACTGCTGACGCGATTGCCCGATTCAGGGCTGAATTGCCTAGCGCCGACAGCATCAGCACGATCCGGCTCATTGAGTCACAGGCCGCACGAGCATACTGGTCGGCGTGGAGCACCTTGCCCATCACCTACCCGAAGAACCACCTGAGCCGCATCCCCGATCACTGGTGCAGCTTTGGAGCGCGCGTCTCCCCGCTCACGGGCTCACCCCGACTTGCCGCAAATCCGCCAAACGCGATTCTCAACTATCTCTATTCCGTGCTTGAATCTGAAGCTCGGCTCGCGGCTGCCGCGTTAGGGCTCGATCCGGGTCTCGGGGTCCTGCACGTTGATACGTCGGCCCGCGACAGCCTTGCTTGCGACCTCATGGAGCCCGTGCGTCCTCAGGTAGACGCCTACCTGTTGGACTGGATCACGCGTCAAACGTTAAGGCGGGAATGGCTCTTCGAGAAGGGAGACGGCAACTGCCGATTATCGGGATCGTTTGCTGTGCGGCTGTCAGAAACGGCCCCGACCTGGGGTCGGGCCGTGGCTCCTATCGCGGAGTGGGTCGCTCGGGAGTTTTGGTTGACGATACGCAGACCCGACACTCCACTTACTACGAGGCTGACTCAGGCTAACAAGCGCCAAGAAAGAACCAACACAATTCCGTCCACCCCGCCTGCGCCTCAGCCGGAAAATGTTTGTCTGAGTTGCGGGAAGCCCGTAGCCAAAACTAGCACTCGCTGCGCCGCCTGTGCGGTCGAAGTCTCAAAAGGACAAATGATCGAAGCGGCACGAAAGGGAAGGATTGCTTCGAAGTCTCCCGAGTCCAGAGCGCGGGTCTCTGCTACGCAGCGCCGCCAGCAAACGGCACGTTGGCACTGGCAGCCATCCAGTCAACCTCAGTGGCTCACTGATGAGGTATATACAAACCGGATTCAGCCTCGGCTCGTCGGCACATCGCTTTCGGAGATTGTTTCAGCCATTGGCGTCTCAATTCCCTACGCGTCCGACATCCGCAAGGGCCGACGCCGACCGCATCCCAGGCACTGGCTGGCGTTGGCGAAACTGGTCAGTGTTTCGGGGCCTGAGTCACAACAATGAGAAAGCGCGAGTTCGGGAGCGCTGTAGAATTTTTAGGAGCAAACGAAAGTTCCAAAGGGCTATGCGAGAATTCTCGTCCAGCATTCTTTTGCAGAACGCGCTAATGTTCATCAGCCTCGGAGGTTCATTCTTCTCGAATCAGGAACTGGCGATTGCACGTGCGTTGGATTCTGGAAAACAGCTTTGGATTTGGTTGTGAAAACGATTATCGATAAGATCGAAGCCGTAACAAGACAGGCAGGATTCATCTACACGTTCGCTTTGATCTTACTTCGTGACCTTTTCTTTTCGCCTGAGGACGCCGTCGATATCAATTGGCACGAGCACCTCAATTTTCAGGAGTTAACATTCCTCGCAGGCCTCGTCGTTAAAGCGGAAATTGACCTTAGCATTCCGAACGAAGCTGACTCGGCGGCATGGTTTGAAGAGATTTACAGACTATTCGACGAACTCCATAAGAAGCATCACGAACATTTCCTTGAGCAACTTAACATTAGAGTCAAAGAAGGAATGTTTCCCGCCCAAAACCCCGACCAGGATTATCGGAATACATTTGGCTCCGGAGTGATGATGACGGAGCCCATATTTTATGGTGGCTCTGGCGCCTACGACTTTCAATATCTAGACTTTGCTGCGCAGAAGTATGCGGCCGATAGCAAGTGGATTCGGGGCCACTCGGGCATTGATATCCCTCAAATGGGACAGATTGCCCGTGAGTTGAAGAGTCTTCATGAGCGCAAGTACAACTCTCAGGAACCGATAAAACCAGGAGAGTTTCCTAAGCTGTGCACGGCTGCGTTGGCTATCTTCTCGTTTAGCGAAGCCGATCTTCAGAAATTCGGAAGTGATCACGTTAAGGCTTTTGCCCGCGCCTTTTCATTGATACCCGGCAAGGCAAACTCCGACCTACAGCTCCCCGGCCAGTTCAATGAGGTGCAAGCGCGTCCTATCGTGCAACTGCCGAACGGGCGTTATTTCCTGCCGATTGGCTTCAATCTCTCGGAGGCCATTTACGAGACTCCTTTCTTTTGGATGAATTCGGATATTTCGTACCGTGCCACGGCGTTGCTCCATCGTGGTGAATTTGCAGAGAACGCAACCGCAGAGCTCCTGGCACGAGTTTTCGGTACCTCGAATGTCTATACCGACGTTCAAATTAAAGAGAGCAAGGCCAAGACTCTGACTGACATCGACGTTCTTGCCGTAGTTGGAAATAAAGCCGTGATTGCCCAGGTGAAATCGAAGAGGCTAACAGAACTGGCGAAACTGGGAGACGAAGACCGATTGAGAGCGGACTTCAAGCTTGCAGTACAAGAAGCCTATGACCAAGGGCTGCTCTCCCGGCTAGCTCTGTTGAATCGAAGAGATAGCTTCTTCTCGGGTGGCAAAGAAATACATCTCAACGAGAGCATTGACGAGGCTTACATCCTTTGCATAACGGTTGATCATTACCCAGCAGTGATGCACCAACTTGACGCCTATCTCACTAAGCAGGCTGACGATCCGTTCCCAGTCGCCATGAGCATATTCGACCTCGACATTGTGGCGTTCTACCTGTCTGATCCATTCGAACTTGCTTACTACTTGCGCCAAAGGACAGCCTTGAGCGCTTACTACAAGGCCGACACAGAAATGTCGCTTCTAGGCGTGCACCTTAAGCAAAAGCTGTTCAGGCAAAAGGAGGTAGATTTCGAAATGGTGGACAGCAGCTTTGCACAGCTGGTAGACGCAAACTTTCCCGTGCTGCGCGGCTCTGTGCCGAAGACCGCCGCTGCTGACAAGCTGCATCACCGATGGAAGAACCCTGAATTTGACACGCTTGTGAATCAGGTAAAGTCCACGAACGAGCCTAGATTCACTGACGCTGTATTCTTTCTCTATGATCTCGCTGGGGAGGGAGCGGACGCGTTAATACAAACCCTGAAGCTGCTAAAACGAAAATCAGCTGGCGATGACAAGTCTCACGATGCTAGATTGCCGCTAGCCGATGCGCACGGTGGAATGACGACTGTGTCGGAACCGAAATCCCCCCGGAAACTACGGGAAAAGCTGGTAGGCCTCTCAAGGTTAGCAAAGTATAAGTCCAAAGCAAACGTCTGGCTCGGCCTGGGTTGTCTTGTCACGAGTGATCGACTGGTCGACGCCATCGTGTTCAGTAAAGAACCCTGGAGTCCAAATCAGGAGCTAGAGGAACTATCGAAGCTTCTCCGCGGCAAACCTATGCTGCCATCAGGCAAGAAATTGGGAAGAAATCAGCCGTGTCCATGTAACAGCGGCAAGAAATATAAACATTGCCACGGCGCTACTTAATCGGAAAAGGCGGCCACGAAGCACGACACGGCAAGCAGGGGGAAATCTCACATGCTTTCCCCAAGAGATTGAAGCGCCAGCTGTTGTTTAACCACTTGCACCATCTTATTTCCACCAAGGCCCTTGAGTTCCAATGACTGCAACGTTTGAAGTTGCGGAAGCGGCGAGAGGGTTATAAACAGATGCACTTGTTGTTTTCCCTAAACTGCGCCGTGCGAGATATTTCCTGTTTTCCAGAAGCTTGTTAGACTCCTGTTCAATCTCGTCCCACAAGCCTTGTAAAATTCCGCATACACGATTGAAATCTGCGCGTAATTCAGAGTCTACGGCAACAAAATCCGCTTCAGCGCGGTGATACATCACATTGGTCCACCGCTTGTATTTCTGTAATGTCTCCCTGCGAGGGATTAGCCGTATCCCGTCGGCGTTCTTCACACTTGCTTGTATCGGCTCGTGCAAGATGTTCCGATATTCTTTGATACTGCCTTCGAGTTCTCGCAGCTTCCGTGTGTGGACCTGAGGCCTCTTATTCGTTACATCAAAATAAATGTCTGCGAAGGCCTCCGCTTGCTTTATGGCCACCTCGACTGCTCGCTGGAGTTGGGCCCAAATTTCCTCGGCAAAACCAAGGTCATCCGACTTGACCTCAATCTTTTCCAGCGCACGGACGAGGTTTACATATGCGCTGTAGTGATTCATCGCGAAGAGTTCGAAGTCCGGATCGATTCCGTCGCGCAGATCGATTGAGCCAGGGTTACGTAGCGGTTCAACATGCATTTGCCACAAAATCTCGTACTTGGAGATGTAAGCTTGCATCGTAGACCACGTGCGTCTTTCAAGCGCATTTCCGTGGTTGGTGAGAGATATCGGCATCGCGGCGCTCCTGTAAACAGGAATTGTAGCTTTTCTGCTCCTAACCCAACAGCTTCCCGTCCCAGCGCTGCGGGAAGGGAGACCCCGACGCGTGAAAAGCGCGGCGTGCCCTTCTCGCGCGCGGGCGGGCGGGGGCGGCCAGGTCAAAACCGGGGACCTGGAGGCGGGGGAGCGGGCCTTGGGGGTTGGGGGGGTAGCCGAATTTTTCCCGAAAGGTACTACCCCGTCAAACTTGGCCCTGCTTCGCGAGACATTCCCCCCAGGATGGCGTGGAAACCATCCAGTTGTTGTTTGCGTTTCTTGGCCAGACGCCACTGGTCAGATTTCCTTGACAGTGACTTCTTGCGAGGCTATTGTCCGCGATAGGAGTTGGCGCGGGTGGCTCGGACCCGTACGGCTAATCTCTGAGTTCCGCTTCCCCCCGAAGGCGGGCATATTCCGTTTGTATGTACCGCTTCCCTGCGAAGGTGATTACCGTGTCCCCTTATCATCGGTTTCGGACTTCTGCGATTGCACACACCCTCGTCCTGACTGCCACCATTCTCACTTATGCGCTCTTTCTGCCCGAGTCCGCGCGGGCGGGTGCCGGTTTTCAGCCGGTCAATCCGGAAGAGTTGAAGATGACTAGCGAGCCCATGGCTCCAGGCGCCCCGGCGATCATTCTGTACCGCCAGGTGGACCGCGTTGATGACCGCTACACTCCGCATGAAGACAACTATTTGCGCGTCAAGATCCTGACTGAAGAGGGGCGCAAGAACGCGAACGTGGAACTTGTGTTGTCCAAGGGATACGAAAGCATTTCCGGCCTCCATGCGCGAACGATCAAGCCGGACGGCTCGATCGCTGAGTTCGACGGCAAGGTCTATGACAAGACGATCGAGAAACGTCGTGGACAGGAATATCTTGCCAAGACTTTCACGCTCCCCGACGTCGAAGTCAGCGGCATCATCGAGTATTACTACACGATCGATTTCAAGGAGTATTACGTCTTCGACTCGCATTGGATCCTCAGCGAGAACCTGTTCACTAAGAACGCCAAGTTTTCTCTCAAGCCCTACGGCTATAACGAATTTCACTTGCGGTGGACTTGGCAGTCGTTGCCACCCGGTTCTGAGCCTAAACAGGGCATCCGGGGCATCGTGGAAATGGAAGCGCACAACATCCCAGCATTCCAGACCGAAGACTTCATGCCTCCGGAAAACGAGCTAAAGGCACGCGTAGATTTCATTTACGACCGGGAATTGCCTGAATCAGACCCGAACAAGTACTGGCAACGCGTAGGGAAAAAGCGAAATGACGCTTTGGAGAGTTTTGTAGGAAAGCGCAAGGCCATGGAGGAAGCGGTCGGGCAGATCATTTCGCCAAACGATCCTCCGGAAGCGAAGCTCCGCAAGATTTATGCAAGGGTGCAGCAGATTCGCAACACGTCGTATGAGATCCGCAAGAGCGAGCAGGAAGAGAAGCGCGACAAAGAAAAGGCGGCGACGAATGTAGAGGACGTCTGGAAGCAAGGCTACGGCAATGGCGTACAGCTAACCTGGCTGTACCTAGCCCTGGTGCGCGCTGCGGGATTTGAGGCCTACGGATGTTGGGTTTCCGATCGCAGGAACTATTTTTTCAATTCCAAGCTGATGCTAGGCGGTAGGCTCGATGCCAACGTGGCGTTGGTCAAACTGAATGGCAAGGACCTCTATTTCGATCCAGGTGGAGCGTTTACTCCCTTCGGGATGCTCGAGTGGTCGGAGACTGGTGTGCAAGGACTGAGGCTCGACAAAGACGGTGGAAGCTGGATCCAGACCACGCTGCCAAATTCCTCGGAGTCGCAAATTCATCGCGAGGCAAAGCTGAAGCTGTCCGATACCGGCGACCTGGAAGGAGAGTTGACGGTCACTTACACGGGCCTGGAAGCCATGTACCGGCGGCGGGAAGAACGGCACGAAGACGAAACGGCACGCAAGAAGTTCCTGGAAGACTCGCTGAAGGAACAGATCCCCGCCGCGGCCGAGCTGGAACTGACGAACAAACCGGACTGGAGCGGTTCGGAAGAGCCGCTGGTGGCGGTACTGAACCTCAAAATCCCCGGATGGGCATCCAGTGCCGGGAAACGAGCCATGCTTCCGGTCGGTTTCTTTACCGCGCATGAGAAGCGCATTTTCCAACATGCGAATCGCGTGCATCCTATCTATTTTGAGTATCCCTACGAGAAACTCGATGACGTGACCGTCGAATTGCCACCCGGCTGGCAAGTGAGCAGCGTGCCGCCGCCGCAGACCCAGGATGCGAAGCTCATTGTCTACAATCTGAAGGTTGAGAACAGCGGTGGCAAAGTGCGCGTGGTCCGGAAACTGAACTTGGATATCCTGTTCCTTCCGGCTGACAAGTACCCCGCATTGCAGAATTTTTTCCAGTTAGTGAGGACCGGCGATGAAGAACAGATTCTGCTGCAGCCCGGAGCAGCATCGGCCAGCAACTAGCAGGCGCGCCCGGCTGCTTGGCCTGGCCGGCCTTTGCCTATTGACGTGGGTGCCCTACACGGCCGCGGGCGACGCTCCGCAATGGATGCACGCCCAGGCCAATGTGACCCTGCCTGCTTACGATGAAAAAACGGACGCGGTGCTCTTGTATTCGGAGACAAACGTCACGGTCATTGCGGCTGACAAAATCAGGACCACGGTGCGCGAGGCCTATAAGATTTTGCGCCCAGATGGCCGCCGTCACGGAACTGTTTACGTCTACTTCAATCCTGAGCGCAAGATCAAGAGCCTGCATGGCTGGTGTATTCCCGCCCGGGGCAAGGACTATGAGGTTAAGGACAAGGATGCGGTCGATCGCTCATTCGAGGGCGGCGGCGAGTTGGTGGATGACACCAAGTGGAGGGTCATCCAGATTCCAGCACCGGAACCAGGAAATATCGTCGGCTACGAATACGAAGTGGAGGAGCGGCCTTTCTTCCTGCAAGATATGTGGGAGTTCCAGGAATCAGTCCCGGTGCGGGAGAGCCACTACTCCCTGCAGCTCCCGGCCGGCTGGGAATTCAAAGCTGCTTGGCTGAATCATCCTGAGGTCAAGCCGACGGAAGCCGGAAACAATTCTTGGCAGTGGGCGGTGACCGAGGTGAAACCCATTCGGCACGAGCCTGCCATGCCTCCCTTTATTGGAGTCGCGGGCCAGATGGTGATCACTCTTTTCCCAGCCGGGGGGAAAGCTCCGACAGGCTTCGCGGAGTGGGACGACATGGGCAAGTGGATGAACACGCTGCTCGCAGGGCGGGTCGAAGCTTCCACTGAAATCAAACAAAAGGTCGCCGCGCTCACCGCTGGAAAGAACACTCAACTGGCAAAGATGCAGGCGATCGCGCAGTTCGTGCAGCACGATATCCGCTATGTGGCCATCGAACTTGGCATCGGCGGTTGGCAGCCGCATCCGGCGCCGGAAGTCTTTTCACATCGTTACGGCGACTGCAAAGATAAAGCAACCCTCACGCGCGCCATGCTTCACGAGATTGGCGTCGAGTCCTATCACGTCGTCATCAACGACGAGCGTGGCGCCGTCACGGCCGAAACTCCTCCACACCGCGCCTTCAACCACGTGATCGTCGCTGTCAAGGTCCCCGATGGCCTGAATGATCCTTCACTGATTGCCACCATGCCGCATCCCAAGCTCGGTCGGATTCTGTTTTTCGATCCCACCTACGAGTTGATCCCGTTCGGACAGATTCGCGGGGGACTGCAAGGCAACTATGCGCTGTTGGTTACGCCCGACGGGGGTGAATTGATTGCCTTGCCGCAGCAGCCTCCGGCGATGAACAGCATCCAGCGCACAGCCAAGCTCACGCTGGACAACAGCGGGATGTTGAAGGGCGAGGTCAAAGAAGTGCGCCTGGGCGAACGCGCCTCCTCGGAACGCTGGGCCTTGCGCGCAGCGGTCAAAGACACGGACCGCATCAAGCCCATCGAAACCCTGCTGGCCAGTTCGCTATCCAGCTTTTACATTACTCATGCCAGCGTCATCAATCTTCAGAACACGGACCAGCCGTTTGGCTTCGATTACACCTTCGAGTCCTCCAACTATGCCAAGAACGCCGGTGGCCTGCTGCTGGTGCGGCCGCGGGTTCTAGGCAATAAAGGCTTCAGCTTTCTCGAGACCAAGGAACCGCGCAAGTTTCCCATTGAGTTCGAAGGACCGGCGCGCGACACCGATCGCTTCGAAATCACGATTCCGGCTGGATATGTGGTGGATGACGTGCCGCCGCCGGTGGACGCCGACTATGGCTTCGCCAGTTATCATTCCAGGACGGAAGCGAAAGGCAACGTCATCGCCTATGAACGCACGTTTGAGGTGAGAGAACTAAGCGTGCCGGTGAGCCGCGCTGAGGAGCTGAAAAAATTCTACCGCATCATTGCGGGGGACGAGCGCAACACCGTTGTCCTGAAGGCGCCAGGGCAATGATGGTTGCCGGAGATCGTTGCCTCCGCGGTTGAGGCCAGCGGCGATCGCTGCGAACTGAGAACTGCCCTACCCCTTCACGCTGATTTTCGAGAACGACAGCACGGCCCGGCTGGGTGTGGGGCGGCCCATGGACAATGCCGGACGGAAGGTCGTAAAGATCAGCATCCGCTTCACCTGCGGCAGCACTTCTTTCGAGTCGGGGGGATCGGAGAGAATCCGGTAATCCTGCACGCGTCCGTTGGCGTCCACGTAGGCTTCCACTACCAGGGACTCCGCGTCAATCGTATCCATGGTCAGGCCAAATGCGCTCGGCTGCAACTGCGGCGCCGTGTTGACCATGACCAGAGGCACGTCGTTGTTGGCCTGCAGCGACGACGGCGCCACAAAGTACACCATGGCGATTCCGAAAATAATCAGCGCGCTCACAAAGCCAGCAGTGGCCGGAACCATCAACTCCTGCAACTCATTCCCCAAACGCACCAGCAGGCCCTCAAACGGAGTCCGCTTGGCCCGCGCCGCCTCGCGCGAAATCGCCACCCGCAGCCGCAACCCCAGATCCTCTGGAGCCTTCGGCCGTCCCAAGCCGGCCAACAATTGCTGGGTCCGGCGCAGCGACTGGTACTCGCCGTTACAGGCGCTGCAATCCGACAAATGGTCCTGCAGCGCGAGCATCTCCGCGCCCGTTACCGCTCCATCCAGATACGGCGAGAACAAGCGCTTTGCCTGGGGGCAGCGCAATTGCATGGTTTTCCCTGTGCCAATCATGGCATCACCTCGGCCCTTCTCCCCCCACCAGCAACCTGCGACCGCAAATTCCGGCCTTCTTCCGGCGCGGTCAACCCCAGTTCATCTCCAACCTCGCGCACGTACGGCGTCAGCCGTTGCCGCAAGGCCTCTCTGCCTCGGGTAAGCCTCGATTTCACCGTTCCCAGCGAAATCTCCAGCACCTCGGCAATTTCTTCGTACGACATGTCTTCCAGATCGCGCAGGATCAGCGTGGTGCGATACGGTTCCGGCAGCTTGCGCAATTCCTCTTCCACCCGCTGCTGCACTTCATGGTGGGCCACGTTATCAAACGGAGAATCCGCCTTGTCGGTCAGCGCCGTCTGCATCGCGCTTCCCCCAGCCGCGGATCCTTCCGACTCCACCGGTTCGATCGAAGTCTCGCGCGCCTTGTGCCGGAACCACCACCGCCGCCGGTTCGCCGCCTCATGCAGGGCGATGCGATAGATCCACGTCTTCAGGCTCGACTCGCCGTGAAAGTGCTTCATGCCGCGAAACACTTTCAGGAAAACATCCTGCGTGGTGTCGGCCGCGTCGGCCGGATCATTCACGATGCGGTACACCAGCCCGTACACCGGCTGCTGAAACTGGCCCATCAGCCAGGCATAGGCGGCTTCCGAACCGGCCTTCAGCTCGGCAACGATGGCCGCTTCTTCCTGCGCCCGTGTTCCGATCGCGCTTGCCAGATCACCCAAGGTGGTTGCTCCCGCCATAGCGGCGTCCCCGCTTGCGTAAAACACGATTATAGGATTTTCCACCCTACCGCGAACTGAATTCTTACAGCCTGGGTCCAGTCCGGCCAACTGCCCGCAGAGCCGGGACTTTCACTCAACATAGACTCCGCCGGGCTGTTCAGAGTTCCCGCCCGCAAGTGATTTGTTTTCAGCAAGTCAGGAAGGGTCAGAGAGGTTGGACCAGCCGTCCCGCACCCAGGGGTGGGTAACTCGAAGCCTCCCAACGTTACCGCGTGGTGACCATAGCGGCTTTTAAGGCTGTCCAGGTTTTGCTTTCAGCAGCTTCTCAACCGCCGCCAGCAGAGAGCCGGGGCCGTTTCTCAGCATGGCGTCGGACTTTTCGAAGAAACCGGCGGCGCCATCTTTTTCGAGAGCCGCTGCGTTTTTCTGCGACAAGCTGGTCAGCATCATGACGGGAATCGCCGCCGTCGCCGCGTCTTTTTTCAGCGCCTTCAATACGTCAGGGCCGCTCATTTTGGGCAGCATGATGTCGAGCAGGATCAACTGCGGCGCATGCTGCCGCGCCAGCCGCAGCGCCTCGTCTCCGTCGGCGGCGGAGACCACCTGATATCCCGCGGCGCTCAACGCCCGCTCGGTGGACACGCGCAGGAATTTGCTGTCTTCGACCAGAAGAACTTTCGCCGCCACGATTTTCCCTTCCTCGCCGCACCGGGTGTCCGGCTGTCCACCAGTATGCGCCGGGAATCAGTCGAAAACGCCTGGTGAGGATTACGGGTGCTATTACCGCCCAAGGTGCCCATGTCGCGAGCCGACGCTATCCTCGAGAAACTTGTAACCTGTTGGTGAACCCGCCAGTAATAGCGAGTAGAGAAGCAAAGAGGAGGAGTTATGACGGATGGACGGGCTGGGAACGTGGACGGGGGCGGGCACGGGGAGGGATGGGCAACGGGGCTGGCGTCCCTGGTAGTGGGTGCGGCGTTCCTTGGTTTGTGGTTCTGGCTGCTGCCGCAGTGGCTGGGGTTCCGCGTGGAAATGACGGGCGCGCAGCACTGGCGATGGCTGGCGGCGATTCCGTCGGTGCTGGGATTCGCCGTGGCTCTGCGGTGCGTCTGGGACTTTGGCTGGACGGGACGCGGCACACCGGCTCCGATCGCGCCGCCGCAGAGATTGGTGGTAGTGGGTTTCTACCGCTATGTGCGCAACCCGATGTACCTGGGCTTTGCCTCGGGATGGATTGGCCTTTGGGTGGTGTTCGGCCACGCCGGCCCGGCGGCAATTGCCGTGGTGGCGGCGGTGGCGCTGGGCGTGTGTCTGTTCGTGCTGTTTTATGAAGAGCCAACCCTGCGCGGGAAATTTGGGGCCGACTACGAAGAGTATTGCAGGAATGTGAGGCGCTGGTGGCCGCGGCTCCGGGCGTGGGAGAAAGGGCGGTAGAGGCGGAACGGGACGGCACGATCCTTTCCGTCACTTTCTACGAATGCAGACCCGTCCGGTAGAATGGAGAAAATCAGTAGCCCCGCCATGCCCGACGACTCCATCACGATCTCCCCCGGTCCGCAGTTTCGGACCGCCATGTTCGTGGCCATCGTCGCAGACGCACTTCAACTGGTCGTCTTCCCGCTGTTTGTGGCGGGGGCTCTGTCTCCTGCCGATGACCTGCTCGACCTCGGCGTCGCAGGCATGATGGTTCACCTGCTGGGCTGGCACTGGGAGTTTCTGCCCTCGTTCCTGGTCAAGCTGATGCCTGGAGTTGATCTGGTTCCGCTCTGGACGCTAGCCGTGGCCAACGTCTGGCGCAAAGCCAAGCGCGCGGTCGAAGTGCCGGACACGGACAAGCCACCACTCTTGCCCCAGCGCTGACGCTCAATAAGGCTGTTCATTCCGACTCCAAGCGCCTCGAGGGTGAGGAATCGGGCGGGAGTTCCGAATCTTCCTCCCCTCCAAACACTCCATACCCCTCCAACACCTCCCCACCCGCCTCCTCCACGCACGCCTCAATCCGATCCACTCGATGCGCCGGCCCGCGCAGAAAATGCCATGCCTCTTTGTACTCGTCATACTTCGACCGCTTCATCCGCGGATACAGCGCAATACTCCCCTGTCCCACCACCAATTCCGCCGGAATGATGTACCACAAGCTTTCCTGAAATACATACGCCGCCAGATACTCAAAGGGATTCCCCTCATACGGCCCCGCGCTTCCCCGCACCGTGCACGAATACCCTCCCCGATCCTTGAACATCGTGGACTTCACCTGCACCCGCACAACCCTCGCCTTGTGCTCCACGAAAAAGTCATACGGCACCACTTCTCCCCAAGGCTTCGCTAAATGCAGTCCCAGCTCAATCGCCCGCGCCATGAACTGCAACTCCACCCACTCCCCGCGCAACTTCGCATGCTTGATTTTCATTCCCCGGTTCTTCATTCCCCCTCAATCCTTCTCCCCGATTTTTGCCCAGCCCATTTGCCCCAGCCGATTCTGCCCAGAACGACCAACCCCACCTTCTGAGAGAGAGGCGGGGCCAAAGTTTCTCCGGGATTTTGTCTGATGACCTGTTTTTTGCCGAAACCAGAAACGCCGGGTGCCCCACCCTTGTCGCGCTTTATGCGACAGGGTGGGGATTTTGACTTCCTAAACCGAAACCGGAAGTCGCGCCAAAATAAAACGCGGCCCGAAAGGGCCGCGCCTATTTCTACCAACATATTCAGAATGCCACACCCCAGTGGCCGAAGGGAACACTCAGCGCAAGATAAATCTCACTCCATTCCCATTTCGGGAATCTCCCCAGCTCATGTGGGGACAGCCGCCCTCGGCTGTCCGGCGGCCCAGTTTCATCGGGCCGCTTGCTCACATGAAAACGCCTCGTGTATCTCCATGAGCCAAGCGGCGCAGCGGCCGGGTGCCCCATTTCTCGCGCCCCCTTTGCGCGAGAAGTGGGGATTTGCGTGGAAGAGCGGCCCTTTAGGGCCGCGTTAAGTCTCCAGGAAACACCCGCGGCTTTAGCCGCTGGGGACCGCGCCCCCCTCTGTCCGCAAATCCCGCAACAACTTCTCAAACTCCCGCGCGTACGAATCGTGCTTCTTCCACTCGCTGAAGTCGGGGATGTAGTATTCGCGAATCTCGGCGCTTCTGCGCGACGTCGGATTCGCTCATCTATTTCGGAACATCCTGGCGATTACACCCTCGCGCTTCCCATCCGCGACCTCGTCAGACACCTGCGCGGGCACTGTTAGTCTCCAGGCTCCGATGGCCACGGCCCTCTTCTCGATCCGGGGAGTGTGAAACATCTCTTCGTGGATAGGCGCTTGTATGAGCTGTGACAATTCACTGCCCTTCGGGTACTTTCCCTCGATCAATTTTGCAACCCGTCGAGTGGGCTGAGGTACAAAGACGACTTCCCAAACTTCGCCGCCGGTTAGAAGGTTCTCGAGGTAGCTGAAGTCGACAACCTTGAAGCCACCCACAGCTGATCCGGTGTAGTGCCATACATTCGTCAGGACAAAGGGCACGACGTTGACAACTTCGTCTGAAAGGCTCAATCGAATCTTCAGTGACTGGAGATGATTGAGGGACTCCGAGAGCTGTTGTGCCGCCCTTTTAAGATTCTCGAGAACTTTCCATTCATCGTACGCAGAATCCGGATGTATCAGCACTTTTGTCTGGCCTACAAAGAGGTAACCGTCCTTAGCGGCGGCTATGTCAATATCCGTAACGAGCCCGCACGAATCGTGGACAGGAAAATTAAGAGCCACGGTGTAACCCGCATGGCTGAAAAGCCTGGCGAGCTCTTTCAATGGCTTCAGCCCCTTCGGAGAAAAGTCTACGCGTCCCTCCCGTATTGCGATGGTGAAGAGGTTCCTGGCAAACCGGCCAGTGCTGATGAAAGTGCAGGCAATCAGACAATCTGACTCATTTAGCTTGATCAGAGGCCTAAAGAATGGGTCCTGATTTCTCTTAGCTGGATCGAGTACAAACTGAGACACTAGGCCTTGCGCCCGCTCCAGCGAGCATTCCATCGCCCGAGTGGCTAGGAAGGCCAACTTGGCGCGCGAGAGCAGCGGTGCTCTGTCCTTCCCGCATGCGCTCCTCCAACATGAAGAGCACTCAGCAATCTGAAATAGCAGTGCCCAGAACTCCAGAAGCTCGCCGGCTCGGAATTCCCCGGCGGGAGTGTGCAGCGGAAAATCGAGGTCAATCAGCTCATCTACCTCGCGCTTGAGAACGCGCGCCATCTCACGGCGCGACACCTCCAGTTCCTCGAAAACTTCTGTTCCCGCGCCGTCGATGAAGGCATCGAAGGGCTCCGGCTCAGAAGCAATGTCTCCAGCTAGCTTTCTAGCCGCTCTAATGTTCTCCGCAATCACATAGCTATCTACGACGTTCCTTGACCGCTCCCGAAGTGTGGACCAATCCATCGCCTGCTGTGTCTTTGACCTGACAGCCCGCAACTCGATCTCCTTGTCGCGGATGGAGACCGGGAAATTCTTGTAACTGTAACAGTCCAAGACGGTCAGGATCAGGTCCGTCAGCGCTGCAAGATTGAGTGCTTCTTTTATGCCGTTCGGCGAAGGTTCGCCGTCTCCCGTTTCCTCTACGCCGAAGTTCGATATCTGATTGACGATCCGTCCAACCCAGTCGCAATAGTCACGAAGCTCCCTTCTTTCGCTCTCCGCGCCCGTCAGGCCACGCACAGGACCTTCTTCTGCCGACTTCTCATCAGAACGCGACCACAGGCGGTCACGTTTCTCTTCGACGAGGGAGAACAACCTTTGTAGCAGCACATTCGTGGGAGCGCGCCAGATATCCAATGCTTGGGACCGGCTGTCGACTATGTTGAGCATTTCCTGAATTGCAAGGCAAAACGCGAAATGCCGCACGAGATGCGCTTTTTTCTTGCCACTTAGCGATGCGCGTGGGAGCCAATTGCGAACGCAGCCCTCCACCTCCAAGATCCAGCCGGAGGATCGGCATCTGTGAAGTAGTTTGTGGGTCTTCAGGCATTCGAAAGCCAGGTCGAAGTCGCTGGCGAGGAGCTCCACCAACAACTTTGCGAACTGCGAGGGATCGCCGTGAGCCGCGTGGCGGAGTTCATCAATTTTCAGCGAGGGCGCCACATCCTTGAGCATGCGATTATCTTCTAAGATTGGCAAGCGCCTCAAAAGACGGAACGGACGGCTTTTCGCAGCCCCGTTTTGAGTCAGAGGCAGCGGACAGGAGTGTCCCCTCCACACAAACAAAAGCGGCCCGATACTTCCGGGCCGCTGGACAGCCGAGGGCGGCTGTCCCTACAGGGGTTTTACTGAGAACTGACAACTGAGAACTGACAACTGACAACTGCTTCTACGTTCCCTCGCTCCACCCTGCCAGATACTCTTCCTGCTCGGGCGTCAGGCGATCAATCTTGATGCCCATGGACTCCAGCTTCAGCTTGGCGACGCGTTTGTCGAGTTCGTCGGGGACGCGATAGACGCGCCTCTCGAGCGTCTTGGCGTTCTTGACCATGTATTCGACCGAGAGCGACTGGTCGGCGAAGCTCATATCCATCACGGAAGCGGGATGGCCTTCGGCGGCGGACAGGTTGATGAGGCGGCCTTCGCCGAGAAGGTTGATCTTGCGTCCGTCTTTCAGCGAGTACTCTTCGACGAAGTTGCGCGTGGTGCGCTTGGAGGACGACATGTTTTCGAGCGCGGGGATATCAATTTCGACGTTGAAGTGGCCCGAGTTCGAGATGATCGCGCCGTCTTTCATCAAGGCGAAATGCTCTTTGGTGAGCACGCTCTTGTTGCCGGTGACGGTGCAGAAAACATCGCCGAGTTTGGCGGCTTCGGTCATGGACATGACACGGAAGCCGTCCATTACGGCCTCAAGCGCTTTGGTGGGATCCACTTCGGTGATGATGACTTCGGCGCCGTTGCCCCGGGCACGGGAGGCGAGTCCGCGGCCGCACCAGCCGTAGCCGGCCACAACGAACTTCGATCCGGCGAGCAGGAAATTGGTGGCCCGGATGATGCCGTCAATGGTGGATTGTCCTGTGCCGTAGCGGTTGTCGAACAGGTGCTTGGTGTCGGCGTCGTTGACGGCGACGATGGGGAACTTCAGCACGCCTTCCTTGGCCATGGCGCGCAGGCGGATGACTCCGGTGGTGGTCTCTTCGGTGCCACCGATGACGCCTTCGAGGGCGTCGGTGCGCTTGGTGTGGAGGATGGTGACGAGGTCGGCGCCGTCGTCCATGGTGATGTGCGGCTTGTGGTCAATGGCGGCGAGGATGTGGTTGTAGTACGTGTCGTTGTCCTCGCCTTTAATGGCGAAGACTGGAATGTTGTGATCGCGGACGAGCGAGGCGGCGACATCGTCCTGCGTGGACAGAGGATTTGAGGCGCAGAGAACGACTTCGGCTCCGCCATCGCGCAGGCAAATGCCCAGATTGGCCGTCTCAGCGGTGATGTGCAGGCAGGCCGAGATGCGGACGCCCTGCAGGGGCTGGTTCTTGATGAACTCCTTGCGGATGATCTGCAGGACTTTCATGGACTGGTTGGCCCACTCGATGCGCTTCTTGCCCAGGTCGGCCAGTTCGAGACTCTTGATATCGCAATTGACGGCGGCGGTTGACATGCTTCTCCTGTGTGCGCGCTATGAAGCGGCGGAAAACCAATGTTCAAAAACGGATGAATGATTTCTGCCCGACATTATTTTCGCAGAATACACGAAGTTGGGAAACCAGCAAGGGTGAACGGAATATCGTTCGGGCCCCACCCTTCGGGCTACGCCAGTATGGCACTTTGGTTCGCCCTGCTTAGCGTCCTTTGCGGCATTCTTAGCGATCTTCGCGTTTAGCTTTTGACTCTCTGCCCGCAAAGCCCGTAACCGCGAAGGTCGCGAAGAGAAGCCGCAGAGGACGCTAAGAAAACCGGGTGCCCCATTTCTCGCGTCCTTTGCGAGAAGTGGGGCTTTTCCGACATCCTACTTGCGAACCGCTTGTGTTACGGGTTCCCGCAAACCGGCATCGCTAGCCAGCTTGGCTGCTTTGTCGGTCGCCTCCCAGGTGAAATCGGCGTCACTGCGGCCGAAGTGGCCGTAGGCGGCGGTCTTCTTATAAATCGGACGGCGCAAGTTGAGCGATTCGATGATGCCGCGCGGCGTCAGCTGGAAGTGGGCGCGAATCAGGTCAGGAATGATCGCGGGGTCCACTTTTTCCGTGCCGAACGTATCCACCCGCACGCTGACGGGATCGGCCACGCCGATGGCGTAGGCGAGCTGCACTTCGCAGCGGTCTGCCAGTCCGGCAGCGACCACGTTCTTCGCGATGTAGCGGGCGATGTAAGCGGCGGAGCGGTCCACCTTGGTCGGATCCTTGCCGCTGAAGGCGCCGCCGCCGTGGCGCCCCATACCGCCGTAGGTATCCACTATAATCTTGCGGCCGGTGAGCCCGGTGTCGCCCATGGGGCCGCCGATGACGAAGCGTCCCGTGGGATTGATGTGGTACTTCGTGTATTCGTCGAGCAGGTGAGCGGGGATCACGGCCTGAATGACGTGCTTCTGGATGCTGGCGCGAAGCTCGTCGTTGGTGACGGTCTCGGAGTGCTGGGTGGAGACGACGACGGCGTCCACGCGCAGAACTTTGCCGTTGCCGTCGTACTCGACTGTGACCTGGGATTTGCCGTCGGGGCGAAGGAAGGGAAGCGTTCCGTTCTTGCGAACCAGCGAGAGTTGCTGGGTGAGCTTGTGGGCCAGCGAGATGGGGGTCGGCATCAGGTCGGCGTTTTCGTTGACCGCATAGCCGAACATCATTCCCTGGTCGCCGGCGCCGCCGGTATCTACGCCCATGGCGATGTCGCCGGACTGTTTGTTGATGCTGGAGATGACCGCGCAGGTGTTGGCGTCGAAGCCGTAGAGGGCATTGTCATAGCCGATGGCGGCGACGGTGCCGCGGACGATGGTCTGGAAATCCACGTAAGCCTTGGTGGTGATTTCGCCGGCGATGACGACCAATCCGGTTGCGGTCAGGGTTTCGCAGGCCACGCGGCTGGTGGAGTCGTCGGTAAGGCAGGCGTCGAGGATGGCGTCGGAAATCTGATCGGCGATTTTATCGGGATGGCCTTCGGTCACCGACTCGGAAGTGAATAAATTGCGATTCTTTGATGCCAAGTTGTATGTCTCCTTAGTTTCTTTGCACGCCGCTTAGCGCGTGGCGGTGCAGCTGAATTCTGAACTCCGGGTCGGGCAGAACAGCGGAAATTCACGCGGCCGCGACTGGGCGGCGGATCGAGAGAAAGTCCTCGAAAAAGGCTAACAGAGCGCTCCGTGGTACGCAACGGTTTTGACCCCAAGGGACGGCCAAGGGGATTCAATTGAGGGAAAAGCGAGGTGGATGGAGAGAATCGGAGGTTCAGGGCGGACTTAAGAGATAACGAGCCCGCGCTGTTGCGCGGGCTCAACCTCCGCGTGCGCTGCAACGACGCAATAAGTTCAGAACTCCACGTTCGAAACCACTGTAGGCGAAGCTGGGTTGGCCTCGACCTACGCCTCACCATTCGCTTTCAAGCCGTCATTGCCGGTCGTGAACCCCGGTAAAGCTGCCAGCTGAATGCCCCCAAACCGAGGCAAACCATGCCGAAGCGGACCAGTCCGCCAAGATACGGGATGAACCCAACAACGGTGAGGATCACCAGGCCAAGCAGCAGGCCCAGTATCCACTCGCCCTTCGTCCCACCCGCCGGCTTCAGAAGCAGCCGCCCAAGGAAGGCTCCGACCCAAATCTTCGCCAGGTAGATCGCAACCAGATACACCGCCAACAACATGAACGAGATCGGGAGGCCAACCAGCGTGATGGCTATCACGATCATGGCCACCGGCGCACCTGCCAGGACTCCAATCCCCAGCCCGAGGCTGCGCCAGCCTGCGCCCACGGCCTGAGTGCAGGCCTCGAAGAAGCCAGGAAACAGAACCAGTCCCAGCCATCCCACCAGCATGGCGGCGGCGACCCAGACAACCTGGTAGAAGTAGAATCTGGGGCGCGTGAACCGGCTCCGGAACTCGCTCTCCATGGCGCGCACCTGGAGGTCACGCTTGCCCGCAATGGTAGCCCCTTCGGCGATGTGCACGTCTCTCAACTCGCGCACGCGAGCGCTCAGATTGCCGCCCACGCGGGCGGAGTCAGTCAGCGTAAGGCCACCTCCGTTCATGGTCAGATCGCGGCCGATACTGCTACTCACGTCGGCATTGCCGGCAAAGATGGTCACGCTGCGCTTCACGTCGCCCTCCAGGCTCACGTCGCCGGCGCCAACCACGATACCGTCACCCACATGCCCCCGGGTGCCCACGCGCAAGGATTGCACCCAGCCGTAGATGCTGTGGCCCAATTGCCCGTCCAGGTCGAGCGATTGCGAAAAGTCGAATATACGGCCTTCCACTGTCCCGCTCACCACGGTTCTCTTGGCAAAACTGATCAGATCGCCCTTGACACTCCCGCTCACCTCCACAGTCTGGCCGAAAGCCAGCAAGTCCCCATTGACCACGCCCTCCACACGCACAGTGTTCCCGGTGGCCAAAAGGTTGTCGTCCAAAGTCTCGTTCGCCGCTACGGTGACAAACTCACCGTGACGCCGCTCCAGGGCAAAGCTGGGCAAGGACAACACAAGCACTACGATCAGGAGGCGCAGGCCCGGCTGGTTCAGCCGCGATCGGCGTCCCAGCAGCAGTGCGCCACCGCCCACCAACAAGATCCCCCCAACCACCGCAGCATAATCAGCCAACATGGCAGTACCTCCGTGTGTGAAGTAGTAAGAAACGTTGAAAATCAGGTTGGTAAGGCCACCTAGGCTAAAGGGATTGAGCCATTCCATTGCTTCCGGAATTCTCAGGCCGTCCATCCAAAGGAAAAAAATGGAACCTAACGTCAGCACCGCGGCCATCGCCGCCAGGTCACCCCAGAGCCAGGACCGGCGCCAACGGGGGAAGCTCGCGGGGCTGGCTGCTTCCTCCGGCAGCTCCTGCAGGCTTTCGCCCAGAACGTTGTTCTCAGCGTGCAACGCGTCCACCAATTTCTGACAGCGCCGGCAGGTGGACAGGTGGTCGCGCAGGCGGCGCGCCTCGTCAACGCCCAGCTCGCCGTCCACGAAGATGGCGCAGATCTGCTCCGAATAACATTCCATGACTACTTGCTCCCGTGCGTCAGTTTCCGACGCAGTTCCTTCTTGGCGCGAAAGATCAGCGCCGCCACGTAGTTCTTCTGCAGGCCCAACTGCTGTGCGATTTCGTCATAGCTCATCTCGTTGTAATAGCGCAGGACGAGCGGCACGCGATAGTTCACCGGCAGGCGTGCGATGGCATCCCGGACCTCCGCTCTTTCCTCCGTGCTGATGACAGCACCCAGCGGCGACGGCTCCGAACTCGGCGCCTCGACGGCCGCGGCTTCGTCTTCGACTTCCACAAACACCTTCAGTCCACGCTGCCGGCGCCGCAAAGCGTCAATGCAGTGGTTGCCAGCCACTCGCAGCAGCCACCTGGGAAACGGTATCGAACCGTCGTAACTCTCAATGGAGCGCTGCAGTTTGAGGAAGACTTCGCTGGTCGCATCTTCCGCGCTCTCCCGTGAGTTCAGCATGTAACGACACAATCCGAATACGCGCCGGACATATTGGCGATAGATCGTCTCCAGGGCCTCGTCATCGTGGCCCTGTGCGCGCTCGATTACGCTCTCCAGATCCAGGCCCTCCATCTGCTTGGCTGTGCCCTCGCGTGGCTGTGGTGCTTTCGGCTTGTTTCTCTCGGCGTCCATAAAGCAGTACGCTGCAGACGGAACAAAATTACACCGATTCCTGGGGAACCCCAAGGCTGGGCTGCCCTCAGGGCCTCGCGGCGCGTCGAACACGACCCAACGAGCTTCCCGGGGATTTAGACTAGCTTCTGAATGTTTGAGCGGAGAACATTTTCCTGGCTGGGCCCGGCACTGTTTGAGTTGCTGCTGGTTGCGTTGGTCGCAGGTCAGAACGCTGCTCCCCCGGCCCCGTC
>DATFNP010000108.1:0-14741 GCA_035266345.1 Candidatus Sulfotelmatobacter sp.
CGATGTCGCGCTCCTTGGTGATTTCAACCCGCTCCTTGTCGGGGAACTGGCTGAAACTCCAGAACACGGCGCCGCCTCCGCTGGGGCGGCCGTGATGCAGGCTGTAGCCGCGGCCCTGCTGTTCGCGGTCGCGAACGTTGAGATAGTTCTGCCCGCCCAGAGCCTGAATAGCCTGATCAACCAGGGCCTTGGCCTTGCGGGCATTCGCATCGGCGGACTGCGGCCTGGAAGTTTCAGGCGCGGCTTGCGACCCTGCCGGGGCGGGCTGGCTCTGGGGATCTCCCCCCGCCTGCAACCGGCCCAGGCACACCAAAACCAGAATGGGGAGAAATCGTTTCATTCCAACTGTGGAAGTAATTGCGTGCAATCAGAATTGTAGCGTTTTTCGGGGATGTTCCGCCCGCGGCTGTCAATGCTCCTCTCCCTGCTTGGATGCAGGAAAGGGCCGGGGTGCCAACTCGCCGCGCCGAATTTTGTCGCGTCTATCCCGCCAGGACCGCGCCGCCATTCACGTTGAAGACTTCCCCGGTGATGAAGCCGGCGTGCTCCGTGCACAGGAACAGCACCGGAGCGGCAATCTCCTCCGGGCGGCCTACGCGGCCCAGCGGGATGGTGCGGCGGATCACGTCGCCAGTCTTGGGATCCGCAAGAGTGGCCGCACTCATGTCGGTGTCAACCCAGCCTGGAGCCACGCAATTTACGTAGATTCCCCCAGGCGCCAGTTCGCTCGAGAGGCTCTTGGTCATGCTGATCAGAGCGCCTTTCGTCGCGGAATAATCGGAGTGGAAGGCCTCGCCGCGCTGGCCGCTGGTCGAGCTGATGAGCACGATGTGCCCGGCCACCGGACCGTTTCGGGGCTGCGACTTCATCTGAGCCACTGTGTGCTTCACCAGGCCAAACACCGCGTCCAGGTTGATGGATAGCGTGTTCCGCCACTGCTGGTCAGGCATCTTGTCAATGCCGACATCGTCGCCCAGCCACACGCCGTGATTTGCTACTAGAATGTCGAGCCGTCCGAAACGCTCGATGACGGCGCGAACCAGCGGAGCCGCCGACTCCGGACTGTTCAGGTCGCAGGCCACCGCGTGGCAGACGGCCAGGCCGCATTCCTTGGCCAGGGCTTCGGCCTGAGAACGGGCGCTGCGGTAACTGAAGACAACCTTCGCGCCTGCGGCGCAGAACATGCGAACCGTGGCCGCGCCGATGCCGCGCGAGCCGCCGGAAATGAGCGCAACTTTGCCGGAGAGAGAAAGATTAACGGACATAGCAAACTAGGCTAACCCAGAAGCCGTCATTGCGGATAGCGTTCGGGAAGAAAGGGTAGTATCTCAGTTCGGAAAATGCTCATGTGGGGACAGCCGCCTCGGCTGTCCGTCGAGCGAAGCTCGACAGCCCGCCCTGAGACGAGTTGTCAGCTTCCCGAACTGGAAGGCGTCCGCTCCGACTTCAGCCCGCGCAAAAGCAGGCGCACCAGCATGCCGTCGAAACTGGTTCCGCTCATCTTGGCCAGATCGTCGAGCGCCTGATCGGACGTTCTGGTGGACGAGACGGACTGCTCGGTCAGCATGTTGGCGTAGGTGTCGGCCAGGGCGATGATGCGTGCCCACAACGGAATCTCCTCGCCGCGCAGGTTGTCGGGATAGCCCGAGCCGTCGAAGCGCTGGTGATGATGTGCGACTGCTTCCCGCATCATGGCGCTGTGCGGGATGGTGCTCACGATTTCCGCGCCCACCAGCGCGTGCAGCTTCAACTGCTCGAATTCATCGTCGCTGAGCGGACCCGGCTTGTTCAGGATCCGTTCAGAAATAAAAATCTTGCCCACGTCGTGAACCCGGGCGGCATAGACCAGATCGGCGGCCTCCTGCGAGGACAAGCGCAGGGCGCGCGCGATGATCTCGGTATAGCGCGCTACCAGATCGCCGTGGCCGGCAGTGCGCAGTTCGCGCGACTCCGCCGCCCGGCTCAGAGATTCGATCGCTTCCTTCAGCAGTGGCACATTGCAGTCTTCGGCTCCGCCGCACAGTTTGAAGAGCGTGGAGGTTAGCTCCTCCAGTTGTTCGGGGCCGGTGTGCTCGCGTTGCAGGAAGCCCTCGATGTAGGCGGAAATCTGCTGGCGCTGCCCCTGGGAATCCTGGCTCTCGACAAATTCCTGCGCCGTCGAGACCATGTTCCCTCCCGAGCGCTTGGAGACGTACATGCCGGCATCGGCCACGCGAATGATGTCTTCGATGGAGAAGCCGTGCATGGGGAAACTGGCGACTCCGAAGCTGCCGGTGATGCGGTGTTCGTTCAGCATGGGGTCGCTGACCATCCACTGGCGCAGGCGCTCGGCCAGCACCTGGGCCTGTTCGGCGCCGGTCTCGGGCATCAGGACGATAAATTCGTCGCCGCCGTAGCGGGCCACCACGTTCGACTGCCGCGACTTCTGCTCCAGCAAACGGCCCACGCGCGCCAGCACCAGATCGCCCTCGAAGTGGCCCAGCGTGTCATTGACCTCCTTGAACTTGTCGAGGTCAATGAGCACGACGGAAAACGGACGCCCGGAGCGCGAGGCGCGTTTCCACTCCGCCGACAAAGCTTCCCAGAAAAAGCGGCGCGTCTTGATTCCGGTCAGGCCGTCGGTAATGGACTGCTGCTGCAGTTTCTGAAAGACGAAAGCGTTGTGCAGCGCCGTGGCCAGCAGATCGGCCAGGGTGTTGAGAATCAAGGCGTCCTGCGGCGAAAAGGCATTGTCGTTGCGGCTTTCGATGTTGAGCACGCCCAGCAGATTGTCGCCGTAGTTGATCGGAATGCAGAGCACGGCGCGGGAGTCCGGCAGGATTCCCGTCAAACTTCCGGGCAGCGCATTCTGCACCAGGGCGCGTTCGCGGGTGCGGGCTACCCGGCCCAGGATGCCGGCGTCTATCGGAATGCGCCGGCCCATGGCGTGAGCGGTTGCGCCTGCTTCCGCCTTGATCTCAATCTCTTTGGTTCCATAATCGAACAGGCCGATCCCGATGTGATCGAAGCTGAAGTTCTTCTGGATCTCCGAGGCAATCTGGCCCAGCATGTGGACGGGATCTTCGCTCGAGATAGCGGTGCGCGAAATGTTGTTGAGGAAGGCGAGCTGCCGGGAACGGCGCTGCTCTTCAGCAAACAGGCGGGCATTCTCCACCGCGACCGAGACCTGTCCGGCGGCCGTCATCAGCACTTCCAGGTCGCGCTGCTCGAAGACAAACTCGCGCATGGTGTTGAGCGCGACCATTGCGCCCGCCGCCTTGTTGCCCAGGAAAATGGGCGCGGCAATCAGGCACTTCGCGGGATGCTCCGGAATATAGGTGATGCCCAGCCGGGCACGTTCCCGTTCCAGATCGGAGCGAATCATGAGCGGCTGGCCGGTCCGGATGGCGTACTCGGTGAAGGCATTCTCCACTTTGCGCGAGCGCTTGGGCAGGTCGCGGTTGCCTTCCACGTCGAGTTCGAAGCGAATTTCATCGCCCTCCTGGAAGGCGATGTAGAAGTCGCTGGTATCGAAGATCTGGCCCAGTTCCACGCGAATCGTGCGCAGGATTTCATCCTGATCGAGACGCGAACTGATCGCCTTCCCGATTTCGGTCAGCAGTTCGTACTCCTGGGTGCGGCGGTGGGCGTCGTGCGTGACTACATAGTTTTCGAGAGTCAGGCCCAATTGCAGAGCCAGTCCCACCATCAGCCGGGGCCCGGAGGAACCGAAGGCCCGCCGCTCGGCGTGAGGGAAGAGAATGACTCCGAAATTATGTTGCCGCGTCTGCAGCGTAACTGCGGTCAGATGGCGGACATCCGCCTCGGTGACGATGCGCTTGAATTCCGCGAACGTTCCCACCGAGGCCACCGGCAGGGGCTCAGTCATCTCCGCCAGATCCTGCACGCTGAAGATTCCACTCTGGCGGTAGGCCAACTCGCAGAGATAATCTCCCGCGCCGCTTCTTTCCAGCGCATCGAGGAATTCGGGAGAAAATCCGTGCTGTACCGACGGCAGCAGCCCACGCCAGCGTTCAGAAATGAAGATCGCGGCCCGGTCCATCGGCAGAGCGCTCATCAGCCGCTCCAGCGCAGCCTGCATGCTGGGGACAAGATCGTCGGCGAACAGCAGTTGCCGCGGGTCCACGCCCAGGGTGGACAGGGCCAGCGTGTTTTCCTGCACGGCGTTGCGCTGGTTCTCGAACAGCACCATGACCATGGCGATGCCCAGCAGCATCTGCGGGACCGGTCCGAACAGCCGGCTGGCCGTTCCAAAGCGCTCCACCCAGGGATTCTGCAGCTGCCCCACTCCCATCAGCACCGCCCACAGCGCCAGGGAAACAGCCAGCACCTCGAAGGCCAGCGATCCCCGCCTGTGGCCGTTGACGTAGAAGACGGCTGAACAGTAGAGCAGAATGACGGCCAGCGCGAGGCCCAGCCGAATGGCTGGTTGCACGTCGGGCCGGAACACTCCCTGCACGATGTGTCCACTCAGAGTCAGGCCCGCCAACCCGACCCCGAGGATGGCGACCGCGGCGTCATACCAGCGGAAGCGATAGGAGGCGCGCATCAGGCGCGTCGAAACGAAAATGCACATCGCCATGGCAACCAGGAACAGTTCGCCGATGAGAAATGCAAAGGGCGACGACGGAAATGTATCGAGCACGTAGTGCAGCGAGTAAAAAGCCCAGGCCCATTTCCACGCCAGGAAGTAAGGCTGGCGGCTTTGCGCGTAGAGATAAGTGAAGACAAAGTACAGCAGGACCGAGACCACACCCGGGATCACCACCGTCGTAATGACGACACTGTTCATAGGCCCGCGAATACGCCCCTGGGCTAGCCCATTCGATCAGTTTCGGGGAAGCAATTCCCTCAATGATTTCACAGCAAATTCCCGAAAACAACAGGATTTAAGTACAGTACCCAGCCCGGAAATCACCGTGGGGGGGGTCTGGACCGGGACGCGGCTTGACGGTAGTTTTCCAGCGCCCGTACCATCGCAGGGGACCCCCGCAAGGGAACCTTCGAATGAGCCAGCCCAGCAGCAGTACCGCCAAGCCGCGCGTGCGTTTCGCTCCATCGCCCACCGGATTTCTCCACGTTGGCAGCGCCCGCACGTTTATTTTCAACCGGTTATACGCCCGCCGCACCGGCGGCACCATGATTCTGCGGCTCGACGATACCGACGTGGAGCGCAACACCGACGCCTCAGTCACTTCAATTTTTGAGGGGCTGAAGTGGCTCGGCCTGGGCTGGGACGAAGAGTACAAGCAATCCGAGCGCGGAGCCTTGCACCGGCAGATGGCCGAAGCCATCTTTCAGAAAGGACTCGCCTACCGCGATTTCACCCCCGCCCACACCGGCGACAGTGAGAAATCCGGAGCGCAGGGCACATGGCTGTTCAATCCCGGCATGCGCGAGCTCTCGCCCCAGGAAAGCGACCGCCGCGCGGCCGCCGGAGAACCGTTTGCCTTGCGCTTTCGCGTGCCGCGCGAAGGAACCATGTGGGGACAGCCGCCCTTGGCTGTCCGATTTGCCGAAGGCAAATGGCAGGTCCACTTCACAGATGCCGTATATGGCGAACAAGTTAAGTTAGCAGCCGACATTGAAGACTTCGCCCTGCTGCGCTCCGACGGTATGCCGACCTATCACCTGGCCTCGTGCGCCGACGATGCCGACCTGCGCATCAGCCACATCATTCGCGGTCAGGACCATCTTTCGAACACCTTCAAACACGTGCTGATTTTCGAAGCCGCGGGTTACGCCCCGCCGCAGTTCGCGCATCTTCCGCTGCTGGTGGCGCCGGACGGGACCAAGCTTTCCAAGCGCCGCCACGGGCCGGTTGTAAGCGTGACCACGTATCGCGATGCCGGATTCCTGCCCGAAGCGTTCATCAATTTTCTGTGTCTGCTGGGCTGGTCGCCGAAAGACGATCGCACAAAGATGAGCCTCCAGGAACTGATTGACGCGTTCTCACTGGAGGGAATCAACCGCGCGAATGCCGTGGTCAACTTCAAAGAATCCGATGTGGGGCGGGCGCCCTCGCCCGCCAACGCCGACATCTTCTCGGCGACTGCCACTCCGAGTGTTGTCATCCCGAGCGGCTTCGCCGAGCCGAAAGGCGAGCTCCGAGCGGAGCCGAGGGGGAGTGATCTTGGTGTTGCTTCGCCCGAGGACACTTTCGACCCCAAGGCCCTCTGGCTCAACGCCGAACACATCCGTGGCCTCACAATCGAAGACCTGAGCCAGCGCCTGCTGCCCAAGGTGCAAGAAAAGTATCCGAACGTCACGCCCGAAAAAATGCTGCGCATCACGCCGCTCATCCGCGAGCGCATCAAACTGCTGCGCGACGTCCTCACTGCGGCCGACTTCTTCTTCGTCGAGCAGCTGCCGCCCTACGACCCGGCCGAACTCATCCCGCAAAAGGGAGACGTAGCGATGGCGCTGAAGGTCTTGCAGAAGGCGAAGGAAGTGTTGGCGAATGTCGAATTCAAACACGACCCGCTCGACCAGGCCCTGCGCGCCGCCGCGCAGTTGCTCGGCGTGAAGGCCGGACAAATGTTCCAGCCCATCCGCGTAGCCGTCTGCGGCCGCAAGAACGCCCCGCCGCTGTTTGAGACCCTGGAAGTGCTGGGGCGGGAGACTACGCTGGCCAGGATCAAGCAGGCAACCCAGAAGCTGAACTGATGGCGCGCCCTTTTGTCCCTGCTTGGGCCCCGCATGGCCACCTGGACTGGAAAGCGCGCGCCTTCCACTCCATTTTTATGCGGTAAGATCAAGGCTATGAATCCGTCTACATCTGAGGCGAACGTGAACGAAAATACCGCCCCGGAGCCTCGTCCTTCCAACTTCATCCGCGAGCGATTTATCGAAGACCTCAAGACCAACAAGTACAACGGCCTCGTGCAGACCCGCTTTCCTCCCGAGCCCAATGGGTATCTCCACATCGGTCATGCCAAAGCCATCTGCCTCGACTTCGGCCTGGCCGACGAATTCAACGGCCACACCAACCTTCGTTTTGACGACACCAATCCTGAGAAGGAAGACGTCGAGTACGTTGACGCCATCATGGACGACGTCAAGTGGCTCGGTTTCCACTGGGACGGGCTGTTCTACGCGTCGGATTATTTCGACCAGCTTTACGAGTGGGCGGTCAAGCTGATCAAAGACGGCAAGGCCTACGTGGACGACCTTTCCGCCGATGAGATTCGCAAGCATCGCGGCACGCTGACCGAGCCCGGCAAAGACAGTCCCTATCGCAACCGCTCAGTCGAAGAAAATCTGAATCTGTTTGAGCGCATGAAGGCCGGCGAATTTCCCGACGGCACGCGCGTGCTGCGCGCCAAGATTGACATGTCTTCGCCCAACCTCAACATGCGCGATCCAGTCATGTACCGCATCCTGCACGCCGAGCATCACCGCACCGGCAACAAGTGGTGCATCTATCCGATGTACGACTACGCGCACGGGCAATCGGACTCGCTCGAAAAAGTCACGCACTCGATGTGCTCTCTGGAATTCGCCGATCACCAGCCCATCTACCGCTGGTTCATCGAGCAGCTCGGAATTTTTCCTTCGCAGCAGATTGAATTCGACCGCCTCAGCCTGACCTACACGATCATGAGCAAGCGCCTGCTGCGGAGGCTGGTGGAAGAAAAGCGCGTAAGCGGGTGGGACGACCCGCGCATGCCTACGCTCGGAGGCCTGCGCCGCCGCGGCTACACCCCGGAAGCGATCCGCAATTTCGTGGCCGCGGCCGGAGTGTCGCGCACCAATGGAGTGGTCGAACTGGCCATGCTCGAGCACTTCGTGCGCGAGGACCTGAACAAGCGCGCGCCCCGCGTGATGGCCGTGCTGCGCCCGCTGAAAGTTGTCGTGGATAACTACCCGGAGAATCAGGCCGAAGAGATGGACGCCGTCAACAACCCCGAGGACGAAGCCGCGGGCTCACGCAAAGTGCCCTTCTCGCGCGTGTTGTACATCGAGCAGGATGACTTCCGCGAAGACCCCCCTAAGGGCTATTACCGCCTGTCGCCGGGGCGCGAAGTGCGCCTGCGCTATGGATACTTCATCACCTGCAAGAGCGTGGTGAAAGATGATAGGGGTCATGTGATTGAAGTCCACTGCACCTACGATCCGGCCACGCGCGGCGGCAACTCCCCGCCAGACGGACGCAAAGTGAAATCCACCATTCACTGGGTCTCCGCGGCGCACGCCATTGATGCCGAAGTGCGCATCTACGAAAACCTGTTCACGAAAGAAGATCCCACCGACGTGGAAGAGGGCCAGGATTTCACTGCAAATCTGAATCCGCGGTCGCTGGAAACGATTCCCCACGCGAAAATGGAGCCGTCGCTGGCGAGCGCCACGGCGGGCAGTCGCTATCAGTTCGAGCGCCTGGGCTATTTCTGCGCCGATCTCGACTCCAAGCCCGGAGCGCTGGTCTTCAACCGCACCGTGGCGTTGAAAGATACCTGGGCGAGGATGGAGAAGAAGCAGGGCGGAAAAGGCTAGGCAACTTTGAGGAGCCTAGGAGACCCAGCCACCGCACATTCGATCGGTTCTCTTCCATTCGCCGTTGGTTTTCTCGAACACCCACATGGCGCCGTTGCCACACAGTAAACCGCAATGAAAGCCGTAGCTAACTACGGCATGGCGGCGCTCCTTGTCGAATGCGATTTCGGATAACGAGAACAGCCCACTGGCGAACGCATTCTCGACAGCGGCGTGCACTGATCTCCCCTCGCGAATGGTGACGCTCGGATCATTCTTGGCAATGAGGGCGCTCTGCTCGTTCGGATCAACGAGTCGGATATCCTTTCCCGGGAGATCACTCCGCGTCAGCACGTGAAATGAGTGCGAGGCTTTCAAAAGGCCCTCTGGTGACAGACCAGCTAAGCACCCGCACTCGGCTTCCTGCGACGGAAACGTTACATCGATTGAGAACGTCTCAGCTGACACGTTCAAAGCCCCTCGCTCACCCGAATTCCACTGTCGAATCACCGCCCTGTATATCGCGACCTCGTCCGCATCTAAGGGCGCAGCAATCTTGATGGGTCTTTCGTGCCAGGAAGCCACTGACCGCGCAGACAGCGCCATAGCACGCCGGATCTCGGAACAGTCTTCTGGCGGTTCAGGTGGCCTCGGCTGTTTCAAGGCAAGTTGGGAGGAAGTTAGGACGGCTAGGCGGTAGTGCCTCGACACAAAAACAGATGTCACGGCCAGTACCACGGCCAGTACCGCAGCGACAAAAATGCTGATAACTGTTCCTCGCTTCACTAATGATTAGACCCCGGTTGTGCAATTCCTGTCCCCGATAAGCCGGTGTTCAGCCGTACTCGCTCTGAAAGACACCTCGACGAAAGTGGGCAGGAAGCAGGGGAAGCGGTCGAGCGGAGTGGTCGCAAAAAGCAAAACCCCGAGCGCAAATTCCACTCGGGGTCAGCATCTCTGCCTGTCAAGCTTCAATACGATTATCGGGAGCCACCAACCAGAAGTCAAGGTTACTTGAGGAGTCCGCCTGTCCGAGACTCCTCATCAGATTCCCCTACCAAACCAGGGAATGCTGTGGACCCGACGGGATTCGAACCCGCACCCTCACGCGTGACAGGCAGAGATGCTACCAGTTACACCACGGGCCCATAGCGTCAAGTTACGGCCTCCACCGTGCTCAATCCATCGTCCAAGAAGGAAAATCTCGGACGGACGTCCCGATTCGGGAACTGGATGCGTACGTCCGCGCCCCGCTGTCGAGCTTCGCTCGACTGGACAGCCGGGCGGCGGTCCCCACATATTTTGGCTGACGGCTGATGGCTGACGGCTAATTATGCACGTGCGGGCTCTGCGCGGGATTGTGGCCGGGGACGGGCTTTTCTTTCACGACCTTCAGGTCAATGCTCACGGGCAGGGTTTTCGGAGGGAAGCACTGCGCGTTATCGCAGGCCTGGTAGCGCAAAACTCCGTGCATCACATATTTTCCCGGAACCACCGAGTGCAGCGGATGCACGGCCACACTGATGGTGAAATCTCCGCTGTACACGTTCAGAGTTTCATCCGGGGAAAAAGGAAACGTGAGATCCTGCCCCGCGGGATACTCGATCCTGCCCAGAACAATATCGGTCGGCACGTCAATGCTCAAGGTCGTGGGAATCAGGTACTCCGACTTGGGAGTATTGGAGTTGATGTGAAAATCGGAACCGACACGGAAGTTCAGGTTTACCTTGGTCTGCGCCGCGCGCGGGGCCGTGACCTCCGGCAGCGCCGCCATGGTCACCGAAGGAGCTTTGGGGATTTGCCCCCAGGCACTGCCCGCCAGCAAAACCAGCAGTCCCAACAGTCCCGGCATGCGCACTCTGGAGATCATCTTGATCACATCCAAATAGTAAAGCACTTCGTCCGCGCTCCTGTTGTCAGTTCTGAGCCTGCATTGGCGCAGCCTGCGTCACTGCCGTTTGGCTGGCGGCTGGCTGCGTGTTGAGCGCCTTCTTGATAGCGTCTTCGATTTCCGCCTTGCCTTTCAGCCCGATGATCTTGTCCACAATCTTGCCGTCGCGCCCGATAAAGAAAGTCTCCGGAAGGGCCGGCACGCCGCCGTAAGCATCGCCCACCGCTTCTTTCCCCAGCAGCACGGGATAGTTGACCCCCATCTCTTTGGCGAACTTGGCGATGTCGTCCTTGCTGGAATCATCCATGGCGACGCCCACCACTTGCAGCCCTTGCGCGCCGTACTCGTTCTGCAATTCGATGAACCACGGCATTTCGATCTTGCACGGGCCGCACCACGTCGCCCAGAAGTTCAGCAGGACGGCCTTGCCGCGCAGGTCCGACAGGCGCATGCTCGTGCCGTCAAGCGATTCCAGCGTGAAGTCCGGCGCGGCGGTGGACTTGATACTGCTCGGCGTCCCCGGCGGACCCGCGCGGCGCGCCGCGTGAAAGCCGAAATACAGCATGCCGGCAACAACGACGGCAGCTACCACGAGAGCGAGCGAACTTCGACCGCCTCCCGTCGCGTGCGGGGGCGAGTTCAGGCCAGGATTGCCGCTGTTCGCGGCCGGTACTTCAGAAGTAGACATAAATGCCATCCTCAAACTACAAAGCAAAGCGATTCAAGAACGACAGCCAGCTCGAGATCAGCGTAAATCGCCCGATCACCAGCAATATGCCGAGTGCGATCATCAGACCGCCCGAGGCCACTTCGAGCGCATGCATGTGCGAGCGGAAGCGGCTGTAAAACTTCAGGAAGCGCTCCATCAGCAGCGAAGTCAGCAGGAACGGCACCGCCAGTCCCAACGAATAAATCGCCAGGAGCGCAATCCCTTTCGCCACCGTGCCTTCCTGGCTGGCGTAGGTCAAAACGATTGTCAGAATCGGCCCCAGGCATGGCGTCCAGCCGAACGCGAAGGCGAATCCGACCACGAAAGCGCCAATTGGAGTTTGATTGCCTTTCACATTGTGCAGCCGCGCATCAGTGTAGAGCGCCTTGATCTTGAAAATTCCAGTCAGGTGCAGTCCGAACACGATGATAATGATGCCCGCGACCCGCGCCAACGTGTGTTTGTACAGCCCGAGCACGGAGCCCAGCCAGGTCGCCGCTGCCCCCTCCGCAATAAAAACAGCGCTGAAGCCCAAGATGAATGCGATGGAATTCACTAAGATCCGACGCCTGAGGTGGGGCTGCGGCGCTTTGAGTTCCTCCAAGCCAGTGCCGGTTATCAGCGAAACGTATCCAGGAACCAGCGGGAGTACGCAAGGCGAGAGAAAGGAAACCAAGCCTGCGAGGAAGACACCGATGATCGAAGGAGTTTGGAGGCTCGACATGCTCTTTTATTGTACCTGCGGATGTCGCTCCAAGCGCTGGTACCTCCCCATCAGAATAAGACGTGCGGGAGGGCATTTAGTTGCAAATCCGGCGCCGATTCAATGTGCTTTCGCCGGTAGCGACGGCCCCGCGGGCGACCCGGGCCCGGGCGCCTGCGGCGATTCCGACAATATCTTGTGAAAGAAACCCGTCGGCAGCGTGGCATAGACCACGGCCCGGCTATCTTCCTGCCGCACCTGCAGGCTGTCAAAAAAGGCCTTCACGTCCGCATCGTTCCCGGGCGAACCGACCGAGACTTCGGCGCTGTGAAACATGGCCAGCATCACCGTCATCTTGTCGGCAATGGCGCGGGCGTCCTCATCGCTGCCCGCCCACGCTTCCGCCCGCAGATGTAGCGCTCCGGTTCGCAGGGGCAGATGCAACGGGTTATAGCTGGCTGAAACCACCAGATCGGCAGGCTTGGGAAAAACCGCGGACCACGCCCTGAACTCCGGCGCCGAGGGCTGCACGCGCGCCACCACCCACAGCGGGCTGGCCAGCTGCACCCGCTTGTAATACCGCCGCAGCAAAGCCGGCCCGCCAAACGGAGAAGCCAGCCGCCGCGAGCGGTCCACGATGCCGTGAATTACCGCGGGATCGTCATGGTTCGAGGCCGCGACCGTGTCCACCCCCAGAATCGCAATCCGAATGGACCGCCCGGAGAACGGAATCGTGAAGATGTCCACGGAGTTGTAGTTTTCGACCGACTGAGCCGTCCGCTTGAGATAAGCGGCGCATTTGCTGCCGTCAAACCGCCCGGCAAAGACCTCCGAAAAACGCGCCTCGGGAGCCGTGCCGCCGGTGCCACCGCCCGGCCAGCTTTGCGGGTAGTGAATGGCAAAGGCCACCGCGTCGAGGTCGCGCTCGAAGTCAAACCCGGTTTCCTCGATAAAGCGCTGGTACTCCGGGTCGTGGGAGACGGGGAAGAAAGGTTTCCCGTTGCCCGCTTTTCGCACCCAGCTGATGTCGGCGTACAGGAAGGCGTCGGCCCCAGGCAGAAGCCGCGCCGGTTCCGGCGGGGCGTGCTTGCGCAACTGGACGGTGACCGTAACCGCCGCGGCCACAACCACGACCGCCAGAACTATGGGGAGAGTGCGTCTAATTCGCATGCAATGCGGTCAGGAATGGAATGATATCATCATTGGCGGGCGGGGTAGCGTTCCCGCCAACTCCTAGTTGCGCCGAAACTTGCCCTTGTGATAAGTTTATTAATTGTCCCGGACATCCGGAAGGGATCAGAGGGATAAGTTTGCGCGAAGGCGCATCCATCCCCCAGTTTGCTGGCGTAGCTCAGTCGGTAGAGCATCTGATTTGTAATCAGAGGGTCGGGGGTTCGAATCCCTTCGCCAGCTCCAGGAAACGATAACCAGGAAACGGTAACACGGTAACAACGATACGAATTTTCCCGCGGTTCGGCGGACTCAGTAGGCGCAACAGGTTTTTCCAAACGCACTCCTTTCGGAACTTTTCCGGCGAGTAGTGGTTTTCTCGCGGCGTCTTGAGCGCGAGCCTTGGTTTCCCTGTGTTGCGAATGTCCTGTTTTACGAGTGAAGTGTGACTCGTGTTGGGTTTGGTCTGCGGGCTTGAGGCTTAGGCAGCGGCCCTTGCATGAAAGGTGTGCCGGAGGGCGCAGACTGGCCGCATCGCCCGAAAGTTTCTGCACAGGTGGGTGAGTGGTTAAAGCCAACAGACTGTAAATCTGTCCCTCCTAGCGAGGTACGAAGGTTCGAATCCTTCCCTGTGCACCAGAGTTGAGCCGCTTAGCGGGCGTGAGTCGGACCCTGAGCTTGCCGAAGGGGACGACGGGAGTCCGCTGGCGAAATCCTGAGCCTGCTTTTTATGAACAGCCCGCGAAGGATCGAACAACAATGAATCGTCTTGCCGGAGCTTTGATCGCCTACGTCGTGCTCGGAGTGCTGACATGGCTGACGATCAGCGACTCGCGGATTCGAGGCGTCACGCTGGCGCTTCTTGTCTTGTTCGCGGCGAAAAGTTGGCTGCGAAGGAACGATGTGATGCATCCGGACAAGAGGGATGCCGACCTGTAGAGTTTTTGCTGAGGGCTGACAGCTGATAGCTGACGGCTGGTTCGGGCCGATGTAGCTCAGTTGGTAGAGCACTCCCTTGGTAAGGGAGAGGTCACCAGTTCAATCCTGGTCATCGGCTCCAGAGATTATGAGTTCGATCGGCGAGCCGGGCCGGGTTTTGCTGAGGGCTGATAGCTGATGGCTGGTTTTAGCGGGAGTAACTCAGTGGTAGAGTCACAGCCTTCCAAGCTGTTGGTCGCGGGTTCGATTCCCGTCTCCCGCTCCAGGAATTGATTTTTGGCAAGGCATGAACAAGTTCGGGGATGACAGTGGCGTTTGAACAGGCTGCCATCAAGGTCGAGAAGGCGCAAGAGTTCGCCGGGCTGCAAGCCGCGGTGGAGCAGGCGTTCTTGCCCGAGAAGGTCGAGCGCTTCCTGAAGCAACTGGATCGCAAAGGGATTCGCGTTCGCGACTTCGACGCCGTGCTGGCGAAGCGCGTGCTCGAAGACTTTGGCGATGCCGGACTGGATGCGCGGCAGAGGTACGATTCGCTGCCGGTTTCCGATCAGGCCCTGATGCGCGAGTTTTACCTGTCGAAGCTCGAGGGCGTGGACATCGCGCTGCGGCACAAGTTTAAGAAGCTGTATCAGTATTACTGAGCAACATTTCAAGCGAGGCAAGGCAATTTTATGGCGAAAGAGAAATTTGAACGGACCAAGCCGCACTGCAACGTGGGGACGATCGGGCACATTGATCATGGCAAGACGACCTTGACGGCGGCCATCACCAAGGTGCTGCAGAAGCATAATCCCAAGATTGTGTTCCGGTCGTTTGACTCGATTGACAACGCGCCGGAAGAAAAGGCGCGCGGCATCACG
>DATFNP010000109.1:0-11903 GCA_035266345.1 Candidatus Sulfotelmatobacter sp.
TGACTATTCCGCGAAGGATGGCACAGGCACTCGTGACCCGCATAAGTAGCCTGAGTAGGCTCGCAAGAACCGGTTGGCTTCGACGGTAGTTGGCGAAAAATCGCGATATCATTCATTGATGGGGAGTGACCTGATTGTGATCTCCATCACAGACTCGCGCCCGCTCCCCAAGTCAGCATGGCGGGAGTCTCTTATGCCCGACAACACCTTCTCCGCCATGCGCCAGAGCATCGTTGACGGCGCGCCGGACACCGCCTCCAGCCTCGCCCAGCAGGCCGTCGCCTCGGGCGTCGCGCCGCTCGACGCGATCAATATCGGCTACGTCCCCGGCATGCACGAAGTAGGCGAGCAATTCGCCAAAGGCCAGATGTTCCTGCCCGACATGATGGCCTCGGCCGAAGCCATGCGCGCCGCCATGGCCGTCCTCGATCCGGAACTCAAGAAACTCGGCGAGGAGCGTCCCATGTCCGGCGTCGTCGTGCTCGGCACCACCAAGGGCGACATTCACGAGATCGGCAAGATTCTGGTTGGAACTCTGCTCACAGCGCATGGTTTCCGCGTTCATGATCTCGGCGTGGACGTGCCCGGAGAGAAATTCGCCGCCAAGGCGCGCGAACTCAACGCGGATATCGTCGGCGTCTCGGCGCTGCTGACCACAACCATGCGCAATCAGAAAGGAGTCGTCGAGGCGATCGAGCAATCCGGCCTGCGCTCCCGGGTCAAAATCATGGTCGGCGGAGCCCCCGTGACCCGCCGCTGGGCCGAAGAAATCGGCGCCGACGGCTACGCCAAAGACGCCATGAGCGCGGTCGCCTTGGCACAGGAGTTGATGCAACAGAAGCAGGCGTCGTAGAGACGTTGCTTGCAACGTCTCTGCCGCCAGCCTCGCACGCGCCGGGTTCGCTAATACCGCCGGCGGAGACGTAGCAAGCTACGTCTCTACGCAGATTCTGGTGTAACGCATGAGACCCAAACTCGAACTGCTCGACAAGCCGTTCCTCGAACGCATCCTCGAAGAAGCCTTCCGGCTGATCGAAGATCCCGGCGTGCGCGTCGCGCCTTACGTGGTGGAACTGCTGCGCGCTGCCGGCATCACCGTGAAAGATGGCGCCGCACGCATTCCGGAGGCCCTGGCCCGCCGCCTGCTCGATCTCGCCCCGCGCGGATTCTGTCTCTACGACCGCGGCGGCAATCCGGCCGTGCGCTACGGCGGCGACGCCGTCCACTTCGATCCCGGCTCGTCGTGCCTGAACATTCTCGATCCCCAAACCCAGCAGGCGCGCCCGGCGCTCGCCGCCGATCTCGTGCAACTGGTGCAAGTCGCCGAGATGCTGCCGCAGTTCGCGGCGCAGTCCACGGCCATGGTCTGCAACGATGTGCCCCAGGAAATCGGTGACTGGTACCGCCTGCTGCTGGTCCTGTGGTATTCGGAAAAGCCGGTGGTGACGGGCGCTTTTTCGGCGTCCAGCCTGCACACGCTGCTCGGACTGATGGCCATCGAGAGTGGAGGCGCAAAGTCTCTTCGCCAGATTCCACGCGCCGTCTTCGACGTCTGCCCGTCGCCGCCGCTGAACTGGTCCGAGTTCGCCTCGCAGAATCTGGTGGACCTCGCCCGCGCCGGCGTCCCCGCCGAAATCGTCAGCATGCCGCTCGCCGGCGCGACTGCCCCGGTCACGCTTGCCGGTTCGATCGTGCAGCACGCCGCCGAATGCATCAGCGGCATCACGATTCATCAACTGGCGCAGCCGGGCGCCCCCATCGTCTGGGGAGGCGCGCCCGCCATCTTCGACATGCGCACCGGCAAAACTCCCATGGGCGCCATCGAAACCGCCATGCTCGACGTGGGCTGCGCGCAGGTCGGAAAATATCTTGGCCTGCCCACGCACGCCTACCTGGTTGCCGGCGACGGCCGCGTGATTGACGCGCAAGTCGAGATGGAAAGCGGCATCTCCGCCGTGCTGGGCGCGCTGGCCGGCATCAACATGATTTCCGGCGCGGGCATGCTCGATTTTCTCGCCTGCCACAGCATCGAAAAGCTCGTGATTGACGCCGAGGCTATCGCCTCGGCCCAGCGCCTGATCGAAGGCATCCAGCCGCGCACCGATTCGCTCGCCCTGGACATGTTCGCGCAGACCGGGCTGCAAGGCGACTTCCTGAAACTGAAAGAAACCCGCGCCCTGTTCCGCAAGGAGCAGCACTTCCCTTCCAGCGTGATTGACCGCGGCCTTCCCGCCATGGACGGCACGTCGCCCGACATCCTGCAGCGCGCCCACCAGCGTGTGGAGGAATTACTTTCGGCGTATCAGCGCCATCCGCTCAAGCCAGACCGCGAAAAAGAAATGATCGCCTTCGCCCAACGCGAAGGCGCGAAAGCAGGATTGGAAGGATTGCCCGAGATTCTCCGCCCCGAGTACGCGCCAGAGCCAGGGCTGATCTAACGCAGTCTCACAAGCTTTGTAGTCTCACGAGCTTAGGGCGCGGCTTCAGCGTGCCAGCAAGACTCACCAATAATGCGGAGTTTGCAGTAGCGCGGGGTTTGCAGTTTGTTGGAGAACTCGGTTTTGGGTGGCGCAGTTTTGGGTGGCGCAGCGCTTCAGCGCTGCGATTGAGGCTTTCTCTTCTGTGGGGGCTTCAGCCCCTGAGGGGCTTTCCAGTTCCCTAGCGTTTCGGTCTCGTATGCGATCCGCCGAGAATCTCTGGCTTAGACAAAGCGCCGAGGATCATGACTAACCCAAAGAGAATCGCAAATGGCGCGAAGACCAATTCTCCAAACCAGTTCCTGTAGTGCAAATCACCCCGCCATACGATCCCGGCAAGCCCCCATCCGAAAGCGGCCAGGCCTCCCAAGCCAGCAACAACCCGAACAAACGGTCTCTTTGGATCAGAATTGAACATCGTTCGCTGCCTTGGCCTAGTGATCGTGGAGAGTACGTTTACTCCGTAAACACCACCGACTGCACTCCCGAAATCTCAAACCGCTTCCGGCAGCGCATATTCTTGCAGGCCATCAGGTCGTCTTTGCGCAGCATGTAGGACCGCGCCTTGGCGAAGCGGGCGCGGTCGCGCTCGTCCGCCCGTCCAGGAAGCTGGCGCTTCTTGGTCCGGACCACCCAGGTCACCTCGTACTCCGCCGACTCGTGGCAGTGAGGACAGTTCAGCGAAGCCATTTTCTTCTCTTGCTTCTCGTCAAAAAAATCGCGCTCTTCCATGGTCGTTAGTCGCCAGCCGTTGCCCAGCCCCTGCATCCGGGCTCAGGCGCGACCGCGAACCATGATTATTACAGGTTTGTGACCGGCAAGCTATGGCAACATTGAAATCGAAGGCCCACGCGATGCCACGCAAGAAGAAAATCAAGCGCTTCCGGGCAGTAACCGCGGTCAAGGAATTGGCGCGCGAACGCGTAGGCTCGCCTCCCGCCGGGAAAATTGTGGTTGAAAAAAAGAAGAAGCCGGAAAAACACAAGCCCACCCTGGGCAAACTGCTGGGCGAGCCGGAATAGTTCAGCCCGCCTAGTTCGGGTTGAAAGTCACCGTTACGAAGCTGTTCCCCTCCAGCGTGATCATGCACGGGTTAACGTTGTTCGCGGTGGAACATCCCGTCCACCCACCGAAGGTAGACGGAGGTGTCGGAGTCGCATTCAGCGTCACCACCGTGCCGACTGGGAACTGGCTGGCACAAACACCCACCGAACTGTTGCAGCTTAAACCGTTAGGGTTACTGACCACGTTTCCCGCGCCCTGGCCGCCGAAAGTCAAACCCAGAGCCGGGCCCACACCGCCGCCGGTACCCGTAAAACAAACTACATTCGCGGTCATGTAACCGGTCACGATCGCCCCGGACGACGATATTCCGCCCTCGCTGGTGTTGGTTTTCAGGGTCGCCGAGACCAGCGTTCCCCCGCACGTGACGCCGGTAGCGGTCAGCAAGCCCCCATTAGTAACGCTGAACATCTGCGTGTCGTTGGAGAACCACGTGACCTGGCTCGTAATGTCCTTGACCACCGGAGGATGGATATAGGTACCCAGCGCCCGGAGCTGCACTTGCAACCCGGCATCGTCAACCACCATGATATTGGAAGCGCCGAACGTCTCAACGCCAGGCTGGACCTCAATAGACACCAACTGCTGATCGTGCCCGCAACTCGACAGACTGAACAGCACAGCCGCCGCAGCCATCAGCACCACAATGCCAAGCCACTTCCCGTTCATGCAGCACTCCTGAGTTCGACCAACCCTAGTTCTTTAAGAGTTGGATTCTAAAGGCTACCACGCATCCGGCGCGGGAGCGCGGTCAAAAACAGCCCAAGGTAAAGTATAAAGCAACAGCCATCCCGCTGATCCCGTGATACTTCGTGCCCTTCGTGGTTCAGGTTCTTGCCTTTCAGCGTGCAGGACCACCCTTTACCGCCTCTGCCACGACCCTGGCAAAGGCCTTCACATCCTCCTCCGTGGTGTCGAACGAGCACATCCAGCGCACAATGCACTCTTCCTCGATCCACGGGTAGAAAAAGTAGCGCTCTTTGATCTTCGCGATCGCGTGCCGCGGAATCTGCGCAAACACGCCGTTGGCTTCCACCTTCCACACCACCCGGACCTGGGGAATCTTCCGCACCTCGGCTTCCAGCACTCGCGCCATGCGGTTGGCGTGCTCGGCGCTCCGCCGCCACAAGTCGTCGGTCAGCAGCGCCTCGAACTGCACCGCAATGAACCGCATCTTCGATGCCAACTGCATCCCCTGCTTGCGCAGGTAAAGAAAATCGGCGCTGAGGCTGCGATTGAAGAAGACCACCGCCTCCCCGCCCATGATTCCGTTCTTCGTCCCTCCGAAGGAGAGCACATCCACGCCCAGATCCCGCGTGGCCTGGCGCAGATTCTGGCCCAGACTGACTGCGGCATTGGCGATCCGCGCGCCATCCACATGCAAAAACATTTCATGCTCGTGCGCGAATTGTGCCAGCGCCTGTATCTCCTCCGGCCGATAGACCGTACCCATCTCCGTGGACTGTGTAATCGAGATCACCCGCGCCTGCACATGATGCTGGTCGCCGATGCCGTGATAGGCATGCCGCACCGCGTCGAGCGTAATTTTGCCGTCCTGGTGCGGCAGCGGAATCAGCTTGCATCCCGTGTGTTTTTCCGGCGCGCCGCACTCGTCGGTATAGATGTGGGCATATTCGCTGCAAAGCACCGCGTGGTAGGGCCGGTTCAGCGCCTGCAATCCCAGTACGTTCGCCCCCGTGCCGTTGAACGTAAAGAAGACCTCAATTCCTTCCCCGAAGTGTTCTGCAAACTTCGCCACGGCCGAGCGGGTGTAAGGATCGTCGCCATACGCAACCACGTGTCCCTGGTTGGCGCGCGCAATCGCCTCCAGCACTTCCGGATGCACCCCGGCATTGTTGTCGCTGGCAAAGCTGCGTGTCGGCTTGGTGGAAACCCGCGGCATAAGAAAACTAATGTAGCAGAGTGGGAGGGAGCATCTCAGTTTCAAAATTAATTCACGGAACTCACAACTGATAAGTGTAGAGACCGGCCGCACCTCTTTAATTCACAGGGCATGTACCAGTACACTATTGACACAGGAGAACGAAGGACTATTATCCGAACAAACAGCGAAGAAAAGGTGGTGGTAATAATGGCAGATCGGAAACAATTTTTCGGAGAAATCACGGCTGACCCCGAACTACTGAAAGCGCTGGAGGCATCGCGGCAAACTCCTGTAACGGAGGATGAACTGCGCGAGCAGAGGATTAGCTTCGCATTCGGCAATGCCCCAGCTGATGCCAAGAACATTACCAAGGACAGCGTTCGGCAAACGTCTGAGCACATACGCTTGCTTCCATAGATTTCCATCGTGGCCCGCTACGCGGGCCACATCACTCCATTCATGTCAGTCCGCGAAAAAGACAATCCCGCGTTATATACGAGGATCCAGGAGCAGAATCTGTTGCGGCAGTATGATCAGCTGTCAAATTGCGTTGAGATCGGCCTAGAGAAAGGGATTGAAGCTTTCGATAAATACACGTTATGGGCGTTGAACTATGCCGCCGTCGCCAATATTGCGCAATTTGGCGGACGGTACCGAGAGGAACCGATCTACGTCGGCAAACACACCCCGCCACATTTCGAGGATGTCCCCAATTTGATGGACCGGTTCTTTTCCCTCATTCACGAAAATTGGACAATTGTTGACCACCCGACGTGGCTTCCAGCCTATGCCCTCTGGAGAATGAATTGGATTCATCCATTCGTCGAAGGAAACGGGAGGACGGCCAGAGCTGCCTGCTACTACCTGATTTGCATGAAGCATGGCAGATTGCTCCCCGGCAAGAAGATCGTGCCCGAGCGCATACGGGAAAACCGACGCCCTTACTACGAAGCATTGGAGGCCGCCGACCGTGCCTGGGATGACGGCAAGCTCGACGTATCCGCAATGGCGAAGTATTTGGAAGAACTGCTGAAGGGCCAACTCACCGACAAGTAAATCCCCCTAAACCAGCCGCTGAATTGGCGCGCACAGCGATGCACGAATTACAATGCCCTTCCCGATCTCCGGAGGCCGGCTCGTGAGCCTGACTATGCCCCAATTCGTTCGCCGTTGCCTGATTGTCCTTCTTCTATCCGCTCTCTCCGCCGTTCAAGCCACGTCACAAACCGCCGAGCAGAAAACCGCCCGCTATCTCGACTCGATCCGCCAGAAGCCCCCGCTGCTGCTGGCCTTCTTACACGAAATGCCCAAGGGCGGCGACCTGCACAACCACCTCGACGGCGCCGTCTACGCCGAAGATTTCCTCGATTTCGCCGCGTCTGACAATCTTTGTGTGGACCGCACGACTTCGCATCTGATCGCGCCGCCCTGCGATTCTTGCGAGAAGTACACCTCCAAGCCCGCCATCCGCTGTGCTTACGGCGATCACATCCTCTACAACCAGATCATTGACGCCTGGTCCATGCGTAACTGGCATCCCGGAGACGAGTCCGGCCACGACCATTTCTTCGCCACCTTTGACAAATTCGGCCTGGCCTCGCACGGTCACGTCGCCGAAGCCGTGGCCACGGTCGTCAACCGCGCGGCCCACGAGCACGTACAGTACATCGAATTCATGCACACCGCCGACGGCGGCGCCGCGCCCCAACTCGGCATGAAACTGGGCTGGAACAGCGACTTCGCCAAAATGCGCGATCAACTGCTGTCCGGGGGACTGAAAGAAATCGCCGCGGCCACCAGCAAAACGCTCGCCGAAGACGATGCCCGCGCCCGCTCCGAACTGAAGTGCGGCACCTCCGAGGCCGAACCCGGATGCAACGTAACCGTCCGCTATCTTTACCAGGTGTTGCGCGGTCTCCCGCACGAAGCGGTCTTTGCGCAGATTTTGCTGGGCTTCGAACTCGCCTCTTCTGACCCGCGTTTCGTCGGCCTCAACCTGGTCATGCCTGAGGACTGGTACGTGCCCGTTCACGATTTCAACGAGCACATGGCCACGCTCGACTACCTGCACGGAGTCTATCCCAAGGTGCATATCAGCCTGCACGCGGGTGAAATTGCTGCCGGCCTGGTCAAGCCCGAGGACCTCACCTTCCACATTCGCGCTTCCGTCGAGCGCGGCCACGCCGAGCGCATCGGCCACGGTGTGGACGTCATGCTGGAAAACGATCCCATCGGCCTGATGAAAGAAATGGCCGCCCGCAATGTGCTGGTCGAAATCAACCTCACCTCCAACGATCAGATCCTCGGCATCAGCGGCGACGATCACCCCCTGCCCGTGTACATGAAATACGGCGTACCGGTTGCGCTTTCCACCGACGACGAAGGCGTCGCCCGCTCTGACATGACGCACGAATATCTGCGCGCGGTCGAGGACTTCCACCTGCCCTACCCGGAAATGAAGCGCATGACGCGCATGAGTGTTGAGCACAGCTTTCTGCCGGGCGAGAGTCTGTGGGCCGTGACCAGGCCCGCATTTCGCCCGGTGGCCGCCTGCGCCGCCGGCGTAGCGGGCGCGGCGCAACCGTCAGATGCATGCGCCAAGTTTCTCGCTGCTAGCGCACGCGCCCGCGAGCAATGGAAACTCGAAGCCGAATTCGCCGCGTTCGAAAAGGCATTCTAGCCGGCAGGATCAATCGCCCACGCCCCAGGGGAAATCGCCACGACCGGGTCAGCGAGCGGAAAGGCGATTTGACGAAGTGTGCTGTTTTCCCGCCGAAAGTGGGGTATACTGGGTAGCCGTCCCGAAGCGGGGACTTGGCGAGAAGAGGTTGCGCCCTGCTTCTGAGGAGAGCTGTTCCCCCGATTTTTCTTTGTCCCCCCCCTGTAGCAGAAACATACTATCGCTGTAAATTGAGGCCGGTTGTTACTAGCCTCCACAGGAGATTGGTCATGACTAGGAATGTGCACTTGTTTCGCGAGCGCGCTCTGGCTCGCTTCGCTGTGCTGGCCGTGCTTTTTGTGCTTGCTGCCTCGCTGAGTGGGCAGGCCAGTAACCGTCCTCTGGGAGTACCGGAGGAGTTCGTAATCACGCCGTTCGGCTACTTCCATCCATCTTGTGTCCTGGCGCTTACGGAGGGCGACACCCTCCTCGCCGACGGACGTGTCGAACACGCGGACGGCAGGGCGGATGCAAATGTTCCATTTTGCAATTACGCGCACTATACGCGGACAGGAGTACTGGTACTGGGAGATGGCGAAGCCCTGCGCGGAATCGACCCGCCAACCATAAGCGGCTGGCTGGAATATGTCAGCGTCAGCACGACTTCCTCCTACGGAAAGATTTCTGCCATGTGGAAAGTCCCGCCGGCGCCCACCGCACAGGATGGGCAGGTGCTGTTCTTCTTCCCCGGCTTTGAGGACTACAGCGACGTCATTAGCATTGTTCAGCCGGTGTTGCAGTTTGGCGCCTCCGCTGGAGGCGGTGGCAACTATTGGGCGATGGAAAGCTGGAATTGCTGCATCAATGGACAAGCGTGGTACAGCCCGCTGCTGCAAGTCAGCGCGGGGGACACCATCTTCGGGGCGATTACTTCCAACTGCAAACCGGGATCAAGTTCATGCTCTACCTGGAACGTAGTGAGTAGGGACGTGACCACCGGAAAGGCCACAACGCTGGCGAAAACTCCGGTGGGTGGGCAAGTATGGAATTGGGCGTTCGGCGCGGTGACTGAGGACTATGGTGTTAACAAGTGCACCGAATTCCCCGCCAACACGGGACTGACGTTTAACGTCCGGTTGTACGACCAGAACGGGACCCTGATCGCAAGTCCGGCGTGGAAAGGAAGTCCCGCGTCCTCGGGTACAACGCCAAAGTGCGCGTACGGCGTAGTGGAGACTCCGACAAGAGAGAGCGTAAAGTACTAGTTTGAGGGACTCGGCTGGGGGGAGGGTCTAGACAAGCCAAATGGCGGAAGCCATAAGATCTGACCTGCCCCCCAGGAATTTCACGCTCGCGAGTGGCTTCCGGCGCAACTGTTGATAACGGGCGTTACGGACCCCAACGCGCGGTCGGCTGAATTTATCTCCGGGTCTCGCCTGTCAAGCAACATCGCACCCATGCCCCGCAAACGCACTCTCATCCCCTCGCCTCTGACCTGGCAGATGCAGCCCGCACCCGTATCTCCTCCTCCTCTGCCGGTCGTGGCCGAGCGCGGCGGCACCCAGCTGCACACTCCGCTTCCCGTCGCCGTCGTGGACACGCGCGAGCAGAACCCACTTTCCTTCCGCCGCTTCAAAGGATGGTTCGCCGGCATCAAGCACCGCGCCCTACCCCTCGGCGACTACTCCATCGAAGGCATGGAAAACTCCTGTGTGGTGGAGCGCAAAGATCTCGCCGACCTGATCCAGTCGTTCACTACAAACCGCGCCGTATTCATCAGCCGGTTGCGGCGCATGAGCGAAGTTCCTCACAGCCTGCTCGTCGTCACCGCTCCCCTGAGCGAGATCAAGTCCGAGTATCCGTATCGTGGCGCCAACCCCAACCGCATCACCCAATCTCTAATCGCCGTCCTCGCCGGACTCCGCGTTCCGTTCATCTGCACCGAAACTCACGAACTAGGCGAGGAAATCGTGGCGTCTTTTCTCTATCAGACGTTCTTGTATGATTGGCTGGAACAGAACGGCCACGGCCGCTTCTTCGCCGACGGCGATTTGTGATCTCTCGTAGAGACGTTGCTTGCAACGTCTCTACAACCAACAACAATTGCACCCTATGTCTGACCACTACACTCTCGCCGACTCCGCCGCTCAACTCATCCTCACCCGTACTCCTCTTCGCCCCCGGATCGGACTCGTTCTCGGCTCCGGCCTCGGCGGTTTCGCCGATTCCCTCACCGGCGCCGCGCGCGTGCCCTACGCCGAGATTCCTTCGTTTCCGCAGTCCAGCGCCATCGGCCACGCCGGACGCATGGTCATCGGCAAGGCTGGCGGCATCTCGGTCGCGGCCATGCAGGGACGCGTGCATCTCTATGAAGGATATTCCGCGCAGCAGGTCACCTTCCCCATCCGCGTCTTCGCACGCATGGGCATTCGCGCCGTCATCCTCACCAATGCCGCCGGAGGCATCAACCTCACCTACTCCCAGGGCGCGCTGGTCCTGATCCGCGACCACATCAACCTGCAGGGCGCCAATCCCCTCGTCGGCCCCAATGACGACCGCTTCGGCGTACGCTTTCCCGACATGACGCACGCCTACGCCAAAGAATATCGAGCGATCGCGCAAGAAGAAGCAGCCAGGCTGAAAATTCCGCTGCACGAAGGAATTTATGCTGGCCTGCTAGGCCCGAGTTACGAGACTCCCGCCGAGATTGAGTATCTGCGCCGCATCGGCGCCGACCTGGTGGGCATGTCCACGGTCGCCGAAGTCATCGCCGCCCGCCACATGGGAATCAAGGTCCTCGCCATTTCCTGCGTCACCAACATGGCCGCCGGAATCCTCGACCAACCGCTCTCCCACGCCGACGTCATGGAAACCGGAGAACGGGTCAAGACCACCTTCGAGTCGCTCCTGCGAGCCGTCCTGCCCCGCGTAGAACAAGGATTAGGGAGCTAAGACGAACCATGTTGAGACAGTGGGTGCCCCATTTCTCGCGCGCTCTTTGCGCGAGAAGTGGGGGTTTTCTCTACTTCGCCCGCGGAATAAACACCCCCACCGGCGGCTTCACACCATACGTCGCTGCAAAACTGTTCTGGTTCACCGCCAGCCCCAAATGCCCCCGCGAGTCAATGTAGAGCAGCGGCTGGCCCAGCGGCACATCGCTGAAGGTCTTCACAAACTTGAGTTTCATTTCTTTGCCGCCGACCGTCACCGCAACCTCCTGCCCGCGCGCGTACCCCAGCTTCAAAAAGTCATCCGCGTCAATATTGGTCACAAGATTCCCGAACGGCCCGTCGGTCGCGATCACCGTGGCCGTCAGCCCGCGCTCATCCAGCTTCGCCGCCTGCAACTCCAGCCGGACCAGGTCCTTCACCGCCATCTCCGGTCCGACTTTCGTCCAGTCATCGCCGCGCGCCACGTGCGCCCCGACTGGCGAAAAAATGTCGCGCCCGTGAAACGTGGACGACAGCTTGGTGCCGATCATCCAATCCGTATTCGTAATCTCCCGCGCCGCCTCGATCCCGTCCCGCTGTTCGACCAGCGTCAGCAGCCCGTTGTCGGGCAGCACAAAATACTGTCCGCGCTTCGAGCGCGCCACAATCGCCTTGCGCGTGCTTCCCACCGTCGGATCAATCACCACCACAAACACCGTGCCCGCCGGATAGTACGGCGTCGCGCCATAAAGAAACCGCGCTCCATCCCGAATCGAAAACGGCGTGACCTGGTGCGTCAGGTCCACAATTCGCACCGTCGGCAGGATCGCGTACATCACTCCCCGGCAGATCGCCACCGAATCGTCCACCACACCGAAGTCGGTCATGAA
>DATFNP010000110.1:0-21299 GCA_035266345.1 Candidatus Sulfotelmatobacter sp.
GACCGCAGGCGGCTCTTCCGTTCCGATTCCAAACGCCACCACCGCCATCAGGAACGCGAAGATCAGATTCATGATCACGCCGGCCGAGATGATCGCCATCCGCTTCGGCACGCTCTTGGCCAGGAAACTTCGCGGATCGAAGAGCGGAGAGGAGGGAGGGGAGAGGGGAGAGGGCGACGATTCTTTGCCGGCGACGACTGCACCTTGCGAAGCCGCAAGCGTGGTCCCGTTCTGACCGCGGGTAACGGGCTCTCCGACCCCTGACCCCTGACCCCTGACCCCTGACCCCTGCTTTCCTACGTCGGCACCTTCAAAATCAAATACCCGCCCACCAGAATGAAAATCAAGTCCGGCGACCACGCCGCGAGCGCCGGCGGAAGCTGGCTGAGGTTTCCCATCGCTTCAAACAGCCGCGACACCACCGTGTAAAACACGGCAATACCCACCGCGACTGCAACTCCCGTAATCGCTCCCTTTTTCTCCGCCGACAGCGCGAAAGGAATGGCCAGCCCCGCCATGATCAGCGTAATCAGGGGATAGGAAAGCTTCTGCTGGAGCTGCACCCGCAGCCGCACCACGTCGAACCCGCTCTGCTGCAGGTCGCGGATGTAGCGCCGCAACTCCTCGTAATTCATCTCCGTGTACTGCTTCACTTCTTTCTTGAAATAAACCGGCGTTTCCGTCCATTCCGGGAACGTGGCCACGTCGAAAGGATGATAGTTGGCGATCGCGGCAACGTTCAGCGAGCGGTCCCAACCCTGCGCATAGACCCAGCGGTTCAGCTTGTCGTCCCAGTGCGCGCGCTCGGCATGCACCCGGCGCGTGATGCTGAAGCTGGCCCGGTCGAGCTGAAACACCGTGACGTTGCCGAACTGGTCGCGGTCGGGATCGAAAAACTGGTAGTAGTAGATGTCGTTGTTCTGCCCGAAAATCCATTTGCGGTCGGGGCGCAGGTAGGTCTGCGGCGGCTTGCCCTTGATCTGATTGTGCAGCGCCTCCTGCCGCTTGTTGGTGCGCGGCAGGTAAAACTGGTCGGCGAAAAACAGCCCCACGGCCACCATCGCCGCTGCCACGATCACCGGCGCCACGATGCGGTAAATGCTGGTTCCCGTCGCCTTGATCGCCGTGATTTCGTTGGCCCGGTTCATCAGCCCAAACGTCACCAGCACGGCCAGCAGCATCACCAGCGGCGCCACGTTGTAGAGCAGATATGGCGTGACATTGAGCAGGTACTCCGCCACTACGCTGACCGGAACCTGGTTGCGCAGAATATCCCCCAGCAATTCAAACAGGGTGAACACCAGCACCAGTACCAGAAACGTGGCCAGGATCATCCCCAGATAAAGAAAAAAATCGCGCAGCACGTAGTCGTCGAGCAGCGTGGGAAAGCTCGCGCTGAACACGCGCCGCCGCGTCGAGGCGCGCTCGAAGGCATTCTCCCGCCGGCCGCGCGCGGCGGCCGTCTGCGGTGACGACGCGTCCCGCTTCCAGAAGGGCCGCAGCGAGGCCAGCTCAAACGGACGCCTCTCCGCCCGCAACAGCAGAAACAGCCCCAGGGCCAGAAACACCACATCCGCCAGCCATGCCCCGAACCAGGGCGAGACCCGGCCTTGCCGCGCCAGCGACACTCCCACCAGCGAGACCACGTAGTACGTGAACACCAGTAGGATGGTCAGCACGAACCCGCCCGACTTGCCGCTTTTCTTCGACGACAGGCCCAGCGGAATTCCCACCAGCGCCAGCACCACGCAAGCCGTGGGCAAGGCGAAGCGCCGGTGAAACTCAATCAGGTACCAGCACGCCGAGACAGGGTCGGCGTGGGCGGCCCTCGCCGGCAAGGCCCACGTGTCAATCACGCTGGCTGGCAGCGACTCCTCGGCCTTGTTTTCGGTGGAGGGCAATTCGATGGGAATGTCGGTCTGCTGAAACGTGGAAATCTGGTAATGGTCGGCCTGTTGCGGATCGGTTTCGTGCGCCGAACCATCCACCAGATGCAGGTGCAGGCGGTCGGGCCCTTCGTTGACCACGATGCCTTCCTTGGCCAGCGTGATCTTCGGATTGGCCGCGTCGGAAAGATCCGCCATGAACACGCCCTTCCACACCGCTGCACCCTGCGCGCTCTTGACGTCCTGCACGTACAGCACGATCTTGGGGAAGCCTTCGTAAAACACCCGAGGCTGCACTTCAAACGACACCTGCGAACCTTTAAGCCGGTCTTCAAGTCGTCCCAGCGCGGCCTGCGACCGTGGCGCGACGTACAATCCATTGCCCAGCGCCAGCAGCCACGCTCCTAGGACAAAGATCGAAAGCACGCGCAGGAAGCTCCACACACCCATGCCGCTGGCGCGCATGGCAGTGATCTCCGAGTCGGCGGCCAGGCGGCTCAACCCCAGCAGGATTCCCACCAGCACGCCCATGGGTAACGTATAAGTGAGCGCCAGCGGAATGGTCAGGAAGAAAATCTCGGCCACGCTGGGCAGGGGCGCGCTCGCCCGCACGACCAACTCGAGAATGCGCCCTAGATCACGGGTGAAAAGGACAAACGTGAAGATCGCCACCCCGATCAGGGCGTGCGCCGTCACTTCGCGCAGGATGTAGCGGGTCAGAATCCGCATGGGAAGCGCGCTTCAGCGAGCATAGCACGGGACGAGAAAGAAGAACCGTCGAGATAAGCGGGGCGAGGTAGGCCGGAGAGGGTCCCGTTAGCGACCGATGAAAGTGGCCCGCTAGTTCACTGGCGGGCGGCTACCGCAAGATCCGGTACTTCGTGCCGTAGGTACGACTGAGGGAGACTCCGCTCAGCTCGCCTTGAAGAACAGCGCCGTCAGCGGCGGCAGGGTCAGCTTCAGCGAGTACGGCCGCCCGTGCGCCGTCTCGGCCTCGGCTTGCACTCCGCCCAGGTTGCCCAGGCCGCTGCCGCCGTATTCGCGGGCGTCGCTGTTGAGCAGTTCGCGCCAGTGTCCGCCGAAAGGCACGCCCACGCGGTATCCAGTCCGGGGCACGGGCGTGAAATTGCACACCACCAGCACTGTGTCTTCCACCTTCTCGCTTTTGCGCAGCAGCGAGATCGTACTCGCCGCGTTGTCGTTGCAATCCACCCACTCGAAACCCGCCGGATCGTTGTCGAACACGTGCATCGCCGGTTCGCCGCGGTACAGCCGGTTCAACTGCTCCATCCAGGCCTGCATGCCACGATGGAAGGGAAACTGCGTCACATGCCACTCCAGGCTGGTGTCATGTCCCCACTCCCGCACCTGGCCGAATTCTCCGCCCATGAACAGCAGCTTCTTGCCCGGCTGCGCGTACATGTAGCCAAACAGCAGGCGCAGGTTGGCGAAGCGCTGCCATTCGTCGCCCGGCATCTTGCCGATCAGCGATCCCTTGCCGTGCACCACTTCATCGTGCGACAGCGGCAGCACAAAGTTTTCATGCCACGAATACAGCATGCGGAACGTCAGCTGGCTGTGGTGAAACTTGCGATGAATGGGATCGTTCTGGAAATACTTCAGCGTGTCGTGCATCCATCCCATGTCCCACTTCATGCCGAAGCCCAGCCCGCCCAGATAGATAGGTTTTGAAACCATCGGCCACGACGTCGATTCCTCCGCCGTGGTCTGAATCTCGGGATGCTCTTTGTACGCTTCCTGATTGAAGCGCCGCAGAAATTCAATGGCGTCCAGGTTTTCGCGCCCGCCGTACTTGTTCGGAATCCACTCGCCCTGCTTGCGTGAATAGTCCAGATACAGCATCGAAGCCACCGCGTCCACGCGCAGGCCGTCTATGTGATATTTGTCCAGCCAGAACATCGCGCTCGACATTAAGAAGCTGCGCACTTCCGGGCGCCCGTAATTGAAGATGTGCGTCTTCCAGTCGGGATGGAATCCCTGCCGCGAGTCGGCGTGCTCGTAGAGATGCGTGCCGTCGAAATAAGCCAGGCCGTGGCCGTCGGAAGGGAAGTGCGACGGCACCCAGTCGAGAATCACGCCGATGCCGTGCTGGTGCAGGTAGTCCACCAGGTACATGAAATCCTGTGGCGTGCCGTAGCGCGAGGTGGGCGCAAAATATCCCGTCGTCTGATACCCCCACGAGCCATAGAACGGGTGCTCCATCACAGGCAGAAACTCGACATGCGTGAACCCCATGCGGCCCATGTACTCGGCCAGCCGAGGAGCCGTCTCGCGGTAGGTCAGCGGGCGATTGTGTTCCTCAGGCACTCGCATCCACGAGCCCAGATGCACTTCATAAATCGCCTGCGGCGCGCGCAGCGAGTTGTGCCCGGCGCGCTTCCCCATCCAGTCTTGATCGCCCCACTGGTAGTCGAGGTCCCAGATGACCGAGGCCGTGCGCGGCGGTTTTTCGTGCAGCAAGCCGACCGGGTCCGCCTTGTCCACGCGGAATCCATGGCGCTGCGATTCGATGTGGAACTTGTACAGCGCGCCGCGGCTGGCGCCCGGGACGAATCCTTCCCAGATGCCGGAAGAGCCGCGCGGCTCCAGCCGATGCGTCTTGGGATCCCACCCGTTGAAACTCCCCACCACCGACACCGATCGCGCATTCGGCGCCCACACGCTGAAGACCGTGCCCGCCTGCCCATTGTGCGTGAACGGGTGGGCGCCCATCTTGTCGTGCATGCGATAGTTGCTGCCCTCGTTGAAGAGATAGAGGTCCTGGTCGGTGAGAAGCTGCGGGCTGGCTGTCGTGGATTCAGGGCTCATACGCGGAAGGTTGTCTGCCGGCCCTCAGTTTACCGGAATAGACGAGGATTAAGATACCCGTGAGCTCCGTGGGTTACTTTGCTTCGGCGGCCGTTCTCTTGAGCCTGTCGAGAGCATTGTCGTCACCATTGAAGGAAACCGAGTAGATGGGCCCGTCGCCATAGCAAAAGACCATCGAAAAGGACACGCGTGCGTCACGTTCTGCATGCATTCCAAGTTTTGGGAACGGATCTTCCATTCAAACGTGCTGCGTTCGTCAAATCCATTGACTCCATACCTGCTCATCGCGCGCTGCGCCAATTCGTGTGGCGAGCCCACATCAGTTCGGTCAGGCCGACCGTCGATCGTAAACATGGTGAATGTGTCGCTTGTCGGTCGTAGCGGACCAGGCTGATCAAAGACGTGGTACCAGTTGCTGCGGACACCTGGTGCGTACCAGTAACACACGGAAAACGAAACGCCATTGATTGTAACGAAATTGCCGTGGCGGTAATGCCAACAACCGCTCGAAACTCAGATTCCGACTTCGTAAGTGCGGAGACAAAGGCGAGAGCGAATAGCAGTAGCGCCAAACGCCAAACCGTTGATGGTTCGAGCCCAGTGCGGCTGCGTTTATACCCGCAGATCGGCCCCAACATAAAAAACCAAGCCTCGCGTACGCCGAGATCTGAGAATTTTCCAGCAGCAGGGTAACATCTTTTGCTCGATCCGGAACTGGCTTCTCCTCTCAAGACTCTCGTGGTGCCTTTCGTGCGCAACGCGGCAATTCCCCCATGCTATCCTGACTTCTCCAGCCTATGCCCGCCCTGCGCGTCATTCTCCTGTGGCACCAGCACCAGCCCTTCTACAAGGACCTGGTCACTGGCGAGTATCGTCTGCCCTGGACGCGCCTGCACGCCCTCAAAGACTACTACGGCATGGTCAAGCTGCTCGATGAGTTCCCCAACGTCCATCAGAACTTCAACCTGGTCCCCTCGCTGATGGTTCAGATTCAAGACTACGTTGCCGGAACTGCGCAGGATCCGTTTCTGAGCGTCGCCGCCAAACCGGCCAAGGACTTGTCTCTCGACGAGCGCCGCTTCGCCCTGCAATATCTGTTTCAGGCCAATCCCCAGAACCTAATCGGCCGCTACCCCCGCTACCGCGAGCTGTGGGAGCGCTTTCGCGAGCACGGCGACCATCCCGACCGCGCCGAGCGCTATTTTCAGCCGCAGGATTTCACCGACCTGCAGGTCCTGTCGCAAGTCGCTTGGTTTGACGAATTTTTTCTCGAAGAGAAAGATATCGCCGCCCTGGTCGCCAAGGGCCGCCACTACTCGCTAGAAGATCAGAAACACGTTATCGAGCGCGAGCGCGAACTGCTGGGCCGCGTTCTGCCCGCTTACACCGCGGCGGCGAAAAAAGGTTCCATCGAGATTTCCGCCACTCCGTTCTATCACCCCATCCTGCCGCTCGTGTGCGACACCAGTGCCGGAGCCGTATCGTCCCCCGGCCTGCCCCTCCCGCAGAATCGTTTCCGCCATCCCGAAGACGCCCGCGAGCAGCTCAAACGCGGCCTCGATCTTCACGAGCAAGTCTTCGGCGTGCGTCCCAAAGGCGCGTGGCCTTCCGAAGGCAGCGTGTCCGACGAAGTTCTCGCCATCGCCCACAGCGTGGGAGTCCAGTGGATGGCCACCGACGAAGGCGTGCTCGGCCGCAGCACAGGATTGTTCTTCGCCCGCGATGGCGCGGGCCGTCTGCCGGCTCCGCTCGCCGAGAGACTCTACAACATCCACCGCTTCGAAAGCGGCTCGACCTCGATGCATCTGGTCTTCCGCGATCACACCATCTCTGACCTGATCGGCTTCGTCTATTCCGGTATGCCTCCGGCCGACGCTGCCCGCCATTTGATCGCCAACATCAAGGAATCCGCCCGCCCCGTCCTCGAGAAGGGCCGCGACGCCGTGATCTCCATCATTCTCGATGGCGAGAATGCCTGGGAGTACTATCCCAAGTCGGGCCGCGAGTTTCTGCGCCGCTTCTACGACAGCCTGCAGCGCGATCCCGCCGTCGAAGCCGTTACCATCTCCGAGGCTATTGCTCGCCATAAAGATTTCGGAAAACTGTCGTCCCTGGTTCCCGGTTCCTGGATCAACGCCAACTTCAACGTCTGGATCGGCGCTCCCGAGGACAATCGCGCTTGGGATTATCTGCACCACGCCCGCCAGTTCTACGCCCAGACGGCCGCGCGCGCCACCGAGGCTCAACGCAAGCTGGCCTTCGACGAAATCCTGATCGCCGAGGGCAGCGACTGGAACTGGTGGTACGGGCCCGAACATCACTCCGCCAATGATCGTGACTTCGACGAACTCTACCGCAAGCACTTGTCCAACGTGTATCAGGCCCTGGGCGCAACCGCTCCCGACTATCTGGCCCAGCCCATCACCGGGCCTGAAGTCCGCCCGGCGTTCGTTCCGCAGACCGCCTACATCCACCCCCGCGTGGCCGGCGACAAAGTCCGCTACTTTGAGTGGATGGGCGCCGCCGCCTACACCGCCGATCATCGCGCCGGCGCCATGCACGGCAAACAGTTTCTGCTGGATTCGGTATACGCCGGTATTGACGCGGCCCACCTCTACGGACGCCTCGACTTCGCCGGACAGGTTCCGGAGGAAGACTTTGACTTGGTGGTCAATGTCGAATCGTGGGCCGTAGGCGAGCCGCGCCCGCGCCGCACCCTGCGGGTCGAGGCTTCCGCTCACCAACGCAGGCTCCAAGACTGGAAGATTGAAAATGGAGGAGAAGGGAAGTCGCTGGCCTCATCTGCCAAAGTGGACGACAGCGCCAAGGTAGCCCTCCTGCGCAACTTCGAATTCAAACTGCCCCTGGCTTGGCTGCTGGCCACTCCCAGCGCCAACCCGGCGGACCGATCTGCCGAACGCAAGCCCGCCGCCCCAACCACCAGCAAGCTGCGCCTTCGCTTCAGCCTGTGGCAAAACCGCCTCCCCGTGGACTCTCTCCCCCTCGAAGGCTGGATCGAACTCCAGGTAGTCAGCGAAGGCGACTTGCTGTTCGGCGCGTAAGTGCCGTTCTCATTGCCTTGAAAATAGCTTCGTCTTAGTCGCCGAAGCACACATAGTGTTCTTTGGGCAGGAACCCTGCAACAAGGTGCCATGCCTGACTCCAGGCATCTTTGGCGTTCTCCGACGTATTGTCCACAGCCAGGCCGGCGCGATAGTGCTGCAGCGCTTTGACACGATCAGCATCGGCCTCACCTTCAAACTGACTGGGATCGTATTCGCCGTTGGGGCCAGATCCTCCTCCCACGATCGCGACGATGTCCGAGTAAGCATCCCCGACCATGAAGTGAACCTGCGCCGCGGTGAGCGGATCGATCTTCTTGGTCAGCAGAACCTCGCCTTCGGAGATCACTTTCCGGAAGGCGTCCGACCCTCCCGCTGCGCCGCAAGGATCGCCGCTGGACATCCAGGTCAGCAGCGCCAGCCTGCCGCCCTCACTGTCAGGGGCCAACTGTTTTGCCTGATCGAGCCAGTTCGCCGTGTAGTGATAGGAATCGTCCTCGAAGCCCGTTGCAAAAACTGCGCCAAGGTTTTGCAGTTCGGCACGCAGTTTCGTTTCTTTCGGAGTGCTCGATTTTTCACCTCCGAAATGACCCCAGGGCCGAATGCTTCCAAAGGCCGTGAGCAAGCGGTCTGCGGCAAACAAACCCGCCGCACGATGAGCGGTATCCGAAGTTCTTAGCGCTTTGAACCACTCTTGAAGTACGGGCAGGAGCGGCTCCCGCCAATCATTGCCTTCCGCGCGAACGGGAGGTCCAGAAGGATTCTTTCTGTACATTTCCTCGGCCTTCTCGTTCAGGCGGTCAGCGAGGGCGACGTCTACTTCATATAGCTTCTCGATCCGCTGGGAGAGAGCGGCGTCCACTCCCGCCGCGGCAACGGCGCGACGGAATTGAGCGGCCTCCCTGGAGCGGTCCCGATGCGCTGCGGCAACGTCAAACCGCAACTCTTGCACCAGGGGCAAGCGGGCATGCACGAAGACGAAAGGCGATGACACGAGTGGATCCTCGGCCCTCATCGAGGAGCCTTGGACGTCGTAACCGGAGACGATTTCGGCATTAGGGATCCATCGAGCGGCGTCTTGGTATGAGCCGTGCACCGGTCCCCAGAAGGCAACGTTCTTCACGCCGATACTTTCGCCGTATTGTTTCGTGAGCCGCTGCTGGACGGCCTGATCCAGCGTGCGGGCTCTTATCAGAGCCGGCTCATCCGCTTCCACCCGAATTACGGCGAGGAGACAAGTCTTGATCAGTTCTTGACCACTCAGGGTGGGGAATGTTGCCGGAGACGGCGCCGGCGGGGGGTAGAAGTAAAGAGCCCGACCCATTTCGGCGCCTGAGGGCAGCCTCTCTCTTTTGAAATAACTGGCGCATTCCGGCGGAGGCCCGTCAGTTGCCGTTATTTCTCTCTCGGGAGTTTTTCTCCAGTTTCCCATTTTGCCTTCTGCATCCATCCACCTGGCAAGGGTCATCCCTTCGTTTAGCTGCGAAACCTGGTGCTCGGCGACTGACGCGAATACGGCTGCGTCCGCGGTCGCGTCTTTCGAGGTTTGAGCAGCAACCACGGTAACAACCGACAGCATCAACACGACGGTTCGCCGGATTCCGGAGCCTGCCTCCACTTGTTCCCTCCGTGACACAACCCACTCCGAATGGTAGCCCGACCATCTTTCTGAGGCGACGTAACTTCCGTGCTAGACACTTTCATGAAAAAAGAGAACCGGAGGCTTTTTGCCTCCGGTTCTTAGGATGAGACTGAAAAAGCCTACTTACTGCCGCCGCTTGTGGCTGCCACTGTCGTACTCATCGTCAGCGGACGGTTCAATTCCAGCGTCAGTTCCGTGCCCGCAGGCAGCGTCGCCGAACGATGCTTGACCAGCCAGTGCACGGTCGTCGAGGTCGCCCCGACCGCGCCGCCGATTAGGATCCCCGGCCCTCCGCCAATCAGACCGCCAATGAGCATCCCGCCCGCGGTCCCGCCGCCAGTTTCAATCGTGTCGCGCCGGTCGTGCCCTGATCCCTTGAACTGGCCTTCGTTGTTCACGTCGCTGCCCTGGCCGATGTTGGTGTCCACCAGCGTCGCGTCCAGGAAATAGCGCTCCCCGGTCGGAAGAATCACGGCTTCGGGCAGAATTCCGATCGTCGGTTTGCCCGACATGCGGCGCGGCTCACTCACCTTCGTGACCCGCCCTTCCACCGTGGCTCCCGCCGGAATCACAGTTGTGCCGTTGATCACTACCGGCTGCGTGACGCGCCCCTGGAAGGGATCTCCCGCCTTGTTGCTGAAAGTTGCGAGGGTTGTGTCCAGCCGGACCATCAGGGCTGTCCCTGAGGGCACGGGTGAACTGGTCTGGGCCGCCAGCATCGTCGCCAGCAGCAGGCAAGGTAGTAGCATCCACTTCTTCATAGGGTACCTCCAAAGATCCTGTTGTTCTTCGACTCTAGACTAGGTGAGACGCGGCGACAATATGAACCCGGTACAGGGGAACCAGCGGAGATAAGGGCCATACAGGTGGGCCTGCCGGACAGTCCCAGACGGGGAATCGGCCACAAAGAACTGTGCGCCGCGTCACATTGCGTTCACCTCCATCCGCTATAATCGTGAGTTTCATCACCACCAGGCGCAGGACTTGTACGGGCAACGCCGATCTTGCTGGACGCCGGGTTATTACTGGAACTGGTCTTATAAACGGTTTTTGGGTAGGGCACGGCTTTAAGAGCCTGCCCTGAGCGAAGCCGAAGGGTGCCGTTGAGGCCCGAAAAGAACGCGGGCTTTAGCCCCTGAGGGACTCGCTCTAATCCATGAATCAAAGGAAACGGATCTCCTATGTCAAATATTGCAGCTATTCATGCACGAGAAGTTCTGGACTCACGTGGCAATCCTACGGTGGAAGCGGAAGTATTTCTCGGCGACGGCTCCATGGGCCGCGCCATTGTTCCCAGTGGCGCCTCAACCGGTGAGCACGAAGCCGTTGAACTGCGCGACGACGATACCAACCGTTTCCAGGGCAAAGGCGTGCTCAAGGCGGTCGAGAACGTCAACGGCGAAATCGCCGAAGCCCTGGCCAACTGGGATGCGTTCGATCAGCGCGGCCTCGACGCCAGGATGATCGAACTCGATGGCACCGGCAATAAAGGCCGTCTGGGCGCTAACGCGATTCTGTCCGTCTCCATGGCCGCCGCCCGCGCGTCGGCCCAGTGCCTCGATATCCCGCTCTATCGCTATCTCGGCGGCGCGGGCGCCAACACGCTGCCCACGCCCATGATGAACATCCTCAACGGCGGCGCCCACGCCGACAACAACGTGGACTTCCAGGAATTCATGGTCATGCCCGTCGGCGCTCCGTCGTTTTCCGAAGCGCTGCGCTGGGGCGTCGAGGTCTTCCATACACTCAAAGGCGTGCTGAAAAAGCGTGGCTACAACACCGCTGTCGGCGACGAAGGCGGATTCGCCCCCTCGGTCAAGTCCAACGTCGAAGCCATCGAAGTCGTGCTCGAAGCCATCACCAAGGCCGGCTACAAGCCCGGAGAAGAAATTGCCATCGCCCTCGATCCCGCCGCCAGCGAGTTCTTCCAGGACGGCAAGTACGTTTTCAAGAAGTCGGACAAGTCGGCCAAAACGTCCGACGAAATGGTGAAGTACTGGGCGAAGTGGGTGAACGATTATCCCGTCGTCTCGCTCGAAGACGGGCTGGCCGAAAACGACTGGGACGGCTGGCACAACCTGACCCAAGAACTCGGCAGCAAGATTCAGCTTGTCGGCGACGATATTTTCGTCACCAACATTCAGTTCCTACAAGAGGGCATAGACAAAGGCGTAGCCAATTCGATTCTGGTGAAAGTCAACCAGATCGGCACGGTCAGCGAAACGCTCGACGCAATCGACCTGGCCCGCCGTAACGGCTACACCTCGGTGATCTCGCATCGCTCCGGCGAAACCGAAGATACGTTCATCGCCGATTTTGCGGTCGCGACTGGCGCAGGCCAGATCAAGACCGGCTCAGCCTCGCGTACCGACCGCATCTCCAAGTACAACCAACTGCTGCGAATTGAAGAAGAGCTGGGCGGGGCATCTCGGTTCCTGGGCCTGGAGGCGCTGAATTACAAGGGCTGAAAGGGAGGAGCCACACATGAGCGCCAATTCGCTGTTCTTGAAAGGTCGTCACCCGGCGTTTGAGCCGCCCTCTGACCCTCAGATAAGGATTTGGCGCTACATGGACTTCACGCAGTTTGTAAGCATGTTGGAAGAAAAGGGGCTGCTTTTTACGCGTGCAGATCTGCTCGTTGACAAGTTCGAGGGAACAATGTCCAAGCCGCTTTACGATTTTCTGGAACGCCACTCCGATCCAGAGCAACATGCAGGCTTGCTCCGACTCACAAAGGGCTGGAGCTTTGTGAACTGCTGGCATATGAATGAGTGCGAGTCTGTGGCGATGTGGGAAGTTTACTCAACATCAAAGGAGTCCGTATGCGTGCAGACGACGTACGCGCGTCTGCGGGAAGCACTTGCTGAAGATGTGTACATCGGAATGGTTAACTACATTTCATATGAGCGTGACAAGATTCCGGCGGGCAACACCTTCTGGCCTCTCGTGCACAAGCGCAAGTCTTTTGAGCACGAGCGGGAACTGAGGGCGGTATGGAGCGACATGGCAAGTGTTAGCTTAGCCGGACCGGAAGTCGGCGCTGGCCTGAAGTCTCAGCCAGCGCCTCAAGAGGTTGTTTGGAAACAGGTCAACCTAGGCGCTCTCATCGAGAGTGTCTTCGTGTCGCCGTCCGCTGGACTCTGGTTTTCAGCATTAGTAAGGAAGGTTCTGCGAACCTACAGCGTTCGCTTGCCAGTGCAGAGATCCGACCTTGCGGCGGAGCCGCTGTTCTACTAGTCGCATGGTCTTGGGTATAGATATGACAGAAACCGAAGTCATTTTCTCCTTGCGAGAGTCTCCCGAGGGCGGCTACGAAGCCAGGGCGTTGCGCCATTCCATTTTTACGCAAGCGGAAACGATGCAGGAGTTGAGAGCGAATGTGGAGGATGCCGTCCGATGTCATTTCGATGCGGACATCCCATACAGACTTATTTACCCACGTTCATCCGCGTAAATCCGTGGCCAACGTTCTTGAATTAGCTAAGAGCCAATAGCCAAAAGCTAGGAGCTGAATTTGTCCCGTCCTAAACCGCTCATCCTCATCATTCTCGACGGCTGGGGATACCGTGCCGAAACCAAAGCCAACGCCATCGCGCTCGCTCGCAAGCCCACCTACGACCGGCTGCTGCGCGAGTATCCCAACACGCTCATTCACACCAGCGGACCTTACGTTGGTCTTCCCGAAGGCCAGATGGGCAACAGCGAGGTCGGACATCTCAACATCGGCGCCGGCCGCATCGTCCACATGGACATCACCCGCATTGACTTGATGATCCAGACGGGCGAACTGTTCTCGCATCCCGTTCTGCTCGACGCCATGAAGCACGCCCGCACCGGCGAGCGCCGCCTGCATCTGTTCGGTCTAGTGTCCGATGGCGGCGTGCACTCGCAGCAGGCGCATCTTTACGCGCTCCTGAAAATGGCCAGGCAGAACGGCCTCGATCACGTCTTCGTCCACGCCTTCATGGACGGCCGCGACACCCTGCCCACCAACGGCGCCGGCTATCTCGAACAGTTGCAGCAGAAAATGCGGGAGTACAACTGCGGCAAGATCGCCACCGTGAACGGCCGCTACTACGCCATGGATCGCGACCGCCGCTGGGAGCGCATCGCCAAAGCCTACAACGCCATGGTTCTCGGCGATGCCGAAGGCGGCAAGCGCGCCGACCCTGTGCAGGGCATGAAAGATTCCTACAACAACGGCGTCACCGACGAGTTCGTGATTCCCTTTGTCTGTGCCGATACCCGTGGCCAGGCGCTCGCCACCTTTCGCGATGATGACGCCTGCATCTGCTTCAATTTCCGCGCCGACCGTGTTCGCCAGATCACCCGCGCCCTCACCCGCAACAGCGGCCTCAACGACAAGGGTGGAAGCGATCTTCCCGGAGCCGCCGATCTCGATGCCACGATTCCCCGCGGCCGCGCACCGAAAAATCTGCGCTACGTCTGCATGACCCAGTACGACAAAAATTTCAGCCTGCCAGTCGTGATTCCGCCCGAATCCATGGCCAACATCCTGGCCAACGTGATGGCCAATCAGAAAATGCGTAACCTGCGCGTTGCCGAAACCGAGAAGTACGCCCACGTCACCTACTTCTTCAACGGCGGCGTCGAGCAACCTTTTCCCGGCGAAGACCGCATCCTGGTGCCCTCGCCCAAAGTCGCGACCTATGACCTCAAGCCCGAGATGAGCGCCGCCGGAATTGCCGATACGGTCGTCAAAGCAACCGAGGAAGGCACCTTCGACGTGATGATCGTGAACTTCGCCAACGCCGACATGGTCGGCCACTCCGGCAAAATCGAGCCCACCATCAAGGCCGTCGAAACCGTGGACGCATGCCTGGCTCGAATCGAAACAACAGTTCGCGCCAAGGGTGGAGCGATGCTCATCACCGCCGACCACGGCAACGCTGAACTGATGATCGATCCCGCCACCGGCGGCCCGCACACCGCGCACACCACCAACCCCGTGCCCTTTATCGTGGTCTCGGAAGACGCAAAGCAGTTCACGCTGCAGCCGAACGGCTCCCTGCGCGACATCTCACCCACGATTTTAGGAATGCTCGCTGTGGACGAGCCAAAAGAAATGACGGGAACGGACTTGCGGGTTAAGACGTCACGCTAAGGGCAAGGAATTGCAACCCCCTCCGCGCTCTCTGCGTCCTCTGTGGTTAAAGGTTTTGTCTGCTTGAATTAAAAACCGGCTAATTCGCCATTAGCGCCGGCGCCGTCGCCAGCAACCCTGCCGCCACTTCCAGATCATGCAGGTCTTCACGGCTGAAGTCCTGCGCGAACTTCGGATCCAGCGCCTTGCGCGAAATCTGGATCACGCCTACCACATTCGATTCCCGATCCATGATCGGCACCGACATCAGCTTCTGAATGGGCGCGGGCGGAGCGGGTTCCTCGCTCTCCGCTCCCGGTTTGATGGTTTCAAAAATACTGGCGTGCTTCACCTTGGCAAAGTTGTTGAAAATTTCCGCTTTCTTGCTCAGCGCCGTATGCGCCGCAACCGCTTTGCTCGACAGCGGGATCGCACCCGTGGTCCGCAGGTATTCCGGAAACACAAAGTGCAGCAACCCCTTCTCCAGACGCATCAAGGCCACTTCGGTATATTGCACGCGAAAAATCTTGGCCAGAGTCATGCACAGGTCCAACGCCGACACGCCCTGCCCCAGCACCGACTCCAGGGGCAGCAGGTGTTCCGGCAGCACGACTTCTTCCATCATCCCGGGTTCGTTGTTCTTGGTCATAACCCCAACACCTCTCCGTCTTGCGAGCGAGGCACCTAAACTCTATCGCACTTTGCCCGCCAAAAGGTACTTCCCAAAGTAATGGGGAACGCCCTCCCAAATCCTTTGTTTTCAGCAACGGTGCCCGCGGCGCCAGGCCCGTTGCACGGATCTTGCCAACCCGCGCCCAGCCGCAAACCATCACTCCCTTGACACTTTCTGTCAAACGCGGCCAGGCCACCGCGCCGCTGTTCCTCGAACTTGGCTGCTCGATCTGCCCCTTCCATTCCCAGGCCCAGACTGATTACACTTGCCAGCATTATGACGCTGCCCAATCAACCGAACCTGAAGCTGGTCAACGACCCTTCCTATCGCGAAAATTACGCCAACAGCGTGCAGATGCGCGTAAACATTTGGGATTTCTTCCTCGTCTTCGGTACCCTGCAGCAGCAGACCGAGACCCAGGTCGAGATCAAGAACTTCCAGGGCATCTACCTCAGCCCGCAGCAGGCCAAGGCCCTGCTCGGACTGCTGCAGCAAAACGTGGCCGGCTACGAATCCGCCTTCGGCGAAATCAAACTCGACCCGCGCATGGCCCCGTCAGGCCCCGTGCACTGAACAATGTGGGGCGGACACTCTTGTCCGCCGCCGTTGCTATTGATCTTGGTGCTGATCTCAGTGGGGATGGAGCATGGGAATATGTGGGGACAGCCGCCTCGGCCGTCCCCAGCACTGTCGAAGACAGGTAGAATTACCTCTCCCATGCGCCCTCCCACCCCGCATCCGGCCCTGGTCTTCGCTGTCATCTTCGTCGCGATTTTCCTGCTGCACGCACCCCTGCTGCAGCTCCCCTACTTCTGGGACGAAGCCGGATATTACATCCCCGCCGCCCGCGACCTGTTTCTCACCGGAAGCCTCATTCCCCACTCTACCGTCTCCAACGCGCACCCGCCGCTGGTCCTGGCCTGGATTGCTTTGTGGTGGAAGCTCGTTGGCTACGCTCCGCTGGTAACGCGCTCGGCCATGCTGGTAGTCGCGGCTTTCTCTTTGCTGGGCCTGTTCCGCCTGGCCCAGCGCGCCGCCAACACACAAGTCGCGATCGCCTCCACATTGTGCACGGCGTTGTATCCAGTATTTTTCACGCAAAGCTCCCTCGCGCAAGTTGACCTGGCCGCCGCGGGACTAATTTTCTGGGGCCTCTGCGCCTACCTGGAAGACCGCCCGGTAGCAGTCGCCATCTGGTTCTCCCTCGCCGCCCTCGCCAAGGAAACCGCAATTCTTGCGCCGTTCGCTCTCGCCGGCTGGGAACTCGTGCGTATTGTTGTTCTGCGCTTCGTCCCGGCCGATTTTGGGCAGCACAGCGCACTCAGTGCTGCGAAAAGCGGTCCGCAAGCATCCGATTTTGGGTGGCGCAGCGCTTTCAGCGCTGCGATCAGCGATCCTGTCGTGGCCGCGGCTTCAGCCGCCGAGGTCACGTCCTTTCGCCCAGTTCGCCGCATCCTCCCGCTCCTGATCCCCCTCCTGCCCCTCACCCTTTGGTACGCCTACCACCACTCCCGCACCGGATACGTCTTCGGCAATCCGGAATTTTTCCGCTACAACGTCGCCGCCGCGCTCAGCCCCTTGCGTTTCCTGCTGGCCCTCGGTCTGCGCCTGTGGCAGACCTTCGGCTATCTGCACCTCTGGCTGCTCACCCTCGCCATGCTGCTGGCCATGCTTCTGCCGCCCGTCAAAGACAATAAAGAGAGTGTGGGGATGACCGCCCCCGGCCGTCTGCTCGAGCGCGCGGGTGCCCCATTTCTCGCGCGTTCTCTGCGCGAGAAGTGGGGATTCTTGACAGATCGCAACTCGACAGCCGCCGAGCGCCCCCGCATCCCCATCCCCGTGCAGATAATTTTTCTCGTGGTCGTAAACGTCTACGTCCTCGCCATGGCCCTCATCGGCGGCGCGGTCCTTGCCCGCTACATGCTCCCCGCCATTCCGCTAGTGATCATCGTGGCCATCTCCACTTTGCGCCGCCGTCTCCGTTACTGGCCTGCCGCCGTCGCGGTGGTTGCCATCGCATTCGTCGCTGCCTGGTTCTGGAATCCTCCCTACGGATTCTCCCCCGAAGACAATCTCGCCTATCGCGACTACATCGTCCTGCACCAGGACGCAGAGCGCTTCCTCGAAGCCCGCTATCCCATGGCGCGCGCCCTCACCGCCTGGCCCGCCTCCGACGAACTCACCCGCCCCTGGCTCGGCTACACCACGCGTCCGGTGCAAGTCGTCCGCATTGAAGACTTCTCGCTCGAAGAAATCCTCTCCGCCGCCGATTTTCGCCAGAATTTTGAGGTCGCGCTGGTCTTCTCGACGAAATACGAGCCCGCACGTCCGCTGCTCGATGGTTGGAAGAGATGGACGGATCTCAAACGAAGATTCTTCGGCTACCACCGCGACTTGCCGCCGGCCGCCGCCGCCCAGATTCTCGGCGGCCGCATCGTGTTTTCAGAAGAGCGCAAGGGGCAGTGGGTCGCGGTCATCGAGATGGAGAAGGCAGACATCCTGAGCGCAACCAATCACGCGGCCAAGCTGGAGTAGGGCTCGATTCTCGGGATTCGAACCGAGGCGTCATCTCGAAGCCCCGCGCTTTCACCAGCGGGGCGAGGGATCTCCCCGGACGCGACCCGATGCGCCCGAGATCCTTCCCTCCGCCTGAAGAACGGCTCCGGTCAGGATGACGCATTTGTGGACCGGAGACTGTTGAAACTCAAACTACAAACTACCTTCCAGTTCCTTACTGCCCCACCGCATCCAGCTTCGCATCATTAATGGCGTAGACAGTGCCGTCCGCGCCAATCACCGTCGGTGTATAGGCCTCGCCGACTCCGCCGGAGAGCTTGATCACCTGCGATAATTTATTGCTCGTCAAATCCCAGCGGTAAAGCTTGCCGTCTTCGCTGTTCACAATCACGGCCTTCGTAATCGGGTCCACGGCGGACGTATTGATGCACCACTCACGCACCGCTCCGGGATAGTTCTTATACTGAGGATCGGGCGTCACGCCGAGCTTGGTGATGACTTCCTTCATCACCTTCGTGGCTGGGATCACCGGGTCATTCTCCGTCGCATTGGGGTCGAGGATGGCCACGCGGTTATGACCGTCGCCCGTGCCGATCCCGGCATAGTTGTTGTATTTGGTCATCACCAGATAGGTTGACGTGCCATGATAGGCGGCCACCAGCGAAGCATCCACGATGGACGCCGTATCGTCCCAGCCGAAACTTCCCGGAGTCTTCGTCTGCGAAAGATCGCCGCTGAAGTGCAGCAGCCAGCCCCGGTCGTTGTGATCGGGGAACGGATTTTCCACCACTCCAAAATAAACTTCGCCATCGGGTCCCACCGTCGGACTCGCGGTGCTCGCGCCATATATGGCGGCGTCCATGCCCGACGAGGGATCCTTCAGCCGCACTTTGCTGACCACCGCCAGGGTCGTGCTGTTCAGGGCGACCAGATACCCGTATCCATTACTGCCGCCGCTGCTGACCACGACGTATACCAACTTGCCGTCGTTCGACAGCGCGGGTGCGCAGCTCATCGCAACCTCTGTCATGGAAGCATCCCCGCTGATGCTCGCCGCCGAGACCCACGTTCCCTGGCCTTTGGCCGAGATCCGCGCCAGCCCGCTTTCGAGCCCAATCGGGGTCGAGCCCAGGACCAAGAATCCGAAGAGCAGATTTCCCGCCGCATCCGTCGTGAGCGGCGTGTTGATCTGCACGTTCTGCGCATAAATCTTTGGGTTCGCCCGATAATTCTCGAACCCGTAGAAATACAAGCGGCTGGTAGTTCCTGTCGCCCGGTCCGGGTTCTGCCGCACCATCACTCTTCCCGCGATATCCGGTATAAAAAGCTCGCTGCCAAAAATCGTGGGGCCCATTCCGGGTACGAACTGTGCCACGGGCACCTGGTATCCCGTGCTTTGGCTCCAGATCACGCTTCCGCTGGCGCCGTCACGTGCCTCCACCCGGAAACTGTTCGCCCCGGTCTTCACCGGAACGATCACCGTGTTCGCGGCAGTCACCAAAGGTGAGCCGTAATGAATCGTGATTTCTCCCTTGGGGGGCGCCAGGTCCACCGGCGTCTGCCAGTGAATCTTGGTGTAAGGCTGCGCCCCCACCGACGATATCGCGGTGTGCTGCGCGTCGTGGGAGTGGGTCAGCCACGTGCCCGCCTGCGCGGCCGCCCGCGCCAACGGGAACGTGCATAGAAGAGTGAACAGACACGCCAGAATCGTAAACCCGAGTCGCGTTGACTGAGGCTGCGCCATCGACATCCCCCAAAGAGAGTCTGATGCTACCAAAAGCGGGGACAAATCGTTGTAACTAAGGTGTAAAAAGTATGGACTAGCCCGGAGACTCTTCATCGCCCGGCGCAAGCTACGACCGAGAGTCTTTCCACCCCTGCATCAAATGGCACGAGTGCGTCTTGATCACCAGCCACACTTCCTTGCCCGGCGCCAACTGCAGCGCATCCCGCGCCGCCAGCGTCAGGTGGACTTCCATCTCCACGCCGCAGTTCACCCGCGCCGAGACCACCACGTCCCGCTGTTCGAGCGACGCGATGCGTCCCGCAATCACATTCCGCGCGCTCAATCCCTGGGGCAGGGAAGTCGCCAGCAGAATATCTCCCGCGCGAATCCCCACCCGCAAAGCCGACCCCAACTCCGCCCGCACCAGTGGAGTTTCGAGCGTCACCGGCCCCGTGCTCCCGGCCACCCAACACACCATGGTCCCGCGCTCTGGGTGTACCACCTCCACCGTGGCGTCGAAAATATTCTCGAAGCCCGCCAACTGCGCCACTGTCTCCTGCCGCGGCGCGGTCATGATTTCATGCGGCGTGCCCTGGGCCACGATGCGTCCCGCGTCGAGCACAATCACGCGCTCGCCCAGAGCAAACACTTCCTCCCGGCTGTGCGTGACATAAAGAATGGGAATGCGGTGCGCCCGGTTCCACTCCCGCAGGTCGTCAATGATCTTTGCCTTGGTCGGTGCATCCAGCGCCGCGAGGGGCTCATCCAAAAGCAGCACCGCAGGATCAGTCACCAGAGTTCGCGCCAGCGCCGCGCGCTGGCTCTCGCCTCCGGAAATCTCCCGCGCCGAATGCCGCGCCAGATGCTCAATCCGGAACGTCCGCAGAATCGCCGCCGCCCGCTCGCCGCGCCCCGCCCGCGAAAGATGCGCCAGGCCATACTCCACATTCTGTTCCACCGTCATATGCGGAAACAGCGCCAGACTCTGAAACACGTATCCCACATGCCGCTTTGCAACTGCCAGATCCAAGCCCTGCGCGGCATCGAACAAAACACGCTCGCCCACAGCAATTCGTCCCGAGTCCGGCCTCACTAATCCCGCCACGCAATCGAGCAGAGTCGTCTTGCCCGCCCCCGACGCCCCAAAAAGAATCGTGAAGCCCGCCGCCGCCCGGAACTCAACCTCCAGCACAAACTCCTGCCCCTGCCCGGCCATCCGCTTGCGAAATCGCCCCTCAAGCACTGGCCCGGCCACGGCGCCGTTCCGCCCATCACCGTGGGAAGTTGTCGCTGTTGCCTCTTCGATCCCCTCGACCATGCGCGTATCGCTCGTCACAATTTATTTCGCAGGCCCCACCGCCCACGGCCTCCGGTTCAGCCCATAAACCAAGCCCAGCAGGGCAAAGCACAACACCAGCAGCAGCAGCGCCGTTGCATTCGCTCCCGCATAGTCCGACGCCTGCACCCGGTCGTAAATATCAATCGAAACCGTCCGCGTCACGCCGGGAATATTTCCTCCCACCATAAGCACCACCCCGAACTCTCCCATGGTATGGGCGAAACTCAACGCCGCCCCCGTAATCAGCCCCGGCACCGAGAGGGGTAGCACCACACGAAAAAAGCTCCGCAGCGGCGATGCCCCCAGCGTCGCCGATGCCGCTATCAGCTTGCGGTCCACTCCCGCAAACGACGCCGCAAACGGCTGCACCGCAAACGGCAAGCTGTAGAGAATCGATCCAATCACCAGCCCGCTGAACGTGAACGCCAGCGTGTGCCCGGTCAGCGCGATCCACCACCGACCCACCGGACTGCGCGGCCCCAGCGCCACCAGCAGATAGAATCCCAGCACCGTCGGAGGCA
>DATFNP010000111.1:0-142878 GCA_035266345.1 Candidatus Sulfotelmatobacter sp.
GCCTTGCGACCCGCCTCCAGTTGCTTCAAGGCCCCGATCATCTGCGCCTCCGTGTGCCTGCTCTTCGACATACCTTCTTCCCCTTTCTTTCGCACAAATCATACTCAGGTTTGTTCGGAAAGAGGGGATCAGGTCACGCTCAAGCCGGTCCTGACGACCAACGCATTGGTGTTGGGTTTGAAACTTGCCGGGTTGTCTCCAGGATAGAACCCGTCGGGGTAGGGGCCGTCGCCGTAACCGTCCATGAAGTGGCCTTCCAGCTTGACGTTCCAGAAGCGATTCAGATCGATTCTGGCGGAAACTACTTTGTCGTAGATGTGATTCTCCGGAAGGCTCGTGTCCAGACGCGGCGGGAATGCCTGGCCGAGAATGCCGCCGTAGCGAGTGGTCATCGTGTAGTGGGAGTAGTAGGATCCCAACTCCAGCCGCTTGGCCACGCGGTACGATCCCGAGACGTACCAGCCGCGGACATCAGCCTGTCCGTTACTGGTGCCGTTAAAGTCAACCACGTAAACGTAGGTGCGGCGATACGCGGAATCCACGCTCAGCCGGCCTCTACTGTACTGACCGTAGAACTGGTTCAGCCAGTAGTGCCGGGTGTATTCCCAGTAGGGAATCGTGCCCGCGGCAGGATCCCAGAACGGCACAAATGTCCCTTTGCCATCATCGTGCTGGTTCATGCGCGAGATGCCAGCCAACAGGCCCGGGAGCGGCGTGTGCCAGCGCAGGTCGGCCCCGTATTTGGGACCGCCGTTGCTGGTCAAATTGACTGGCGCGACGGTCTTGCGCAGCGCATAAGGATAGCCGCCATAGTAACTGTCCCGCCGTTCACCTCCGTACACGGTATAGGACAGAGTCCCGGAGCGACGTCCCACCGGGACGTCCCCGTACAAGTCTCCTCCTGTGTGGGCAATGTTGGCATCGTGCATGTCGAGGGGGTAGACACTCTGGGGTAGCAGCGCGAAAGTGCCCAGGAACTCGTAATCCTGCGTGTCGTTGTACAGGCCGATCACAGTCTTCACCTTGCCGCCACGAATGCCGAACCAGGGTTTGAAGCGGTAGTCGGCAAACGCCCAGTCAAGAGAGGGGTGCCACTCCCCCAGATTCCCGATGTTGTGATCGTAGACCTGCGCGCCGACACGCAGATTGTCGGTGACCTGCATCGAGGCGTTGGCGCCAAAGTCGGTGAATGCCCCGCTGCCCTGGCTGGTATGCATGGTCAGCCAGTTGTTGTCGGTGGTGTAAATGAATCCCTGCGAGGCGAAGCCGTGGTATTGAATGGTACGGTCAAAGAGCTTGAATTCCTGCGCGTGCAAGGCAACTGGAACCGCACAGAGGCAGAGAAGGGCCACTTTGAGCATTCGTTGATGCATACCGTCTCCCTCGATCAGGACGATCAAGTCAGCAGATCGGTAAATGCGTGCGAAAGCTTGAATCAGTGCCAAGGGAAGACCTGCAGATGACGCCGGTAACAGCAAAGCTGCGGCTAAAGGCTGCGGACAATTGACGATTTCCGGTGCTCCCCGTACCCTGTAAGGTGCGTTCAAACGATCCTGCAATGTCCCGCCTGCGCGTCGCCGACGACATTACCCAACTGGTCGGCGAGACTCCCATGTTGCAATTGAAGCGGCTGGTCCCGGCTGGATCGGCAGAGGTGTTTGCCAAGCTGGAATATCTGAATCCGGGAGGCAGCCTGAAAGACCGCGCCGCCATTGGAATCATCCGGCGCGCCGAGCAGGAAGGGAAACTTAAGCGCGGCGGGACCATCGTCGAGGCGACGGCGGGGAATACGGGAATCGGGTTGGCGCTGATCGGGGTGAACCGCGGTTATAAGGTGAAGCTGTTCGTGCCGGAAAATTTTTCCCAGGAGAAAGTCACTATCATGCGGGCGCTGGGGGCGGAAGTGACCCGCACGCCGGACGCCGAGGGCATGCAGGGGGCCATCCGGCGCGCCAAAGAGCTTGCCGCGACTGACCGGAATGCGTTTCTCGCGGCGCAGTTCGAGAACCCCGCGAATCCTGACTTCCACTACGAGACCACCGCACGGGAAATTTTCGAGCAGATGGACGGCAGAGTGGATGCCGTGGCCCTGGGCTGCGGCACTTGCGGCACATTCACCGGCGTGGCGCGCTACCTGAAAGAGCGCGTGCCGGGCGCGCTGGCGTTTGCCGTGGAAACGCAGGGCTCGGTGCTGGGCGGCGGTCCGCCGGGGCCGCACAAAGTCGAAGGGATCGGGAACACTTTTATCCCGGTAACCTTTGATGCCTCGGTATGCGACGAGGTTATGAAGGTGACCGATGACGAAGCGTTCGCCATGGTGAAGGCGCTGGCGGCGCAGGAGGGCGTGCTGGCCGGGTCGAGCGGCGGAGCGGCCGTGTTCGCGGCGCTCAAGATTGCCAAGCGCCTGGGGGCGGGCAAGCGCGTGGTAACGATCGTTCCGGATTCGGCGGAGCGTTATTTGTCGAAGAAGATTTTCGAGGGCGGCGTCTGACCCGCCGTTTTCCCCGCATTCATTCCCATGAAAAAAAATAGAGAAGCTGGTTTTGCGACGCGCGCCATTCACGTAGGGCAGGAGCCCGATCCCTTGACCGGCGCGGTGACGGTGCCGATCTATGCCACCTCGACCTACGTGCAGCAAGGGATCGGCGAGCACAAGGGATATGAGTATTCCCGCGTGTCGAATCCGACGCGCACACGGCTGGAGCAGAATCTGGCGGCGCTTGAAGGCGGCCTTGCCGCGCGCGTGTACTCGAGCGGCATGGCGGCGATTCACGCCATCGTCAACATGCTCAAGGCGGGTGATCACCTAGTGTGCGGCAACGATTTGTATGGCGGAACGCCGCGGCTGTTCAACCAGGTGATGGCCGGGTTCGGGCTGGAATTTTCCTACGTTGACACTACGGACGCGGAGAACGTGGAGCGCGCCATCCGCAAGAATACGCGCATGGTGTACGTGGAGACGCCGACCAATCCGCTGATGCGGCTGAGCGATCTGGCCGCGATCAGCCAGATCTGCCGGCGCGGGAAAGTCGCGCTGGTGGTGGACAACACGTTTATGTCGCCCTATTTTCAGCAACCGCTGGCGCTGGGCGCGGACCTGGTGGTGCACTCGACCACAAAATTCCTGAATGGTCACAGCGACGGCCTGGGCGGCGTGGTGGTGTGCGCCCACCAGGAGCATGCGGATTTGCTAGCTTTTCTGCAGAAGGCTACGGGGGCGATTCTTTCTCCGTTTGAATGCTGGCTGGTGTTACGCGGGGTGAAGACGCTGGCGGCGCGCATGGAGATTCACGACCGCAGCGGGCGGATCGTCGCGGATTTTCTGGCCAAGCACAAGAAGGTGCAGGGAGTGTTTTATCCCGGGCTGGAGGACCATCCGCAACATGCCCTGGCCAAGCGGCAGATGAGTGGGTTTGGCTCGATGATCACATTTGAGACCGGGTCGCTGAAGAATGCGAACAAGATGCTGAAGCGAGTGCGGGTGTGCTCGCTGGGCGAATCGCTGGGCGGAGTGGAGACGCTGATTTCGCACCCTACGACCATGACGCATGCTGCGCTGGGCGAGAAAGGGCGCAAGGCGATCGGGATCACCGACGGCATGGTGCGGATTTCGGTGGGCATCGAGGATGTGGACGATATTCTCGACGATCTGGATGAGGCGCTGGGCGCGATCTAACCTTGGCCGCGGATTCTTCTGTAATTGTGTAATTGAGCGATTGTGTGATTGTGTGATTTGGTAATTGAGCAATTGAACCTCGACGCACGACCGGAAAGCGGGGGTTTTCAATCACACAATCACTCATCCCTTTGTGACTGACGAACGGCAATCCTCGGGCGAATGGAATTCCGCGGTTTATCACCGGCTCTCCGCGCCGCAGGTCAGTTGGGGCAAGAAGGTTCTGTCGCGGTTGCGGCTGCGTGGGGATGAGGTTGTGCTGGACGCGGGATGCGGCACGGGCCGGCTCACGGCAGAGCTGCTGGAGGCCTTGCCGCGCGGGCGCGTGGTGGGAGTGGATCTCTCGCAGAATATGCTGGGCTCGGCGCGGGAGCATCTGGCGCAGTTTGGAACGCGCGTCAGCCTGGTGGCGTGCGATCTGCAACACCTGCCGTTCGCGGACGGGTTCGACGTAATTGTAAGCACCGCTGTGTTTCACTGGGTGCTCGACCATGACCGGCTGTTCCAGAACCTGCGGCGCGCGCTGGTTTCCGGAGGATGGCTGGAGGCGCAGTGCGGGGGCGGCCCGAATTTGGCTAGGTTGCGGCGTCGAGCGGACGCGTTGACAGCCACGCCGAAGTTCGCGCGTTTTTTTGCCGGGTTCCACGAGCCGTGGCTTTATCAGGACGCCGAGGGCGCGGCGGACAGTTTGCGGCGCGCCGGGTTTGTGGAGGTTGAGACTTCGATCGAGCCGGCGCCTACGATTCTCGACAGCGCGGAACAGTACACGGAGTTCGTCCGGAATATCGTGATGCGGCGGCATCTGGAGAACATTCCCGCGGAAGATCTGCGGGCAGAGTTCATGGCCGCTCTCACCGAGCAGGCCGCAAGCGACGATCCGCCGTTCTCACTCGATTACTGGCGGCTGAACCTGCGGGGCCGAGCGCCGGCAGGCGAAGCTTAACCACGCTAGGTTTTTCAAGATCGGGCCCGGGCGCGCCAGAGCTTAGGGTGCCGGGTTCCCGCCCAGCGAGTCGCCCAACCAGTCCAGATATTCCGAACTCCCCTCTTCGATGCCGATGGCAATGCACTCCGGCAGCTTGTAGGAATGCAACTCGCGAATGGCGTCGCGCACAGCGGGAAACTGGTCGGCGCTGGTCTTGATGAGCAGGAGGCATTCCCGGCCGGACTCGATTTTGCCCTGCCAGCGATAGATGGACTCGATCTGCGGGACGATGTTGACGCAGGCGGCAAGTTGGCGCTCCACCAGGCAGCGCGCAATTTTGCGCGCCTCGTCTTCGGAACTGGCAGTGGAGAGGACGATACGCTTGTCAGTCATATAGAATCAGCCGTCAGCTCTCGGCTGGACCTCTTTCGGCTAGACCACTTCAGCCAGACAACGAGAGCTTAGCACTTTGCCGTACCGGAGTGAGAAGCATGTCAGCGCAAATCAAGTTTGGGACATCAGGATGGCGGGCCGTCATGGCCGAGGAGTTCACGTTTGCGAACGTGCGGCGTGCGGTGGGCGGGATTGCGCGCTATGTGGCGTCGCAGAAGCCGCGCGGGGCGCGGGTCATCGTGGGCCGCGACCCGCGATTTCTAGGCGAGACGTTTTGCGCCATGGCGGCCGACATTCTGGCGGCGCACGGCATCACGCCGATGGTGGTTGCCGAACCGGCGCCGACTCCGGCTTTTGCCTATGCCGTCGTTCAGAACAAGGCGGACGGAGTGATCAACTTCACGGCTTCGCATAATCCGCCCGAATACAACGGGATCAAATTTTCCACGCCGGACGGCTGCCCGGCGCTGCCGGAAGTCACGAAGAAGATTGAGGCGGAAATTGTGGCGGGGGACAGCGCGCCCTCTTCCAGCGCAAGCGGCAGCGCGCCCGCGACAAAAGGCACGCTGGATCCAAAGCCCTCGTATCTGAAGCGGCTGGCGGAGATCGTTGATCTGGAGGCCATTCGCGAGGCGAACGTGCGGGTGGCGTTTGATCCCATGTGGGGCGCGGCGCGGGGATACTCCGACGAATTGCTGCGGGACGCCGGTGTGTCGGTGGCCACCGTGCACGATCACCGGGACGTGTTGTTTGGCGGGCACGCGCCCGAGCCCGACGATCATCTGCTGGAAGACCTGCGCACGAAGATGCGGGAAACGGGAGCGCAGATCGGCATTGCGACCGATGGCGACGCGGACCGCTTTGGCATTGTGGATGCCGACGGAACCTTCTTGCAGCCCAACTATGTGATTGCCCTGCTGTTCGACTATCTGGTCGAGAGCCGGGGATGGAAGAACGGTGTGGCCAAGTCGGTCGCGACCACGAATCTGGTCAACGCGCTGGCAGAGAAGCATGGCGTGGAACTGCACGAGACTCCGGTGGGATTCAAGTACATCGGCGAACTGATCATGCAGGACAAGATTGCGATCGGCGGGGAAGAGAGCGCGGGGCTGTCCATCCGGCATCACGTGCCCGAGAAAGACGGCGTGCTGGCCGGCCTTTTGTGCTGCGAGGCGGTGGCGCGAAGAGGCAAGCCGCTGGGCGAACAGTTGAAGGCCATATGTAACCAAGTTGGTTCCTACTACCCCAAACGCGACAACTTCCGATTGACGCCGGTGGTGCAGGAGAAGTTCACTGAAAAGCTGCGGCAAGATCCGAAGGAATTTTGCGGCCACGAGGTGAGCCAGGTGGTGCGCACTGACGGGTTGAAGCTGGTGTTCAGCGACGGGTCCTGGGTCTGCTACCGGCTGTCGGGCACGGAGCCCGTAGTGCGCGTGTACAGCGAGGCGCGCAGCGAGAAGGGCTTGGAAGAGCTGAGCACGGCGGCGAAGCACTGGATCTTCGAGTGAAGCGATTCACCAACATAATCCGGTTTCCCCGGCCTGCTTTCCTGCGGGCTAAAGACGGCCTGCGCGCGGCGGTCGAGCGCGCGCCAGAGGCCGAAGCGCTGGCCGCTTCGTGGATGGAGCGAGCCCGGCCGCTGGCCATGCGCGTCTACACCTTGCGCCGCCGGATTGCCACCGCGGCGGTCGGGGTGCTGGCTGTGTCCCTGCTGGTGCACGTGATGTTCGGCGCGAATGGGATGGTCGCCTACCGCCAGAAGCGCGCCGCGTATGAAACCTTGCGCAAGCAGATTGAGCGGGCGCAGCAGGAAAACGAACGCTACACCCAGCAGATTCAGGGCCTGAAGAGCGACGAAAAGGCCATTGAAAAAGAGGCGCGCGAACAGCTCGGGTACGCCAAGCCGGGAGAGTACGTGTATGTGGCGACCCCTCCGGCCAAGCCCGCGCCGCCGCTCGATCACTCACACTCGGCGAAAAAATAGTCAGAGAATTTTCCTCGCGTGGAACCTTTGAGTACCTGTCCTGCCCGCGTTCTGACAATCCTTCCGCATCCCTGTGGTATATTTCCCCCTAGCCTCATTTCACAAGCGGACGGGGATTCCTTGGTTCCTGTAGGGACTGATCTTCTCTTCGACGCGCTGTGGGTGATTGCGGTGTGGGGCCGCAACCGATTTTCAAAGGAGAAAAACCGGCCATGAGAAAAATTCTGCTGATCTGTCTGGCAGTGTGTTTTGTGTTCGCCCTGACGGCGATGGCGTTTGATGACATGGGCAAGAGCATGACCGTCAATGGGTGGGTAGTGGATGATAAATGCGGGGCCAAAGGTGCCAACGCCGGAGGCGAGGCCTGCACCAAGAAATGCCTGGCCGCGGGCGCCAAGATGGTGGTTGTTACCGACGGCGACCAGAAGGTGCTGATGGTGGACAACCCCGACGCTCTCAAAGGGCATGAAGGGCACCACATTGCCGTGACCGGACACATGGGCAAGGATTCCATCCATGTGGAAAGCGCGAAGATGCTCTGAAGTTCTTGCGGAATTTGCCAGGGGCGGCTGCGGCCGCCCGTTTCTTTTTGCGCGAAAATCGTCGTAGAGACGTAGCTTGCTACGTCTTTGCCGGCGGCATTTCAGGTGATGGTTAAGAGAGACGTTGCAAGTAACGCCTCTACGACAAAGTCGCAGCGCTTCCTGGCAATGCGCGGGCGGAGCGCCCGCGCCACACTAACGCACCGTCTAACGCACCACGCCTTCCAGCGGCGAGCTTGCGGTTGCGTACAACTTTTTGGGCATGCGGCCGGCCAGATACGCCTGCCGTCCGGCAATCACGGCATGGTGCATGGCTTCGGCCATCAGCACTGGGTCCTGCGCGTTGGCGATGCCGGTGTTCATCAGCACCGCGTCGGCGCCGAGTTCCATCGCAATGGCGGCATCAGAGGCAGTGCCTACTCCCGCATCCACAATCAGCGGAACTCCGGTGATCATCTCGCGCAGAATGCGGATATGGGCCTCGTTCTGGATCCCCATGCCGCTGCCGATGGGCGCGCCCAGGGGCATGACTGTCGCCGCACCAGCATCAATCAGGCGCTTGGCAAAGACGATGTCGTCCGACGTATAAGGGAGAACGGTAAAGCCCTCTTTCACCAGAACCCGCGTAGCTTCCAAAGTGGCCTGCACGTCGGGATAGAGCGTGGCCTGGTCGCCAATAACTTCCAGCTTGACCCAGTCCGACAAGCCGACTTCGCGGCCCAGGCGGGCGGCGCGGATGGCCTCGTCGGCGGTGAAGCAGCCGGCGGTGTTGGGGAGCAGGAAATATTTCTTGGGATCAATGTAGTCGAGCAGCGATTCCTTGCTGCGGTCGAGATTGACGCGGCGCACCGCGACGGTAACCATCTCGGCGCCGCTGGCTTCGAGGGCGCGGGCGGTTTCCTGGAAGGATTTGTATTTGCCCGTGCCAACGATCAGGCGCGAGCGGAAGGAGCGTCCAGCAATGATCAATGAGTCCGACATGGATCTATTGTAATGAAAATGCAGCGCCGAAAGACATCAAGCGGCTACGGAACTGCTGCCGCCTCAGCCTGGGCGTACAGGTCGTCAATCTGGCGGCGGTAGCGGTCTTCGATCACGCGGCGCCGGAGCTTGAGCGAGGGAGTGAAGGCTCCATTGTCAATGGTGAATTCATCGGGCACCAACAGCACGCGCTTCAGCTTTTCGAAGCGGGCCAGGTTCTGGTTGATGCCTTCGATGATTTCTTCGTACTGCGCCTGCACTTTGGGATTCGCCACGAGCTCGGCGCGTGAGCTGAAAGGGATGTCATTGCTGCGCGCCCAATCCTCCAGCACGGGGAAGTTGGGCGAGATCATGACCGCTGCGAATTTCCGCTTATCGCCGACGATGGCGGCCACTCCCACGAGGGGATTCAGTTTCAGCGAATTTTCGATGGGCTGTGGCGCGATGAATTTTCCGCCCGAGGTCTTGATCAGGTCTTTCTTGCGGTCGGTGACCGAGAGATATCCATCGGCATCAATGTTGCCGATGTCTCCGGTCTTGAACCAACCATCCACCAGAGCGGCTTTGGTTTCTTCCGGGCGATTCCAGTAACCCTTAAAGACGGACGGACCGCGCACCAGGATTTCGCCGTCTTCGGCGAGACGGACTTCGAGGTTTTGCAAAGTCTTGCCCACGGTACCGATGCGGTGTGCGATAGGAGTGTTAACCGCGATTACCGGCGAAGTCTCGGTGAGCCCGTAGCCCTCATGAATGCGGATGCCCACACCGGCATACCATTCGGCGAGTTCGCGCCCCAGGGGAGCGCCGCCGGAAATGAAAGTCTCAACCTGTCCACCCATGCCCTGGCGAATCTTGGAGAACACAAGCCGGTTGGCCAGTTTCCAACTTCGCGAAGTGGGAGTCTGTCCGGCGAGAATTTCGGGCTTGTGGCTGCGGCCAACGGAAAGAGCCCAATCGAAAATCGCGCGCTTGGCCACGCCCTGAGCTTTTTGTTCGGCCTGGGCGTAGATCTTTTCGTAAACGCGAGGCACGGCAACAAAAATAGTGGGGCGAACTTCCTGCAGGCTCGCCGGCAGCCGGTCCATGAAGGGGCAGTAGGCCAGCGTCACGCCGTGGTAGAGCATGGCGAAATCCACATGCCGGGCCGTAATGTGCGAGAGCGGCAGGAAGGAAAGGCTGATGAGCCCGGGACGCATGTCGAAGCCGAGCAGAGAGCACAGAATATTGGAGACCAGGTTGCCATGGGTCAGCATCGCCCCCTTGGAGGCTCCGGTCGTGCCCGAGGTATAGACGATCGTGGCCAAGTCGTCGGGGCCGATGGAACGCGCATGGGCTTCGAGTTCCGAGCTGAGTTGGTCCGGGCCGTGGACCGTGATCTGGCCCATGGTGACGCACTTGCCGGAAAACGGGGCGAGATCGCCGCTGAATTCCACAGGGTCCATGACGATGATCTTCTCGATCTGCGTCCGGGGAAGAATCGAGAGCACCTTGTGCAGATGCTGGTCGGAGGAAAGGAAAATCAGACGGCAGCCGGAGTCGTTGAGGGCGAACGCCGTCTGTTCGGCGGTAAGTGTGGTGTAGAGCGGGACGGTGACAGCGCCAAGCAGCAGGCTCGCCATGTCAGCCGCGGGCCACTCCGGACGGTTTTCGCTGAGAATGGCCACACGATCGCCAGCCCGGATGTCAAAGGTGTGCAGCGCGTGCGCCGTGCGGACCACGTGTCGCCCGAACTCGCATGATGTGACCGGCAGCCACTGGCCGGCTTCGCGGTACAGCATCATCCGGTCGAGATTGCGCTCGACTGCGGTGAAGAAGATATCGTTCAGGGTGGCAATGCTCATCGGCGTGCAGTCAGTTGCGTAGAGCTTCTGCACAGAACTGTACTGTTTTGTGGGCAGGTTCGGCAATGCGAAACGAAGCCTGGAAGTTACGGGTCGTTTTTGCGCTGGAGAACAGGAGCCGGTGGGGATAATCTAAACAGGCTATGCAGACCAGCTTCGTGAAACAGGAGGGGACCCATTTGCCGGGCCACGAAGCTAAGGGTATGCTGGGCGTACTTCTGGGGGAGGGGTTGCAATGCGAAACAGATCAAGCAGAGTGCTGGCGGCAGGCTTGCTGCTGGTGATGACCGCCGTGTCCTGGGCGCAGGGCCATTCGACCATGCCCAAAGTGGGCGACATGGCGCCGGATTTCACGCTGAAATACTTCGACGGCAACGACCTGAAAGACGTGAAGTTGAGTGATTACCGGGGCAAGAAGAACGTCGTGCTGGCGTTCTACATCTTCGCCTTCACCGGGGGTTGAACGCTGCAAATGAAAAACTTCCAGCAGAACCTGAAAGCGCTGGAAGCTACCGACACCCAGGTTCTGGGTGTGAGCATGGATAGCGCCTTCGCCAACAAAGCCTTCGCCGACCAGATTGGAGTGACGTTTCCGCTGCTGAGCGACTGGGGCGGCAAAGTGACCCACGAATACGGCATCTACAAAGACGAATATCAGGCCCCGCGCCGCGTGAACTTCCTGATCGGCAAAGACGGCACGATCGTGGAAGAACAGGTGGACCGGGACGCGATCGATCCGAAGAAGATCGTGGACACCTGCCAGAGGCCGAAACTGAAGAACTGATTGCTATCAGTGCCGCGCGGCACTGGTAGAGACGTAGCTTGCTACGTCTTTGCCGGCGGCATTCCCTACGAGGGCGAGAGAGACGTTGCAAGCAACGTCTCTACGACGGTTTTTCCTCTTCCCAACTTCTCTGATGCCAAGCACTTGGCAGTCCCGGGGAAACTAAAGCGTCTCTATCGTGTTTACAGACCTGTGAGTAAGATCAACATATCCGGATTTCCAATCCGTCGGGGCGATGATATGAAAACACGCAAGTTGTGGTCGTGGATAGTTTCAGTGGCGAGCATTGCCTTCTTACTGCAGATTTCAACCATTGCGAGAGCACAAGATGAGTACGACGATCAGAGTCAGGATCCTCCGGGCCGTGTGGCGCGTCTGAACTATTCGCAGGGATCGGTGTCGTTCCGCCCGGCCGGCGAAGATGACTGGGTCACGGCGGTGCCCAACCGGCCCATGGTGACCGGCGACGACCTGTGGACCGATGAAGATTCTCGCGCCGAAGTTCACGTGGGCTCGGCGGCCATTCGGCTGGGATCGAAGACGGGGATTACTTTCCTCACGCTCGACGACCGCACCACGCAGATCCGGGTGGCGCAGGGTGAGTTGATCATGCGCGTGCGTCACGTGGACGACGACGACGTTTTCGAAATTGATACCCCGAACCTGGCGTTCACTCTGCTGCAGCCCGGCGAATACCGCATTAACGTGAGCGAAGACGGAAATCAAACCAACATCGCTGCCTTCCACGGGCGCGGCCGCGTCACCGGCGGCGGATTCTCTTATACCGTGGTCGCAGGCCAGTCCGCCACGTTCACCGGCACCGATCACCTGGATTACGACCTGGGACAAATTCCCGGCCGCGATAATTTCGACGACTGGGCTTTCGAGCGCGATGCGCGCGAAGATCAGGCGGATTCGGCCAACTATGTTTCGCGCGAGATGACGGGCTACGAAGATCTTGACGAATACGGCGACTGGAGTTACGTGGCCGGCTACGGCCCGTGCTGGAGGCCGCGAGCGGTCGTCGTAGGATGGGCTCCTTATCGCTTCGGCCACTGGGTCTATGTCGGGCCGTGGGGCTGGACCTGGGTCGAGGATGAGCCGTGGGGATTCGCTCCCTTCCACTACGGACGCTGGGCGTCCGTGAACGGCGGATGGTTCTGGGTGCCGGGACCAGTGGTGGTGCGGCCGGTGTGGGCGCCGGCGCTGGTCGCGTTCGTGGGCGGTGGTCCGGGCTTCCGCTTCTCGGCGGGCGTTGGCGTGGGCTGGTTCCCGCTGGCTCCGGGAGAGGTTTTTGTGCCCGGATATCACGTGAGCCGCAACTACGTGAATAACGTGAACATCACCAACACAACTGTGAATGTTACCCATGTCACGAACGTGTACAACACGGTGATCGTCAACAAGACGACGACCATCAACAACGTTACGTATGCGAACCAGCATGTGAACAACGCGGTGACGGTGGTATCGCACGAGACGTTTGTCAACGCGCGGCCGGTGGCGCAAAACGTAATGCGAGTGGAACCGCGGGAACTCGCAGCCGCGCCGGTTTCTCGTGGCGCAGCCGTGGAGCCGGTCCGTTCGAGCGTTGTCGGCGCGGGACACCCGGTAGTGGTGAAGCCGCCGGCAGCGGTCCTCAGCCGTCCGGTGGTTGCGGTGAGAACGCCGCCGCCGCCTCCACCTCCGATTGCTCAACGGCAGGCGCAAGCGGGCGGTCATTTGAATCAGCAGATGCTGGTTCGGCCCGCGGGGCCGGCCCAGCCCGCTGCAGCCAATCCAGTCGCGCAGCCTACGGCCCCGGGCTTCAAGCCGTTCACCCCGTCCAACGCCGGCAACAATAACCAGGTGAAGACCATACCGCAGGCCCAGCCGCGGGTGTACGAGCAGCAGGGAACTCCGCAGCCGGAGAACCGGAATGCGCAGCCGCCCGAGAACCGAACCGCGCAGCCTCAGAACCGGGACCTTCCTCCGCAGCAAACGCAGTCGAGGCCGATGCCGCTGCCGCAGGAGACGCATCCCCTGGTCCATCCTGCGCCGGTGGTCCAGGAGCGCAGCCCGCAACAGGAGCAGCAGCAGGAGCAGAAGTTCAACCAGTGGCAGCAACAGCGGCCGGCTTCGCCTCCGCCTGCGGCGCCCAAGCCGCAGGCACATCCGGCGCCTCCGCCGAAACAGGAACCGGCAAAGAAGGGCCGTTGACGCTGACCGGCAAGTTGCAGTGTGATAGGGTTCGCAGGAGATGCGCGTGCGGACGGGACAAATGAAAACGGCAACGCCGGGAGCAGGGCGACCTCTCCCGGCGTAGTCTTTTGCTGCGACCGGTTGTGGCAGAACTTCGCAGCAGGACCAGGTTCGTGGCATAGCATGGCCGAGGCAAAGCGTTCCAATCTCAACTGGATGGATTTCTTGTGGCTGCTGCTTCTGGCGGCGCTAGCCCTATTGCCACCAGTGCAGGAAGTCCACAAGCAGCTCATCCTGCTGGCGTTCGGTATCATCCAGTTGGGCGAGAGTTGGCTGATTGCGGGCGTGCCCAAGCGCGGCGCGGCCTATCTGGTTCTGCTGAAGATTGCACTGGCTACGCTGCTGGTGGACCACACCGGCGAACTCGCCATCAACAGCTATTACTATCCGATTTATTTTCTGCCTGTGGTCACGGCCGCCGAGTATTTCGGGCCGTGGGCCACGTTGATGTGGACCTCTTTGGCTTCGGCTGCATACTGTTCGTATCTCTATCCCGCATTGCAGGAATACGAGATCACGGCGGAAGACTACGGCCGCCTGGCCATCCGCATTCTGTTTTTCTTTCTCGCCGGCATGGTGGTCAACCGCTTCGTGGTCGAAAGCCGGCGGCAGACGCAGCGCTACCAGGCGCTGGCGGAGACACTGGCCGAGACCAACCGCCGGCTGGAGCAGGCGCAGGCCGAGGCGCGGCGGTCGGAACGTCTGGCCGCGCTGGGCCAGCTTTCAGCCGGGCTGGCGCACGAGATTCGCAATCCGCTGGGTGTGATCAAAGGCTCGGCGGAAATGCTCAGCCAGAAGCTGGGCGAGTCCAATCCGCTGGCCACCGAACTGGCCGGATATATTTCGAGCGAAACCAACCGGCTGAGCGGGCTGGTGACAAGGTTCCTCGATTTCGCGCGGCCGCTGCACGCCGACCTTTCGCCGCAAGAGATTACGGCCGTGCTTGATCGCGCGTTAGAGAACGTTGCGAAATTGTGGAAGGGCGCGCCGGTTCGAGTGGAAAAAGAATATGAGCCGGCGTTGCCTCGGGTGGCGCTGGACGAAAGCCTGTGCGAGCAGGCCTTCGTCAACATCGTGCAGAACGCCTACGATGCCATGGGAGAGAGTGGAGGCATGCTGCGGGTCAAGGTAAGAAAGTCGCTGCCGTTGGCGAGCGGGCGCGAGGGCGTGGAAGTGCGCGTCGAAGACAGCGGGCCTGGGATTCCCGTTGAGTTGAAGGAACAGATTTTCAATCCGTTTGTGACCACTAAGAAAACGGGTGTGGGACTGGGACTTTCGATTGTGTCGAAGATTGTGGATGGACATCGCGCGACCATTCGCATTGACGATGCGGACGGGCGCGGGGGAGCTTGCTTCTCGATGTTTTTCCCCGCGGCAGACGAGACCGTTCCGGTCGCGGAGCCGGCGCATCTGGTGATCTCGTGAATCAATCCCGGGGAGTGAGGAAGAAATGGTGAGGAACAAGCGGCAATGCCGGTGATTCTGATTGTCGAGGATGAGGCGAAAATGCGCCGCCTGCTCGAGTTGAATCTCGGAGAGGATGGCTTCACGACGTTTTCCGCGGGAGACGCCGAGTCCGGCCTCAAGCTGCTGCGCGAAAATTCCATAGACTTGGTGGTGACCGACCTGAAACTCCCGGGCATGAACGGACTCGAGTTTCTGCAGGCTATCAAGCGGCAGAACGCGGCTTTGCCCGTCGTCGTGATGACTGCCTTCGGTTCGGTCGAGACCGCGGTCGAGGCCATGAAGGCGGGGGCCAGCGATTACGTGCTGAAACCGTTTTCCCTGACCGAGATGCGGATGGTGATCCACAAAGAGCTGGACGTCCGCAATCTGCGGGAAGAGAACCGGTCTTTACGTGAGGCGCTGGGCAAACGCTATGCGCATCCCAACGTGGTGGCGCGCAGCCCGAAGATGCAGGAAGTGCTGGCCATGGTGGAGCGGGTGGCGCCGACGAACTCGACCGTGCTGCTGGGCGGCGAAAGCGGCGTGGGCAAGGATTTGATTGCGCGCGCCATTCACGAGAAGTCGCGGCGCGCATCGGGGCCTTTTCTCAAGATCAACAGCACCGCGATTCCTGAGAACCTGCTGGAGAGCGAGTTGTTCGGCTATGAGAGGGGAGCATTCACGGGAGCAGTGGCCAGCAAACCGGGCAAGTTCGAATTGGCCGACAAGGGCACGCTGTTTCTCGACGAAATCGGCGACGTGCCTCCGGCCACCCAGGTAAAGTTGCTGCGCGTGCTGCAGGAGCGTGAGTTCGAGCGACTGGGCGGAACGCGCACGGTGAAAGTGGATGTGCGGCTGATTGCCGCGACCAATCGCGATCTGCGGGCGGCGCTCGAGCAAGGCACGTTTCGCGAGGATCTTTACTACCGGCTGAACGTCGTTCCCATTGATATTGCGCCGCTGCGCGAGCGCAAGGAAGACATCCCAGACCTGGTGAATTTGTTTATCTCGCGTTTTTCGGGAGATTCCGGCAAGCCCGTGGAAGGCATCACGCCGGAAGCGATGCAGATCCTGGGGAATCATCACTGGCCGGGGAACGTGCGCGAGTTGCAGAACGTGATTGAGCGCGGTTGCGCGCTGGCGAAAGGCAACGTGCTCGAGGCTGCCGACATTCATCTGGACACGCGTCTGGCGAAGGCCGGGAACGGTGCCGGAGGATTCCTTCCCGAAGGCATGACGCTGGAGCAGTGGGAAGACGAAATGGTGCAGGAAGCACTGCGCCGGGCGAACGGAAACAAGAGCCAGGCCGCGAGGCTGCTCGGCCTGTCGCGCAACGCGTTGAGGTATCGGCTGTCGAAAATCGGCATCGCCGATGAAGAGGAGAAAGAATCGTAGCCGGAAGTGCGCCGTCAACTCCTTCTTAGAATCCGAGTTTCAACTTCAGCGATCGAGAGTCCGCGGAGAATTCTCTGCGACCGGCTGGAACGCGCCTTGATGACCACGCGGGAGCCAGCAGTCTGCGGTCTGGCGGCAGTCCTGCTTCAGAGACTTGTTCCACTCATGCCACCAGTAGCGGTTGGCCTTCGTCGCGGCTCATGGGGTTTCACTCCTGCTTAATACTCGCTTCGGTAATCGAACGCTCCAAGAGCGTGCCAGTCCGCCAGCGGCATGATCATTGAGTCGAATGCAGCATGAACTTCGTTCATCCACTCCTTGTATGAGTCAGCCATGAGTTCGAGTCTCTCCCGCTCTCGCACCGAGAGGGGTCCATGCAGCCGCTTTCAGTGTCCGCAGATTATACCCAGTGCGTTCGATGATTGCTTGCCAAGGCGGAACACGACAGGAGTTGCAATGGCTGGGGAGATTCCCCGCCTCTCGCTAATCTACAGGTTGAGATATAGAGCCCAACTGGCTGAAAACCACCACCCTTGGCTGAGGTTAGCCAACTTGGCTGAACTACTGGCCTCGGGCAGTTGAATCCGCCTGTCTTCCCATTGAAAACAAATGACTTGCTTGCGACCTGTCGCTGCCTGTTTGGCATGGCAGTTGCCACTCCTTTTGACAGAGAGATTCCTCCAGATGCGGGTTTATATGGTTGGGTTTACAGGTTTAGGTACGGCGGGACGAGGTGGGTTATGAAAAGCAGATTCTTAGCCAGTTTGGCAGTCTTAACGTTAGCGCTGGCTGGCTTGTTGACAGTGAGCACGTTCGCGCAGACGGCCGATGATGGTACCGGGCCTACCGAGCAACCGAGCGCTCCGATGGAGGGCGGGCAGCCTCAGGCGCAGCCTCCGCAGGCCCAGCCACCGTACGCTCAGCCTCCGCAAGGTGAACCCACGGAAGCTCAGCCGGGCGGACCCTCGGGCGAGGCTCCGGCGAAAAGTGACCTGGGTGTGGCGCGCATCAGCCTGATTCACGGGGATGTGTCCACGCAGCGCGGCGACTCGGGCGACTGGTCGGCGGCGGTGTTGAATCAGCCGGTGATGGGCGGCGACAAGATTTCGACCGGCGACGGCGCACGCACGGAACTGCAGCTCGACTTTGCCAATATCTTCCGCCTGGGGACGAACTCCAAGGCCAACCTCGCGACCCTGACCCACAAAGACATTCAGATTCAGATGAGCCAGGGCGTTGCCAACTACACGGTGTCGAAAGACAGCGAGGCCGAGCCTGAGATTGACACGCCCAACGTGTCGGTACATCCGGCGCACCATGATGGCGTATTCCGCATTGAGGTGCGGCCCGACGGCGACACACTCGTGATTGTGCGCAAGGGCGAGGCGCAGATCGCCACGCCGCAGGGCAGCACGGAAGTGCGCGCCGGACAGATGGTGACCGTGCGCGGCACCGCCGATTCCGCGCAGTACAAGATTTCCGATGCCCCCGACCCCGACGACTGGGATCGCTGGAATGCGGACCGCGATCACATGATCCGCAACGCCCAGGCGTGGCATCACACCAATCGCTACTACACGGGAACGGAAGATCTGGACGCCAATGGTCGCTGGCAGAATGTGCCCGACTACGGCGATGTGTGGGTTCCGAACGAGCCCGAGGGCTGGGCTCCGTATCGTAACGGCAACTGGACTTATGAGCCCTATTACGGCTGGACGTGGGTCGGCTACGAGCCTTGGGGCTGGGCGCCTTATCACTACGGACGCTGGTTCTGGTACGGCAGCTCGTGGGCGTGGTGGCCGGGCCCGGTGTACGGCGGGTACCGTCCGTTCTGGGCGCCGGCGTACGTGTCGTTCTGGGGCTGGGGCGCGGGCTGGGGCTTCGGATTTGGCTGGGGTGGTTGGGGCGGCTTCGGCTGGCTCCCCCTGGGGCCCTGCGACTGGTATCACCCGTGGTGGGGTGGATACCGGGGCCGGTTCGGCTGGGTCGGCAGAGGGGGCTATGGACGCTTCGGCGGATTCGGTCCGCTGCATGCCGGGACACGGTTCTCGAACGTAGCCAACCTGCACGACCCGCACATCGGAGGAGCTCTCTCGACGGTGGGGGCGGGGCACTTCGGTACGGGTCGGGTGTCCGCAATGGCCGCTACCCGGGAACAGATTGGCGGCGCGCGCATGATGGCGGGCAACCTGCCCGTGGTTCCGTCTCGCGCGAGCCTGTCGGCGAGCGGACGCGCGGCGGGGGCTTCCACTGTTCGCAACGGCGGATCGGAGCGTTTCTTCGGCTCGGTGCATAATAACGTGGCCCATCCGGAGTCATTCGAGCGCCAGACGGCGAGCCTGCGTCAGACCATGCAGCAGAACCATGTTTCTGCAATTTCGGCGGGCGGGCGCATGAGTGCTGGCGAGTCCATGACGGCGCGCGGCAGCGGTGCGGCCGGTTCGATGCAGAACGGGTCCACGCTGAAACCGAGCGCGGGCACATTCCAGGGTGGACGGGAGATGAACAACGCCGGTAGCCGGCCGTTCACGCCGCCCAACAACAGCACAACGCGGTCCTCAGGGACAACGAACATGGCGCCGGAGCGGGGCTTGAGCCCGCCGGCTCCTTCGGGAAGTCGCGACGGCTTCCGGCCCTTCACGCCGCCTTCGCACAGCGAAGTATCGCGGGGCGAGTTGGGTGCGTCATCGAACGCGGGAGAAGGGCGGGGCAGCAGCGGCAGTTACTGGAATCGGACTGCGCCCAGTCCCTCAGGGTCGCGCGGATATGGCGCGGGAAGCTCTGAGCGCGGAGGCCGTCCGCAACTCGACATGCGGCAGCCGATCGCGCGGTCGCCTTACGGCGGATCGCGTGGGAACTACGGCGGCTACAGCGGCGGCCGCAGCACTCCTCCCAGCTACGGAGGTTCACGCGGCGGCTCCAGTGGCGGCGGCCATGTGAGTGCGCCGAGCGGTGGCAGCCACTCCAGTGGCGGCGGGCACTCCAGCGGCGGAGGTGGTGGACACTCGGGGGGCGGCGGACACTCCGGCGGCGGCCACCGGTAAGAGCGGACGCGGGAAGCAACGCGTCTGACAGCGGGTTGACATAGACAGTGAAGGACAGAGGCGAAGAAGGGCGCGCTAAAGGGCGCGCCCTTTTTCATGCGCGCTTTCGCCTGTCGTAGAATGGGGCGCTTGCCTGCTCCCTTGCAACTTGAAGATCTCGTGATCGTGCTGGTGCGGCCGCGCAATCCCCTCAATATTGGTGCGGCAGCCCGCGCTATGAGCAATTTCGGCGCGCGGCGGCTGCGGCTGGTGAACCCTTATGCCGTGGCCTTCCGCGAGGCCCGCTCGGCGGTGGGCGCTTCCGACCTGCTCAAGAAGGCGGAGGAATCGAAGACCGTGGCGGAAGCCGTCGCCGACTGCAGCCTGGTGGTGGGGACAACGGCAGTGCGCAATCGCGTGCTGCAGCATCCGCTGCGGACACTCGATGAACGGTCGGGCGGTACGATCCGGCAGGAGCTTCGGAGCGGCCGGGTGGCTTTGTTATTTGGCTCCGAGAAAATTGGTCTCACCAACGAAGATTTCAGCCACTGCCACTGGCTGCTGACCATTCCCACGCGGGGAAAGCAGATCTCGATGAATCTGGGGCAGGCGGTGGCGCTGTGCCTCTATGAAATCGCGAGGGCTGCGCCCGTCGAGACTGCGGAAAAGGATGTTGCACGGGCGACCGCCGGTGACGCCGAGCAAATTACCGAAACTCTGCTCGAAGCCCTGCACAAGAGCGGGTACGTGAAACCGGGGAACGATGCCGTGTGCGAGAAAAAAACCCGCAGCCTCGTCCTGCGGCTCGGCCTTAGCTCGATGGACGCGAAAGTGCTGCTCGGCATGGTGAGACAAATCGTTTGGAAATTGCGGCAAACAGACCAGAAGTAGGGTGGGGCTTCCGATCTTTCTAGCGCTTTACCTGCTCGGGTGAAACCTGAATAGAAGTTTTCCCGAAGCGAAACTGGAGAAGCCACACGCTCGCGGTCGGTTGTCCGTCTTTTTCGGGAGGAGAGAACTCCCAGCGCTGCGCCGCCTTCAGAGCCAGGTTCGCGAAATACTTGCTCGGCCCGGCAGAGGCGAACTTCGCCGCGGTGACCTTTCCCGAAGCATCCACTTCCACACGCACGCTTACCTTCACTTTGCCTGTGATGGTGTTCCTCGCGCTCTGGGGAACGTCGGGAAGGACCTGCCGCACAACCGCGCCGCCAGACGCATTTGCCTTCTTAGCGGGCGCGGCCAGTGGGTGAACCGGAGGCGCGACTGCGGGCGCCGCGGGTTTCGCTGCCGGTGCTGTTGCAGTTTGAGGCGGAGACTGCTCCGCCGGGGCTTCGTGTGGCGCTGGCCCGTTTTTCCCGAGAGAGTGGAAGACTACGAATCCAACCGCAAGTGCCACCGCCAGCAAAGCTCCCAGGATTATTGTTCCGCGGTTCCCCGGGCGCGGCGGCGGCGGGACCGGCTCAGGCTCGGCCGCTACCGAACGCCCAGCTGGCTGCAGCCGCGCCTGGATGTCGGCAATGGAGCACCGCCGTTTGGGATCGAGGTGCAGGCACTCGCGCGCAATGCCGCGGAACGGTTCTGGAATGCTCTGCGGCAGGCCGGGATCACCCTGTTCCGCCTCGCCGGCGAAAGGCACGCTCTGTGTAAGCGCGGCGACCACCGTGACGCCGACCGACCACAGGTCCCCCGCAGGCGAGACGATGCCGGCCGCGGTTTCCGGGGCGTCGTAAACGTCGTGCCGTGTCCGCTCCGATCCTGCGACCGCAGGCGCGGCGATACGATCCGCCGAGAGTTTCAACTGATCGCCCACGGCCAGCACATTCGAGGGCTTGATGCGCGAGTGAACCAGTCCCTTGGCGTGAACATAAGAGAGCGCGTCGAGCAGCGGAGGCAGCAGTTCGCCAACTTCGGCAGGGGAAAGCGGGCGCTGCGGGAGAATCTGCGACAGATCCTCCTCCGCATACTCCATTGCGAGATACACAAGGGGGGTGCCGCTGAGCTGGCAGCGTCCCGATTCGAAGGTGCGGATCAGGTGAGGATGAGAGAGTTGCGCCGCGGCGCGCCAGTTCGAGAGTTGACGGTCGGCGTCCCTGTCGGCTGCGAGCAGTTTGATTGCGGCCTTCTGAGGAGTCTGGCCAGCCCGCTCCGTGAGGAAGATTGCACTATGCTCGGAGCCTCCCAGCCACTGCCGGAGCGGAAATTTCCCCCCGACGACGCAGCCTTCCCAAGCTCTCCACGCCGAAACGTTATTCATCAGGGGCTCCCCGCGAACACATTCTATGCCATCCGGCAAATCCGGTCGCACAGAGCGTGTTCGCAGGGAGGTTTGCGGGGATCGTCATCCGCCGTTACTGCCCGCCTACCGGCTCCTATAGCTGAAAGTCACCTTCGTTTCCTCATCGAGCACCAGCGACCGGACGAAGCTGAAGGAAGTGCCGGCGCGCGGCACGTCAATCGGGATCGGCAGTACGCCCGAAACCCGCTTTTGCAGGTTCACCACGTTGGCGGAAGCATTTTGTCCCACGGCTCCGGGAGCAAGCTGCTTCAACTCGGTGAAGTTGCGGGCCATCATGGGCAACGATGTAGACTCCGTCTGAATCTGGTTCGCCATGCCAGAAACCTCAACCGTTGTTGTCGTGGAGCCGAGGCTGAGAGGGAAGTTGTACATGGAAGCCTGGCTGGCGTCGTAGTTGATGTTGAATACGCCGGTCTTGAAGCCGGGCATCTCCACTCTGGCGTTGAAGTTTCCCGAGGGCAGGCCGGCCACTACCCACCGGCCTTGAGAGTCGGTCGAGGTGGTTCGGGTTCCAGCGTTGGACGGCGAAGTAATAGTGACGCGGGCGTTGGGCACGACGGCTCCGCTGGGATCGCTTACTACGCCGCCCATCTGTCCAGGGAGGACTTGCACACTCAGGTCGTTGCTGGACATGTCGGCTTGCTGTGCTCTCTGCTGGTTGATCGCAACCTCTTCCCGAAAGGCCGGAGCCACCAGATTGGATGCGATAACATCGCCGCCGAAGGCTTTGACCTTGTAGCGCTCGGGAAGGAAGACCTCCCAGTTCAGCAGGCTGATGGGGATGTCCATGTTCGGCAGGGTAAGTTCGGCGCCGCCCTTTTTTGCAAACGGAGCCCCGGAGTGCATGAACACGAACGAAACGGTGTAGGAATCGGTGGGGCGGAATCCGGGACGCAGCAGCGGCACACGGTTTCCGTCAGGGCCTTGCACGGGCTTGACCCGCTCGCCGGCCACATCTGCGGAGAGAATCGTCGCGCCAGCGGGAAGAGAGACCTTCAGGAACGGCTGCGCCTGGTTCTTAACGACCAGCTTTACTTCCGTAAGGGATTTGCCCTCAGAAGTGACCAGCGTTGTGACCTCCGCGCTTTCCGCCACCGCAGCCAGCACGCTGCCATCGGGAAAGCGGACCCATTCCAGCGCCAGCGAGGGGGTTTCGCTGGGCTGGCGGTGATAACGGAACGCCGCCTGCGGCGGGAAGTGCGCCAGCGACCGCAGATAGGGATTGGCCTCCCGCACGTCCATGCGCTTGAGGCCGCCGCCCTCGGTCGCGGTGATTTCCATGGTGCCGGCGCCCTCGACCAGTACTTCGCCGGTTTCGCGTTGCGCTCGTTTGAAGCTGAGGAACGGCGCATCGGCCTTCGCGGCGCTGATCGAGCGCTCCATGGAGATCAGGAACTGGTGATTGCGCTGGCCGGAAGCGCTCACTTTCAGGACCAGAACGCCGGGCTGGGTTTCGGTGGAATCGAGCGTACGTCCGGTCACGCCCGTGACTTCGAATCCCTCGGGCAGTTGCACCTCGAACTTTGATGGTTCACCCTGCACGACGGTGAGGTCGGCCAGCACGGCCACGCGCATCTCCGCTTCACTGACCGAGACGAGCGTCTTGGTGTCGGAAAGAAACCGCACTTCGCGCGGCACCATGGGCGTTACGGCTTCCCGCGTGGCCCACCAGATGTTGGTGGGCTGGCCGGGGAGAAGAGTGGCTTCAATCAAAGTGTGTCCATTTTCCGATTTGCGGCTGGTAATCAGACCGGAGCTGAGGTAGGCGAAAGTGTGATCGCCGGGGATCACCAGCGATAACTGCACGCTGCCCGCGGCGGGCACGGGGAGAGTGAAAGTAGCGCGACCGGCTTCAATCCGCAGCGGCATCCCGGTTTCGAGCGCAACGGAGAATTCACCCGGCCCGGACAGAAGCGCGACGTGCGTGCCGTTTTCCTGTTCCAGGGGGACGCCTTTGCCGTTCTGATGAGCGTCGAGAACGGTCATTCCCGTGGCCAGCGGGACCTTGCTCACGCCTTTGCGGAAGACCTCGCCTTCCAGTTGCACGGTCCCGAGCACGCCATCGTTCGACACGTGTAAATTCACGTTGGCGTGCTTGATCGCGTAGGGAAGCGGCGGCGCATCCGGCTTCTTGGGCGGCTTGGCTGCGAGTTCCTGCAGTCGGTTGTATTCCTCGAGCGTCAGCGTGACATTGCCGGTGTTAGGCAAGGGCAGCGCGGACTTTTCCTCAGCCGCGCACACGGTACAAAGCAGCAACATGACCAGAAATCTGTTTTTCATCGAACTCCTCCTTTTTTGTCGCGCTGAAAGCTGAACTCGGCGGCGGGAGACTGATTCTCGCTCGTCAGTTCGGAAACCAGGAACAGGTGCGGGCCGAAAGCAGGAAAGACCACGTTCACCGGCAGAATGCCCGTCACTTTTCCGGCGAGCGATTTCGCGCGGAAGGTATCGAGCAGAGCCTGCATGGAATCTTTCTTTTCTTTGTCGTCGCTGCCTTCGTAGCGCTGTGGGACGGCGACCTTGGGAGGCGCCACTGGTGAGGCATCGGACACCACTCCCCCGATAGCAGCGCCGGTCGCGACGCCCATCCCCGCGCCAGATCCACCACCGATTCCGCCGCCGAACCCGGCACCGTACATGAGCGCGGCCGAGATCGGATTCTCATACTCCTGCGTGCGAAATGTTCCCGGCTCTGCTGTGATCCGGAACAGGGGCGGGTAGTAGAGCAGAAGTCCAGTACGGGAAATGGGAAGATCAAGGGCAGGCAGAGTCACCTTCTCCTGACCTTTCTCTCCCCACGCAGAGGCCTTGAGCAGATAGAGAATCTCGACCTCGAATGCGGGCGCATCCTCGCCGCCGCGCGATTTTTCCAGAGGCAGAAGCAGGCTGCCGTCGGGCGACTGACCGGGACGGACCGGCCTTCCTCCCAGCGCGGCGCTCCACACGGTTGCGCCCGCGGGCAGCGTAATCTTCACGAAGTTGCGCTGATTGTTGCGCACCGCGTACCGTGCCTGCACCAGTTCTTTCCCGTCGGGGCTCAGAAGGATCTGATAGCGCGCTTCTTCAATGTTGGCCATCAGAACGGCCTGCTGGTCGTAGCGGGCAACGTTCACGCTCAACGATCGGATAGCGCCGGCGTTGCCGGAGCGGGCACGAAAAGCCACCAGCGCCGGCGACTGCCGGTTGGCGACCATCTCGCCGAGGTCGGTGGCGTCGGCTTCTTCCAGGCCCTCCGACTTCTGGCCCTTGATTTCACCCGCGCCCAAAACTTCGACGGCTACGCCTCCTTCGTCGCGCTCCGTGTTGAGGAGTCGGAGCAGGGGGACGTCAATGATCCCGTGCCGCGGAAGGTGAGTCTCGCCCGTGATGACGAAGCGGGCGCTGTGCTCGACCGGTTCGAGGAAAGTCACCGCCAACTCGCCGTTCTTCATTTCCCAGTCCGCCACCATGGCGCCGGAAACCTGGTTGATGGTGACGTTCTGAGGAAGCTGGATTCGCACCTCGCGAGCCGCGCCCTGCACGATGTCGAAATTTGCCTCGGCGTAGATGGAGTCGGAGTCCTCGCCCAGGCTGGTCAGTTGCGTCAGCGATCCGCGCAGGCGAAGCGGGAGCTCGACGTGATGGTCTTCCGTTTTTCTGCGCCAAGTCAGCGTCAGAGCCTCGTTTCCGCGAGCGTAGGCCAGCCACTTGGTTTCGCCCGCCGACTCGGACTTGTCCGAGAGCAGTCCTCCGGCTACGCGCACGTCCACTCCCTGGCGTGTGAGTTCGATTGCGGCGCGAGTGACGCCGGATTCGGTCGAGGGAAGGGAAAGACTCTCCTCGCCCGCCGAAGAGGTGACGGGCACATCCACATCAAGCAGCAGCACCGAACGGCCGCTGTGCGAGAGAAGCGCGGAGAGATGCACCCCGCCCTTGCCCTGCGCGCCCGGAACCAGCGAAACAAGTTTGCCGTCGAGCCGGGCTTCGCGGACCAGCAAGCCGGCGGGCACGGGCACGCGCACCCAGCCGTCCTTCAAGACGTCCACCGTAAGGCTGGCGCGTCCGGCTGCGAGATCGCCGACGACGTGGAGGTCATAATCCACGCGGGTCAACGTCGCGTCCAGCGGCGGCGGCTCGGGATCGTGCTCAACCGGGTAAGCCTTTGCCCGCAGCACGCGGTATTCTTCCACCGGAATCACGACCCATCCCGACGCACGCGGCGTCTCCGGAGCTTTTTCTTGAGCTGTGGCCGCAACTCCCCAGCAGATAGACGCAGCCGCAAGGCAGGAAACGAGCGGCCTCAGAGCAAATTGCCTGAGGGGCGGAACGGCTGAGCGAATCGAAGTTTTCATGTTCCACGTTTTCATGTTCAACCCTCACTCCAACTGATCACGGGATGCGCAACTGTTTCCGGGGGATGTGTGTGTTTGGGCCATTCAGAAGTAAGAATGTCGGGGCCGGAGAATATTGCGCACGATTTCACGCCCAAGTGGGGCTGGCCGGACTGGTTACCTTTGGGCTACTGATAAGAAAAGTGCCGGGGGGACGTCTCAGAGCTGAGGCGTGACGTCCCGGCGTTGCCGCGCTGCTTCATAGAGCACGATGCTGGCGGCGATTCCGGCGTTGAGCGATTCCACCTGGGGAGAGTGCGGGATCGCCACAGTGTTGTCCATCTGCGAGGTCAGGCTCTTCGGAATTCCGGCGCCTTCGCTGCCAATGAAAATCGCCGCAGGACCGGTCAGCGGAGCTTGATCGAGCGGCGTGCCTTTATGCGAGGAAGTCGCGATCAGATGCACGCCGTTGGTGCGCAACTTGGAGCAGATGTCGTCCAGCCCGCCCGCCGTTTTCGCCCGGATGACAGGCAATCGAAAAACCGATCCCGCCGAGGCGCGAATCACCTTCGAATTGAATGGGCTAACGGTTCCTTCCCCCAAAATCACGCCTGCGCTGCCGAAAGCCTCGGCCGAGCGCAAGATAGTTCCCAGGTTGCCGGGATCCTGCAATCCGGCGGCGACGATGATCGGGCCGACCTGCAGCCGTTCGAGCACATCGTTGAGGGAGAATTCCTTCAGCCGGACCAGCGCGGCCACGCCCTGGGGCGTCTCGCTCGGAACCACACTGTCGAAGAGTTTGTCGGGCAGCGACAAGGTTTCGACGTGCGCACCGATTTGCGGCAGGATGCGTTCGGCGTGGGTCTGGGCCGACTCTCGAAAAAAGATCGCCCGGAAGCGCAAGCCGCTCCGGATGGCCTCTTCCACGATGCGCACGCCTTCGATGGCGCATTCGCCTTCGTCGGTGAGTTCGGCATGTGCGAACGCCTGGTGCAATTCTTTTACGAGCGCGTTATGGCGGCCCTCGATGCGGCGCAGTCTGTGCTGCGCGCTCGCCGCGGGTTCGGAGGCTCGGCTCATGTGCTCTGCTCGGGGGTGACTGAATAATACCCTGCCGCCTCACTGCCCGGCGTTTTTTGCCGTATTATGGTAGGTTTCATAAGCCAAACCGGTAAAATTCTTGAGCTGATGCGAAGGGAGCGCCGTGCGCGCCGAGATCGTCAAAATCAATAGCGAGAACCCTGAATTGTCCCTGGTCAAATACGCCGCCGATCAGATCCGTTCCGGCGAAGTGCTGGGCATGCCGACCGACACTTTTTATGGCCTGGCCGCCGATCCCTTTAACCTGCGCGCCGTGGACAAGGTGTACGACATCAAGACGCGTTCGCGCCACAAGCCGCTGTCGTTGCTGATCGAGAGCGTGGATCAGGCGGAAGAACTGGCCAAGCCGCTGCCCGAAGAATTTTATGCCCTGGCCCGGAAATTCTGGCCCGGTCCGCTGACCATCATCGTGAAGGCGGGTTCGCGTCTGCCGCTGAAAGTCACGGCCAACACCGGCAACGTGGCTTTGCGCGTACCCAACGCCAAGATTCCGCTGGCGGTGGTGACGGCCGCGGCCATTCCGATAACCGCCACATCCGCCAATCTCAGCGGGGCTTCGGAATGCACCAGCGCGGAGCAGGTGCGCGACCAACTGCATAGCCGGATCACCATCATCGTGGACGGTGGACCTTCGCCGCGCGACGTTGCCTCGACCATCGTTGATCTCAGCGATGAAGCCACGCGCTGGCGCGTGATTCGCGAAGGCGCCATTCCCGCGGACGAAATCTCCCGCTTTTTCGCACAGGGATGATTCGCACAGGAATGACGGACCGCGCTGCGCCCCAGCTTCCTCGATGGCGATGGTGGCTGCGTCTGCTGGCCCTGACGGTGGGGGCCGGAGCGCTGATCCTGGGGATCACCGCCGTCCAAGTGGTACACACAGCCTCCCTGCAGGAAATTCATCCCGCGGATGCGATCGTTGTCTTCGGCGCGGCGGAATACTCCGGACGGCCGTCGCCGGTGCTGCGGGCGAGGCTCGACCACGCCTTCGATCTTTATGAGCGCCACATTGCAGCCGTCGTGATTACCACCGGCGGCGCAGCCGCGGACCCCACTTTCAGTGAGGGCGGCGTGGGCAAGGAGTACCTGCTGCGGCGCGGCATTCCCGAGAATGCCCTGATCGCCGAAACTCAGGGCTCCGACACCGCCGAATCCGCAGAGCGCATCGCTGTCATCCTGCACGCCAACGGCCTGCATAGTTGTGTGGCGGTCAGCGACGCCTACCACGTCTTCCGCATCCGCAAATTGCTGGAGCACGCAGGAGTGGGTCCGGTTTACGTTGCTCCCCGCGCCGACTCGCGGCCGCACACCGCGTGGCTGCGCACCGTGGCGGCGTTGCGCGAGGCGGTCAGTTATCTACTGTGGCGGGTGGGAATCAGGTAGCCGCGACCGGAATCAGGCCAGGAATCCGCTCAGCCCGTGCACCGAGGCGATCTCGTAGTGCTTCGCTTTCGCGTCGTGCCTCGACAAATACTTGCGCCGCTCTTCCGGAATGATCGAGGTCTCGTAGTCTGCTCCAGTCACCGCCCGGATCGCATCAATCGAGTCCCACAGCATAATCGTGATGAACTCGACCTCCGGTCCCGCTTCCCGGCGCAACAGGTAGCTTCCTCTGTATCCCTTCACTTTGGAAATGCCCGGCAGAAGCTCGGGCTTGAGCATGGCCTCATAAGCATCGGCATGCTTAGGCTTCGTGGCGCCGTGCCACACTCTCGCGATCATGGCGACCCTCCCTCTCTTCTGTCATCCCGATTACCACGCCATTCGCTTGCGCAGCTCGGTGATGTGCGCCACGTGGTGCCGTCCGTGCCAGGCGTACATGGCCAGCGTTTTTTCGAGCGTCATCACGCCGATCTCGGGATGACGGAATGTCCGTTTCCACTGTTCCGCGGTGAGGGAACGAAGCAGACCCGCCCAACGCTGGTGCAGGCAGTCGAGCAGGCAAAGAGACGTCTCAACCGGCGTGGCTGCCACGTCGCCGAGCAGCGCCCAGCGATCCTCGGCATAGGGCTTGATCGTCGGCTCTTCCTCGGTGAGCGCCAGTTTGAAGCGGATGAAGGCATTCATGTGGCTGTCGGGCACATGATGCACCACCTGCCGCACGGTCCATCCCCCGTCGCGGTAGGGCGTATCGAGTTGCGTATCGGTCAGGCCCTTCACCGCTGCGCGCAACCGCGCTGGCGTCTGCTCAATGTCGTTCAGGTATTGCGGCTTCTGTTCTTCCATGTAGGTTCCATAGGTGAACTTGCCGATGGGGTATCTGGGGTCGGTCATTCCGCCTCCGCTGGGTCAGAATTAACACCTGATCTACAGATGAGCATCGCGGGGCGAACGGTTCAGCGGGACGCAAATCGGGATAGCCTGCAGCGGGTGCTTGGCGTGGCGTCCGTTCTTACTCCTCGCTCTTTACTCTTCGCTCTTCAGTGCCAGCACCAGAATCCGGCCATCGGAGTGAAATTCGCCGCCGGTTGCCGTCTTTGCAGTGGTCAACGCATCGGCGGGCGTCACGTGCCCGCGCGCCACGACCAGACCGGTCGCGGAGAGCGTCTGGTTCACATACTCGCGCTCGCCATCAATCGCGGGATCGATCTTGTGCGTGAGTCCATTATTCCTTTGATCGCGCTCGAACCCGATATCGTGGGTGGCTGCGATGCACCACAGCGGACGGCCCTTCACCTGGTAGGGCGACTTCCACACGCGCAGGTGATTCCGCGACATGACCACCCGCACCGGCTCGGCGTGAGCAAACCCGTAATCCTGCGAGCGGTCGAACAGATAGAGCGTGCTCATGGGCATGGTCAGGTAATCTTTCTTTTCGAACGTGTCCAGGAGCCCCTCTTTTATCGTGCCTCCGACTGACTTATCCACCTTGACCCAGCCTGCGGTGGTGAATACTTTCACGACGTCATCTTCGTTGCCGATGAGCAGAATGTTCACCATGTCGCCGGGGAGGTGCTTCTCATCCCCGACGCGCCGCGGCAGCGATGCCAGAAGTTCCTTGGTAATGCCCGGAATCGTACTTTCCCCCGGACCGCCGACCGTCGTCGTCGAACCCTGCTCCAATACTTCGATGGTCACCTGGAAGCTTCCCGTCGCCTCCGCGGCGTCCTTCATGCTCTGGTTGACTCCCAGGAATAGCCGCTCGGCGACGGGAGCGGTATACGTCAAGCTGGCGCCCACTTCAAAGGCCTGGCCGGTGTCGCCCGATCCCAGCCGCCCAATCAGCTCTCCGTGCGTTCCATCGGGCACTGCGTATTCATGGATCAGGTCGGCAAAGCCGCGCGGGATTCCGGTGGGGCCAAAAGTTTTTTTCTTGTCGGTATAGGTGATGGTTCCTTCGGCGGTGATCTTCAGTTTCTCGCCGCCGCGCACGTCAAGCATCGTGTCCGTCCACTCCTTCGTCCCATCCACCTGAATGGTGTACGACGATTGGGGAGGGGCGGCCGCGCTTGCGGGCGCGGCGCCAGGGGTTGAGTCGGACGACTGCTGGCCTGCGGCTGAGGCGGCTGTGCCCGCAAGCAGAACGGAAAAGATCACAAAACTCTGATATCGGAAGCGCGACAATTGTGGCCAAGTGTTCATGACAGCGGAATGCTAACACAAGCCCAGTAACCTGTTAAATCACCGGATTTGATCAGGAGGTATGTTCGTCGGCCGGTCCAGTGAGCGCCAGCGCGATTTCCGCGAGCTGTCGCTTGGACAGCTTGCCATGACGCGGTATACAGTGTCTTTCTGCAATTTCTGGGAATCCGCATGCCACATTCAATTTTCCGTCGTCGAAGCGTCGCAGCGGTTTTCGCGGCTGTATGCATTGCTCTAACGACCCTGCAGGCGCAGAATTCACCCGGACCACAGCCCGCATCTATGACTCCGCCTATTGCCGCGCCGGCGGACACGCCTTATCCCGGGACGATCTCGCTGCTGGTTGATGTGACCAATACCACGGATCGTGTGCTGAGTGTGCATGAGACGATCCCGATCAAAGGCCGCAACATTACTCTGCTCTACCCCGAGTGGCTTCCCGGGGCGCACTCGCCAGCGAACCCCGTGGCCGAACTTGCCGGCCTTGGCGTGACGGCTAACGGCAAACGCATCCCCTGGGTGCGCGACCGGGTGGATATGTACGCATTCCACGTCGAGGCGCCGCAGGATGCAGTGACGCTGGACATTAACTTCCAGTACCTGGCCCCGCTGGATCCCAAACGCGGCCGTATTTCCTCAAAGTTCGCAGACGTTACCTGGATCAGCGTGCTTCTCTATCCGGCAGGATACTTCGCGCGCGATGTCAAATTCGAGCCTGCGCTCCGTTTGCCGGAAGGATGGAGATTCGCCTGCGCGCTGGACGCGAAATCGCAGGACGGCAACCTGGTTCAGTTCAAAGATACGACGTTGAATACGCTGGTTGATTCGCCGCTTTATGCCGGCGTCAACTTCAAGCGTCTGGATCTGTCCACCGGGCCGGATAACCCGGTATACCTCGACATCTTCGCCGACAAGCCTGCCGATCTCGAGATTACTCCGGAAGAACTGCAATACCACAAGAACCTTGTGATCGAAGCGCAGAAGCTTTTCAATTCCCATCACTACGATCACTACGATTTTCTCTTTTCTGTCAGCGACACGGTCGGCGGCAAGGGCCTGGAGCACCACCGATCGAGTGAGGACGGGTCTCGTGCCACTTACTTTACGGACTGGAGCGCCGGAGTTGCCGGCCGCGCTCTGCTGCCCCACGAATATATCCATTCGTGGAACGGCAAGTTCCGCCGGCCGGCTGACTTGTGGACGCCCAACTACAACGTCCCGATGCGCAACGATCTGCTGTGGGTTTATGAGGGCTTGACCGACTATTACGGCAACGTCCTCACCGCGCGATCCGGAATGCGTACTCCCGAGCAGGCCCGCGATGTATGGGCGCAAATCGCCGCCGCCTTCGAAATCAGCCCGGGACGCACGTGGCGCTCATTGGTAGACACCACCAACCAGCCCATTATTTCCTCTCGCTCTGTCCAGCAGGCCTGGCCAAGCTGGCAGCGGTCGTACGACTACTACCCAGAGTCAGATCTTGTCTGGCTCGACGCCGACACCAAGATTCGCGAACTGAGCGACGGAAAGAAGTCTCTTGACGATTTCGCGAAGCTCTTTTTCGGAATCGACAATGGGAGCTACATCACCTCGACGTATACCTTTGACGACCTCGTGAAAGCCTTGAACACCGTGCAACCGTATGATTGGGCAGGATTTTTCCGCACGCGCGTTTTCGAGGTCAACCCCAATGTTCCGGAGAACGGGTTCAGGCAGGGTGGCTATCGGCTCGTGTACAACGATACCGAACCGGAGTGGTTGAAGAGGGGAGACCCCTCTCGTAGTACGAGCTTCGCTACTTCCCTGGGCTTCTCGCTAAAGTCAGATGGCAGCCTTGATAACGTTGCGTGGGACAGTCTGGCCTTCCAAGCGGGCATCACGCCGGATATGCAACTGCAGGCCGTCAACGATCAGAAGTACACGGCCGCGGGCCTGCGCGAAGCCATCGTAGCCGCAGTGCAGAGCAAAGAGCCAATCAAGCTCCTGCTTAAGCGCGGCGACGAGTTTGTCACAATCTCTCTGGACTACCACGGCGGAATGCGCTTCCCGCACCTGGAGAGGGTCGAGACAGCACCGGATCGGCTGGACGCGATCCTAGCACCGGCGAAATAGCGGAACCTCCCCGGACTCCGCCTTGCAACTACTACCCCTTGGGTCTACTATGCTGTCGGCCCGTCCCGCGGTGCTTGGCCTTTGGGTTCCCGGGGACGGCTTGGCGGGGCAACAGCGGCCGTTGTAGGCTAAACTCTCGGTCAGATGCGGTTGCACCATTTCTGGGGCAGGTCAACAATATGCCATCTTCGGTTTGGTCAGGTCACTTAACCTTCGGACTCATCTCCATGCCCGTGCGTCTGTTTTCGGGCGCGCGCAGTTCCGGCATTTCCTTCAACATGCTGCACCGCACCGACAAGTCGCGGCTCAAGCAGCAGTACGTTTGCCAGGCGGATGGCCAGGTGGTGGACCGCGCCGATATCGTCAAGGGCTACGAGTTCCGTAAAGACGAATACATCATCATCGAACCCGACGAGATCAAGAAGATCGAGCCGCAGACCGCCAAGACCATGGAGATTCTCGAATTCGTGAAAACGACCGACGTGGACCCGGTCTATTTCGAGTCGTCGTACTACATGATGCCGGAAGAAGCCGGCCGCCGCCCCTATGCCCTGCTGACCAAAGCGCTCGAAGAGAGCGAGTACGTAGCCATCGCCAAGATCACCATGCACAACCGCGAGTACACGGTGTTCCTGCGCCCGCACGAGGGCGGAATGATGCTGCACACGATGTACTATGCGGAAGAAGTGAAGAAGGTCGAGGGCTTTGGCGCGCCCGACGTCGAACTGAAGGAAGCCGAAGTCAAAGTGGCCCACCAGTTGATTGAGGCGCTGGCCGCCGACTGGGATCCGGAGAAATACAAAGACACCTTCCAGGACAACCTGAAGCAGCTAATCGAGACCAAGCTCGAAGGCGGGGAAGTGGCCGCCGTCGAGAAGCCGAAGAAGCTGGCTCCCGTGGTGGACCTGATGGCGGCTCTGAAGCAAAGTCTGGCCCAGATGGAGGGCAGGAAGAAGCCTGCCGCTACCGTCGAGGTAGAGCCGCGCGTCGCGGCTGCGAAGTCGCGCCGGGGACGCTAGGGGCTTCCGGCTCTTGGCTTCCCCCTTACCATTTCCCCTCCAACCGAATAACCGCGTTCAGGCATCTCTTGCCCGGTCGCGCCGCATCCCTGTGCTGAGGGGCGAGCGTTCAGCCCGGGATCCGGTCGCGGCTCTCTGGCGCGGAACGGCAGCAATCGCTACAATATCGCTTCTGCTCCAATCATCTGAAATCTAACGTCTTCTTCTTCGGAGAGCTGATGAGTTTGCGACGCGTGGGCGGGCTGGCGGCGGTGGCGCTGGCTACTTTGATATGCATATCTTGCGGTCAGGTTTACCGGCCGGTGGTGCTTCCCGTCAGCACCACTCCGCCGAATCCGGGGAACTTCCATGCGGTCTTCGGCATCAACGCTAATGTGCCCTACAACCAGGGCACCGCCATGCAGATTGACGTTTCCGGAGACACCAACATCGGCGTCGCCAACATGGGAGTGAATCCGACTCATGCCGCGATTCTCCCCAACCTCTCCCGCGTCTTCGTGGCCAGCGCGGGCAGCTTGAACCAGGGGGACGCCGACGTCGTCACCGCGTTCACCGAGGCCTTCGATAGTTCGGCCGGCACCGGGCTGGGACCGCCGCTGACCTTCACTCTTCCCAACTACGGCGCGGGCCAGTCCTCCAACATCACGAATATCAGCGAGTCCGGCAATCTGGTAACGGTGACTCTGAATTCGGCCCTGCTCAACGCGGCGGTGGGAGGCACCATCGTCATCTCCGGCGTAAGTAATGCTGGCGTGAGTGTCCCCGGGTACAACGGCGGTTTCCAGATGACCTTCGTGAACGGAACCACGATCCAGTATATGGATCCAATCGCGGGGCTGCCCATGGCTTCGGCTGGAACTGCGACCGAGCCTCTGCCGATTTTCTGCTCATATTTGCCGAGTTTCGTCGCGACCACGCAGACCACTGCCGTTTTCGTCGCCAACTATGGAGCAGAAAACGGGCCGAACTGTAATCTCGCCAGCACCGACTCGGTTGCAATGCTGAGCACCACTTTCAACACCATCACCAACCTGGTATACATGCCCGCGGGTTCACATCCGGTAGCGATGGTCGAGACGCCGAACGGGCAGAATCTTTACGTACTCACCCAGACGAATAATCTCGTCACCAATCTTTCCCCGACTGACTTGTCCACGCAGGCGACGATCCCGGTAGGCAAAACGCCGGCGTGGGCGGTGTCGCGCGTGGACGGCCAGCGGCTTTACGTGGTGACCCAGGGCGACGGCCAACTCTTTACGATCAACACCGCAACCAACTCCCAGGTTCCCGGATCTCCGCAACCTGTGGGAGGCGCGGGGGCGAACTTCGTGCTCTATGACAAGAGCCGGAACCGGCTCTACGTGACCAACCCCAATGCCGGGACGGTCTACGTTTTCGATGCCACCGCCGACCCGCCCTCGCCGCTGGGAACTCTGACCATTCCCGCTCCGCCGATTTCGGCCAGTGCTACGAATTGTGCCACTTACACTTGCGCGTACAGTTCCGTGATGCCGGTCTCGGTCGCGGCTTTGCCCGATGGCAGCCGCTTCTACGTGGTCAGCTACGTTACGGGAACGGCCACCTCGAACTCGAATCCGCCGACCTGTCCGGACCTGACCGTGACCACGCCAGGATGCGTGATTCCGCAAGTGACGGTCTATGATGCCGCCACCCTCGCCGTGAAAACCTCCATATTCCCGGTTTTGACGGCCGCGACGGCTACAGGTACATCGGGCTTCGCCCTGGCGCCGGTTGCCTACTGCGCCCCGGTGTTTCCGCTTCCCTACACACCTGCGTCACCACGTTTTCGGATGTTCGCGGCCGCGGCCGCCGACGGCAGCCGTGTGTATGCCAGCCTATGCGACGGGGGTTCGGTGGCGATCGTCAATACCACGACCAGTTCGGTGGCTTCGGGACAGAACAACGCCGAAGACACGCTGGTTCTCGACCTGCCCACCCCTTTCAGCGCTGCCTCCGTATCCACGGGCCAACCGCCAACGCAGAATCCCCTCTTTCTGTTAACCGGGCAGTAGGTCGTAGAGACGTAGCTTGCTACGTCTCGCATGGGAGGTGCAGGATCGTGGTGAGGAAGACGTTGCCAGCAACGTCTCTACCTCATCGCCGGGCGGCAACTTCAGCGCTCACCGTGTCTGTCGCGGCGTAGTGCGAGTCTACGTACTCGTCGAGGATCTCGATGAACTCGGCGACGATGCGGTCGCCTTTCAGCGTGGTGAATAACCGTCCATCCACGTAAACCGGCGCCTTGGGCTCTTCGAACGTGCCCGGCAGGGAAATGCCGATGTTGGCGTGTTTCGATTCGCCCGGCCCGTTGACCACGCAGCCCATGACGGCGAGCTTCATTTCCTCGACGCCCACGTAGCGGTTCTTCCATGCCGGCATCTGCTCGCGCAGGTAAGTCTGAATCTGCTCCGCCATTTCCTGGAAGAACGTGCTGGTGGTGCGGCCGCAGCCGGGGCAGGCTGTGACCTGCGGCGTGAAGCTGCGCAGGCCCATGGATTGCAATATCTGCTGCGCCACACGTACTTCTTCCGTGCGGTCGCCGAGCGGGGCCGGAGTCAGTGAAACGCGGATGGTGTCGCCAATGCCTTCCTGCAGCACCACGCCCATGGCCGCGCTCGAAGCGACCACGCCCTTGGCGCCCATGCCCGCTTCAGTCAGCCCCAGATGCAGTGGGTAGTTGCAGCGCGCGGCCAGCGCGCGGTAGACGTCAATCAAGTCCTGTACGCCGCTCACTTTCGCGCTCAGAATGATCTGATCGGCGCGCAGGCCGGATTGCTGCGCCAGATCGGCGGAATTCAGCGCGCTCACCACCATGGCTTCCATGGTCACTGCGCGCGCGTCTTTGGGCTCGGCGAGGCGGGAGTTCTCGTCCATCATGCGGGTCAGCAGCGCCTGGTCCAGCGATCCCCAGTTCACGCCGATGCGCACCGGCTTCTCATACTTCACGGCCACTTCAATCATGGTGCGGAAGTTGGAATCGCCCGTCTTCCCTATGCTGGCGTTGCCGGGATTGATGCGATACTTAGCCAGGTCGCGGGCGCACTCGGGATATTTGGTGAGCAGTACGTGGCCGTTGTAGTGGAAGTCGCCGATGATGGGTACGCGCACGCCCTGCTTGTCGAGTTGCTCGACGATGTGGGGAACGGCCGCGGCCGCGTCGTCATTGTTGACGGTCACGCGCACCAGTTCCGACCCGGCGCGGGCCAGCGCCGCCACCTGCTGGACAGTCGAGAGGACGTCCGCCGTGTCGGTATTGGTCATGGACTGCACCACAATCGGTGCATCCGAGCCCACTCGCACGCCGCCGACGACGGCCGTAACGGTCTTTCTACGCACAATATTAGCCATATATGGAAGCTCTATTTTAGCATGCGAAAACAGAGGCCCGGCCACTGTCTCTGGCCCTGCTGAGACGAGCCCACAACCGTTCTGCTAGCCGCGGCCTTCGGCTCTTCTCTGGTTCAGCGATGGCGGATGGTACAAGTCCACCCCTAATACAGTTTCTGATTTTGACAGGAACGCCTGCTCGTCTGGCTCCATGAGCAACGCGACCCACTCCGCAGGCGTCATCCGGTCCCTCGCCGCCGCGACCACCTCTGCATCAGCGCCGACGGGATACCGCAGCTTTGTCGCTCCCTCCTGAACGGAGTCATAAATACTGCGCGCCACTACGTCCGCTTTTGTGCCACCCTCCAACTGCGCCCCGAAGAGTCGCCACAGTCTGTCCATCGGCTGCTGGTAGGGGTGGTCTTTGGGCATCGGGACCTCGCCCTTGTTCCAGATCGGAGTGAGAATGACGCCCGGTTCGATGATGGCCACGCGTACGTTGAAGGGCTTCATCTCGATGGCCAGAGACTCGCTCACGGCGGTCAGCGCGAACTTGGTTGCGGCGTAGAAACCGTGACATCCCAGGGTGACGTACCCCATCAGCGAGGTGACGTTGACGACCGCGCCGCTGCGGCGCTCTCGCATTGAGGGCAAGACCGCCTGCATCATGCGCACGGCGCCGAAGAAATTCGTCTCGAACATGGCGCGGGCCTTGTCGAGCGGAACCATCTCCACGGCCCCGCCGACGGCGATACCGGCGTTGTTGACCAGCACGTCGAGCGAGCCCGCGTCTTTGAGCACGTCTGCGACGCAGTTCCGGACGCTCTCGTCCTGATCCACGTCCAGCTTTACGGGCACGATGTTGGGATGGCGCTCAACCACTTCGGGCTTGCGCGCTCCGGCGAAAACCCGGTATCCCTGGCGGGCGAAGTGGAGGGCAGTTTCAAGGCCGATTCCAGTGCTGGTTCCAGTAATCAGAGCGGTTGGCATCCGGCAACGATAGCATAGGACGCGCCGATTTCGCGCCAGACGGACTGCAGGTAGAGGGCTGTTCTGGGGTTTTTGCTTCCTTGCCCAAAGCAGCCAGAGTCCAAGCACGGTCGGGACAATCCAGCCGAAGAACTACGGCAATCTGTCCGCCATCCACGGGATTGTTTTCGTGAGATCGTTGAAGATGACCATGACGGCAAACAGCACCAGGAAGACAAACGCGGCTTGATAAACGCGCTCTTTGATATTCATGCTGATGTCGCGGCGCATCAGGCCCTCGATAAGCAGGAAGAGAATCACTCCACCGTCGAGAATCGGGATGGGAAGCAAGTTGAATACACCGAGGTTCAGGCTGATCGCGGCGGTGAGGCCCATGAGAGGAGTCCAGCCCTTGCTTCGGGCCGCTTCACCGGCAGCCTGACCAATGCGGATCGGTCCCTCAATGGAACGCACGGACATTTTGTGCTGCACCATCTTCTTGACCAGTTCGAGGATCAGCAAAGCATTCTGCCGATTTTCATGCAGCGAAAGGTCAAGGGCTTCGGCGAATGGCAGAGTCTTGACCTTGGTCTGAAGGCTGGCAATACCGATGCGGTAGCGCTTTTCGGCAGGAACCGGCTGAACCCTATATGTTTGCTGCTGGCCGTTGCGCAACACAGTCAGCGTGATCGGCTTGTCCTTGGTGACCTCGAGGCTTTCCACCATTGCGGCCAGGGCTGGCAACGGCCTGCCGTCGAGTGCGAGAATCTGATCGCCCTCCTTCAGACCGGCCTTCTCCGCAGGCATGTCCGGTTGCAGATCGGTAATGATAACGGAGCTCTCTTTTGGCGCCCAGCCCGCATATCCGATTCGATCCACTCCTTCCGCCCCCGGCGTAATCGTTACTGGAATGGACTGCCCGTTGCGCTCCACTACCACGTCGAGCGGTTGGCCGGCGCTCATCGCCGCTTTCAGTTCGACCTGCTTCCAGTTCGGGCTCTGTATGTCTTCAACGCGAGTGATGCGGTCGCCGATCTGGAGTCCAGCCTTGGCTGCAGCCGAATCCTTGAATACCCAGCCAATCACCGTGGGCTCGTCGTCAACGGCTTCGTATTCGTAATGCACCATGTAAACGGTGGTCAGCAGAACGATCGCCAGCAGGATGTTCATGGCCGGCCCGGCAATGGCTACCAGGAAGCGATGCCAGCGCGGGTGATTCATGAACTCAGCGGGATCATCCGAGCGGTCGTCCATGGGATTTTCGCCGCTCATCTTGACGTAGCCGCCCAGCGGAATGGCCGCAATGCGGTAGTCGGTATCGCCCCTGCGGAAACCGATCAGCCGCTTGCCAAACCCGATGGAAAAGACCTCTACCCGCACGCCCAGCCACTTGGCCACGGCGTAATGGCCGAACTCGTGGATCAGGATCATGAAACCGAGAACGGCTACGACAGCAACGAGAGAGGTCAGGAAATCAGACATAATCGGGGTACGTATTCTCCAACCGGTTAGATTCCAAAAGCTTAGATTCCAAAAGTCAGGCGAAAGATGTTGCCCGGGGGCGTCCAGTTCGGCTTGCGTTCTTATGGGACCCGGCTACCCGCTCTTCAGCACATCGGCGGGCTGCAGTGTCGGCTTCAAGCACTTTACCCATAGACTCCATTTTCCCGGAATTGGTTGCGGCCAGTACTTCCTCGATGACCCTGGGAATCTCATCAAAGCCGATGCCGCCTTCCAGAAATGCCGCCACGGCGACCTCATCGGCTGCATTCAGGGCCACTGTCTTGGCGCCCCCTGCCTTGGCCGCTTCGTAGGCCAGACGCAGGCAAGGGAATTTTTTCAGGTCCGGCGGACAGAAGTCCAGATGACGCAAGTCACTGACCGGAAAGCGCATATCCGACTGGATCCGCTCCGGATAGGTCAGAGCGTATAGAACCGGCAGGCGCATGTCCGTCACCGAGAACTGAGCAAGTATGCTGCCATCCACAAACTCCACCATGGAATGGATTGTGGACTGGGGATGGACAATTACTTCCACTTTTTCGGGCGGAATGTGAAATAGTCTGCATGCCTCGATGACCTCGAAGCCCTTGTTCATGAGGGTGGCCGAGTCAATCGTGATGCGCCGGCCCATCTTCCAGGTGGGATGATTCAGCGCCCGTTCCACCGTGATGGAGGCAAATTCCGAGTGCGGGGTATTCAGGAACGGCCCTCCTGAAGCCGTCAGCCAGATGCGTTCGACCTCGTCCATCCGACCGCCCCGCAGGCACTGATGCACCGCGTTGTGCTCGCTGTCAATCGGCAGCAGCGGCTTGCCCTGTCTGCGGGCCTCGGCGGTGATCAACTCACCCGCGGCCACCAGGCATTCTTTATTGGCGAGGCCAACCATCTTGCCCGCCTTCACGGCTTCGTAGGTTGCCTCGAGTCCGGCCACACCCACGATGGCGCTGACCACAAAATCCACCTCGGGATGCGTGGCCACGCGAACCGTGCCCGCGGTTCCGTGAACCACCTCGATCTCGCCCAGCCCGGCCTTCTTCAGGCGGGAGCGCAGGGCGGCAGCGTCGGCCTCCGCCGCCATCGAGATCACGCGCGGCTGCCAGCGCTGTGCCTGCTCAAAGGCAGCATCGAGATTCCCACCCGCCGCTAGGGCGACAATCTCAAAGCGGTCGGGATAGGACTCGGCCACGCTGAGCGTGCTGCGCCCGATCGAGCCGGTCGAACCGAGGATGGCAATGCGCTTCATGGCTAATCTGCGGAACCGTGTTACCGTGCTCTCATTTCGTAAACGCGGAGGCGTAGTGATCGATCCATTCTCGTTGTTGTTCCGTTTCAGGGACAGCGACTCCACGCGCCGCAGATATTTTCTCCACCGCAGCCCCCGGGCTCATTCCGTTTTTCACAAGGAGACAAGCCGCCACCAGCCCGCTGCGGCCGATTCCCTGGCGGCAATGTATGACAACATTCTTGCCGGCCGACAGAGTAGAGCTGACCTTCTCCAGAACTTCCGCCAGCTTTGCCTCCGACTTCGGGACCTGACGATCTGGAATTGGAAACGAAGAAAACTCCAACCCACCCGCTTTAGCTGCAGTCGCTTCGCCGCCGAGATCCAGATCCTGCTCCTCATCGGGCGTGAGTAGTGAAAGCACTGCGTCTATTCCCGCTCGCTTCCAGCCGGCCATTTCATCGCCGAGCCAGTCTCCACCGCGCGGACGGGCAGCCAAGGCCAGTTTTCCAGGCCACGGTCCATCGAGCCAATACAACCCCGTTCGCATCTTTACTCCTGCTCCTTCACGACGACCTCCCGGGGGAGACCGTCAACCTCCACGCCCCGTCGGCGAAGGACGTAAATGCGATGATGCCCTTCCAGTATAGTGCCATCCGGCCTCGTTTTGAGGCAGCCAGGTTGGCCTGGCAGCAGGGAATCGCATAACGTCTCAGTCGAAAGCCGTTCCAGCTGCTCCAGTTTCACAGAGCTGAGGGAACTGTCGGAGTGCAGTGGTCTTAGGGGAGGGTTCGCGGGATCATCTGCCATTGCCGGAATTCCTTACTGCATCACCCGCCAGGCCGCATAGAACCACAGCACGGGCGCGGCAAACAGCAGGGCGTCAATGCGGTCGAGCATGCCGCCGTGGCCGGGGAGTAGGGCGCCTGAATCCTTCACCCCGGCGCCGCGCTTGATCAGCGATTCGACCAGGTCGCCGAGTTGAGCGGCCACATTCAGCGCGATCGTGAGCAGGATGACCGTACTCATTGCGGGAATCTCTTGTCCGAAAAGGCCGTCACGCCGGGCGATCAGGCCCGAGCTCACGAATGCCCAGCTGATTCTCTCGGCATGGCTGAACAGCAGCCATCCCACGCCGACGCTGGCCACAAGCGATGCCGCCGCGCCTTCCCATGTCTTCTTCGGGCTGATGCGCGACGACATCAAATGCCGCCCCATCGCCTTGCCCACGAAATACGCGAAAATATCTCCCGCCCAAACCACCAGCAGCAGGTACAACACGTAAAACGCGCCCGCCCATTGCTGGCGCAGTTGCACCAGCATGCCCATGGGCAGCGCGATGTAGGTAAAGGCAAAGACCGATGCCGCCGCCGCAGGGTATCCGCGGCCCAAGTCCTCCATGCGCATGGCGCGAGTCAGGAAGATGAAAGGAGCGATCGCCGCCGCCACTCCGAGGCAGTACACAAAGATCGCGGTCGAAAGCAGCGGCTTCTCATTGCCCACATTAAGCGCCAGAAGAAGAAAGAAAATTCCGGCAAAGATGTAGGTCAGCGCGCGCAGCGGCTGCACGCCGTAGGATTCCGTCAGCTTCAGGAATTCGTGAATCGTGAGCAGGGCTACGACGCCGGCCACGACTGCCAGCACCGGCACCGGCGCCCGCAGAATCAGCGCCAGCACAACCGGAATCAGGACGAGGGCGGTCGCGATGCGTTTGAGCAAGGGAAGTTGGCTGAGATGCGAACCGGCCCGGCCTCAGCCGCGCCGCCATGATCTTCGCTATGATCTTGGCACGAAACCGTAATTTTCACCACAGAGGACACAGGGGCCACAGAGATATGGGGCTAGGTGTCCTGCTTGTCTTGCGCGGCAGCGGGTTCGATGGCCGCGTGCCCCTCGCCATGGTTCAGCCCGCCGTAGCGCCGCTCGCGCTTCTGGTACTCCGCGATGCCCTCGAGCAGATGCAGGCCGCGAAAGTCCGGCCACAGCGTCGGAGTCACATAAATCTCGGCATAAGCCATCTGCCACAGCAGGAAATTGCTCAGCCGCATCTCGCCTGAGGTGCGCACCACCAGGTCCGGGTCGGGAAGATGCCGCGTGTACATGTGGCGGCTCACCGTGACTTCGTCAATCCGCAGATGGTCGAGCCCGCCGTTCTGCGACGCGGCGTTCACCATGGAGCGGAACGCGTCCACCAGTTCGCTGCGCGCGCTGTAGTTCAGCGCCAGGGTCAGCACCATGCCCGAGTTCTTGGCCGTGCTCTCGCGTGCCCAGGCCATGCGCTCCTGCACGTCGTCGGGGAGTTCGTACTGCCTTCCAATGTATTCCAGACGGATGTTGTTCTTGTTCAGCGTGGGAACTTCCGCCTTCAGGTAGCGGCTCAGCAGCCGCATCAGAAAGCCAACTTCGCTCTTGGGACGCTTTTTCCAGTTCTCTTCCGAGAAGGCGTAAAGCGTGAGCGCGGGAATGTGAATGCGTGCGGCCGTTTCGACCGTGGACCGCACGGCGGTGACTCCGGCGCGGTGTCCGGCCACGCGCGGCATGTGCCGCCGCTTGGCCCAGCGCCCGTTGCCGTCCATGATGATGGCGATGTGGTGGGGAAGGCGTCCTTTATCCAGCCGCCGGTAGACGTCGGTTTCCTTGCGGTCAAGCCCCGCTGGTACTTTGTCGTGCAAAGTGATATCCCCGACTTGAGGCTAACACAGCAGGGAAGGGAGAAGCAATGACAGGAAGTTTGTGGCGCGGTTGGCCCGAGCGCGTGCGCCCGACGCTTCTACCGGGCAGAGCCTGATGAACTTCAATATTCACCACCGACGGGTTGACCCGCTCCACCGCGCCGGTGACGGCGGCCGAGTACGCGTCGAGCAGGGAAGCGTCGTCAGCGGCGTTCCCGCCGGCGGCGTTGTATTCCGGTTGTGCCGTATCACCGGCCGACTCCGGTAACAGCCCTAGAGGAGCCGAATCGCCAAGAAGGCAGGGAATTCACTTGCACCTTGTTCCAGGTTCATGGTGGATAGATGCCTTTCAATCTGGCCGGGATTCAGGCGGCGGAGCTTTGCTCCGCAGGACAGCCGAGGTGGCTGTCCCCACACGAGCCCTCACACAAAAAAGCCGGGACCGATGGATGGTCCCGGCATAGTTGGCTGGTTGCCCGGATAAAATCTAAAGTTTCAAGGTTTCAGAAGTCTTAAGGTTTCAGTGTGAAACCATACGGCACGAACTCTGAAACTTTGCCACTTTGAAACCTGGTCTTACGCGCTTCTTCTCGGCCGCACCGTCAAATCCCGCACCTGGTTCAGGATGCTCGACATCTGCATCCCGTTCAGTTGCGAAACGAAGGGCAGGATTTCCGCGATAAACTGATCTTTCATCAGTTCGTTGATTTCTTCCTGGCGGCTGCGTTCTCCGCCGCTGAGCAGTTCGGGCACAGAGACCTCCAGTGCGCGCGCCAGCCGTTCCAAGGAAGACAGCGTCGGCGTGGCTTTTTCGTTTTCGATCTTGGAAACGTAGGTGCGTGGCACGGACATGCGTCCGGCCAGCTGTCGCTGGCTGAGCCCGCTGCGCAGGCGCAGCGAACGGATGGACGTGGCCAGGTTCAGATGTCCGCGACCGTTGCCGGGCATCGGCATCAGGACCGGAGCTGCTACCGGGATGGGCTCCGGCTCAGGCTCCTCGTCTAGCGATGCATGGCAGCGTCGGCAATTGTTGTTGGAAGTGCGAAACTGAACCAGCAGGCAGTGATCGCAACGAACGACTTCCCTTGAATCGACCGGGGCAAGAGTCGTAGCCATCCAGGTTGTGGGAGTGCCAGAGCGGGCGCTCCTTACATCTATCAGAAGCAGGAACCCAATACGATACGTTCCTGCAACTGGGCCAATCTGCGGCATTTACCCTGTGGATGTCAAGGTTAAAATGGGGGAACCCCGCGAATTGCGCGGGCGAAATCCAGAAGAATACGCACGAAACCCGGAAAGGGCGAGCCAAAACCATGATTGATCGCGAGACCGCGTGGTGTTTACTAACTGAGTTCACCCAGTCCGAAAGTTTGCGCAAGCACGCGCTGGCCGTCGAGGCTTGCATGCGCTCCTGCGCCCGCAAGTGGGGAAACGGGTCCGCTGAGGACGAAAACCTGTGGGGCGTCGTCGGCCTGATTCACGATTTCGACTACGAACGCTGGCCCAGCCTTGAGGACCATCCCTACAAGGGCAATGAGATTCTGAAGCAGCGCGGATATCCCGAGGAGATCTGCCGCGCCATTATGTCGCATGCTGAATATACCGGCGTGACCCGCGACACGCCGCTCGAGAAAGCGCTCTTTGCCTGTGACGAACTCGCCGGATTCATCACCGCTGTCGCCCTCATCAAGCCGGGGAAGTCGCTGGCCGAAGTGGACGCCAAGTCCGTGCGAAAGCGCATGAAAGACAAGGCCTTCGCCCGCAAGGTGAACCGCGACGACATCGTTCAGGGCGCTGCCGAACTGGGTGTGGACCTCGACGAACATATTGCGTTCTGCATCGAGGCGATGAAACCGATAGCGAAGGATCTCGGCTTGGACGGAAGCGCGGCAAAACCCGCCTGAGTCGTGTCCAATGCTTGCCTGCGAGAATTAGCGTGCAAGCCTTGGCACTTTTCGCAGATAATTCCTTGCTTCGGCCATGGACACATCACACAACGACCTGGAAGCCATCCGGCAGATTCTCGCCGACCTGACCACGCGGGTTTACCGCATCGAGCGCAGACTCCAGATGGACGTTTCGCCCTCGGTCGAGCCGCGCGTGCCCGCCGCTGCCGGGCCAGCGCCACCGCAACCTACTCCGCCACCACCTCCTCCAACAGCCCAGCCTTCTAGCGCTCATTCTGCCGCAGCATCCGACCGGCCGGCACCGGCCCCACCATACCCGCTCATCCCAACGCCATTGGCAGGTCAGCGGGCACAACCGGATCCTGATCTTGAATCGCGCATCGGATCCCATTGGCTGAACCGCATTGGCATTGCCGCGCTGTTGATCGGGATTTCCTACTTCCTGAAGTTTGCCTTCGAGAATAACTGGATTGGTCCCGCCGGCCGCGTCACCATCGGCATACTCGCGGGGATCGCGGTAATAGTGTGGAGCGAGCGTTTTCGCGCCAAGGGCTACAGAGCTTTTTCTTATTCGCTGAAAGCGGTTGGATTTGGCGCGCTGTATCTCTCGCTGTGGGCAGCTTTCCAAAGATACGGACTGATTCCCAGCGGCGCCGCCTTTGTGATGATGCTGGCCGTGACTGCGTCCGCCGCTGCCATGGCTTGGGCGCAGGACGCGCAAATCCTCGCCGCCTTTGCGGTCACCGGAGCATTCAGCACCCCGTTGCTGCTTTCCACCGGTCAGAACCGGGAAGTTGCACTGTTCGCCTACGTCGCGATTCTCGATCTCGCGACGTTGGTTCTGGTGATGTTCAAGCCCTGGCGGCGTCTGCTGGTTATGAGCTACGCAGGCAACCTGCTGCTCTACGTCGGGTGGTACGCCAGCTTCTACACGCGCAGCCAGCTTGAAATAACGATCGCCTTCGCCACGCTGTTCTTCGCCATTTTTGCGATTGCGCCGCTGCTTTCGCTGCAACCCGAAGCAGAAATAGCTCTGCTGGCCGCGGTCCCGGCCGTCCTGGCATTTGTAAATGCAGGTGTGTACTTCCTCCAGGCCTACGCCATGATCGAGGAAGTTGATAAGACCTACATGGCCTGGTTCGCGCTGGCGCTGGCTGCGGTCTACATCTTTCTCAGCCGCAGGGTTCGTGCCCGGCAGATCGCCCCCGGCGCGTCAGAGATTTTGTATTTTCTCCACCTCGCCCTGGCCATTGGCTTCATCACCGTCGCCATCCCGATTCGTCTGGACGCCCACTGGGTCACCATCGGCTGGTTTGTCGAGGCTGGCGTGCTGCTCTGGGTGGGCAATCGCGTTAAGTCGGATTTTCTCAACGTCCTAGCGCTGGCAGCCCTGGTGCTGGGCGTAGTCCGGTTGCTGTTGATTGACAACTTCTACACCACTCAACTCCTCTTCAACATGCGCATGGCCACCTATGTCGTGGCCGTGGCAGTCCTGGGAGCCGTGGCCTGGTATGCCGGCCAACGCGACGACGAGGCTGGGCACGCTGTTGCGGCGATCTCGCTCGTCGCTCTCAACGCCCTCGCTTTGATCGCGCTCAGCCGGGAGGTGGCTGACTATTATGCGCGGCAGATGGCCGCATTCCGGCCAACGGCACTCCGTCAATGGAAGGCTGCCTACAACGATATCCATCGCATTGAGATCGAACGCGACTTTACCTACTCCGCCTTATGGATGGCCTACGGCGCCATGCTGATGGTGGTTGGGTTCTTGCGCCGTTCGGCCTTCGTCCGCTGGCAGGCCCTGCTGCTCATCGCCGCCACCATCGCGAAGGTTTTCATCTACGATGTCTCTGAACTCGATCGTGGATATCGCATCGTCAGCTTCATCGTGCTCGGCGTTTTGCTGCTGGCGATTTCATTCGTGTACCAGCGCGACTGGCTGCATCTTTCCGCCAAATCCAGAGCACAAGGGAAAGGGGACTTCCCCGCAGCATGAAACTCTTCGCTCCCTTGCTCATGCTGTTTGTGGTCGGAAACGCTCCCGGCCCGCCGGAGGCTGCAATCCCCTACTTCAGGAATGTCCGCTGGGTTCACATTGTCCAGCCCGACCGGCAGAACTTCTTCGTTGTTGACGAGGAACTCTGGCATTACTCGCGCCCTGATCTCGGGGATTTGCGCCTTTATGACGGGGACTCTCCCGTGCAGTACGCACTCTCGGAACAGAGCGCCGGGATGTCTTCGGAAGAGGTAGCGGCCAAGATTCTCAATCTGGGGAAGGTTTCCGGCCACACCGAATTCGATCTCAATGCTGAAGGCCTCGCCGAATACGACCGCATCCGTTTGCGTCTCGACGCCCACGACTTTGTCACAACGGCTTCGGTGTCCGGCGGAGCCGCGCCCGGGAAGGCATCTGAAGTCGAGTTGACGCCCTCTACCCTCTACGATTTCACTAAGGAGCAGCTGGGCTCGAACTCTTTGCTGAAGCTGCCGGCGTCCAGTTTTCGGTACCTTCACGTCCGGCTGTCTGCCGGCATTCAACCGCAACAGGTATAAGGCGCGACCATCTACAACCTGCATGAACAGAAAGCGTCCTGGACCAAAGTGGGGTCCTGTGCAGCGCCCCAAACGAAGCAGCGCCTGACTTTGATCAGTTGCACCGCGCCGGTGAAGGTTCCTTTGAGCCGGGTCTTGCTTCAGGTCGCACCCGAGCAAGTGAACTTCCGCCGCACGGTGAGCGTTGAAGATCGCGAGGGCCGGCAGACCGCGAGCGGCGAGCTCAGCCGCGTCCGCCTGAATCGTGCCGGCATACTTGTCACCAGCGAGGAACTGGCCGTCAGTGTGAATGGCAGTCCGGGCGAGTTCACCCTCGTTATTGACAACGGCGACAATCCACCGCTAACGATCACAACCGCCCAACCGCTTTCGCTTGAGCGGCGCATCTACTTTGATCCGCAAGGGAGGACGACTCTCAGGCTTTTTTACGGAGACGAGAAACTCTCGGCACCCGTTTACGATTATGCCCGCTTCTTTCACGTCGCCGCGTCGGCCGCCGAAGTGCAGCTAGGCGCTGGCGCACACAATGCACAGTACACGGGGCGCCCCGATGACCGGCCGTGGTCTGAGCGGCACATGGGGATTCTGTGGGGCGTCATGATCATGGCTGTGCTGGTGCTGGCGATTCTGGCTCTTCGCGGATTGCGCCCGGGAAACTCGCGGTAGATGCGCCTCTGCTCAGTACACATCGGGCCGGCGGACTCCTGTGCTAATATCTGCTTTCATTTCCCGATCAGAAAGAGCCAGCCGTGTTGTGCAGTGTTTGCGCCACAAATCTTCCTGAAGGTTCGCAGTTCTGCCTGAAGTGCGGCCAGCCGGTAAGCGACCCCGCCGACAACACCGATCCGCCCGTCGCCGAAGTTCACCTGGCGTGCAGCCGCTGCGGCGCGGACCTGCCCGAAGGCGCCCAGTTTTGTCTGAAATGCGGTAAGCCGGTAAGTGTTTCCTCGAAGGCCTCGGCCAACGCGAGTCCCGCCGTGACCCTGGAGGCGCCACCGCCGCCAGTTCCGCGTCCCCACCGCACACGGCGCGTGATCCTGTTGCTTCTGGCCGGGGTATTGCTGGCGCTGGCCGCCTATGTGGTGACCAGCGACAGCTCATTTGCGCAAGGGATGCAAGAGTTACTCGGATGGAAGCATGATCAGAGCATCCTGGCGACGCCGTTTTCCGTCTCGCCGCACAGCTTTCGCTATTACAAGTTCTCTTTGCCCGAAGGATCGCTGAATGTGGCCATTGTCGGCCAGTTCTCAGCTTCCAGCGACAGCCGCAATGTCGGCCGCAAAGACAAAGACACGAACAAAGACAAAGACGCCGACAACAACATTGAAGTCTATGTCCTCAGCGAACCCGCCTTTACCGTCTGGCAAAACGGATACGCGACCAGCTCCGTCTTCGAGAGCGGCCGAGTATCGCAAGGCACGGTGCAGGCCGAACTTCCCGCCGGCGCCGGAATCTACTATCTGGTTTTTAGCAACAAGTTCGCGCCCAAGTCCGCCAAAAGCATTAACGCGACGGTAGCGCTGCGCTACAAGAGCTGGCTGCCTGAATGGTTCCGTAGGATGAAAGGCCGCTTGTGGAACTGGCTGGGGCTGTAGGGCCTTCCTGAAAAGGCTTTGGGTGGCGCAGCGCTTCAGCGCTGCGATAGAAGGCTTATTCATTAGCGGCTTCAGCCGCTGAGGTCAGGCACTACCGCATCGTCTCTTCGATTTCCGAAATCCAATCCGGCCGCTTGAGCACTTCGCGAGGCTTGGGCCCGTCCGCGGCGCCGACAATGCCATCCTGTTCCATCAGATCAATCAGGTGCGCGGCCCGGCCGTAGCCGACGCGCAGGCGCCGCTGCAGAAGTGACGTAGAGGCTTTCCCGAACTCCACCACCAGCTTTACGGCGTCGCCGTACATGGGATCGTCTTCGCCCTCTTCGCCGGATTCTTCGCCGCTAGCAGCAGACGAGGCATCCCGCTCATCTTTGGGCGGTTCCAGGAACTGCTGCTGATATTCGGCGGTTGCTTGCGCCTTCCAGAACTCGACCACAGCCGCAATTTCCTTCTCAGTGACAAACGGAGCATGCAGCCGGTGCACGCGCGCCGAACCGGACGGCAGATACAGCATGTCGCCCTTGCCCAGCAGGGCTTCCGCGCCATTGGCGTCGAGAATGGTGCGCGAGTCCACCTTGGTGGCTACGCGGAAAGAAACGCGGGCCGGGAAGTTGGCCTTGATCAATCCGGTAATGACGTCCACCGAGGGCCGCTGCGTCGCCAGCACCAGATGAATGCCAACCGCGCGCGCCATCTGCGCCAGGCGCGTAATGGATTCTTCCACGTTGTGGGAATCGAGCATCATCAGGTCGGCCAATTCGTCAATGATGATGACGATGTACGGGATGGGTTTGTCGTCCGATTCCTCGGCAAACAGGCTGGGCGTGTCGGCCTGGTCGAACAGGCGGTTGTACTGGTCAATGTTGCGCACGCCCTTGGAGGCGAGCAGCTTTAGCCGCCGCTCCATCTCGCGCACGGCATTGCGCAGCGCGTTGGCCGCCAGTTTCGGCTCGGTGATGATGGGCGTGTAAAGATGCGGCACGCCTTCATAGTTGCCCAGTTCCAGCCGCTTCGGGTCCACCAGGATCAGCCGCACCTGATCGGGCGTGGCCTTGTACAAAATGGACATGATCATGGCGTTGATCGCCACGCTTTTGCCCGCTCCGGTCGAACCGGCAATCAGCAGGTGCGGCATTCCGGCGAGGTCTGCGGTCACGATGCGGCCGTTGATGTCCTTGCCCATGGCCATGGTGAGCTTTGATTTCGAGCCCATGAATTCCTGCGACTCGATGTTTTCCCGCAGCCAGATGATTTCGCGCTGCCGGTTCGGCACCTGAATTCCCACCGTGCTCTTGCCCGGCATGCGCTCAACCAGGATGCTCTCGGCCTTGAGGGCAAGGCACAGATCGTCCACCAGATTCGTGATGCGGCTGTACTTGATGCCGGCTTCAGGTTTGAATTCGAACGTGGTAACGACCGGGCCGGGATTGATCTGCGTGACTTGCCCGTGCACGTCGAACTCGGAGTACTTCTCGGTGAGCACCTGCGCCAGAAGCTTGAGTTCGTCGGCGTCCACGGCCTGCTGCTCGTCAGGACGCTGCAACAGGCTACTCGACGGCAGCTTGTATCCGCCGGCGATGCGGGGCATGGTGGTCTTGGGCTTGTGGGCGCTGTCGGCGCGGTCGGTGACTTCGGGATCGGCTTGCGGCTCTTCCGGCGCCTCTGGCCCGAGAGATTCTGCCAGAATTCCGCCGGCCGCTGCTTTGGCAGGGACGAGCGCCGCGTCCTCTTCACCCGTCATCCGCTCGCCCAACATCTGCTCAATTCCGGTGCGGCGCGGTTCGGACGCGGCAGCCTGAACCGCTGTCTGCGGCCGCGACGGGATCAACTGCGTCTTCACCGTCGGCTTCGAGATTCGCCGCTGTTCGAGTTCCTTCTGCTGACGCTGCTTGGCCCGCGCTTCCTGCCAGTCTTTGTAGCGGTTCCACAGCGCCGTGACGAAGGCAAACCGCGTCGGCGCCCACAACTGAATGGATGAGAACGAGAATGCAGTTGAGAGGTACAGCGCCACGGCCAGCACGCTTCCGCACACGATGTAAGCGCCCACCAGATTCAGGTAGTGGATCAGGAAGTCGCCCACCACGCGGCCCAGCAGGCCCTCGATGGGAATGACGTGCATCCAGTGCAAGTGCCCGGGGAGCAGCGCCAGCAGCGCGGGAAGAAACATGACCAGCCAGATTCCGCCCAGGCTCTTGGCCACCGGAGACTGCACCTTGTTTGAGCGAAACCACCGCACGCCGAGCGCGACGGGGAAGATCACCAGCAGGAACGCGCCAACGCCGAAGAACTGCAGCATTCCGTCGGCCGTGTACGCGCCCACCACGCCGATCCAGTTGCGGGCGGCGTGCGAACCGGTCAATACCGAGGCGCTGTTCCACGAAGGATCGAGCGGCGAATACGAGGCCAGCGCGAGGAAAAGGAGGAGCGCGGAGACGCACAGCAGGAAACCGACCAGCTCGTTCAGCCGGCGGTTGCCCGTGGGCGAAAAAATAGTCGCGAAATAGTCCATGTAGGCCGGATACAACCACCGGAGACACTACCATCTCCAGTGCCGCAATCGGCCAGAGCCACACCATTATGCCAAGAAGCGGGGGTTCTAACAATCAAGGAAATGGGCAGTAGTATCCACTTAGCTTCCCGGTCAAATCCCGTGCCAGAAGGCGCATTCACTCGCGCCGCTCCCTTATTGAAGATGCCAGACGTAGGCCAGTGCAATCACCACCACGCCTGCGACGATGCGGTAAAGGATGAAGACGCGCAGGCTGTTGGATTGCAGATAACGAATCAGCCATGCGATGGCGGCATAGCCGACGAGCGCCGAAACAACAATTCCGACGAGAACCGGCGCATGCATGCCTGCAGGCAAACCTTCCTTGTGGAGTTCGTGTGCCTTGAGCAGCGCGGCGCCGGCGATAAGCGGGGTTGAGAGCAGGAAGCTGAAGCGGACGGCCGCATCGCGCGTGAGCCCGCGGAACAGGCCCGCGGTGATCGTTGAGCCGGAGCGCGAGACTCCGGGAATCAGGGCAAACGCTTGGGCAATACCGATGAGGATCGAATCGCCGAGCGAGATGCGAGTCAGGGGCTTGCTCATCTGGCCAACTTTTTCTCCCAGCCACATCAACAGGGCGACGACGATCAACGCGCCTGCAATCAGATAAATGTGCTCGCGGAAGTAATCCTCGGCGGAATGCTCGAGCAGTTTGCCGGCAATCGCACCCGGAATCGTGGCGATCGCGAGGAACCACAGCAGCATGCGCTCTTCCTTCTGCTCTTCGGCGGTGAGGTTTGCATCCGTCGAGCCGGACTCGGAGAAGCGAACGAGCTTTCCTCCAAACGCTGCCCGGATGATTTGAAACCACGTTCGCCGAAAGTAGAAGAGCACGGAGAGCAAAGTTCCGAAATGAAGCGCGACATCAAAGCTCAACTCGTGGGCAGGCGAAAGCTCGTTCCAGCCCAGCAGCCTGCGCACGATGATGAGATGTCCGGAGCTGGAAATGGGGATAAATTCCCCCAGTCCTTGAACGATGGCAAGAACAACCGCTTGATAAATTGGCAAGTTCAGTCCGCCGCGTTTCCGTAGGTTGGTAAGCTCTGTTGAATGTAAAAGATCAGGTCGCGCCCGCGCAAGGCCCCATCGCTGGGGTTGCGCGTGGGCGTCAATCTGACTTCTGCCGCCGCCCGAAGATCATTGCCCCGACCGCCGCATACAGCGCGGCATTCAACAGCCCAATGAATCCCCAGACGAAGTAAAAGCCGCGGCTGCCGACTTCCGCATCAATAATCGGAACCGACAGCAGGGAAGGCGGGCAAAAGATCATGAATGTGATCATCACCGCATGGTCCCGAGAAGACGGCGATATGGGATCGGTGGCCAGCTGATAGACCACAAACATAATGGTGATCGCCAGACCCAGTGCTGCGAAACGAACATGGCTGCGATTCTTCGGAAACATAACAAAAGAGCGTTCAATCGCTGGCGTTGCCCCAGGTCGGCACGCCTTGCTGCACGTAGAAAATCAGTCTCTGGGCGCGCAATGACCAGTCGCTCTGCGGGTACTGGCTGACGGCTTTCTGCGCCAGGGCGAGGGCGCGATTCTTCGATTCTTCCGCTTTCTTCTGGTTGGCTTCGGTCTTGTAAATTTCGATCAGGGCGGAGCGGCGCCAGGCCGCGTTATACAGCGCTTCCGGAGCGGCCGGGGACTGCTCGTGTTCGCTCCAGTATTTTTCATACATGTCCGCTTCTTTTTCCGGACACTTCGAGGCACCCTGCCAGTCGCCGCAGAGTTTGTTTTCAATCAGGTGAAAGGATGCAAGATCGGCCCACTTGGTGCCGGGGAATTTCTTGATTACCCGCTTCATCCATTCCTCGTCAATCTGGCCGCGCATGTAAGGATCGCGCTCGCGGGCGGAAGGGCGCGTCAGCACGTCGGAGCGTTCAATCTGCCAGCGAATGTCGGCGGCGCGGTAGAGGCCTTCGGAAGCCAGGGGTGAAGCCGGAAACAGATCGTACACGCGGTAATAGAGGCGCAGGGCGTCTTGCGCGGCATCGCGGCGCCCGCGGCGGCGGCTGGCCTGATCTTCGGAATCAGCGGCTTCGCCGAAAACGATCTTGTCGCCGTTGGGAGTGGAGCCGGTGACGACCGCTTTGCCCAGAACCCATCCCGTGATGGTTTTGCCTTCGATCTCTTCGTCGGTGTCGGCGTCGCGTCGCGGCTCGGAGAGAATGGCCTCGACGTGAACCCAGTCGCGGCTGGTGTCGAGGATGACCAGTTCGTGACCGCGTCCGGCTTCGCCCAGTTTGGCGGCGTCGGGGCTGGGGGCGACGCGGATCGTCTCTTCGTGAACCAGGGTACCGCGCGGAGCCTGAGCGGAGGCGAGGGCCGTGGAAAACAGGAGGGCGGCAGTGAGGCCTGCAAAGAGAATTGCTGGTTCCCGAAGTGAGAATTTGGGCTTCGAGGTGGGTATCCCCCCTCCCCCCCGGTCTATTGGAATCATGGGCTTAGCGAGAAAACGAGAAAAAATCCTAGAGCTGGAATGACTTAGGGACAAAATCTTCAAAACAAGAGAGTTCGCGCTGCTCTCCCGCATGTGGGAACCTCGAATGGATCATGTGTAGGATGGCGGTTTAGGGAATCGAAGTCAAGGTCAAGTGAACATTGCGGGCGAATTGTCCCGATTCCGGCAAGAAGGGTACGAGGAGCACGAGGCATGAATACAAAACTACTGATGAGTCTCAGCGCCCTGTTTATGGCCGGGCTGGGAATTTCTGCATCGTTCTTGCCGCAGGAAATTGCCGCGCACTTCGGCGTGCGGCCCGAGACTTCTGTTGTGCGCATCATTCAAATCGCCGGTGCGTTGTATTTGGGTTTTGCGGCCCTCAACTGGATGGCGAAAGCTGTTCTCATTGGGGGAATCTACGGCCGTCCGGTGGCCGTGGGGAACTTTCTGCATTTTGCGGTCGTGGCGATCACGCTGCTGAAGGCTTGGCTCAGCGGATTCAGGGGGAATGAAATCGTCGTCGGGACGGTGTTCTATTTTCTTTTCGCCGTATGGTTTGGATTGGTTCTCTTCACGCATCCGGCGCGGCAAAACGATCTCTCATAACCTGGACCGCTCGCGGATTTCCGAGATGATCGCCGCACGGACAGGTTCTGTCTGCGCGTATTTCAAGCGCGGCGAATTTCTTCCAGCATGGCCGGCTCGATGTTGCCACCGCTAATGATGGCCACGTTCAGCTTTGTGTTGGGCAGTTGATCGCGGCGGAAGAGGAAGCCGGCGGTGGCGACGGCGCCGCTGGGTTCGGCCACGGTCGCGGGATTGGCGGCGAGCACCTTCATCGCCTGGCGAATTTCGTCTTCAGTGACGGTGACGATGTCGTCAACGAAACGGCGCATGTGCTCAAAGTTGATGGGGCCGATGCTCTGGGTACGAAGGCCGTCGGCCACGGTGCGGGATACTTGCTCGGCAGGGAACTGAACGATTTTTCCCGAGCGCAGGCTGGCCTGGGCGTCGGCGGCGAGTTCGGGTTCGACGCCGATGACTTTCACATCGGGCTTGGAGAGTTTGATGGCTGCGGCGACGCCGCTGATCAGTCCTCCGCCGCCGACGGGGGAGAAGACGGCTTCGACTTCGGGAAGATCTTCGAGAATTTCCAGTCCGATCGTGCCTTGGCCGGCGATAATTTTTTCATCGTTGTACGGGGGGACGATGACGTATCCATGCTGCGCGGCCAGTTCTTCGGCTTTGGTTTTGCGTTCGTCGCTGCCAGGACCGACCACGACGATCTCGGCGCCCAGGGCCGCCGTTGCCTCGCGCTTGATGGCGGGGGCGTTGTTGGGCATGACGATGACGGCCTTCACGCCCAACGCGCGGGCGGCGTAAGCTACGCCTTGCGCGTGATTGCCGCTGGAGTAGGTGATGACGCCGCATTTACGCTCGGCTTCGGAGAGAGATGCGATTTTGTTGTAAGCTCCGCGCAGTTTGAAGGCTCCGATGGGTTGCTGGTTTTCGGGCTTGAGGAAGAGGCGCCGGTCGGCGTCGGCGAAAGTCCCCACGTCTCGCAAAGGGCGCGAGACATGGGGCACCCGCGCGGAGCGGTCGAATTCGATCAGGGGTGTGCGGACGGTGACGCCTTGGAGTTGGGTGCGGGCTTCTTTGATGTCTAGCAGGCTCACCATGATAGTGGGTTCGCTGGTTCTGCCGGGCCATGGATCATCGTGATATTCGATTCTTCAGCAGCCGCTTTACGTCGCGTTTGCCGTGCAGGACGGCCACGATCTCGACTGTCTTCGCTTGCCGGTACACGATCATGTACTGGTACACGCTGAAGAAGAGCACATGCAGGTTGGTCAGGTCGGGACGCCGATGGCCTTTGCCGGGAGCATCAGCTAGGCCTTCGAAAGCGTCTACTAGTTCGCCCTGAATCCGGTTGGCAACTGCCAGGCCAGCTTCTCCGAACAGGTAACGCCAGATTTGCCGGAGATCGTCTTCGGCTTCCGGCGCAACGACATAGGATTTCACGATCCGGAGCGGTCCGCGAGCCACGCCGCCTTGTCGGCTTCAAGACGTTTTCGTAGCTCATCTCCCGGTGTACCTTCTCCACGGTCGAGTTGGGCCAGACCGCGCTCGATCTTGGCACTGATGGCCTCTTTGTTTTCCTGAAGCCAGGCCTCGCGTTCAGCTTGTATTTCCAGGGCATCGAAGAGCACGTCTTCCACGCTCTGGAACGCGCCGCTGTGCAGCCGCTGCTGAATGAGCGCTTCAATTTCAGGGCGGTTTATTTCGATGGTCATGGGTTTGGCCCTATAGCTATTCTCACTCAACCCTATCGCCGGAGCGATCTTCGGTCAACCGGAAAAGCGTGAGTTTCTCTAGGCGGAGCAGCGTCGTTCCTCGGGAGGCCAGATTGCTCCTTCAAGGTTCGTCTGAGGATCAAGGCTCTGAGTCAGAGAACATAGCGCCTGGAGTTGCTCGGTCATTGCAAAGGCAGAAACCAGAGCATCGAATGCATCGTCAGAGTTCGAAACATCCCTTGTAATCTGACTAAACAACCCGTTTGAACAACGCCCGCGATATTTCTGGACAAAGGCACGTCGGGCTTCAGGGTCGCTCTTTACAATGCGAGGCGTAAACAGGCGCGGGTAAATCTCGACTGCTCGTAGCCATCCCGGACTATCGAATGGCCAGATAGAGAAGCCGCTTTGATGCAGTTGAAGAAGCCAGGGCAAGCCGCGAATAGACCCACGTCCTACTTGTGAGGGCCCGACTAATTTGAAGATTGATGATGGTTTCGCGGCATTCTTGAGCAATGCCTCCTCACACAAGCGGTACTCGTTCTCAGGTTTCCGCTCGGGCTTGCATTTCGACCAAAACGGCCACTCTTTCATCCATGACTCACCCTGCTCTGCAGCCAGCTTCCAGAATTCGTGAATAGTTCCGCAATCCTTCGATTTCACGAACCATTCAGGGGACGAGAAAGCGAAGTCGAGTCCCACGATCATCTCGGGGGTCTTCTTGCTCTCGGCAATAACATGGCCTATGGTCTCACTTCGGTCACGGCCGCACTCCAACCGGAGCAAGCGGCCACCCACAACCTCGGCAAGCCAAATCTTTTTACGTGGGCCCTTGAGTGCACCTGACCAGTCGATCGCGAAGATTCGCGGACTAATGTCCAAGTGGCGGCTCCTCGTTGCGTCAAATCTCCAAAATCACCGGCATGATCAGCGGGCGCTTCTGCGATTGCTTGGAGATATAGCGCTTGAGGTCGGCGCGAATTTTTTCTTTGATCACTCCGTAGTCGGCTTTTTCTTCTTCGCTGGAGTGCGCCAGCGTGTCTTCGACGATGCGCTTGGCGCCGTCCATGAAGCCGTCTTCGCCGACGTTGAAGCCGCGGGTCACGATTTCAAGGGACGATTCGACTTCTCCTGACGCCTTGTTGATGGCGATGATGGGCAGCACGATGCCGTCTTCGCTGAGGTGGCGGCGGTCTTTGATGATGAGGTCTTCGACCACATCGGTGCGGTTGCCGGAGTCAATGCAGACCCGGCCCACGCTGACTTTTCCCGCCTTGCGCGCGCCGAGTTCGTCGAATTCGAGAACGTCGCCGCTTTCGATCAGCATGACTTTGCCGACGGAACTGTGCATGGCGCCAGCCATTTCGGCGTGCAGCTTCAACTGGCGGTACTCGCCGTGGATGGGAATGAAGTAGCGCGGCTTGACCAGATTGATGATGAGCTTGAGTTCTTCCTGGCTGGCGTGTCCGCTGACGTGGACGGGCGGCGAGGTTCCGTCTTCGTAGATGACGTGGGCTTCGCGGCGGAAGAGGTGGTCAATCATGCGGTAGATGGTCTTCTCGTTGCCGGGAATGATGCGGCTGGAGAGGACGACGGTGTCGCCTTTTTCGATTTTGGCGTGCTTGTGGTTGTCCACGGCGGCGCGGGAGAGCGCTGACATAGGCTCACCCTGGGTGCCGCTGATCAGCACGCAGACTTTTTCCGGCGGGAAATTTTTCATCTCGCCGGGATTGATGACCAGGCCTTCGGGCATTTCGATGTAGCCGAGGTCTTCGGCAATCTCGGCGGAGTTGTTCATGGAGCGGCCGAGGAAGGCGACTTTGCGTCCGTGTTCGTGGGCGAGTTGCACCGCCAGATTAATGCGGTGAATCGACGACGAGAAGCACGAAATGAAAAGACGGCGCTTGGTGTGGGCGAAAACCTCGTCGAACTTGCGGCGGACGGCGCGCTCGCTGGGCGTGTATCCCTTGCGCTCGACGTTGGTGGAGTCCTGAAACAGGGCCAGAACGCCGGTTTTACCGTATTCGGCGAAGGAGTGCAGATCGAAAAGACGGTTGTCGGTGGGCGTGGGGTCCACTTTGAAGTCGCCGGTGTGAATGATGACGCCGAGCGGCGTATGGATGGCCAGGGCGACGCAATCCACCAGGCTGTGCGTGACCTGGATAGGATGGATGGTGAAGGCACCGGCCTTGAAGCGCTCGTTGGCGCGCATTTCGCGCAGGTCGGCGTCGTCGAGCAGGCCGTGCTCGTCGAGTTTGTCCTCGACGTAGGCGAGCGTGAACTCGGTGCCCCAGACCGGGACGTTGAGCTCGGAGAGAATCCATGGCAGGGCGCCTATGTGGTCTTCGTGGCCGTGGGTCAGAATGATGCCGCGCACGCGCTGGCGGTTCTCGATGAGATAAGAAATGTCGGGGACCACGATGTCCACACCGAGCAGTTCGGCTTCGGGGAACATGAGCCCGGCGTCAATGACGATAATGTCGTCGCCCCAGCGCACGGCCATGCAGTTCATGCCGAACTCGCCCAGGCCGCCCAGGGGAATAATCTGCAGTTTTCCGGTTGGCATTGAGTAAGGATGATGCTAGCACAGAGCTGCGAGCAGTGAGCAATGAGCGATGAGCGATGAGCGATGAGCAATGACTTGTGAGCCGGCGCCGTGTCGGAACGGTCAAAGTTCAAGGTCGAATGCCATGTTTGCTCATGGCTCATGGCTCATCGCTCATTGCTACCGTGCGACTCGTGCGATAAGGTTGAGTTCATGGCTGAGCAGCGCAAGTCGTGGCTTCGGCGGAGCGTGGAGACGGCGCTGGTGAAAGGGTTGACGCGCGCCTACTCGACGGTGCGTGTAGACCCGGCGAAATTTCTGCTGCAATTGCGGGCGGCGTACCGCGTGCCCATCAGCGGATATCACGGCGTGTATTCGCTCGAAATGGAAGAACTGGACGCGGTGGCGGATTCCTTGATTCGCAGCGGAATGAAGCTGGCCGCGGTGGAAGGAGCGGGGTTCGGCCTGGGCGGATTGCTGACGATCGTCCCCGATCTGGGGATTCTGTCGGCAATCACGATGCGCACGATTCAGAAGCTGAGCCTGCTCTACGGATTCGAATTCAATACCGACGACGAAATCGCCGAACTCTGGATTGCCGCGGCCAGCGCGGCCGGAGTGGACATCAGCCGCGAGTTGCTGGAAAAAGAAGTGGTCAACAAATTCGTGCCGCGAGTGATTCAGCGGATCGCGGCCCGGGCCAGCGCGGAAGTCGTGGAGAAGTGGGCGGGACGGGTGATTCCGCTTGCCAGTTCGGCGATTGGGGCAGGGCTAAATTACTGGTTCGTGCGCGCGTGGGGCGAGCGCGCGAAAGCGCACTTCCGCGGGCGACATCTCGCGCTGCGGCAACGGGTGGCACTGCAGGGGCAGGGCCGGCCCAGCCCAGCCTTCCGACGCTTCGGCGATACTGATTTGTCATCCTGAGCGATAGCGAAGGACCTATGCACTTTGCTTGCAGTGCCTCGGTGCCAGCAAGATGCATAGGTCCTTCGCTTTGCTCAGGATGACAGAAGTGAATTCATGGCGGAAACTCGGGAGTGCGCTCTTGTAGCCACGCAATCGTGCTCTCGGTCGTTGTGATAGAAACAATATAGAGATGCCCATTTTTTCCTGCGCTGCCATTCTGTTTGATATGGACGGGGTTCTTGCCGATTCCACCGAGGCAGTGGATCGCGAGTGGCGGGAGTGGGCCGCGCGCAAAGGGGTGGACGGCGACGCAGTCATGGCCATCGCACACGGAGTGCGGACGGCGGAGGTGATCCGGCGGGTGGCGCCGCACCTGGATGCAGAGACTGAGGCGGCGGAGATCGAGAATCACGAGGCGCACGATCATCGGGGAGTGAAGGTGATGCCGGGCGCCGCGGATCTGTTGAGGTCCATTCCTGATGGGAGATGGGGCGTGGTGACTTCCGCTTCCAGGGAACTGGCCAGAAATCGCTTGTGTCATTGCGGACTGCCGGTTCCTGATGTCCTGGTCACGTCTGACGATGTCACGGATGGGAAGCCGCATCCCGAGCCGTATTTGAAGGGGGCGGAGTTGCTGAGTGTGAATCCCGCGGAGTGTCTTGTGATTGAGGATGCGCCGGCGGGAATTCAGGCGGCGCGCGCGGGCGGGATGAAGGTGGTGGGGATTACGAGCACGTATGGGGCGGAGGCGTTGGAGCAGGCGGATGCTGTAGTGGGGAGACTTGGTGAGATTCATGTTACGTCGAACGGAACAGGGCAACTGGTTGTCGGAGTTCTAGCTTCGGCAGGTAGGTGCGACTAAGATAGAGTCTTGGCCATGAGACTGAGACGCATTTCGTGGATGCTTGTCCTAAGCACGATTGTTGTCGGGCAGGTGACTAGCGAGAGGAGTTCGGACACTACCGACTTGAGTGCCACCGAGGCGGAGACACTGCTTTACTTGACTCCCGCCGCCAAGGAAGTTCGAAAAACTGGCCTTGATGTTTTCTTTGAACCAGCCACAAGCGACAAGTTCAACCAGAGCGACTACTACGTATTTCAGATGTTGAGCACCCGGTTATGTCAAGCGTGCTCGGCGCATGTTGGCGATTTCGCGGTTAACCGACATACCGCTGACGTTCGGTATTTTGACCCCAAGGAGACCTATCCATTGGTCAAGGGACGAGAGCTCGCGGGCGTACAGGGGATAGTACGGAATGCTCACCACATCACCTCCGAAGTAGTGAGCCACTATCGAGACCGGGCGATCTGGGCATCGATGAGTAACTAAGCCCCTGGTTCAGCGTAGCCAATCTTCCAGTTCAATCCCCTTGTCGGTTTTTTCGTCGCGGTACTTCACGATAACCGGGGTGTAGAGCGAAAGATTCCATTCTGCGGCGGCGCCTTTTTTCACGGCGCGGGAACCGGGGACGACCACGGCATTCTCGGGCACTTCCAGCGGGGCGTCGGCCGTGGCGCGGTAGACTTCGCCCTTCACCAAATCGTAGAGCGGAGTGGAGCGGGTCAGGATTGTTCCGGCACCGAGAACGGCGCGCGCCCGCACCAGCGTGCCTTCGAAGATGCCGCAGTTGCCGCCGACCAGCACGTCGTCTTCAATGATTACAGGCGCGGCGTTGATGGGTTCAAGCACGCCTCCGACCTGCGCGGCGGCGCTCAAGTGCACGCGCTTGCCGATCTGTGCGCATGAGCCGACCAGCGCGTGCGAATCCACCATGGTGCCTTCGTCCACATAGGCGCCGACGTTGATGAACATAGGCGGCATGCAGATGACCGAGGGCGCAACATAGGCTCCAACACGCACCGACGATCCGCCCGGCACCACGCGTACGCGGTCGGCGACCGTGAATTGGCGGGCAGGGAAGGTGTCTTTGTCTACGAACGAGAGGCCGGCAGTCATGTCAGCCAGTTCGCCCAGGCGGAATCCGAGCAGGATGCCCTGCTTCACCCAGGCATTGACCACCCAGCGGCCGTCAATTTTCTCGGCGGCGCGAATCTTGCCTTGCGTGAGCTGGTCGCGGAACTCGAGAAACGTTTTCCGCGCGTCGGGATCGTGCTCGACTTCGCCCAGGGATGCGAGACGCTCGATGGAGGATTTCAGGGTGGACATGAATCGTTGATTGTGGATTGTTGATTGCTGATTTGTCAAAGCGCCGGAACGCAAGGTCCCTCCACTCCGCTTGCTTCGCTGCGCTCCGGTCGGGATGACAGGAGTGTTGCGGGATCCTTCGCTCCGCCTGAAGAACGGCTCCGCTCAAGATGACGCCTTCGTGAGGGGGAAAGGTGCTCAGGTTTTCAATCAACAATCAGAAATCAACAATCATCAATTTCTTTACACGCACTTGCATTCGCTGCGGATGAGCACGCCGGTCATGGCGTGGGCGGCCTCGCGGGCGGCGGTGAGCGTGGCGTAGGGGCCGTGCCAGCGCGCGTGAGTGCTGTCGTGGCCCGCGGGACGTCCTTTGCCGTGGCTGCACTGGCCGCAAGAACCGCGATGGAGGACGATCTTGTGCGGGCCAGCGGCCCAGTTTTCGTAAATGAAGAACTCGGCAGCTTCGGGCGCGGGGCCTGCGGGTTTGGTGATCAATCCGACTTCGGTGGCGATTTTCTGCAGGCGCGAGCGGGTGTCGCGGCGCATGGGCAGAAGGGGCAGGCGGTAAACCTCTTCGATCTTGCCCATCATCGCCAGCACGGCCTTTACCGGGAGCGGGCTCGATTCGATGAAGTTGGCCTGCATCAGTGGCAGATACTTGCGATGCAGGCTGCGGGCCGTGGTCCAGTCGTTCGAGAGAGCGGCGCGGGTCATCGCCGCCATTTCGTGCGGGATTTCGTTGGAGGCCACGGAGACAATGCCGACGCCGCCCAGCGCGATGACCGGCAGCGTGACCGCATCGTCGCCCGAGAAAACCAGAAAGGTTTCGGGCACGGCGTTGATGGCCTCAGCGATCTGGGTCATGTTGCCGCTGGCTTCTTTCACGCCCACGATGTTGGGAATCTCGGCGAGGCGCGCCAGCGTGGCAGGTTCGAGGTTCGCGCCGGTGCGGCCGGGCACGTTGTAGAGAATGATGGGCTTGTCGCCCACGGCCTCGGCGATGGCTTTGAAATGCCGGTACTGGCCTTCCTGCGTCGGCTTGTTGTAGTAGGGCGACGCGGTGAGGATGGCGTTGACTCCGGGGCGCGCGGCGATTTCCTTGGCTTTCTCGACCGCCTCGTGAGTCGCGTTGGAAGTTGCCCCGGCCATGATGGGCACGCGTCCGGCCACGACTTCGATGGTGGTGTCAATGACGTGCAGCCACTCGTCGTGCGTGAGCGTGGGAGTCTCGCCGGTAGTGCCGCAGGGAACAAGAAAATCAATGCCGGACTCGATCTGCCACGCGACCAGATTGCGCAGGGCCGCATCGTCAACAGAGCCATCTTGATGAAAGGGAGTTACCAGTGCCGTACCGCAGCCACGGAGTTGCATAGGAATAGGATAACGCGAGTGGAGGCGGAGGGAAACTCGGGCCTGGAGTGCTCCACGCGGACGGGGAAGACGTTGCAAGCAACGTCTCTACAACTGGCGCCAGACGTCTTTGAAATCGTAGAAGCCTCTTTTGCCGGCGAGCCACTCGGCGGCGCGGACGGCGCCTTCGGCGAAGCCGCGGCGGGATTTGGCGTCGTGGCAGAGATAAATGCGGTCGGCGGCGGATTCAAACACGATTTCGTGCAGGCCGACGACCTCGCCTTCGCGGAAGGAAGTAATCTCAATATCCTCGCTCTGGCCGCCGGCATCGCGGACCACGCTCTGCAAGGCGATGGCGGTGCCGGAGGGGGCGTCTTTCTTGTGAATGTGGTGGCGCTCGAAGATCTGGCCGGAGTAGCCGTGGCGCAAGGCGGCAGCGGCGGCGCGGGCCACGTCGAAGAAGAGATTCACTCCCACCGAGAAATTCGCAGCGTACACGAATCCAGTTTTGTGCCGCTCGACCAGATGGCGTATGCGGTCGAGTTCTGCGTACCAACCGGTGGTGCCGACGACCATGTTCTTCCCGGCACGCACGCAGGCTTCGATGTTGGCGAGGACGCAGTGGGGCGTGGTGAAATCAATGACGGCGGCGATGTCGCGGATTTTCTCGGGGGTGAGTGCGGCGCAGGCGGAGTTTTCTTTGGCTCCCGCGATTTGGATGTGGTGCTTGCGCTCGGCGGCGACTTCGGCCACCAGCGATCCGGTTTTGCCGCGACCGAGAAGAAGAAGCTTCATGGGCTGCACACGATGTTACTGCACCCTGGGACGCGGCGTCTGATTTCGCGGCGCTGGCAGACGAAAATCCCCACGTCCCGCAAAGAATGCGAGACATGGGGCACCCGGCTTACCTCAGCGGCTGAAGCCGCGCACTCTTTTTGCGATCCCACGGCACGGCTTAAGCCGTGCCCTTCCCGTTCGTGCTCTTACCGTTCTGCATGGTTACGCGAACACTTCGGGATCCAGTTCCGAGAAAAACGTTTTGTGCAGGCGCTGGACCACGTCGGGCACCTCGTCTTCTTCGATCACGAACGTCAAATTTATCTCGGAAGCGCCTTGCGAGATCATGCGAATCTTTTTGTCGGCGAGTTCGCGGAACACCAAAGCCGCGATTCCCGGGGTGTCGCGCAGGTTTTCGCCCACCAGGCACACGATGGCTTTGCGGCCTTCGTATTTTACGTCAGCCAGCTTGGCCAGATCCGCGGCCAGAGCGGGGATCGCCTGATTCGAATCCACGGTCAGGGAAACGCTCACTTCAGACGTAGAAACCACATCCACCGCGACTTTGTGGCGGTCGAAGGCTTCGAAGATCGAGCGCAGGAATCCGTGGGCCAGCAGCATGCGGGGCGCGGCCACGTCCACGATGGTGATGCGCTTCTTGGCGGCGATGGCCTTGAAAATGTTCTTGCCCTGGGGAGCGCGCGTAGTGATGCGCGTGCCCTCACACGATGGGTTGCGCGAATTGAGCACGTAGACGGGAATATTTTTCTTGATCGCGGGCAACACCGTGGCCGGATGCAGGACTTTCGCGCCGAAGTACGCGAGTTCGGCGGCCTCATCGAAGCTGATGACTTTGATGCGGCGCGCGTCGGGGCAGATGCGCGGGTCGGTGGTGAGAATGCCGTCCACATCGGTCCAGATCTCGATGCGGTCGGCGCTCAGGCCGGCGCCGAAGATGGCCGCAGAAAAATCGGACCCGCCGCGGCCGATGGTAGTAGTGATGCCGGCGCGGTTCGATCCGATGAAGCCTCCCATCACCGGGACTTTGCCGTCCCGAAGCAGCGGCTGAACTCTTTCCTGCAGGCGCGCATTGGTCTCCTCGAACTGTGGCACGGCCTGCATGTAAGCGCTGTCGGTGATCAGAACTTCGCGGGAGTCAACATGCACTCCGTTGAGGCCGCGGGCGGCGAAAGCGGCGGCAACGATCTTGCTGGAGAGCATTTCGCCGAAGGCCGCGACGTGATCGGTGGTGCGGGGTGTGATTTCGCCGACTGCGGAGATGCCGCGCAGCAGTTCGTCCAGGTTTTCGAACTCGGCCCCGATCTCCGAATGAAATTCCGTAAACAGGGCCGTGCCCAGCAGTTCGCTGGCGGTGTTGTAGTGGCGTTCCTGGAGCGAGCGGCAGAGCTTAAGCGCGGCTTTGCGCTCCCCGGCTCCGGCGGCCTTAGCCATGGTTAACAGGGTGTCGGTGACCTTGGCCATGGCGCTGACCACGACCACGGGCTTCTGAGCCAGACGTCCCTCGACGATGGCAGCAACGCGGTCAATGGCCTTGGCGTCTTCGACGGAAGTTCCGCCGAACTTCATGACGATCATCGGGGTCGCCCCGGCGATAGAACTGGGTCAAGGCAGGCGTATGCAGGGCCGAGACGGCCCCGCGACAGCCGCCGGGACGGCGGCGCTACGTTGGCTGCGCCACTCATCCCAGGTATCCCTTGGCTTTCAGCAGTTCGGCGTTGAGCACTGCGGCTCCGGCGGCTCCGCGAATTGTATTGTGCGAAAGCACGGTGAATTTCCAGTGGAGTACGCCGCAGGGCCGCAAGCGGCCGACGACAGTGGTCATGCCCGCGCCCATGTCCACGTCGAAACGAGGCTGGGGGCGGTCGTTGGCCTCGACATAAACCACGGGGCGCTCGGGAGCGCTGGGGAGTTTCAATTCCTGCGGCTCACTGCGGTAGTCGTTCCATGCGGCGATGATTTCTTCCGGCTTGGCCTTGTTCTTGAGGCGGACGGAAACCGACTCGGTGTGTCCATCTTCCACGGCAACGCGGTTGCATTGCGCGCTCATGGCAAAGGCTCCGGGGACGACCTTGGAGCCGTTCAGCCGGCCGAGCAGTTTGCGGGTCTCCTCTTCCATTTTTTCTTCTTCGTTCTTGATGAAGGGAATCACGTTGCCGAGAATGTCAAGCGAGGCCACGCCGGGATATCCGGCGCCGCTGACCGCCTGCATGGTGACGGCCATGACGGTCTCCAGGCCAAACTTCTCGTGCAAGGGAGCAAGCGCCAGGACCAGGCCAATGGCGGAGCAGTTGGGATTGGTCACGACATAGCCGCCGGATTTCTTGCGCCAGGCCTGCCCGTCAATCAACTTAATGTGTCCGGCGTTGACTTCCGGAATCACCAGCGGCACATCTTCTTTCATGCGCAGCGCGCTGGAGTTCGAGACGACGGCGCAGCCGGCTTCGGCGAAGCGGGGCTCGAGTTCGGCGGCGATGGAGGCGTCGAGCGCGGCGAAGATGACCTTGGGCGCGCCTTCCGGTGTGGCTGGAGAAACCTGCATTTTGGCCACCGGCACCGGAATCGGCGTTTTCAGACGCCAGCGCGCCGCCTCGGAATACACCTTGCCTTCGGAACGGTCGGAAGCGGCCAGCCAGGCCACTTCGAACCAGGGATGGTGCTCCAGCATTTGGATGAATCTTTGTCCTACAACGCCGGTAGCGCCCAGAATGCCAATTGGAATTTTGCGATTCATAAGATACTTGGGATTTTATAACAGCCGGAGCGGGCAGATTTCTCCGCCCCTCGCTTTCGCTCGGAGCCGGAACGACAACACCAGCTTCCCTTGCGAGCAGGGATGGCCGCAAGTAGCGAAAGGAGGACCACTTCCGCCGCTTCCCGGTGTGTGCCATGGCAGGTCACTACTGGACTTTCCCCAAATGCCGACAGAAAGAGTTGGAGGACTGACCATGCCGGAACTTCGCCAGAACTTCTTCACCAAGGAGTGGGTCATCATTGCCACCGAACGGGCAAAGCGGCCCGAGGACTTGGCCACGCATCGCGCGCTGCAGCCGGTACCGGCGTTTGTGGAGACCTGTCCGTTCTGTCCGGGCAACGAAAGCAAGACGCCGGCGGAAGTACTGCGGTCTCCAGCGAGCCCGGGCGAACCCTGGGCGGTGCGGGTGATTCCCAACAAGTTCGCCGCGTTATCGAGCGAGCTCCAGCCCGCACGCAACCTGCAGCACTTGCGGAGGCGCATTGCGGGCTTCGGTTTTCACGAAGTCATTATTGATGGGCCCGACCACTCCTGCTGCATGGCCCTTTTGCCGGATGAGCACGTGGCCAGAATCCTGAGCGTTTACCGGGAGCGCTACAACGCGCTGAGCCTGGACCGCCGCGTGGACCACATTACAATTTTCAAGAACCATGGGGCCGACGCAGGCGCAAGCCTGCAGCATCCGCATTCGCAGCTCATCGCGACACCTGTGATCCCGAGCCAGGTGAGGCACCGGCTGCACGAGGCGCTGCGCCACTACGACGACGTGGGGGAGTGCATGTTCTGCCACATGGTGGAATGCGAGATCGAAGACCAGACGCGAGTTGTCCTGAAGGGCGAGCATTTCGTGGCCATGGAAGTCTTCGCCTCAGCCACGCCGTTTGCCACGCATATCTTCCCCCTGCGCCACATGGCCAGCTTCGGCGACATCTCCGACGGAGAGATTGAAGACCTGGCGCGGGTTCTGCGGGCTCTGCTGGCCAAAATTTACGTGGGGCTGGAGAATCCCGACCTGAACTTCACGGTGCGCAGCGCGCCGGCCGAATATGCGGGCGCCCGTCACTTTCACTGGTATGTGAGCGTGATCCCTCGGCTGACGCGCGTGGCGGGTTTCGAACTGGGTTCGGGAATGTTCATCAACACGGTGCTGCCCGAAGCTGCGGCAGAGTTCCTGCGCAGGGTTGAAGTGGAGAAGGTGGCAGGAGCGGGCGCCGGCCAGTAACAATAACTGCCTCTACTTCCTGTGTGCTGGATTGCCCAGGGCGTATTCGGTCAGGGGGCCGAAGCGCCTCTTCTCCGCATACAGGCGCCAGCGCCGGAAGACGATGCGAAGGCTGGCCATCACAGGGATGGAAAGATAGATGCCGAGAATGCCGGCCACTTCGCCTCCGGCCATCACGCCGAAGATCGCAGCCAAAGGGTGCAGTTCCATACTCTCGCCCATGATGCGGGGAGAAGAAACGTAGTCCTGGATCAGGCGCCAGACGACGAGAAAGATTACCAACACCGGCCAGTGCTGGTAACTGGTGAGCAGAGCCACGCTCACAATGATGAGCCCGGCGGCCATGGGACCAACGACCGGGATAAACTCCAGCAAACCGCCCACCGTGCCTAGAACCAGAAAATACGGAACCTGCATGATCCACAGCACGCCGGAGTATGTGACCAGGCTCAACCCAGCCAGGATCAACTGGGCGCGGATGAAGTGGGCCAGCATGCGGTTCAAATCATTGAGCACATTTTCCAGAAACTCGCGTTGCGGCCGCGACTGGATGGTGGAGAGCAAGACGTCGCTGAACGAGCGGCCGTCTTTGAGGAAGAAAATGGAAAGCAGGGGGACCACGAAGAGCAGCCACGCCTGTTTGGCGACGTCGGCGACGCGCAGCCCGATGCGCTGCGCCAGTTGCGTGATGTCGTCGCTATGGCTGACCAGGAACGATTGCACCATCTGGGTGCTTTTTTCGCTCCAGCCGTGTTCCTCGCCGAGTTGGCGGGCGAATTGGCCGGAACTGAGCTGGTTCAGCAGGGCGGGCAGGGATTCACCCAGGTGCGCGCCCTCGCGCGTCACTTTCGGGCCCAGAGCCACAAAGAAGACCACCACCAGCGCCAGCAACAGCGCGTAGATCACCGCAATCGCGCGGCTGCGTCCCTTGAGGACTTTTTCCAGACGAGTCACGAGCGGGCTCATCAGGTAGGCGAAGAAGATCGCGAACAAGAACGCAATTAGCGTAGCCCGCGCCACGTAGAGGAACCCCAGCCCCAGCGCGAACAGCAGCACCGTGACCAGCACCCGCGCCGTACGTGAGTCAGCCAGCAGCAATAATTGTTCCAGGGGCGCGCTCGATTCTGCCGCCGGGCTCGTCTAATCCCGGATGACTTCCGTGTTATCGGCAGGAATCGCCACCCTCATTAGTTTGAACTGATCTTGAGGGTCTACCCAAAGGGCCCACTCAAAATTTTCTCCGCTGAGTTTCAGCCGCAGCAGTTCGTGCTCGCTGCCGCGGATCGTGACCTTTTCTTTCCCCACCAGTTCCACGCTCACGTGCATCGAAGTGCGGTCCTGGGGTACGAGCGCTCCGAACTCGACCGGTCCCTGCTGGCATTTCAAGCCTCCGCCCTCGGATTTGCAATCGGCGGCCAGGTAGCGCCACACCAGCACCTCGCGTTGTGTAAAGAAATTGTTGTCGAGAATGAGGGAAGTGTTGGGCATGAGAAACGGCTGCTCCGCGGGCTTGGCAGCAGCATTCGCGGAGATCCGCTCAATCAGAAATTCATTGTTGGGAAGGACCGTCAGAGTCCCGCCCGAGTCCTGGCTCCATTCGTAGCGAATAAGTTCGCCCGCCGGGGTGATGTGCAACTCGGAGCGCTGGGCCGCGTTGGGATCGTCCGCCCCTTTGAGTTGCGCTTTGATAACACTGGCGCCGTTTTGCTGCTCGATGGTGAAGGTTTCGGTGACCACGCGCTGGCCCTTGATGAACACGCCGAACGAGCCGGAGTCCACGGTGTGGCCAGGTGCAGGCTTGGGGTTGTCCTTTTTGTCGTCCTTGCCAGGAGCGGCCGAAGCCGCCAGGGAAGAGCCCAGAACGGCTGCCATGATCCACCGAATTGCCGTCTGACGATTCACTCGGACTCTCCTTCCTGGCTGCGGACGACGATCTGTTTCAGACCCAGCATTTCCATGATCTCTGCCGCTGTCTCATCCACGGTTCGGTGGCCGGTCTGTACTTTCAGCGGGGCCCTCAAGTAGCCCTCGCGACGGGCTTGGTGCAGCTTGCGAAACTGCTCCTTGTCGGTGAGCAACGGACGCTGTGCGCCGCTTTCGCCGGCCTGCTGGCGGCAGCGCCGCCACAACTCTTCGACCGGGGCCTCCAGAAAAACTGTCGGCAGGCCGGCGGCCTCCAGCAGTGCAGCGTTTTCCTTCTGCACGAACGCTCCGCCGCCCAGAGCAACGACGCGGGCAGCACCGCCGCGCAACTCTTCGAGTACCTGCCGCAGGGCCAGGTGCTCCACCCGGCGGAACGCGGGTTCTCCCGAATCCCGGAAAATTTCGGCGATCGTGCGCCCTTCGCGCCGTTCGATGCGCTCGTCGAGATCTGCAAAGAGCCAGTTCAGCCGCTGCCCGAGGGCGCGGCCTACGCTGCTTTTCCCGGCGCCCATGAAGCCCACCAGGAAGACAGCCCTGCCCGGAACCGAGGCAGGGGCGCGCATCTGACTGGGCCGCGCAGCGCCGCGTTGCCTGGCGCTCTTCACTTTGCCAGGACGCTTCTTGGAACCATCCGGGTTTCTTTTCGTGGTTATTTTGTGGAGCGTTTTCTGAGGTGGATTTTACCATTGTAGGAGCGCAGTACCACGTTCGAAGACACCGCCGCCTGGCCCATGGAACCAACGAAGGCACTTCCTTGTTTTACGTCGAACGAGGTGTGCAACTTGGGCAGGAGCGGAATGTCATCGTGCACCTCGCCGCTTATCGAGCGCGCGCTCACATCGGCCGAGGTGCTCTCGGGCACGGTGGCTTCAATGTCGCCACTGTGGGTGGTCAGGCGGTATTCGCCGCCGCTCCCGAAATCGCCGAGGTAATTGATCTTGCCACTGGTGGAAATCACCTGCACCAGCGGTCCGGTGACCCGGTCGAGCGTGACCGCGCCGCTGAGGGAGTCCACTTCGACATGGCCCCGCTGCACGTTGGTGAGAGTCACGGGGCCATTCAGGGTTTTGACGTGCACGTGGGCGTCGCTGACATCGCGCACGTCAACCGCCGCGTTGGAACCCACCAGAGTCAAGTCCCCGTGGATTTTTTCTGCATGCAAGGGGCCCGTGCTGGAGTGCAGCGTGACGCTCGCGTCGGGTGGCACCGCAACGTCGTAATCCACGCGGCCGGACTCGGCGTCGGCGCCGGCCAGCAGGTGCGACTGAATTTCCACGCGGTTGCCGGACTGGCCGTTGTCCACTTCCACCTTGTTCGAATGCATCAGGGCGCTGATGATCACCACATTGCCGCTGGAGGGTTTGACCGAAATCGAGCCGTAAGGATTATTGATCGAGATGGCGGCTTTGGGCCCCACGTTGTAGCGATATTCCCTGCGGCTTTGGGCGACCAGCGTCCCCGCCATCATCGCGCCGATCGCGGCCAGTCGGATTGTGCGCCCGCTCATGTGATTCCCCAAGTCTTTAGATTATGGCAGAGAACGGTCCATAGCCAACTCAAAAAGCATGGCTTTTTGCTGATAAGCCTCCATCAGCGAGCGGTGAGCATCCTCGTCGTTGGGATTGGCGGCAACGTTGCTTTTCGCGTCCCGGATGTACTCGTTGACGTGGCGGAGATTGTCTTCATACTGCGCCTGGATGGCGGGCGCCTGCCCAGAGATTTCCTGCAACAGGTCGTCGTCGTTCAGCCCCGCGATCTCCAGATCCGATGTGGCGTCCGACGCGGCGCCGGAAACGATCGGCCGTGCGGCGTCCCGGGCGAGCTGCTCGGGCAGGGAGTGCTGGTGAACATAAACGCCCACCGCGATCAGCAGAGCGGCAGCGGCAGGGGCCATCCAGCGCGCCCAGCCCCAGCGGCTGCTGAGCGACGGGATGAGGGAACGGTGGGCCCGCGGCGAGCGGATCAGTCCCTCCCGCCGCAACGCGATTTCAAGGGAATTCCATACGCGGGGACTGGGTTCGTCCGCCGCGCGCAAGGCCACAGCGGAAGAAGCAATCAGGTTCAGGTCCGCCAGCAGAGCCGAGCACGCCGGGCAGATTTTCAAATGACCCTGCTGTTCGGCGCTGCCCCCGTCTTCGCTCTGCGCCAGGCTTTTCCGCAGCTCAACGCAATTCATACCACTTCTCCCCAAGCCTCTGCTGAATCAGTCTACTGTCGTTTGCCGTCAGCTTGCAGCTCTTGCGCCTCTGCCAAGGTCACTGCTGTTCCCCCTTTTCTTGGGGCGCCAGTCTTCGCGGGCTTGTTTTCTTTCGACCAAAACTCTCAGGACTTGCCCGCCCGATTCATCTTCAGCAGGTCGCGCAATTTCATGCGCGCCTTGTGCAACTGCGACTTGCTGTTGCCGATCGAGCAGCCTACGATCCCGGCGATTTCGTTGTGCTCGTACCCTTCCACATCGTGCAGCAGAAAGATTGTACGGTAACCGCGAGGGAGATCGTCTACTGCCCTCTGCAACTGCAGCCGGTCAACGGATCCGGCCAACCTCAAGTCTTCTGCTCCGAAATCCTTCTTCGGTGCATCTTCTTCGCCGCCCTGCGTGGTTTCTTCCAGCGAAACCACCGGTAGGCCCTTCTTCCTCAGATGCATCAGAACCACGTTCACCGACAACCGGTGCAGCCAGGTCGAAAACGCCGACTCGCCGCGGAAGGTCGCAATCTTGCGGTAGAGCTGCAGGAATGCTTCCTGCGTCAGGTCCTCCGCCTCGGCGGTGTTGGTCGTCATGCGCAGACAGAGCGAGTAAACGCGCCGCTTGTGCTTCTCGTAAAGAGCCTGGAACGCTTCCGCGTCCCCGTGCTTGGCTCTTTCGATGGCCTCGGCTTCGTTGAACTCCTGGCCCTGCTGCTGTCGTTCCCGTGGTTCTCGGTCGGTCAAGTTGCCTTTTCCGGCCGCACCTGTTCAGATGCGGCTAACTATCTTTGCGTTGTATGGCTTGCGGGCTGTCGCGCTGGCACGAAAGTAACGCCCGTCTTCAAAATCTCGGAGCCTTTCTACCAATCTTGGGATTCACTCCCGAGCTGCTCTTTGGTCGGAAACCCTTGACCTGCTCGGGGTTCAACGCCCTCGGCCTTAACTGCTTCAACCCGATTCCGAAATTAGAGTCGCGATCTTCGGAAATCGGTAAATTTTAACGCTGTCAGGAAACGCGCTTGGCCGTCGTAATTGTTTCCAGCCCGTGCCCATGGGGGCCCAATTCCCGTTGCCGGAGCAGGAACGAGAAGGTCAAACCCGAGAAGCCCAGGATGGAGAAAATCCACATGCCCAGGTTGTAGCCGCTCGGGTTGGCGGGGCCGGCATGGCTGTAGTCATTGGCCCAGCCGACCATCAGGTTGAAGCCGAACAGGCCAATGTTCTGAATCATCGTCATCAGGCCATATGCCGTCCCCAGCTTGGATTGATCCACGATGTAGGCGACCGAAGGCCACATGACCGCCGGGATCAGCGAAAACGCCACCCCCATGATCGCCATCGGAACGTAGAGGTTCACGTGCGTGTAGGCCATCATCAGGTACACCGGGATCAGCAGCATGGAGCCAAACATCATTAGCAGCGAGCGCTTGCCTATCTTGTCCACCCAGAGGCCGAACAGGGGCGTGGCAATCATGGCAAACAGGGTCAGCATACTCGACAGGAAGCCCCCGAACTCGCGCGAAGTGCCATGCGCTTCGATGAAAAATTTCACCGCGAAGGTTTGGAACGGGAAGATCGCCGAGTAGAAGGTGACGCAAAGGGCGACGATATACCAGTAACTCACTCCGAACTTGAACAAGTCGGCAAAAACAACTTTGTCGGTGGAGGCTTCGCCCAGATGGAAGTTCTTCTCGGCCTTCACTTCCAGTAGCCAGTAGATGATCGCGCCCACCACGCAAAAGGCCGAGAGGCCGAGGGCAATCAGGAAAGGCCAGCGCCAGTTGGCATAGGCAGCGCGTGCCCAGGTCGGAGAGTTGAGAGCGGCGAACGAGCCCAGCCGGCAGATGGTGAGGTTGATGCCGAAGGCGAAACTCAGTTCCTTGCCCTTGAACCATCGCGCCATGGCCGCGGTGACGGCGACGTTCAGCGATTCAGCACCCATGCCAAAGATGAGCCGTCCCGCTGCCATGACCGGAAGGTGACCAGACGATGCGGTAATCGCGGGGCCGACCAGGCAGAGAACGCCGAAAATCATCAACGACTTGCGCAGACCGAGGCGGTCAATGATGAAGCCGCCGATCACGACGGTGAAAATGTTGGGGAAGCTGTAGATGGCCTGGAGCAGGCCGATATTCTCGTCGGAAAAGCCGAGCTGTTGCTTGAGGACGTCGGCCAGCGGGCTCAGGGCGTCGTAGGCGTAGTAACTCCCGAACATGGCCAGGCTGAGGAAGACCAGCACCATCCAGCGGTAGAGGCGGCTGGGCTCAGGACGAACGTTTTCGTGCATTCAGGCTCTTTTCGGGGCGGATTGGACTGTGGTGATTCACAAACGAAGAAGATTAGCAGAGTTGAGCTTCTAGCTCCTAGCTGCTGGCTCAGTTCTCAGTTGCACGTGCTAAGGGCACTGCAGGAAAGGTCGCCCTCGCGGTTGCTTGGTCTGAGAACTGCGAACTGAGAACTGAGAACTGGTTTTCAACTTCCCACATATCTCGCATACAGACTCCGCGCCACGGCTGTGTCGGTGGTGCCTTTGATGATGGCGCGGCCGTCGGGGAATAGAGTCATCTCGTAGGGATCGTGCCAGAACTTGAGGACGAAGTCGTTGTGGCGGACTACGCCGTGGGGTTGCAGGCGCTGATCCATCTCGGTGAAGTCAATGGGACGGTGGCGCTCGTGGATTTGCACCGAATTTCTGCCGCACAGGGTGATATGCGGGCGTCCTTCGCCGGCGAGATGAACGAAGTCTCGCTCGCCGCAGGCGCGGCAGCCGGGGCGGGGCTTCGCGGCGGAGATTTCGGCGTGCTCATTGGTCCAGACATCGAACGAAAGCAAAGTCCGCCGCAGCGGCGACGCAGGCTCAGCTTGCTTTTGGGTGGCGCAGCGCTTCAGCGCTGCGATGGCGTCTTCCTCCTGGACATGGGCTTCAGCCACTGAGGGTTTCGGGGCCACCAGCAGCTTCAGCGCCTCAGTCGCCGCGATGGACGCCACCAAGTTCACCGCCGAATTCAAAATCCCCGAGGTTTCGCAGGTTTCCACCATGCCGCGGGGCGAGTCCGGGAAAATGCAGGCCAGGCAAGCGGTCTGACCCGGCAGCACGTTCAAAGTCACGGCATAACTTCCCACCGCGGCCGAATAGATCCAGGGAATGGCGTGCTCTACGGCATAATCGTTGATCAGATACCGAGTTTCGAAGTTGTCGGTGCCGTCGAGGATGAGTTCCATTCCTTCAAGCAGAGTCTGAATGTTCGCCGGGACCAAATCTTCGACCTTGGGCTCGACCAGTATCCGGGAGTTGAAGGCAGCAATCTTGCGGGAAGCGGCAATGGCCTTGGGCAGGGATTCGGCGGCATCCTGCTCATCGAAGAGCGACTGCCGCTGCAGGTTGCTGGGCTCGACGTAGTCGCGGTCAATGATTCGCAGCGTGCCCACACCGGCACGGGCCAGCAGACCGGCCAGGGCGGAGCCGGTGGCGCCGCAGCCGACAATGGCTACGCGTGCGGAGGCCAGCTTCCGCTGTCCTTCCGGGCCGATGCCGCGGAACAGGATCTGCCGCGAGTAGCGGTCATTTTCCGCTGACGCGGGTTCCTGAGAGTCGCCGATCTTTCCTTCGCGTGCCAAAGAGGTCACCAGTATCGCGCCTTAAACCCTTTATTATAAGTGGCTGGCTCACCGCTGAGTGACTGGCGTATGCCGCGAAGGAATGGCCGGAGCGATTCGCACCAGCGATTCGCTCGACATGGATTCGTACAACAGAGCTTCGTACAACAGAAGCAGGCCGCATTCCATCGAAGTCAGAACAGCGAAGTCAAACAGCGATTGGAGTCGAGGAACCCCTTTGTCCAGACGGTGCTCGCCACTGCTGACGATTCTCCTGCTGCTGTCGGCGATTCTCCCCTCGCCGGCGGCGGAGAGCGAGCCTGCATACTCCCCATCCCGGGCTGGCGATGCGCGATCGAGGGCTGAGTTTGCGGGTCAGCAGCAAGCGGAATCTCCCGCGGCCAGCGCTCTCACGCGGTACGAAGGCAAGGTTGTCCAAGTGATCGAACTTCCGGAGGTTTCCGAGCCCGACCGTGAGCATCTGTTGCAGTTGCTGCCGCAAAAAACCGGAGAGCCGCTGGATCGCGACCGGCTCCGCGACAGCATTCGCACCCTTTATGCCACGGGGCGGTTTTCCGACATTCAGGCGGAGGCCGTCCCTTCTGGGGAGGGGATTCTGCTGACTTTTACGACCGCCGCCAATTTTTTCATCGGCGCGGTGGACGTGGAAGGTGCGCCCAGCCGTCCTACGCCGAACCAGATCATCAACGCGGCGAAATTCCAGTTGGGGGAACACTACACTCGCGCCAAACTGGAACGGGCGCTGGAGAACATCCGGCAACTCATGCAGGAAGACGGCTTTCACCGGGCGCGAGTTACCGCCGAGAGCACGTCAAACGGGGCCACCCATCAGGTGGACATTCTTTTCCATATCACACCGGGGGCGCAGGCGCACGTGGGGGAGGTGAAAGTGACCGGGACTTCAGGTCTTTCCTCCGGGGACGTGCAGAGCATCGCCCACCTGAATCGCGGGGACCGCGTGACCGCAGCCCTGGTCAATGACTCGCTGCGGCGGTTGCGAAAGAGATTCCAAAAGCAGGACCGCGCCCTGGCGCAGGTTTCCATCACCGAACAGCAGTACCACCCGGAGACCAGCCTGGTTGATTTCTCCTTCCAGATCGATCCCGGTCCCGTGGTGGTCATTTACGCGCGGGGCTACAAGGTCAGCCGCGGGGTCCTGAAGAAGGAAATCCCGGTCTATGAAGAGAATGCGGTGGATGATGACCTGCTCAACGAAGGCAAGCGCAATCTGCTCGACTATCTGCAGACGCGCGGCCACTTCGATGCCACGGTTGAGATTCACAAGGAGTCCGACGCCGGCACCCTGCGCGTGATTTATCAGATTGATCCCGGCCCGCTGCACAAGTTGGTGCTGGTCGAAATTACCGGCAACAAGGAATTTCTGGACACGGCGAAACTGCGTTCCTACCTGCAGATTCAGCCGGCAACCGCCTTCCTCAGCCACGGGCGCTACAGCGGAACTCTACTTAAGAGCGATGTCGCCACCCTGGAGGGGCTGTATCGCTCCAACGGTTTTCGCCAGGTGCAAATTCAGACCAGGGTGGATGACGACTATGAAGGGGTCCCAAACCGGCTGGCCGTGCACGTGCGGATTGAAGAAGGATCGCGCACGCGAGTGGGCGAGGTGCACGTAATCGGCAGGGAGCAGATCGCGGCCACTGAACTCCCCGAACTCAACACGCAACCGGGCCAGCCTTATTCCGAGCTGGATCTGGCCGGCGACCGGGAGCGAATCCTCAATTACTACTTCAACAGTGGATTCCCCAAGGCCACGCTCGACCTTACCACCCAGCCTTCCGCCAGCCAGCCCAACCGGGAAGACGTCAACTTCACGATTCAGGAGGGCGAGCGGTTCACCGTGAGCCGGGTGATGTTGGCGGGAACCGAGCACACTCGCGACTACGTGGTGCAGCGCGAAGTGCAAGTGCGCCCGGGCGCACCTTTGAGCCAGCAAGGCCTGCTCGATACCCAGACCCGGCTCTACAATCTGGGCATCTTCAGTCAGGTGGACACGGCAGTGCAGAATCCCGAGGGCGCCGATCCGCAGAAGAATGTGCTGGTGCAGGTGAAAGAGGCGAAGCGCTACACCTTCACCTACGGGCTGGGGCTGGAGTTTCAGACGGGCCAGCCCGCGGGGACCACCGCTCCGCAGGGCACGACGGGGGTGAGCCCGCGGGTGGGGTTCGATGTGACCCGGCTCAACTTTCTGGGCAGGGATCAGACCATCACTTTCCAGTCCCATGTGGGGCGCCTGCAGCAGCGCGGACTGCTCAGTTATGCGATTCCGAAGCTGTTCGACAGCGACAAGTTCAAGCTGACCTATACGCTCTTCTACGACAACAGCCTGGACGTCGCCACCTTCACGTCCCAGCGGTTGGAGGGCAAGATTGACCTGCGGCAGCAGTTTGGAAATTCGGGAACGGAGCCAGGCACGCGCCCGGGGCCGAGTTCGATCACGTACCGGGTAGACTTTCGGCGGGTGAAGGCCAGCAACTTCGCCAAAGGGTTTTCTCCCGGTGAAATCACGCTGCTGTCTCTTCCCGCCCGTGTGGGGGGGCCCGGGTTCACGTTTATTCGCGACAAGCGCGACAATCCGCTGGAAAGCACCAAGGGAACCTATTTCACGCTGGATGCTTTTGCCGCCTCCAGTTACTTCGGCTCGCAGGCCGATTTCGGCCGGGCGCTGGCGCAGAATTCCACCTACTATGCCTTTGGGGGCAAGGGCAAAGCCGGACATCGGTTTGTGTTTGCCCGCTCCACCAGCATCGGCCTGCAGCAGCCTTTTCGTGGGACGAAGGTGCTGCCGCCCGGCGCCTGCCCGCTCAATTCCGCGGGCGAACCCACCTGCGAGGACATTTCCACGATTCCATTGCCCGAGCAGTTTTTCGCCGGCGGCGGCAACTCTCATCGCGGTTTCGGGTTGAATCAGGCAGGACCCCGCGATCCGGCTTCAGGCTTTCCGCTGGGTGGAACGGCGCTGTTCGTCAACAACCTCGAACTGCGCTTTCCTCCGCTGAACCTGCCCTACGTGGGAGAGGGATTCGGGTTTGCCATCTTTCACGATATGGGAAACGTGTTCACCGCGCCGCACGACATGTTGAAGGGGCTGATGCGCTGGCACCAGCCCAATCCCGCGGAGTGTCAGCAGCCCGGTGGTACAACGAACTCCCAGTGCTTCACCCGGTTCAACAACTCAGGGTATGATTACACTTCGCATGCCGCAGGCGTGGGAGTGCGTTACAAGACCCCGATTGGTCCCTTGCGTTTTGACTTCGGATACAATCTGAATCCGACCAGCTATTTCCAAGGGCTTTCGTTCGACAAGAAAGGCGTCCCGCGGAAGTATGAGACCCAGACGTTGCGCCATTTCAATGTGTTTTTCAGCATCGGCCAGCCCTTCTGAGATCTGCTGTGGATGATGAAGTGACGGCATGAAAAAGACTTGCGCCAAGACGATCGCGGTGGCCGTTCCGGGCTTCGTGCTCAGCTTCGTTCTCAGCTTTGGGTCGAGCGCGTTCGCCCTCCCAGCGGCTGGAGCCGGCGAGGTGATTGACCGCATTGTGGCCACGGTCAACGGACACATCATCCTGCAAAGCGATTGGGATGAAGCTCTTGGTTACGAAGCCCTGCTCAGCGGCCGTAAGCCGGGCGATTTCACAGACGAGGACCGGCGGGCCGTGCTGGACCGCCTGATTGATCAGGAACTGCTGGCGGAGCAGACCAAGTCGGCGCTGTTCCAGCGGGCTTCCGAATCCGAAGCTCAGACCCAGGTGGCCGCCGCGCGGAAGCTGTATCCCGAAGCGGCGTCGCCGGACGGCTGGCAAGCGCTGCTGGCCCGGTTCCGGCTTTCGGAGAAAGACCTGGTCGCGCACGTACAGCAGCAGATTGATCTCATGCGGCTGTGCGACGCTCGCCTGCGGCCCGCCGTGCAGATCGAGGCCACGAGCATCGAGGCCTATTACCGGGAGAAGTTCGTGCCGCAACTGAAGCAGGCGGGCGCCGGAGACGTTCCCCTGGCCGAGGTCTCAGGCAAGATTCGCGAGCTGCTCACCCAGGAAAAAGTCAACGAGATGCTGGTTTCCTGGCTGCAGACTCTTCGCTCGGAGAGCAAGGTGAGCATCCCCGCCGCGACCGGATCTGCCGGCGAGGGAGAGCAGACGCGGTGACCGAGCTCGCCGCCAGGCCGCGACGACGCTGGTGGAAGTACCTGCTGATCGCGGGGGCCACCGGCATCTTTCTCTTTCTGGCCGGTCTCTGGTACAGCACCACGGATTCGTTCCAACGATACGTGCGCGGGCGGATGATCGCCGAATTGGAGCGCATCACCGGCGGCCGCGCCGAAATCGGCAGCTTCCACATTATTCCCTTCCACATGCAGGTTGAGGTGCGCGGCATTACCGTGCACGGGACCGAAGCGCCGGGCGAGCTTCCCCTGATCCATGCCGATCACCTCGTGGCCCAGTTGAAAGTGGTCTCGTTCCTGCGCACCGAGTTCGGTTTCCACTCCATGACTTTGGAACATCCCGTGGTTCATGTTGCCGTCGCTGCCGACGGCACGACGAACATCCCGTCGCCAAAGGTGTTAGCAACGTCGCACTCGATTTCCACCGACCAGCTCTTTGCCCTTTCGATTGACCACCTGGCGGTGCATGGCGGCGAAGTGATCTGGGCGGACCGGACGATTCCAGTTGATTTTGCGGTTCATGACACCAGCGTGCAAATGGACTACTCGTACCTGCGAGGACGATACGAAAGCCACCTCGGGATCGGCAAGGTGGATACGGCGTTCGATGATTTCCGCCCGTTTTCGTGGATGACTTCGGTTGACTTCGCGCTGGGGCCCACTTTTGTCGAGGTAAAGGCGCTGAAGGTGAACTCCGGGCGGTCGCACCTGGAGGCCAGCGGACGAATCAGTGATTTTCGGAATCCCAACGCGGCGGGAAGCTACGACGTTCATGCCGATCTGACAGACATTGCCGCGATTGCCCGCCGGCAGGATCTTCGCGAGGGCGTCGCCGATTTCAAAGGCGACGGGCAGGGGTCGCTGGAGGAGTTCTCCACCGCGGGCGTTCTTGCCTTGCGCGACCTGGGCTGGCAGAACGATCAGATTGCCCTCGGGAAGGCCAGCGCCACAACAAACTACTCGGTGACGGATCAGCAGATACAGTTATCGAAGCTGCAGGGAAAACTTTTCGGCGGCAGCATTACCGGCGACGCACAAGTGGACAACTGGCTGCACAGCATTCCGCCGCCGCCGGCGGGAAAAGGCAGGAAGAGCGGGGAAGACCTTGCCGTCATTACCGCCGCCAGGCCTCCCGCACGCAAGGGCGAGAAGCAACAGAAGTTGCCGGGCGTACAGACGGGTGCCGTACACCTTCGCCTGCGCGATGCTGCCGACGGTGAGATCGCCGCCGCCCTGGATATGCCTGCCCACCCCCTGGGCCGCTTTCGCCCGGCGGGAACAGCTTCCGGCTCCGTGGACGCGGTCTGGAAGGGATCCCCTAAGGACGCGGAAGTTTCCTTTGTCCTGGATGCAAAGCCGTCGTTGTCGCCAGCGGCGGGAGAAGTGCCGGTGACGGCGCATATCCAGGGCAAGTACAAGGCCGGACCCGACGCGCTGGAACTGGCGCAGATGAGCGTGACCACCCCGGCGTCGCGGGTTGAGGCCTCGGGAACTCTTTCGGCTTCGTCCACGCTGCACCTCACCATCTCCACGTCGAACCTTGAAGAATGGCGGCCGCTGGTGACGGGGCTGGGCGGGCCGACCAATGTGCCTTTTCGGGTGGATGGCAACGCCGCATTCAACGGCTTTGCCGGCGGCACGCTCAGGTCTCCTACCCTTGCCGGTACTCTGGTGGCGCAGGACTTCGAGTTCACCCTGCCCGCAACTTCGCGCCGGCCGGCGCAGCAGGTCCACTGGGATTCGCTGGCGGCCAGCATCCAGTATTCTGCGCATGAGGCTGTACTTCGGGGCGGCACACTGCGGCGTGGCGACACCAGCGCCGACTTCGACGTGACCGTCTCTCTGCACAACGGGCAATTTACCGAAGACAGTCCCTACTCCGCGCACGTGAATCTCCACCACGTGGACGTCGCATCTACCGCGGCTCTTGCCGGGTTCGACCAACCGGTCGCGGGAATGGCGGATGTTTCCCTGCAGATTGCCGGAACCAGATCGAATCCACAAGTGCAGGGACACATTCACGCCGCGGAGGCTTCGGCCTACCAGGAGTCCATCGAGAATTTCGACGCCGATCTTCAGATTGCCGATGGGGAGACAACTCTCAACCACATTCATCTGGCGCATCAGGATGCCGCCGTCAGCGGCACAGCCGCCTACACGCCTGGCACGCGCGGCTTCCGTCTTGACCTGAGCGGCACGAATTTTGACCTCGCCCGCATCCGGCAGATTCATTTGAACCGCCTTCCGATCGAGGGCCGCGCGGATTTTACCCTGCAGGGCTCCGGCACTCTCGACGCGCCGGTGATCAACGCCGGCGTTCACGTGCGCGACCTGACGCTGGATCACGAACTTTCCGGCGGACTTTACCTGGAAGCCGTCACGCGGGACGGCAGTCTCCGTCTCAGCGGGCACTCCGAACTCCCCCATGGCACGTTGTTCCTTGAGGGCGACGTGGGCATGCACGGCGACTATCCTGCGACCATCACTGCGCGCTTCGATCATGTGGATCTCGACGCCCTGTGGCGCGGCTACCTGGGCCAGCAGTTAACCGGGCATTCCGCGACCGCTGGGACGCTGACGATGAACGGACCTTTGCGCTATCCGCGGCAATGGACGCTGAACGGCGACTTGAGCGATGTCTCGATCGAAGTGGAATACGCCAAGCTGCACAACCAGGGTCCGGTGCGGTTTACCTATGGCCAACAGACGATCCACATCGAGCCGCTGCATATGGTGGGAGAAGGAACCGACGTCACCGGACACGGTTCCATCGGATTCGCTGGTTCGCGCGATCTGGATCTGGCGGCCGATGGTCAGATGGACCTGAGGTTTTTCAGCAGCCTTGATCCCAATATCACCGCTTCCGGTCTGACGACGGTGCACATGACCGTGGGAGGCAGCCTGAGTCAGCCCCTTCCGCAAGGCAAAATTCAGGTGCAAGGGGGGACGGTCAACTACGCCGGGTTGCCCAGCGGCCTGAGCGAGATGAATGGCGCGCTGAAGTTTACCCGCAACCGGATCTATATCGAGACCTTCACCGCCCGCACCGGCGGCGGCACGCTGGACCTGAAGGGTGAGGCCACCACCTACAATCAGCAGTTGAATTTCACCCTGACGGCCGTGGGCAAGGACGTGCGCCTGCGCTATCCGCCGGGGGTCAGTTCAACCGCCAATGCGGAATTGCACTGGGTAGGCACGCGTTCCGCGTCCACCGTTTCCGGGAACATCCTGGTTACGAAGCTGGCGGTGACGCCGGGCTTTGATTTCGGGTCGTATCTGGAACGCAGCCGGCAATCGGCCGCCATCACACCGGCCAGTTCGCCCCTGTACAACGTGAAGCTCGACGTGGCCGTGCGCACCGCGCCCGAACTGCAGATGAAAACAGCAGTGGCGCGGCTTTCCGGCGACGCCGACCTGCGCCTGCGCGGATCGGTCGCGCGGCCCAGCGTGCTTGGCCGCACCGACATTCTGGAAGGGGACGCGACTTTTAACGGCATCAAGTTCCGCCTGGAGCGCGGCGATATCACGTTCGCCAATCCTGTCGCCATTGAGCCCCAGGTCAACCTGCAGGCCACGACGCATGTTCGCAACTACGATCTCGACGTGACGGTCACCGGAACCCCCGACCGCCTGGCGGTGAACTATCGCTCCGAACCGCCCTTGCCCAAGTCGGACATCATTGCGCTGCTGGCGCTGGGGCGAACCAGCGAAGAATCGGAGCAGTTACAGCAGCAGTCCGGTCAGACCCCTTTCACCGACGAAGCCACGGCATTGATCATCAATCAGGCGATCAACTCGACGGTGAGCAGCCGCCTGCAGAAGCTGTTCGGTGTCAGCCGCATCAAGATTGATCCCCAGGGCCTGACCACGGAAACCAATCCCACCGCCCGGGGCCCGCAGGTCACCATCGAGCAGCAGTTTGCCAACAACATCTCCCTTACCTACAGCACCAACGTGTCGCAGAGTTCGCAGCAGATCATCCAGGGCGAATACTATTTCACGAAGGATATTTCCGCGGTCGGCACGCGCGATCAGAACGGCGTGGTCAGCTTCGACGTGCGTATCCGGCGGCGCAGGAAATAGAATTATCGCGGGACGCGGAATGCATTTCCAGGGCCCAGGATGACGCTACCTTCCGAAAGCGCCACATTCGCGACGTTGCGGCTGCGCATGGTCGAAAGCCAGCTGCGCGTGCGCCGCATCGCCGATGAGCGCGTGCTCACCGCCATGGCGCACGTGCCGCGGCATGAGTTCGCGCCCCAGAGTTATCGCGACCAGGCTTACGAAGATTATCCTTTGCCCATTGGCGAGAATCAGACGATTTCTCAGCCCTACATCGTTGCTTTAATGCTGGAGGCGCTGGCGCTCACGGCGGCGGATCGAGTGCTTGAGGTTGGGACGGGATCAGGCTACGTGACCGCATTGCTGGCGGAACTGGCGGCGCAGGTAGTTTCGGTTGAGCGGCACGCCTCGCTCGCCGCCGAGGCGACGGAAACACTCTCCCGTCTGGGCTATACCAACGTGAAAGTGATGGTCGGCGACGGCAGTCAGGGTTTTCCGGCGCGCGCGCCCTACGACGCCATCATCGTTTCTGCGGCGACTCCCGCGGTACCGCCCGCGCTTCTCGCGCAACTGGCCGAAGGCGGACGCATGATCATCCCCGTGGGTCTTGCGGACTCGCAGCAATTGCGGTTGATCCGTATGCAAAACGGCCGGCCGCACATTCAGTTGCGAGAACTGTGCCGCTTCGTGCCGCTCGTTTCGGGTGCTGGGTATTAGGGCGTAGGGAGGCCGACCCCTGATCCCTAATCCCTGACCCCTGCTTTACAATCTACCGGTGCCTGTTCTGCACAACCTGCGCTTGACGCTGGAGATGATCAAGTGGGAGCACTCCGTGTTTGCGCTGCCCTTCGCCCTCTGCGGCGCCATGCTCGCCGCCGGCGGATTTCCCACGCTTCACCAATTGTTGTGGATCATCGTCGCCATGGTTGCCGCACGCTCGGCGGCGATGGCCTTCAACCGCCTCGCCGACGCCTCGATTGACGCCGCTAACCCGCGCACCCGCACCCGTGCTCTGCCTGCCGGTCATCTCACGCCTGCGTTCGTGGCGACCTTCGTCGTGGTGTCGAGCGCGGTTTTTGTTCTCGCCGCCAGCCAGTTGAATCGGTTGACGCTGTGGCTTTCGCCGGTCGCTCTGGCTGTGTTGCTGGTGTATTCCTACACCAAGCGCTTCACCCGCTGGTCGCACCTGGTGCTTGGCTTTGCGCTCGGCATTGCGCCCTCCGCCGCCTGGATCGCGGTGCGCGGATCGCTCGACCCTCGCATTTTGCTGCTCACCGCGGCTGTGACGTTCTGGGTCGGAGGCTTCGACGTCCTCTACGCCTGCCAGGACTTTGACTTCGACGAGCAGGCGGGGCTGCATTCGGTTCCGCGTTACTTCGGCATCGGCCCGGCGCTCTGGATTGCGCGCGCCTTTCACCTGGTGATGGCGGGCCTGCTGGTGGCTCTACTGATTGCGTTCGGGATGGGGAAACTTGCTGCCTGCGGCGTTCTGGTCGTGGTTCTGCTGCTGCTCTACGAGCATTCCCTGGTGAAGCGGGACGACTTGTCGAAGCTCAATGCCGCATTTTTCACCATGAACGGCGTCATCTCGGTGTTGTTCTTTGTGTTCGTCGCCGGGGACGTGCTGCTTCGGAAATAGAGAATGGACCGGCGGGTCTTACGCTGGCCGCTGCTCGCATGTCATAATCCGTGACGCAATGGGAGGATCTTCATGTTTCGGACAACCTTCGCTCTTTTTCTGCTAGCTCCTCTTTCTCTCGCTCAACAGCCGGCGCCCGCGCCAGCGCCCGGAAGCGCCGCGGACCTGGTGCAACAGGGCCAAAAGCTGAGCCGCGATGGCAAGCAGGACGACGCTCTCGCTCTCTACCGCCAGGCGCTCGACAAGTCTCCGAATCTGTATGAGGCGCATCTGGGGGCGGGGATGGCGCTGGATCTCAAGGGCGATTACGCGGCGGCGCGGGAGCATCTCGCCAAGGCTATCGAAGTCGCTCCGGCAGAGTCCCGGCAGCAGGCTCTGCGTTCGATGGCAGTTTCTTACGCCTTCGAAGGCAATGTTTCCAAGGCGTCGGAGTGGGAGGTGCAGGTTTTCAACGGACGCGTGACCAGAGGCGACTGGATCCCTGCCGCGGAAATTTGCAACGAACTCGCCCGCATCTACCTCGAATCGGGTGACGCGGACCATGCCTACAAGTGGTACGAGATGGGCTATGAAACGGCGGGGCGCAAGACCGACCTTTCCGATGCCGACAAGAATCTGTGGCTGTTCCGCTGGGAAAATGCGCAGGCCCGCGTCGCCGCTCGCCGGGGCAACGCCACGGAAGCGCAATCACACGTGACCGCCGCCAAGGCCGCGCTCGACAAGGCCAATAATCCCGATCAGGCGCGCTTCTATCCGTATCTCACCGGCTATGTCGCGTTCTACACGGGAGACTACAAGACCGCGATTGCAGAATTACAGAAAGCCGACCAGCACGATCCGTTGATTCTGGCGCTGCTCGGCGAAGCCTACGAGAAATCCGGCGACGCGGCCCAGGCCAAGGATTACTACCGCAAGGTTCTGGAGGTGAACAGCCACAGCCCTACCAACGCGTTCGCGCGGCCACTGGCCAAGAAGAAACTGGCATCGGGACGTTAGGCTGGCGCTGATCGGTACTGAAACAAATTTAGATCAGTACCCGCTGATCGCAAGCTCCCGTTCTTGCCGCTCCTGCGATATCATCAAAAGGATGTCTGCTCTGCGCCAGGAACATCCATTTCAAACCGACGACCCGCGCCTTCAGCCGATCCACGCCAAAGTGATGGCCGGCGAGCGGCTCAACGCCGACGACGCCCTTGCCCTCTACCGCACCGGCGACATTCTCGCCGTGGGTTGGATGGCCAACTCCGTGCGCGAGCGGATGCACGGCGACAAGACTTACTTCAACGTCAACCGCCATATCAATCCCACGAACGTGTGCGTCGCGGCGTGCCGCCTGTGCGCGTTTGGCCGCAAGAAGGACACTCCCGGTGCCTACACGATGGCGCTCGAAGAAGCTTTCGAGACCGCCGCTTCCGGATACACCGAGGCGGTCACGGAGTTTCACATCGTCGGAGGGCTCCATCCCGACCTGCCGTTTCAGTATTTCCTCGATCTCTGTTCCGGTCTCAAGCAGCGTTTTCCGCAGGTGCACCTCAAGGCTTTCACCATGGTCGAGGTGGCGTATCTGTCGAAGCGCGCCAAGCTCTCGATTCGCGAAACGCTGGAACAGCTCAAAGCCTCAGGCGTGGATTCGCTGCCCGGCGGCGGCGCCGAGATTTTCGCCGACCGTGTGCGCCACATCATCTGCGACCACAAGATTGACGGCGGCCAGTGGCTCGAAACGGCCAAGATCGCTCACCAGATCGGGCTGAAATCGAACGCGACCATGCTCTACGGCCACGTGGAAAACGACGAAGACCGCGTGGATCACCTGCTCAAACTGCGCGCGCTGCAGGACGAAACCGGCGGCTTCCAGACGTTCATTCCGCTGGCCTTCCATCCCGACAACACGCCGCTGCAGCATCTGCCGAAGACCACCGGCATGCTCGACATCAAGCAGATCGCGGTCAGCCGGCTGGTGCTCGATAACTTCCCGCACATCAAATCGTACTGGCAGATGATGACCGCTAAGATTGCGCAGATTTCTCTGCGCTTCGGCGCCGACGACATGGATGGCACGGTGGTCGAAGAAAAGATTTACCACGATGCTGGCGCGACCACTCCGCAGGGCATGCGCCGCGAAGAATTGGAGCGCCTGATCCGCGCCGCCGGCCGCGAGCCTATCGAGCGCGACACGCTCTACCGGCCGGTGACTAGAACCGAGACTTCGGTTACGGTTGCGGTGTAGCTCGAAAGGCTCTTTCTTGTTCCTTGCTCAGATCGCTCAAAGCTTTATCGCTTCCCAACTTCCTGCAGCATTGCCGCCCGCAGAAGACAATTGAGCCGCGTCTGGTAGCCCTTGCCTTGCCGGCGCAGCCAGGCGATGACATCCGCATCCAGGCGCACGGTGACCTGCCGCTTTACCGGACGATAAAACGGATTGCGCACCGCATTCTTCCAGAAGCTTTCCGGTAGCCGCGGGATATCGGAAAAATCGATCTCGCTGTCCGGCATGGCAGCGATCACCGCAATTTCCTTGCGCTGCCGCGCAGTCAGCGGCTTACCGTTCGCGATTCTCTTGACGCGCTTTTTCATATCGCCGTCTCTCCTTGCGTTCGGCCCGTCGTGCCGAGATGATGCGGATGATCTCCCCTTCTTGCTCTTCGAATTCGACTGTGTGAGCGATGAGAAGCAATAGTGTGCCGCCCACCATACCCAGCGTTTGCCAGCGCCGCTCTCCGCGCTCAATCCGTTCGTGATTCATCAGCGCGTCAGGATCGTCGAAGGCATACCGGGCGATTTCGAAACTCACGCCGTGCTTACGCTCGTTCGCTCGCGCTTTGAGCGGATCCCACTCGAAGCGAATCATCTCCTGCGCATTGTAACATCGATTATGTAACTACAGGAACGGTACTCTTCGATGCGGCGTTCTTGGGCCCGTCAACCCGATCAATGTGCCGTCTGCTCCACCGTCAACTTCCGCAGCTCCTCCGCCGACGTATTCAGCAGATTCCTTAGCACGGCCACTTCGGCAGTGATTCCCGCGTGTAGTGCCGGATCCACATCCGGCGCAAACAGCGGTGAATGATTCGAGGGCAGCTGCGTTCCCGCGGCCTTGGCCTGCGCGAGTTTCTCGGGATCGGCCCCTCCCAGCGAGAAGTAGAAACCGGCAATGCCCTGCCCAATGAAGTATGAGAAATCCTCCGAAGGCGCGATCGGCTCGCCGGTAATAACGTTGTCTTTTCCCAACGCTGCTTCCAGTGGCGCGCGCAGGCGCTCGGCTAGCGCGGGATTGTTGTAAACCAGATCCGTGCCCTCATAACGCTCGACCGCAGGCTCGCGAGGAGCCCCGGCCGCGGCAGCCTCGCCCTTCGCAATGCGGGTGATGGCGGCGAGGACTTGACTCCGCACTTCCGACTTGAAGGTCCGCACCGTGAGCCCCATCTCCGCCTGATCCGGAATGATGTTGTTCTTCGTTCCAGCCCGGATGTAGCCCACCGTCACTACCGCCATTTCGCCCGGCTTCACTTCGCGCGAGGTAATAGTCTGCAACGCGAGAATCGTCCGCGCCGCGATCACGATGGGATCAACGGTGGTGTGCGGCAACGCACCGTGCCCGCCCTTGCCAAAGATGGTAATGCGGATCGAGTCCGAATTCGTGTTGTAGATGCCGGGAGTGATCGCGGCCGTCCCCGCGGGAAGGATATTTCCAACGTGCAAGGCCACGGCCACGTCCGGCTTGGGGAAGCGCGTGAACAGGCCGTCGCGGATCATTCCATCGGCTCCGCCAATGGTCTCCTCGGCGGGCTGGCCGATCAGCATGAGCGTTCCATGCCAGGAGTCCTTGCTGCGCGCCATAATCTCGGCTGTGCCCAGAAGCGACGCCATGTGCAAGTCGTGCCCGCAGGCGTGCATGACCGGGACGTCGCGCCCGGCATCGTCTTGGGCGTGCACTTTGCTGGCGTAGGCTAGGCCGGTCTTTTCTTCGACCGGCAGGGCATCGAGTTCTGTGCGCAGCATGATGGTGCGGCCAGCGCCATTCTTGAGAATGGCGACGATGCCCGTACCGCCCACGTGTTCGGTCACTTCATAGCCGGCGCTGCGCAGGCGCGCCGCCAATTTCTCGGCGGTCTTCGTCTCATGCGCCGAGAGTTCCGGGTTCTGGTGGAGATCGAGGTAGAGTGCGTGCGCGTCGGGGTAAACGCTTTCGACTTCCTTCGGAGTTGGAGCCTGCGCCCAGGCGGCAGCGGTGAATGATGTAAATAGCAGGAGTCTTGCGAGTCTCATAGTCCCCGGATGATAAAGCGCTTGCCGTTCGGGCCGCAACGTCTTGTCCCGTTTGGTTTTCCCGAAAATGTCTGCTCGTCTTTGCTCGATGCCGATTCTCCGCTTGCCCTCTTTCCGCCGGGGTGTACAATTTTCTCAGGTAGCACCTGGTTGCGCGACTTCGTTAGCAAGGCCGAGGCGCTCATGAACGTGCACGTTAGTTACCGTCTTTCTAAAATTCCCGCCGTAGAAAAAGACATTCAACACCAGATCGAGAAACTGCAGAAACGCCTGCAGGTGTTCCGCCCGGAACTCATCCACCTGAAAGGAGTGGTGGAGGAGGTCTCGCCGCGCGAAGGCACCAGCGTTTCCCTGAACCTGCGTCTGCCCTCGGGGCAACTGGCGGTGCAGGCCAAGGCTCCGACCGCCACGGCGGCGGTGAAGAGCGCGTTTGAAGACCTGCTGCAGCAGGTCAACAAACACAAGGAGATTCTGCGTTCGTCGCACAAATGGCAGCGCGGCAAGCGCGGCGATAGCGCCCGCCCGGGTGCAATCGTGCACGAAATTCCCTTCGAACAAACGCTGGCCGCGGTTTATGCGCCAACCATTTCCGCCGATGATGTGCGCTCTTACGTCAACGTCAATCTGGCCCGCCTGGAGCGCTTTGTGGAGCGTGAAATCTACTTTCGAGAGACCCAGGGGAACGTGGCTCCCGATACCCTGACCAAAGAGGAAGTGATTGACGAAACCATCGCCGCCGCTTTGGGCAACGGGCAGGAGAAGCCCGAGCGCCTGGCGCTGGAACCCTGGCTCTACCGGCTGGCCTTGCAGGCCCTCGATGAGCTTTCGCGTACCGACGAAACCGATGGGCACGCAGTGCCTCTGGAAGATTCGGCGCGGCAGCGCAACGTCAAGGCCAGCGACGAATCGGAACTGCAATTTCATCAGCCCGATGAATCCATTACCGGCGCGACCGTGATCCCTGACTCCCGCGTAGCTACTCCCGAGCAGATCCTGGCCTCCGACGAAATGCTGCGGCTGATCGCAACCGCGCTGCGCGATCTGGGGTCCGGCCCGCGGGAGGCATTCATTCTCCACGCCATCGAGGGGTTTGACGTGGACGAGATTGCAGTGATTACCGGTCTTCCGCCCGACCGGGTACTTACGTTTATTTCGGCGGCGCGCGACCACCTGCGCCGGTCGCCCGGCCTGGCCAGGGAATTCCAGGCCCGGCTCACCCCCACCGGCGCGGCTTAGATCCCACGGTATTTCCAGGAGGATCCGTATGAGCATCACTCGCGAACAAATCCAGGAACTGGCCGAGTTCGAAGATCCCAATTCCTGCGCCGTCACCTTTTACTTTCAGCCCTCCGCACCCCGGAACAAAGCGCACAAGGAAGACGCCATTCTGATGAAGGACCTGGCACGGGAAGCCCTGCACCGCCTCGATCGCCAGAGTCAAGAGCGTCAAGGCGTAGAGGGCAGAAGGGACGCCGCCCGCGCCGATGTAGACCGCATCCTGCAACGCTCCGCCGAATTTCGCGGCAACGGGTCGCACGCCAAAGCCGTGTTCGCTTGTGCTGCCAGCAAAGTCTGGCGCGAATTTGATTTACCTGCGACTCTGCCGGGCACGCAGTTGTTGGTGGGCCGCCATTTCCATCTCAAGCCCCTGGCGCATCTGCTTGGCGCTTTTCCGCGATTGGGCGTAGTGCTGGTGGACCGGCACCGGGCCCGCATCTTCGATCTGCGCCTGGGCGAATTGGCTGAACGCGAAGGGCTGTTCCAGTTTCTTTCCCGCAAAGGCCGCAGCGACGGTTTTGCCGGCTACGACGGCGGCCACGCGCAGCGCCGCGTAGATGACGAAGCTCGCCAGCACTTCAAGGCCGTGGCCGATGCGCTGAAACAGTCGCTGGAGAAGGGCGTGTTCGAGAAGTGGATTCTCGGTTGTCAGGAAGCCCACCGCGCGCAACTGGAGCCGCAACTGCATCCCTATGTTTCTCAAGCCCTGATCGGGCGCTTCTCCGCCGACCTGGCCCACATCACGCCCGACCTGATCCGCGCTCGCGCCCAGCAGATCGTGGAGTCCTGGCAAAGCGACCGCCGCCGAGAACTGGTCAGCCAGGTCGTGAACAAGGCACATAGCAACGGAAGAGGCGCGACCGGGCTGCGCCGTGTGCTGCGCTCGCTCGAAATGGGAGAAGTGCAGACTTTGCTGCTGGGCGAGAACTTGCAGGCGCACGCCGTCGAGTGCGGCGGCTGCGGTCACCTGGACGCGCACCTCGTCGCCACGTGCCCGGTCTGCGGGAGGGCCACGCACGAAGTGGTTGACGTCGCCGAGGCCATTCTGCCCCGGGTGATTCGCCGCGACATCGAAACCTTCTACGTCAAGGACGATCCCGAGTTCGACAAGGTGGGCAACATCGCCGCCCTGCTGCGGTTCCGTTCCGAGAATGTGCAGCCCATCAGTCCTACCGTGGCTGAGCAGTTGGGAAAAGCCGGCGCCGCCTATCCCGGCCGCCTGCGCAGGTTCGCCAGCCGCTGAGAAAGTGGAAGTTGCGGAGCACTATCAGTTTGAGGGGAGTGCTCCGTCTGCCGCTGGCGCCAGTCTCACCACCACATTCGCACCTGCCTGCCATGGTTCAGGTGCCCCGTGCATCAAGCCTTTGGCTCAGAATAAACTTGAGAGTCGTGACGGCTAAGCCCTAGAATGGGCCCGTTCTTGAGAAACCGGCGACTGTCTGCCGGAAAGGACGGGCCCCATGCCTTCATCTGAACTCCGCCGCGTAAGCTTCCGCATCTTCTTTTGGATTGCGTTCCATACCTCGTTGATCTCACTCTTGTGCTTAGCCTCGTTGGGGCAGACCACGGTCAGCCAGGGCAGCATCCAGGGGACCATTACCGACCAGACCAACGCCGTCGTGCCGGGCGCGACCATCACGATTACGTCGCGCACTACTGGGCAGACCGTCACCGTAAGAACATCCTCGGCGGGCGCTTACAACTCAGGTGGTTTGCCGGTGGGCGATTACCAGGTTCGTGTGCAAGCCACGGGATTCAAGACAGCGCAACTCAACATCCCGGTGCAGATCACCGTGACCTCCTCCGGCAACGTAAAGTTGGAGATCGGCCAGGAGACCACCACGGTTGAAGTGCAAACCACAGCCATCACCGTCAATACCGAACAATCCACGGTGCAAGGTGTGCTCAGCGGCGAACAGATTGACAATATGCCCATCAATGGACGCAGTTTTCTCGATCTGGCGCAACTCGAACCCGGCGTCCAGATGCAAGACGGCGTGGCGTTCGATCCGACGAAAGTAGGCTACAACTCACTTTCGATCAACGGAGATTTCGGACGCACGCCCCGCATCGAAGTGGACGGCCTTGACGTCAGCGACGAGACGGTGGGCACTACTACGCAAAACATCGCGTTGAGCTCGATTCAGGAATTCAATATTGGCCGCTCTTCATTTGATATTTCCTCAGAAGTTACTAGTTCCGGCACCGTCAACGTGGCCACCCGCTCGGGCACGAACGCCTACCACGGCCAGGCCTTCTACCAGTTCCGCGACTACGTTGCCGGGTTTGCCGATCTCCCCGGGGCGGTTTCTTCGCAGTTTCAGCGCAGCTATTTTGGCGGCCGTTTCGGCGGCGCCATCCTCAAGGACAAGCTCTTTTTCTTCATTGATTCCGAACGTCTCAAGCAGGACAGCCTCGGATCAGTCGTCGCCGGCACTCCTTTCCAGGCTCTGACGCGCGGCATTGACTCTCCTTTCAAGAGTTCGCAGGCCAGCGGCCGGCTCGACTGGCAAGCCCTGAAAAATGTCCGCGTATTCTATAAGTTCGCGTATGACTGGAATTTTTCTGCGGCATCGGCCAACACCGGCTTTTCCTTTTACGCCAACCGCGACTATTCTCCTTCCCATGCCCTCGGCATTGATATCAATCAGGGCAACTGGTCCCACAGTATTCGCATGGGGTATTTCAAGTTCCATAACCAGATCGTCGGCGATACCAATTCGCAACCTTCCGACATCAATCCTTTTCCCTTTGCGGAGCTACTCTTCAATGACACCGGCCTCGACACCGGACCGAACTACCTGGCGCCGCAACAAACGTTCCAGACCAACAAGCAGATCAAATACGACGCTAGCCGGGTCTGGGGCGCGCACATTATTCGCTTTGGGGCCACCGTCAATGGCATCACCACCGGCGGCTTTGCCTCTTTCAACGGCCTGGCTCCGCTGCTCTACTCCTACGTCAACGCTGCGTTTTTGCCCCAAAGCAGTGATCCCACTGTGAGCCTTCAGACCACGCCCTACTATTCCTGCAACTTTCCCAATTTTGCCGGTTGCAGTACCAACATTGGCGATTATCCGTTTACCGGCGGCTACGTCGGCAATGAGCAGGGCTTCAGCACGGAACTGCCAGCTTTCGGCTATCCCGCGGGCGGTTTGTTTGACACGCGCTTTGAGGCCTACGTAGGCGATTCCTGGAAGATTAAACCCAACCTGACCGTGAATTTCGGACTGCGCTACATTCGCGACACCGGACGCACGGACAGCGATATGGCGCCCATCCCGTGCTCGGCAAACGTGTTGATCACGTGCCCGCCAAATGTGAAAAATCTGCTAGATCTATGGGGGGCCGGTTTAGGCAACCGCGTTCGCCAGCCCAACCTGAACTTTGCTCCACAGGCAGGATTTGCATGGGATCCCTGGCACAACGGAAAAACGGCGATCCGCGGCGGGGGCGGCCTCTACTACGAAAACAACATTTTCAACAACGTGTCGTACGACCGCAGCGACAAGTTGGCTACGGGCCTCTTCAACCAGACCCCGTATCTGTACTGCGATCCCAATGCACCCTACAACCCGAGCGCCTACTTCGGAACGAACTCTTTTGCGATGCCGGGCGGTGGCTCGATTTCTTCCATTGATGGCTACGACCTGGCCACGCAGGTGTGCTACCAGCCGCTCCGCCCCAGCGCGGGCAACGCGGAAGGCGCAGCCAAGGCCATGGCCGATTTGCAGGCCGCCTACGCGGCGGCAACCGCGGCGGTGGGCAGGGCCGGCCCGAATCCGAACTTTGTGGGCAATACTCTGGAACTCGGTTATCCCTATTATCCCAATTTCCGCACCGCCCGCTCTTACCAGATGAATATTGGTGTCCAGCGCCAACTCGGCAAGGGTGGTGTCCTGACCGTGGACTACCTGCGCAACATCAGCCTGCATTTTCAGGTGGGGATTGATGTGAACCACGTCGGCGATGCGCGGTATCTTGAAAAAGACGTCAACGGCGTGCCACAAGCCGCTCTCTTTGCCATCAACAATACCGTGGCCAACGCTGGCTGCGCTCCGGCTGCGAGCGTGGCCCAGGCGCAGGCCGCCGTGGATTGCTACATCAAGGCTAACCCGGGAACCGCGAGCATCAATGATTTTGCCAGCAACGGCCTCGACTCCGGCACCGTTTTCAACGCAGGATATTCCACGCCATACTGGGGGCTCACTCCGGATACGAGTGCCGCATTTGCCGGTATTAATCCCTTACTGGGCAATTTGTACATGAACTATCCCATGGGTCGCTCGGTTTACAACGGCCTGCAAAGTGAGTATCGCCAACGAGTGGCCAATCCGTTCCGCGGCGTGGGCAGTCTCGATCTCCAGATCAACTACACGCTTTCCCGCTTCGTCGGCGACAACGGCAGCGACCAGCACTTCACTCTGAACGCCTGGGACTTCCGCAACCCCACCGCCTTCATGGGGCCAACGTCGCAGGATCGAACCCACCAGTTCAAGTTCGGCGCGATCTTTGACTTTGCCCACCACGGTCCGCGCTTCAGCCTGATTGGGGGCTTTGCCTCGCCTCAGCCATCCGACCTGACGCTCCCGGTTTACACCAGCACGGGAGAGATCTTCCGTTCCGATCTGACCGGCGATGGCACCACAGGCGACTTCCTGAACGCCGCCGCTACAGGCATCGGGCATCCGGGAACTTTCATGCGCTCGGTTTCTCCCAGCAAGCTGAATGCCTACATCCAGAACTTCAACAACACCTACGGCAACGGCAACACACTTACGCCGGCGGGGCAGACCCTGGTCAGCGCGGGTTTGTTCAGGCAAGACCAGTTGGTCACTCTGGGTGCGGTAATTCCTACAATTCAGGCTCCGCCTGCGAACAACGCCGGGAATGGGTACTACAAAGACATTGACACAACCCTGAGCTGGCCTTTCAAGTTCCACGAACGCGTGACCATTCTGCCCAGCGTCTCGTTTTTCAACGTTTTCAATTTCAAAAACTTCGGCCCTCTCGGCTCGCTGTTTGGTACAGACGGCGCCATCAACGGCACGTCGTCCGGCGTGAACTCCGGCACCAACACGGTCCGAGTCGGACGCGGTACCGGCGTTTTCGCCGTTGGCGCACCGCGCGAAACGGAGTTCGGTCTGCGCATTGATTTTTAGCCCGGCCGCCGCCCCGCGAATCGGGAGGAACTTTGACTGTTTCACGCCGTGATTTCGTCAAGAACTCAGTTCTCGGAGCTGTCGCCGCCGGAGTTGGAGCGCGCGGGATCCCCGACGCGCTCGCCGAAAATGGCGGTCCTGGCCATCCTACTCCCGCCGATTCCACCAAGCGCCCGGTCATCCTCTGCGCCAACAACGGCTATGCCTACGTGGAGGCGGCCTATGCCTTTCTCAAGGGCGGCGGCGACACGCTGGATGCCGCGATCCGCGTGGTGAAGGGCCCGGAGGACGATCCCAACGACGATAGCGTCGGCCTGGGCGGCTTGCCCAACGAAGAAGGCGTGGTCGAACTCGACGCCTGCTGCATGCACGGTCCCACGCGGCGCGCCGGTTCGGTGGGCGGCGTGCGCAACATCAAGAATGTTTCCATGGTGGCCAAAGCCGTGATGGAGCACACCGGCCACGTCATGCTGGTCGGCGAAGGCGCTGAGCGGTTCGCCGTGGCCGTCGGTTTTCCCCGCGAGAATCTGCTGACCGACCGCTCCCGCAAGATCTGGCTGCTGTGGAAGGAATATCACTCTGATCGTGACTGGTGGGGGCCGGGTATGGCCGATCCGCACTGGCATCCGCCAGTTCCGGATTCCAAGCCGCAGGCCGAGGTATGGCAGGAGAAAATTCAGCAGCTGCGGCAGCGTGCGGCCGATCTTGGCATTGAGCAGGATTTCCAGTTGGCGGCGGTGCGCCGTGTGCTGTTCCCGCCGACGGGCACCATCCATTGCTCGGCGCTGAACGAGAAGGGCGAGATGTCAGGCATCACAACCACCAGCGGGCTGGCCTTCAAACTGCCCGGCCGTTGCGGCGATTCGCCCGTGATCGGCGCCGGTTGCTATACCGATCAGGATGTGGGTTCGGCCGGCGCCACCGGCAGCGGGGAAGAGAACATCAAGGTCGCCGGCGCTCACACCATCGTCGAAAACATGCGCCGCGGCATGTCTCCGCAGGAAGCCGGCCTGGATGCGCTGAAACGGATCGTCCGCAACTACAACGGCGACATGAACAAGCTGCGCTACATGGACATGTCGTACTACATCCTGCGCAAAGACGGCGCTTATGCCGGCGTGTGCCTCTGGGAAGGGTATTCCGCCGGGCATCCGCATAAGTTCACCGTGCACGACGGCACGCTGCGGGCCGAAGCTTCAACTCCATTGCTGAAGGGATACTCGCAGGAGTGGCCGCCGTTCCCGCCCATCCCGGAGGAATTGAAGAAAGACTCGGAGTATCTGAAGTAGCCGATCTTGGGGCCCAAGTCTTGGGCCCACAACCCAAGACCTGCTGCCTATGAGAACCTCACCTTCACATCCGGCCCCTTCTCCAGGTGGATGCTCTCCACGAATCGCACCTTGCCGGTGCGCAGGGTCATAATCACCGAAGACGTCCGTGTGCCCTCGCCGAAGAAGCGCACGCCTTTGAGCAGGGCGCCTTCCGTGACGCCGGTCGCGGCGAAGATCAGTTGCTTGCCGGGAGCGAGATCTTCTGCCTCATAAATGCGTTTCTTGTCCTTGACGCCCATCTTCGCCAGGCGTTCTTCCTGCTCGGGCTTCACCACCAGGCGGCCCAGCATGTATCCGTTCAGGCAGCGAATGGCGGCCGCGGTAATCACGCCTTCCGGCGCTCCGCCCGAGCCCATGACCGCGTGCACGCCGGTTCCAATGACGGCCGCGGCGATTCCCGCCGAAAGGTCGCCATCGCCGATCAGGCGGATGCGGGCTCCGGCAGCGCGAATATCGGCAATGAGCTTTTCGTGACGCGGACGGTCGAGCACAATCACCACCAGGTCTTCCACGTCGCGTTCCAGCCGCTTCGCAATATTCTTTAGATTGTCGGCGACGGGCGCGTCCAGTTCGACCGCGTCCTTGCACGATGGCCCCACCACAATCTTTTCCATGTAGCAGTCGGGGGCGTGCAGCAGGCCGCCGCGCTCCGAAGCCGCCAGCACCGTAATCGAACCCGGTGCGCCGGTGGCGCACAGGTTCGTGCCTTCCAGCGGATCCACCGCAATGTCCACCTCGGGAACTTCAGTTCCGTCCGGAAACTTGGCGCCGACCTTCTCGCCGATGTAGAGCATGGGCGCCTCGTCGCGCTCGCCCTCGCCGATGACGATGGTGCCCCGCATGGGGATGGTCTCCATGGTCTTGCGCATGGCCTCGGTGGCCACTTCGTCGCTCAACTTGCGCTCGCCTTGGCCCATGGTCCGGGCCGAAGCAATGGCGGCTATCTCCACCACTCGCAGGAGTTCCAACGCCAGGTCGCTTTCAATGTTTTCCCCGAAATTGCGGGCCCTGCCTTCTGGACGAGTCTGCGTACTCATTGGATTCCTCTCTGCGCGCGTTTGAGCTTGCGGTCCCGCGCCGCGCTGACTATAGCGCACTCTTGGGGGAGATGAAAAGAAGTGTTGGTTCTCATCGGAATACCGGATACACGCGCTCGCCGCTGCCATGGTATCCTCCTTACCCGGATTCCCAACGCCGATTCGGAACGGAGCTCATGGCTGACGCGCGCCCCCTAACGGTCCTCTGCATCACCACCTACGAAAAGGGGCAGGAGTTCATGCGCGAGTGCAAGCTGCGAGGCTGCCGCGTGCTTCTGCTGACGGCCGAGAAACTGCGCGACGCCGACTGGCCCCGCGAGTCTCTTGAGGATACGTTCTATCTCCCGGCCGAGATTGCCCTTGCCGACATCGTGAAGGCAGTGACCCACCTGGCGCGCAACCACAAGTTGGACCGCATTGTCGCGCTCGACGAATACGACATGGAGACAGCCGCCACTCTGCGCGAACATCTGCGCATTCCGGGCATGGGTCTCACCACCATGCGCTATTTCCGCGACAAACTGGCCATGCGCATGCGGGCGCTTGATCGCGACGTACGCGTGCCCGACTTTGTGCCGGTCGTGAACCACAACGACATCCGCTACTACCTCGAACATGTCCCTGGACCGTGGGTGCTCAAACCGCGCCAGGAGGCGTCGGCGATCGGGATCAAGAAGATTCACGCCGCGTCGGAATTATGGCCGCTGCTCGAACAACTGGGTGACAAGGAGTCTTCGTATCTGGTGGAGAAGTTCGTCCCGGGCGACGTCTTTCACGTGGATTCGGTGGTGTCGGAGAGCGAGATCGTCTTTGCCAACGTCAGCAAATACGGCAAGCCTCCCATGAACGTGGCGCACGGTGGGGTCTTCTCCACGTTCACGGTGTCGCGGGGAAGCGACGCCGATGCCGGATTGCGGGCGATCAACCGCGACTTAATTGCGGCGTTGGGACTGGTGCGCGGAGTCGCCCATGCGGAATTCATCCAGGCGCACGCCGACGGGCACTTCTACTTTCTGGAATGCGCCGCACGGGTCGGCGGAGCTTACATCAACGAGATGGTCGAGGCTGCTACCGGAATCAATCTGTGGCGTGAGTGGGCGCGCATCGAAATCGCCGGCGGCGACGGCAGTTATAACCTGCCGCCCGTGCGCGGCGACTATGCCGGAGTGATTCTCTCCCTGGCCAGGCAGGAAAATCCGAATACCTCAGGCTACAACGATCCCGAAGTCTTCCTGCGCATCAAGAAACATCACCACGCCGGCCTGGTGCTGAAATCGCCGGACCCGCACCGCATTCCCGCCCTGCTGGAAAATTACGCCCGCCGCTTCGCCGAAGAATTCCTTGCGATTGAGCCTCCCCGAGACAAGCCTACTGCGTAGCCCACGTTACTACCCCAAATCAGAAGATGTACCTCGCGCTCAACTGAATCTGGCGCGGCGGTTTATTGCCATACGCATTCGCCGAGAGAACCTGTGCGAAACTTGATCCCCCGTAGGGTGGCCCGCAAGGCTGCAGCGGCAGACAGTCAAAAACGTGACCGGGACCATCGAAGTTCGGATGATTGAACAGGTTGAAGAAATCCCCTCGCAACTGCAGACGGTGGTTCTCGGCGCCCAGCGCCATGCTCTTGGACAAACCGAAATCGAGGTTCGTGAATCCAGGGCCAGTGAGAATATTTCTGCCCTCCGTACCGAAAAGGGGCAGACCGAGAGGGCCCAGCAAAGGAGCCGCAAACGCGCAGGGGTTGAACCAGCTTTCCGGCACTCTCACCTGGCTGGGACCCACGCAACCGGGGTTCGCCGCAACGTTGCCGGGCTGAAATGGATTGCCCACCAGATCCGGCCGCGCCGGATTTCCAAATGCCGCCCCTGCGGATGCGGACGCTCCGGCAAGGACTACGGTGAAAGGCGATCCCGTCTGGGCCGTCAAAATTCCTCCCGCCTGCCAGTGGTCCAGAAGACGCTCGCCCCACTTGGGGCCGTGAGCCCACATGCGTTGCAGAGGCAAGTCATAGACGAAGCTGCCCGAGAAACGGTTCACGGCGTTGAAGTCCGAAGGCCCGCGGTCCGCGCTTAAGTCCTGCGAGTTCTGGGGCAGGCCGGAGCCCACGCTTCCCCCGAACACCGATGAGATGTCGTCAAACGACTTGGAATACGTATAGGACAGCAGTAACGACAACCCCGCGCTCGTACGTTTCTCCGAGCGCAGTTGCAGGGAGTTGTAATTGCTATTCGCGTTCGACTCCACATAGAGGATCGAAGCGAACTGGGGGTACGGCGGCCCCGTGTTGGGGTCCACCTGGTTCAGATCGATCACGTTGCTCAAATGCGTCCCTTTGGAGCCGACGTAGGCCGCGTCTACCATCCAGTTTGGCAGTACCTCGTACTGCAGATCGGCGTTCCACTGCTGCATGTACCCGTCGCGGAACTTGGGAGAAATCGTGTTGTCCTGCACCAGGCCTCCAGGCGTGCTCAGAATGTCCTGCACCGTGCACAGCCCGCCCAGACAGGTCAGCGGGTTCTGCTGAGAAAACGACAGGTTGTAAAACGGAGGATTGATGCGCGGGAAAATGTTGATGTTAGCAATCGAAGAATCGTAGAAGATGCCGTAGGCCGAGCGGACCACCCAGCGCTCCGATTTCAGCGGCCGCCAGGCGATGCCTATACGGGGCGCGAAATCGGTCTTGGTGGGAGAATACGTTGCCCGCGGAACTCCATTCGTGCCCGCGATGATGAACTGGCAGTCGGGTGTGGGAGTGCAGGTCGCGGAGTTCGAGCTGAGATCGGGCACGCTGAAGCGATTCAGCGCCTCGACCGGCGGGCTGTTGTACTCGTACCGCAGCCCAACATTGAGCAGGAAGCGCGGGACCACGTGGATGTCGTCCTGCACATACGTGCTCACGCCGTGGCTGCGCAGGCTGTTATACGTGTTGCCGCTTACTCCAATGGCCGCGTCAGGGATGCCAAGCAGCAACTGCGCCAAGGGACAGGTCGAGGCGTCGCATCCCGGACCGAAAATACCAGCCCCGGTATTCCCCAGGAAAAGCCACTCGCCACGGGCGAGGAAATCGAGGTAGTTATCAATCCGGAGGCGGCGAACATCAACTCCGATCTTGAACTGGTTGCGGCCGACCGTCCACGCCACGTTGTCGGCTAACTGGATCGTGGTGTCGTGACGATCTTGTGGATAATTGACCGGCTCGCCAATGCCGTCAAAGCCGGTAATCGAGAGGTCGGGGTATCCCAAATCCACCGGATTGGTCAGAACGTCAGGGTAGCCCAGCGCCGCGTTAAAGTCCGTGCCATGATTCTGCTGCAGCACGGTGGCCCGCATGCGGTTGAAGCCCAGACGAAATTCGTTGAGCAACTTCGAATGAAACACGCGTGTCCATTCCAGCCCCGCATTCTGGCCATGATTCAGTGTGAAGCTGCCGAAGCCTGGCAGCGAGGTAAAAGCATTGACGGGATCGAAAGGACTGAAAATATTTTCGTCCACCAGCGAGTAATGGGCAGATACCGTATCCGTAGCGCTGAAGTGCTGATCGAGCTTAGCGGTGTACAGGTTATCGGAACGGCGTATGACAGGAGCGGAGCGGAACGTGTTCGAACTTGGAAGGTTAGTCGCCGCACCTACATTTGCTAGCGGATACAGACCCAAGATGGTCGGAATATAGGGGCAGGTCGGGATTGGATTAATGAAACAAAATCCGCCCGCAAGATACAGCGCTGTTCCGGGCGCTGGATTGGACGGAGTTCCGCCGGAGTCTGCTCCCCACCATTGATCCTCTGACGGTACCGTGGCCTCCCGTGTCACCGCCTGCCTTAGCCGCAATCCCTCATACGATACGAAGAAAAACGTTTTGTCCTTACGGATTGGGCCGCCCAGCGTTCCGCCAAATTGGTTGCGCTGCAGGGCCGGGATGCCTCCGCAATCGCCAGGTACCGAGGTAGGGCCGCAAGCGGGCGCGTCGAAATAGTTTTTCGCGTCCATACTCCGGTTGCGGAAGTATTCGAACAGCGTCCCATGGAACGCATTGGTGCCGCTTTTCAGCACGACGTTGATCTGGGCCCCGCCGCCCCGGCCATACTCGGCCGAATAATCGCTGGATTGAACTTTAAACTCCTCAATCGCGTCCACCGACGGCAGAGCCACGTACTGGTTAATGTAGGGATCGTTGTTGTCCACTCCGTCGAGCAGGAAATTGTTCGACTGCTCGCGCGCGCCATTGACGCTGAGCGCTCCGCCCTGGGTCGAGTTCTGCGAGCCTTCCGCCGGCAGTTGGCTCCCCGGAACCAACAGGGCGAAATCAAGGAAGTTGCGCTGGTTCAGCGGCAACTCCTGCACCAGACGATTATTCACCACCTGGCCCAGCGTCGAAGTGTCGGTCTGGATGGCCGGAGGAGTGTCTTTCACGCGCACTTCCTCCGTGGCGGCGCCGATTTCGAGCGCGAAGTCCACACGCACCGTCTGGTCCACATTCACCGTGACCTCGCTAAAGATGCTTTTCCGGAAGCCCGCACTCTCGGCCGTCACCCGGTACCGGCCCGGCGGCAGCAGCGCCACCGTGAAATCGCCATCATCGTTAGTTTCCGCGTCGCGCATGGCGTTGGTCGCCTCATTGACCACCGTGATCCGCGCCTTGCGCACCACCGCCCCCGAAGGGTCGGTGACCGTTCCGGTGATGGTCCCCGTGGGACCACTAGCGAAAACAGCAGTCGTAAGAAAAAGTCCCAGCAACGGAATTAGCAACCAGCGACGAGCCATTAGGTTCTCCTGAAGAAATGAAGAAATCGTGCCTTCGGAAGGCAAGCTGGTGCGGCCGGCAACGAGTGAGGCCGGGAGTGGATTATGAGCAGGGGCAAAGAAAACAGAATAGAGGCCGGGATCTGCTTCATCATGAGTCTCTTCACAGTCAGCAGCATTCCCATACTCCGGCTTTTTTCGCAGAGCCAGGAATCTTGCCAACGCTGGATTGTTTCTAGTCGGTTCTGAAAGCATATTGATGCCGCGACCGGCTGGGTGTCAACCGGCGAACCGGATTTTCCAGCTTGACCAAGTGTCTCCTCTGCTACTATTCGCCCATGAGTACACCAGCCAGCGAACATCCCGCCCCGGCGGGACAAATGCAGCAAGACCGCCTGCAGCCAGAACACTCGCACCCGGACCGCCTGCCGCAAGAACGCAAAGAGCCAACCTACCTCTTCACCGAGAAGCAGGTGGCCGAGAAGAGTGAGATCGCGCGCCGTTTCCTCGAAACCCGCGCCCGTCTCAACGCCAATGTGGACAAGGCCAACAACTTCCTGGTCAAGCGCTTTTACAACATTGACCACAACGCCTACCTCGAAGGCGCCCTGCCGGCTAAGACGAAAGAGTTGATGGGTTTGGTTGCCTCGGCGTGCCTGCGCTGTGACGACTGCATTGTCTACCACGCCATCCACGGCTATCGCTTGGGCGCAACCCGCGCTGAGCAGGAAGAATCGCTCAATGTCGCGCTGGTCGTGGGAGGCAGCATCGTGATCCCCCACCTGCGGCGCGCCTACGAGTTGCTGGAAGAGTTGTACGGGTAAAGCTGACCTGCCTGATTGAGGCGTTGGAGAATACAAACCCCGAAGAGGGCCGGTTTCGGGATGTGCATGCGATTGGGTACACTTGAGCAACCACGGCGGAGAATAAATCTATGTCCGCAGAGCCCACGCAGATTCCATTACTTCCCAGTATTAACACCCCACCAAGCTATTGCCAGTACGCGGAAGGGGCCTGTGACCAGAATTTTGGCACAGCAGTGAAGTCAGACGCGCTATTTCTATACGCAACTGAGCCCGCCGCAATCGCGAATCCGATCGAGAACGCGGTCCAGCACCTAAGAATAATGGCAGGAGACAAGAGTTGGGTCACGTGGAAGGATTTGGGGGTTTCTGGCCAAATCATTTTCTGTGAGGTCTGTAAGGCGATCCGATTCACACGGTTGGTCATTGCAGACGTGACAACGTTGAACTTCAACCTCATCTTTGAAATTGGGTATGCCCTCGGCCTGGGCGTGCCGATTCTGCCTATTCGGGATACCAGCTACATCCGTGACAAGAAAGTCTTCGACGAGTTGGGGATATTGGACACGTTCGGCTATTTTGATTTCCAGAACTCACAGGATTTGCAGGCAGGAATTCTTGAGAGGCAGAATCTTCCGCCCCTTGGGCTGCAACCGCCTGCCCTGAATACAGCGCAGCCCTTGTACGTGGTGAAGAGCCCCATAGAAAACGACGGCATGGTGAAGATCATGTCGATCGTCAAGAAATCTGCGCTGAAGTTTCGAACGTTCGATTCTAGGGAGGTCTCACGCATCTCCTTGCATGAAGCCTACAAGCAGGTGATGTCGAGTAGAGCCTTGGTACTCCATCTGCTTTCCCCCGAACGAGGTGAGACTGCTCACAATGCCCGGTGTGCATTTATGGCCGGGATGGGGATGGCGGCGCGGAAGCACGTGCTCATGTTGCAGGAAGGGGAGGCACAGCACGCGCTTGACTTTAGAGATGTTGTTAAACCGTATACGAGGGCGGCACAGATCCTCGATCTGATCACCCCCCTGATGAGAGCGGTGATCGAGGAGCTTCAGACCAACACCTTTGTTCCGACGACCCTGCCTCTGAAACCGCTCGAAAAGATCGATTTGGGTGATCTCGCGGCGGAAAATGAGATTAGGGCGCTGGAGAGCTACTTCGTTCCAACCGCGCAGTTTTACGAGGTGAAGAGGGGACACGCGCGGCTCGTGGTTGGACGGAAAGGTGCTGGGAAGACTGCTATTTTTTATGGAGTCAGAAGTACCTATCGCCCCAGTAGGGCCCATCTGGTGCTGGATCTAAAACCAGAGGGCCACCAGTTCGCAAAGCTCCGCGAGTCCGTCATGGCCGAAATGAGCGAGGGTGTGCAGCAGCATGTTCTCACCGCCTTTTGGAATTTCCTTCTTCTCATGGAGCTTGCGCACCAGATCGTCCACTATGAGACGGGGCTGCAGTATCGCGATCCCAAGCTAAGGGTGGCCTATGAGAACGTGGTGGCGGCTTACGGCGAAGATGAAGAAACGGAACAGGCCGACTTTTCCGAGCGGCTTCTGAAGCTTGTAGGTCAGATCGAAGAACGAAGGAAGGCGGCAGCAGAATTGCCGTCAAGTACAGGCGAAATTACTCAACTCATACACAGCCGCGACATCCGAAAACTTAACGATGCGCTGACTTCCTACTTGAGTCTTACCCGCAGAGATATCTGGTTGCTCTTCGACAACCTGGATAAGGGCTGGCCGGTTCGCGCCGCCCGACCTGAAGACATACTTCTCCTTCGCTGTCTCTTGGAGGCAACCAGAAAATTGCAGCGACAGTTCGAGTCCAGGTCAGTAGAACTGCATTCTGTGGTCTTTATTCGAAACGACATATACGAACACCTGATCATGGAACCGGCAGACCGAGGCAAGGACACGCCCGTAATCCTTGATTGGAATGATCCTGAGGTCTTCAAGGACATACTTCGACGCCGAATTGGACAAAGCACGGGGCTACAGGAGATGTCTTTTGATGAGCTATGGGGGCTCTTCTTCGACCTGCAGGTCCAAGGACAGTCGTCGTTTCATTACATCCTGGGGCGGACTCTTATGCGCCCACGTGAAGTCATCCGTTTCGTACGCGAATGCATCAACGTCGCGATTAACCGCAACCGCGACCGAGTGACCGAGAGCGACATCCTGCACGCCGAGTCCTCCTACTCAGAAGACGCTCTCGTGGACATCACATTGGAGATGAAAGACGTCAAGCCAGACTACGCCGATGTTCCGTATGCGTTTATATCGGCTCCGGCTGTCCTCTCGCGAGCACAGGTCGAAGAGAAATTGCGAGAGGCAAAGGTCCCCGCTCAAGAATTCGAGCCAGTTATTCAACTTCTCCTTTGGTTTGGCTTCCTGGGCGTTTACGTCAACGAGGATGACGAGAGATATGCGTATCTGTTCGAGCACAACCTAAAGAGGATGCAGAGCGGGTTGTCTGCTTTCGCATACTCTGTGCACCCGGCCTTCAGGGCCGCCCTAGGAGTTCGCGCCTAAACTGAAAAAACGGCGAGACTTTCCTCGCCGTTTCGAATCGCAGAACTCAACTGTCATCACATAAGTTCACCTGTGTACAGCTTTACTACAGGGTCACACTGTCCACAAAGATATCCGCAAACCTTGGTATTTGTCACTCGTTTTTTCACACACTTCGCGCACAGCGTGGGAGCAGTCGAAAATCCGAAGGCCCGATCATCCAGACGCGCCTTTGTTTTCAGTGGATTATCGACCCTCCCGAATTGGGCTCTAGTACGGGGCCGCTACGACTGTTCGTGCTGTTTTTCGGTGCCCACTAAAACGCGTCAATCCCCGTCACGTTTTGCCCGATAATCAGCGCATGTACGTCGTGCGTGCCTTCGTAGGTTTTCACCGACTCCAGATTCATCATGTGGCGCATGATGGGATAGTCGTCGGCCACGCCGTTCGCTCCCAGAATGTCGCGCGCCATGCGCGCGCACTCCAGCGCCATCCACACGTTATTGCGCTTGGCCATCGAAATATGCTGCGGCTGTACTTTCCCCGCGTCTTTCAGCCGTCCCACTTGCAGCACCAGCAGTTGCGCTTTGGTGATCTCGCTGATCATCCATACCAGCTTGTTCTGCACGAGCTGGTGCGAAGCGATGGGCTGATCGCGCCACTGCTTGCGCAGCAGCGAGTATTGCAGCGCCGTGTCGTAGCACGACATGGCCGCCCCCACCGCTCCCCACGCGATGCCGTAGCGGGCCTGGCTCAGGCACATCAGCGGAGACTTCAACCCGCCGCTTTTCGGCAGCAGGTTCGACTCCGGCACGCGCACATCCTGCAGCGACAGTCCCGAAGTCACCGACGCCCGCAGCGACCACTTGCCGTGAATGTCGTCGGCCTTGAATCCGGGACGGTCGGTCTCGACCAAAAAGCCGCGCACGCGGTCGTTTTCGTCCTCGACTTTAGCCCAGATGATCGCCACGTCGGCGATTGAGCCCGACGTAATCCACATCTTCTCGCCGTTGATCACATATTCATTGCCGACTTTGCGCGCACGAGTGCGCATCCCGCCTGGATTCGAGCCGAAATCCGGTTCGGTCAGGCCGAAACAGCCCAGCTTCTCGCCCTTCTGCATCGCCGGCAGCCAGGCCCGTTTCTGCTCTTCGCTGCCAAATTCATAAATCGGGTACATGCACAGCGCGGATTGCACGCTGACGAAGCTGCGCACGCCCGAGTCCCCACGCTCCAGTTCCTGCATGACCAGTCCGTATTCCACGTTGCCCATGCCGGCGCAGCCGTAGCCCTTGAGCGAGGCGCCGAAAAAGCCCAGCTCGGCCATGGGCTTGACCAGTTCGCGCGGAAAGCGCCCCGCCCGGTTGCACTCCTCAATGATGGGAATGAGATTTTCTTCGATGAACTTCCGCGTGGTGTCGCGCACCAGCCGCTCGTCGTCCGTGAGCAGCGAATCGAACTGGATGAAGTCAACACCGCGAAACCTGATGGCAGGCATGGAATGTCTCCGTAGTTATGGACTGGTCACGAACTGGGCCCCAGACCCAGCCGGTGCGAGCAAGGCAGACCGCGCATGGCACGCGTGCCGCAAGCAGAACGCGCCGCGAGCCGCCGGGCAAACATACGAAGGTAGCAGGGGTGGGGAAGATGGGTCAACGCTCGCGGGCGAAAATACCCATGTGGGGACAGCCGCCTCGGCTAGCTTGCCCTGAGCGAAGCCGAAGGGTCGAGCGCAGCTCGACCGCCCCTCGGTCTCCGAAAGCGAGACAGCCGGCTCAACCTTACTGTAAAATCAAGAGCGACGGAAGAACATCCAGACGCAGCTGCAAAGGTCTTCCCGAGTGGATCGCCCGCGTGGATTGCAGTCAGTTCCGGGCTGGTTTCGGACACATTCCATCCACAACTATCCGCGGCAGCAACAGAGCGGATCATGCTGCGCAAATATCGCAGAGATAGCGACAGAGATCAGGAGAGAAACCATGGCAGTAGGCGCCAAGATCGCAAAGACAGCTGACCGCAAGAAGGTCATGGACACCACCAAGAGCACGGATTGCCCCAAGTGCGGCAAGCCCACCCGCATCGTGAAGCGGGTCAAAGACCGCGAACGCGGCGTCCCCGGCGGGGTCTACATCTCGTGCTCGGCCTGCGAGTTCTTCGAGAAGCTGTAAACGACGAGAAGGCCGGCTCACTCCCGGCACGGGGAAAGTTCCTACCCGCTGATCTGCCCCAGAATCGCCCTCGCCTCCGCCGCCGGGTCGGCGGCCTCCGTGATCGGCCGGCCCACTACGATGTAGCTGGCTCCCGAGGCGATCGCCTCGGCAGGAGTGACCACGCGCACCTGATCTCCGGCGTTGCCCCCGGCCGGACGCACTCCCGGCGTGACGATGGCGAACTCTTCCCCCAGTTCCGCGCGCAAGGTGGACGCTTCGCGCGCCGAGGCAACGACGCCCCGGCATCCGTTGGCCAGCGCAATCGCGGCCAGGCGCACAACGCTGTCTTCGACCGTGCCGCGTATGCCGATTTTTTCCAGGTCGTTTCCGTCCAGGCTGGTGAGCACGGTCACCGCCAGCACCATCAATCCCGGACTGCCCTGCGCCGCTTCCACCGCCGCCCGCAGCATTTTCCCGCTGCCCGCCGCGTGCACCGTCAGCATGCTCACTCCGAGCTTGGCCGCTTCCGCCACGGCCGCTCCCACGGTATTGGGGATGTCGTGATACTTCAGGTCGAGAAACACGCCCCGCCCCGAGGCTACGAGATCGCGCACCACCTGCGGTCCTTCCGCGGTGAACAGTTGCATGCCGACTTTGTAGGTGAGGGCAGAGTCCCCCACCGCCGCCACGATTTTCTTCGCGGCGGCAGCGGTGGAGACATCCAGGGCAATGATCAGCCGTTGGCGCGGATCGCCCTGCAAACCTTGCGGTCTGAGGTTGGGGGAGGCCGCTGGCATCCCGCTTAGTCTATGTTTTTTACGGGAGTTGTGCCACCGGAACTTGATTCAAAGCAACGGTCTGGTAATGGGGCTTTTGCGAGCGGGGGTTGACCAGATCCAGCCGTACTTTCTGCAAACCGCGTCCCCGGAACTGCAGGGCCTCGGCCGCGCTGTAGGACACGTCAATGATGCGTCCGGGCACGATCGGCCCGCGATCATTTACGCGGACCACCACGGTCCGGCCATTGCGCAGGTTGGTGACTCGCACGTAGCTTCCCAAGGGAAGCGTCAGGTGAGCGGCGGTCATGTCGTACATGTCGTAAGGTTCGCCGCTGGCGGTTGGTTTTCCGTCAAAGTCCTCGCCGTACCAGGAAGCTGTCCCAATTTGATACGGCTGGGCCTTGCCTGCCTGCTTGCGGACTCCGGGCTTGTTTTGGACTGAACTAAGTGGCTTTGGTGTCGCCTCCGAGTTGTTCGGTCCCTGAGCCGCTCCCAGGCTGGCGATCAGAAAAGAGAGCGCCAATCCTTGAGCTAAACGTCTTCGCATTCAGTTCTCCTCGCATACTCAAAAAGTGCCCATGCCTAGGCTGGTATTTTGGTTGGTTTTGAAATGCTATCGGCCTGCCAAACGCGCTGTCAAGGCCAAATGGGGGGCCCAGCTATGACCTCCTAGTAATAGATTTCACACGTAACCTGTTGGTAATTTAGGCACATGGAGCGAAGGGCCTTTATTTCGCATGGGTTACACGTTTATATAGTAGTAAATACTCTTGCTCAACTAGTAGGGTATAATTTACAAACCTTTTTGAATCAGTCACTTGCGCTCCATCGTACAGACAAACATCATGGAATCAAGCGCTTACACCGTTGACTCCGAAGGCAGCACCGAAGATTATTTTCCTAAACCCGAGTGCGGAAGTGAGTTCCAATGCCAGACGATGTGAGATTCTGGTGCCGAAAGGGCTGCCCCCGGGGCGCCAGTAGGTTGTGAGGATTATGGCCGAAAGACCACCAGTCGTGCTCTCCATTGCCGGTTTCGACCCCTCGTCCGGGGCAGGCGTCTCGGCTGACATCAAGACCATTGCCGCCCATGCCTGCTACGGGGTGGCCTGCATCACCGCCCTGACCGTCCAATCCACCTCCGGGGTGCGCAGGGTGGCGGCCGTTGACCCGACCCTGGTCACCGAGACCCTGGAGGAGCTGGCTGCGGACCTGGAAATCGCTGCCGTCCGCATCGGCATGCTGGGCTCGGGAAAGGTAGTCAAGGCGGTGGCCGACTTCTTGTCCAGCTCGCCCACAGGCGCTACCAAGAACCGTGCAGAAAAAGCGCGTCTGCCCAATATTGTGCTGGACCCGATCCTCAAGTCCTCTTCCGGCGCCGACCTGCTCGACCGGGACGGAGCCCGGCTGATGATCGAGCGGCTCATTCCCCTGGCCGAGGTGGTCACTCCCAACGTGGATGAAGCCGCCTTCATTACCGGCATGAAGGTGCGGGAACTGGACGAGATGAAGGCTGCAGCCGCGAAACTACACGAGATGGGCGCCCCGGCCGTGGTTATTACCGGCGGCCATCTGGAGAAAGCGATAGACCTGTTGAGCTTCACCACCCGGCGCGGCATCGAGCAGGAAATCTTCAAAGCCGAGCGCCAGCGTTCCAACTCCACGCACGGCACGGGATGCGCTTTCGCGACCGCTATGGCCTGCCACCTGGCGCTCGACCGCGGCCTGGCCGAAGCCGCTCTGCTCGCCAAAACCTACGTCGCCGCCGCCATCTCCTACGGACAGCCGCTTGGCCGCGGCACCGGACCGGTCCACCATCTGTACCGCATGGGCCAGCAGCGCCGCGCAGTCGCCTCGGGCAATGAATCGTAGGCGGTAAGAAAGTGTGGGATTAGTCTGCGAAGTGGTTTTGGGTAGCGCTCAGGACTGATAAGAACGCGGGGCTTTAGCCCCAGAGGGTCGGATGGACAACCATTTGTAACAAGAGTTAGTTTCCGGAAGGTTTCTTCAGAAGGATTCCCGCCACAAACGACGCCGTTGCGGCCAGCAGCCATTCGGCGCGGTAAAGCTGGATGGCCTGCCAATCCACCAGAGTCTTGACCTGCAGCAGCCCGACCAGCAGGGCTCCGCCAAGGCAACCGAGGCCCATGATAAAAGCGGCCAGAGACGCCGTGGGAAGGCCCAAACGCTGTTTGATCTCGTCGAAATGCAGGTAGTGGAGCCAGGCTGGAAACTGGATTCTGCGCCAGTGGAACTTCGCTGCGACTGACTTGACCCGGAGCACCGCCCGCTCCCAAAGCCCGGCCATATCGGCGGCGTCCGCTCGGGCCGCATCGCTGATGGCCTCGGGACGACGCCGGCCGCAGGAGTGGCAGAAACGGGATCCCAGCAGAAATTCGGTCCCACAGCCGGGGCAAGCTTCCGCCATGGTGGGGAGGGCTTCGTGGACAACCATGGCATCATCCAGCACCAACGACGCCGGACGCCAGAATTCCTGCTCGGTTTGCTGCACGACTTCAGACATAATGAAAACTCACACCGGACTCAAAGAAGAGCCTCAAGCCCTTTTGGCATTCCAAGCGCCAAATCGCGGTCGCTTCTAAGTGCCGGAACAACAAATACTTGCAATTCTTGAGGCTTGGTTGCCGCGCCGCCGCAGGGCAATAATTACGCGAGCTAACGGGTAAAGATGCCTCAGTTACCGAAGGCCGAAGACCCTTGCGTGCCAGAACATAACGGCTGGAACCGGTACGACAATCCACAGCGACCGGAATCCCTGAAGCCGCATCCAAAACCACAGGGCCGAGTCCAGCCGAGCTCCATTCGGCGGACCGGGCGCCGACATTCCACAACTTCGATTCCACAACTTCGAATCAGTCTGTGGCTGGGCAAATTATAGGGAACCGCGGCGAGGCTGAGAGGTAGCAGGCAGGGTTCGGGGATGACATTCTTGATTCGGCACGGCTCGGGCGGGGTTCGTTTAGACTAGAGCCACCGACGGTTGACTAGAAGGATTCTCGATGAAGTCTGCGCGACACACGCAAGGGTTCCTGATTGTCCTGCCCCTTCTGCTCCTGCTTTGCCTGCCGGTCGTTGGTCAGGCGCCTTCCACCAACGGCAGCCCGCACGGTGCGCCTCGCGATCCCCAGACCGACGCCGCCTTTGATCACTTCTACAACATGGAATACGACCGCGCCACGCAGGAGTTCGAGAAGATCCTCGAGAAGCATCCCAACGATCCTTTCGCCGTCAACCATCTGCTGACCGAAGTGCTGATGCGCAATCTTTACGAAACCGGCGGCATGAACACCGGGGACTACTCCAACGACAGCTTCATCGGCCATGCTCCCCGCCCCACCGATCAGAAGGTGAAGGATCGAATCAAGGGCCTGGCCCATCGCGCCGAGGCCCTCGAGGAGCAGCAACTCAAGGCCAATCCGAAGGATGTGGGCGCCCTCTATTGTCGCGGCGTCACCCGGGCCCAGTTCTCCGTTTACACCGGAATCGTCGAACGAGCCTGGTTCTCGGCCCTGCGCAACGCAGTCGGAGCGCGCCACGACCATGAGCATGTGCTCGAACTGGATCCTGACTATCTGGACGCGAAGATGGTCGTGGGCACGCACAACTACGTTGTGGGCAACCTGCCCTGGACCGTGAAGGTCGCCGCCGCCCTGGCCGGATTGAGCGGGTCGAAAGACAAAGGCCTCGAATATCTGCGCGAAGTGGCGAAGAGTGACGGCGAGAATTCCGTGGACGCCAAGGTGATGCTGAGCCTGTTCCTGCGCCGCGAACATCAGTACGACGAAGCCCTGGGTGATATGCGGGAGCTGGCTGCCAAATATCCGAAAAATCATCTCTTCCTCACCGAAGTAGCGAACCTGCTTCGCTCTGCCGGCCGCCTCGACGAGGCCGAGACGGTCTATCGCACGGTGTGGCAGAACGGCCGGGAAGGGAAGTACGGCAACCTGCACTACGAAATGGCGGCGTGGGGCCTGGGGGACCTGTTGCGCAGCAAGAAAGAACTGGCCGCGGCGGCCACGGCCTATGAACTGGTGAACGACGCGCCCAACCCCGATCCCGATATCCTGCAGAAGGCGAATCTGGCGGCCGGAGAGATGTACGACCTGCTGCAGAAACGCGATCTGGCCATGAAGCGATATCAGACGGTGCTCGCCGGCAACGCCAATACCGGCCCCGCCGACCAGGCCCGCCGCTATATTCGGGAGGCGTATCGGGAGTAGTGGGGTTTTGTTGTGATATGATCAATGCATCAATTGATGATTGACGGAGCCAGCTTATGAATCGCCGTGTAGACGCCCATCTCGCCCGCACACAGTTCGGCCAGATCATGGATCGGGCTGTCGAAAACAACGAGCGTTTTGTGGTGGAGCGGCGCGGAGAACCGGCCGTGGTGATCATGAGTATCCAGGACTTTATTCGCACCGCCGCGCCCCCTCCCGACTGGCTGGAAAAAGCGTGGGGCGGCGCCAAAAAGAGGGGCCTGGACAAGCTCACCCCGCAGAACATTGACGCTGAGATTTCTTCCTACCGCCGCGAGAAGCGGAAATGATTCGCGCGGTGCTCGACACGAACGTCCGCGTGTCGGCCATGATCTCGTCCGCCGGAAATGAAGCCCTGCTGGTCCTGGCGATCAACCATCGCTTAGTCAAGCCTTGCTTTTCCGCCGAGATCCTCCAGAAATACTCTGACGTTCTGCTTCGGCCGAAGTTTGGGTTTCCCGCGGATGAGGTTGACGCACTGCTCGCCTTGCTCCGCCGCCGGGGCGACTATCTTCGTCCCGTTCCGATGCCCCGTGCCTCGCCGGACCCCGGAGACGACAAGTTCATCGCTTGCGCGCGGGCGGGAAAGGTCGGCTTCCTCGTGACTGGCAACAAGCGACACTTCCCGGAAAGCCAGCTCCCCGGCACAAGGATCGTAAACGCCGGAGAACTGCTGGAGTTCATCACCCTTGAGTTGTGAGGAGTAGGGACACAGTTCGCGGCCGCGGCAGCCCCAACATGCGGCTGGTAAGATGGAACTTTCAACCTGCAATTTCCGTAGCCTACGGTAGGGAGGCGACCCATGTACTGCAACCACTGCGGCAAAGTGATCCAGGATGACGCGGCCGTCTGCGCCTACTGCGGCATTCGCGTCGGCGCCTCGCAGGCCCGGCACAAGCTCATGCGCCCGCGCGTGGGACGCAAAATCGGCGGCGTGTGCCTGGGTTTCGCTGAGTATTTCGACATAGACGTGGCTCTGGTGCGGGTGGTTTGGCTGATCACGGCGATCATGACCTGCATCGGTTTCATTCCCTACATCATCGCCTGGATCGTAATGCCGGAAGAGCCACTACTGCTTTCAGCACCGGTGGGCGCGCAGCAGGTCACGAATCCGTAGTTCATGTGGGGACAGCCGCCTCGGCTGTCCGTCGAGCGAAGCTCGACGGAGTGTGACCTCGACCTCAGGCCTGGGCCCCAGATTATGATTTAATCGCATCTGGCTGAGGTCTGACGTCTGACGACCGAGGTCTTTCTGCATGGAGCCAATTCCCTCCCAGCGCGTCAAGAGCGGTGACGCTGAAATCGCATACTGGACACTCGGCGACGGTTCCCCGGTCGTTCTGCTCCATCCTTTTCCGGCCCACCACGAATTCTGGTTGCCGGTGGCGGAAACTCTGGCCACTCGCTACAAGGTGATCCTGCCCGACCTGCGCGGCCACGGCGATTCCGGCGTGGGCGAAGGCCCGGCCACCATGGACAAACACGCGGCAGACATCGCTCGCGTCATGGACGATGCCAACATCGGCCGCGCTCCGCTGATCGGAGTTTCGATCGGGGGCTACATCCTGTTCGAATTCTGGCGCAAGCATCGGGGCCGCGTGGCCGCGCTCGGCCTGTGCAACACGAAAGCGCCAGCCGACAACCCCGAGGCTCGCGCCGGACGCTTGCAGGCCGCGAACGATGTTCTCGAGCGCGGCACCGAACCGTTTTTCGAGACCATGATCCCGCGCCTGCTGGGCAAGGCCACGCGCGAAACCCGGCCCGACCTGGTCGAGGGCGCGCTGAGCATGATGCGGAAAATGTCCCCCGAAGACGTGGCTCAGGTGCAGCGCGGCATGGCCGAGCGTCCCGACTCCGTCGAAACCTTGAAAGGCATCAACGTCCCTACGCTTCTCGTCACCGGAGACGAGGACATCCTCACCGGCGTGAACGAGGCGGAACTCATGCGCCAGCACATCTCCGGCAGCCAGCTGCGCGTGATCCCGAAAGCCGGGCACTACTCTTGCTGGGAGCAACCCGCGGAAGCGGCCAGACTCTTGCGCCAGTTTCTGGATGGGATCTGAGTTTCCGGGCGGATCTAGGAACAGTGCCTTTGGGTGGTGCAGCGCTTCAGCGTTGCGATTCGTGCCTGTTACCTGGTGGGCTTCAGCCCCTGAGGCCGCGTTGGACAAGACGTGTTGAGCTAGAATCGAGAACGTCATGAAGAGAATCTCCCTCCTGCTCATCCTGCCTCTGCTGCACTATGCTGCTGCGCAGACTCATTCCACCGAGCGTCCGCGAATTCTCGGCATTGACCATGTTTCGTTCTATACGACTGCGCCCGACGGCGTGCAGAAACTCTATGGCGACCTGCTCGGCCTCGCGTCCGCCACGCCGGTCGAACCCGGCGGCACGGTGCGCTACATGATCGGCACGCAATGGGTCGGCTACAGCCCTGCGCCCGATGCCAAGGCCACCGACCGCATGGATCACGTCGCCTTTGCCACCGACAACATCGTCGCCCTGCGCCGTTACCTGACCCGCAAGGGATTCCCGCCTTCGCAGATTCAGGGCCATTCCGACCACAGCCTGAGTTTCACGGTGAACGATCCGGAAGGGCATCGCATCGAATTCGTCGAGCGAGGCAAGAGCGCGGCCGTGCCGCCGGCTGCGTCGGCCGTGTCGCGGCGCATGATTCACGCCGGCTTCGTGGTGTACCACCAGGATGCCGAAGATCATTTCTACCGCGACATTCTCGGCTTTCGCCTCTACTGGCACGGCGCCGACAAGCCCGGCGCACCCGACGACTGGGTAGCCGTGCAGGTGCCGGACGGCACCGACTGGCTGGAGTACATGCTGAACCAGCCCGCGCACATGGACCCGCAACTGACCGGAGTGATGAACCACATCTCGCTGGGCGTCACCGACATGAAGAAGGCGCAAGCCATTCTGGAGTCGCACGGCTGGAAGCCCCACGGCGACGAACAGGCCGAGATCGGCAAAGACGGCAAGTGGCAGCTCGATGTATTTGATCCCGACCTGTCGCGCGTTGAGCTGATGGAGTTCAAGAATGTGCAGAAGCCGTGCTGCAACGACTTCACCGGGCCGCACCCGGAGGAATAATAGTATACGTACATTTATGTACGGTCTATTTTGTATGTATGCTCCTCGAAAACGTGTGGGATAAGAGTTTTGCACTTCGGACGCGTCTCCTGGAATGCCATTTCCCGAGCCGGAAAAGGCCCTGGCAACGACGATCGTTGGCGGGCACGAGGAAAGGTATCGTCCGCAACAAAATTGTGCGTCCTGCAGCCTCGCAAGACCCTTCTACGAATTTTCAACAACTTACACGAAGACTCAACGAGTTGCACGAAGACTCAACGACTTACGTTGACAGGGATCAGCCCCGCTAAAACCGGACAGCCGAGGCGGCTGTCGCCACATGAGCAGGGCCGCCCGACGGTCAGCACCAACTATGGCAGCCAGGATTTGTTAGAATCTCCGCGACGACAACTGCCATGACAACAATTAGCCTGACCGAAGCGATCCTGGTTCCTCCTCAGACTGTGGTCACCGCCAAAGGCGACGGCTCCGCCGTGGACGTTAGCGGCGCCGCGAATCGAGTTTTTCTCATCACCCTCGCCATCACCAGAATCATCGAGCAGGAATCGCTCGACGTCAGCATCTACGGCTCGCCCGATGGCGCGGCGTGGGGCGTGAAATCCATCGCCGCCTTTCCCCAGAAGTTTTATTCCGGCGAGTCCCCGTTGCTGCTCGATCTGACCGCGCACCCGGACGCGAAATTCGTGCGCGCGCACTGGGAGGTCGCCCGCTGGGGACGCGGCACCGAGACGCCCATGTTCGAGTTCGGCGTGACGCTGAAAGAAGTCCCGGCCAAGATTCTGCGAGAAGCCACCGCGGAAGCCAGAGCGATGGCGTAGGGAGATTTGATTTCTGCAATCGCCGGTCGTCCCCATTTTCCCCGAATCCCATCAGCTATATTGATCTCAGCATGAAGAATGAGTCCCACGTCGTAGTGCGTCCGGCCCGCAACGTGCGCGGCAGTGTGCGGCTGCCGGGAGACAAGTCCGTCTCGCACCGCTACGCCATGCTGGCCGGAATTGCCGAGGGACCATCGCGTCTCGAGAACTATTCCACCGGCGCGGATTGCGCCAGCACCCTGGGCTGCATGCGCGCCCTGGGAGTGGCCTGGGAGCGCGAAGCCGGCGGGGACAACGTCATCGCGGTGCAGGGAAAAGGCTTGGCGCTGGCCGCGCCCGCCGTCCCGCTCGACTGCGGAAACTCGGGCTCGACCATGCGCATGCTCTCGGGCATTGTCGCCGGACAGAAGTTCTCGAGTGAGATGATCGGTGACGAATCGCTCTCCCGCCGTCCCATGGAGCGCGTTATCAAGCCGCTTTCCGCCATGGGCGCGCACATTACGTCTCACGACGGCAAGCCGCCACTGCGCATCACCGGCGCGGCCCTGAAAGCCATTGACTACAAAATGCCGGTGGCCAGCGCGCAGGTGAAATCGTGCCTGCTGTTTGCCGGTTTGTTGGCCGAAGGTGAGACGCGAATCGAAGAATCCGTGCGCACCCGCGATCACGGGGAAGTGGCGCTGCGGGCATTCGGGGTGATGGTCCAGCGCAAAGGCGCTGGTGCAGGCGGTTCTGTTGGAAACGAAGTCCGCATTCGCGGCGGCCAGCGGCTGCGCGGCATCGAGGCCCGCATTCCCGGCGATCTTTCGAGCGCGGCATTCTTTTTGTGCGCGGCCGCGTTGTTTCCCGGCTCGCAGCTGGCGATCCCGAATCTGCTGCTGAACCCGACGCGCGCCCGCCTGCTCGATATCCTCATGCAGTTGGGCCTGCGCATCTCCGTCACCCAGCTCGAAGAGATTCACGGCGAGATGGTGGGCTCGCTGCAGATCGAAGGCGCCAAGCTAAAGGCGGCGACCATCGCTGGAGCCGACTCGGCCGCTTTGATTGACGAAATTCCCGTGCTCGCGGCCATCGCGCCTTACTCGGAACAGGGCATCGAGGTGCGTGACGCCAAAGAACTGCGCGTGAAAGAGTCGGACCGCATCGCCGCCGTGGCCAGGAATCTGCGGCTCATGGGAGCCGAGGTCGAGGAGCGCGAAGACGGGCTGAAGATTCCCGGCGGCCAGACTCTGCACGGTGCGGAGCTCGATTCCTTCGGCGATCACCGCATTGCCATGGCTTTTGCCGTCGCTGCCCTGCGCGCCCAAGGCGAAACCCTCATCCGCGGCGCGGAGTCGGCGGCTATCTCCTATCCTGCCTTCTTCCCAACGCTGGAAGAAGTGGTCGAACGCTGAAGTAGTCAAACGACAGGTATCCGCGCTTTTCATCTTTCCGCAGGTAACCTTCGCCCCATCACTGCCGTGACCTGTCATGCCCTCCCGGGGCATGGAAAGATTCTCGATAAGGCGGGGACCGCCCCATTTTGCAGTCCTCAAATTCGGGGTTCGCTTTTTCTGGAGGTACGAGTATGCGTTCGAAGGGGATGCTGTGCGCTGTGGTTGTTCTTGGCCTGGCCTCGGCCGGTTACGCCAAAGAACCCAAGGCCTATCAGAGCGGCAAGTTGTTGCAGATGGATTCGGTGCAGTGCGGCACGGCTGAGAACGGAAAGAAGAAGACTCAGGAGCTTCTGTGCCAGGAGTATGTAGTGCAGGCGGAAAGAGTGATCTACCGCATCCGTCCGCGCGACGAGAAGCATCCGGTGTTGCTCCCCGTGGGCGGGCAGGCGCAGTTCCGGCTGGAGAAGGACAAAATGCTGTTGCGCGTGCAAGATCTGGATGACAAGGAGCGCGAGTTCGTGGTGGTCTCGATGACGCCGCGTTCCGACGCCAGCACCGCCGACGCCACCCCAGCTCGGCTGAATCACCTGCAATAACCCAACCCGCAAGAGAGCAAGATTCGTGAACGGCGCGGAGCGTGATCCGCGCTGTTTCTCTTTCCTGACAACGTTTTCTGACGTTCTCAGGAAGGGTCGAAATTCGTCACGGGCGCTTGTGACTCCTGTCACGGCACAGTTTCAGCCTTGCCTTCATAGTAAGCAGTACGAAAGGCGGAGCTTTCCGCCGGCAGGGACAGGTTCAGGTGGATGCCAGTCCACAACGTTACGTGAACCCGTGGGTCGTCGCCTTCTCCGTGATGCTGGCGACCTTCATGGAAGTGCTCGATACCACCGTTGTCAACGTCTCCATTCCCCACATCGCCGGCAATCTGGCTTCGACCAACGAAGAAGGCACGTGGGTAGTCACGTCGTATCTGGTTTCCAACGCGATTGTGTTGCCCATCTCCGGCTGGCTGGCCAACCACATGGGCCGGAAGCGGCTGCTGCTGACCTGTGTGGCCGGATTCACGGTGACTTCGCTCTGCTGTGGAATGGCGAATTCCCTGACGCAATTAATCGTGTTTCGTATTCTGCAAGGTCTGACCGGTGGCGGCCTGCAACCTCTGGCCCAGGCGATTCTTCTGGAAACTTTCCCCAAGGAGCGGCACGGTCATGCCATGGCGGCCTTCGGCATCGGCATCCTGCTGGCGCCGATTCTCGGACCTACGCTCGGCGGATGGATCACCGACAACTACACCTGGCGCTGGATTTTCTATCTCAACCTGCCTGTGGGCGTTTTCTCTCTGTTCCTGATGAACCGGTTTGTATTCGATCCACACTACGTGAAGCGGAGCGGCGGCGGGGTTGATCTTTGGGGGATTGGTTTTCTGGCGCTGGGCATCGGTTCGCTGCAGGTTCTGCTGGATACGGGCCAGCGCAAGGACTGGTTCTCGTCGAACTACATTCGCACGTTCGCTATGCTGTGTGTGATTGGACTGGTCGCCCTGATCATCCGCGAGTTGATGGCCGACCATCCCGTCGTGGATTTGAGCGTGCTCAAGAACCGCTCTTTCAGCGCGGGCGTGTTTCTCATCGGCATGCTGGGCTTTATCCTCTACGCCAGTCTGGTCCTGCTGCCTCTGTATCTGCAAACGCTAATGGGCTATCCCGCCTACAACTCGGGGCTGGCATTGTCTCCGCGAGGGATTGGAGCGCTGCTGTTCACGCCTCTGGCCGGCCACTTGACCACCAAGACTGACCCGCGGCGCCTGCTGGTGGTGGGTCTGGTCCTCGGCTCGATCACGATGTTTCAGCTTTCCGGACTCAATCTCTACGCTGGGTTCTGGGACATTCTGTGGGCCCAGGTGTTGCAGGGGGTCGCGCTCAGCTTTCTTTTCATCCCGCTGATGGCGCTGGCCATGTCGCGCATTCCGCCGGAGAAGATGGGTAATGCCACCAGCATTTTCAACCTGATGCGCAACATCGGGGGCAGCGTCGGCATCGCCATCATGACCACATTCCTGGCGCGGCGCACGCAGGTGCACCAGAACCACCTGGTGGCGAACGTCACCGCAGGCAGCGCCCAGACCCTGAGACTGCTGCAGGGTCTGCGCGCGAACTTCCATGCCCACGGCGCCGACTCGGTTACCGCTTCGCACAAGGCCCTGGCGGCCATCTATAGCATGGTGCAGCAGCACGCCGCCATGCTTGCCTTTGTCGAAGCATTTTGGGTGATGGGTGTCGTGTTCCTGTTGATGCTGCCTTTCCTGCTGCTTCTGCAGTATTCCAGGCCGGCGCGTCCGGCCCAGCCTGTGGCCGAAGCTGGGAAGGGGCTCGTTCCCTCGGATGTCTCTTCCAACCTGCCGGAGGTTTGGGAGGAGACTCCAGAGCCTGTGCGCGACCAAGAGCACGATCTGGTTCTGCGCTAGTCTGTAGAGCCGTAGCTCGCTGCGTCTCTACCGAAATTCCGTACCTGTGATAAAGTATTGCCCACCGTAGGGGCTGGCCGTGGGGGCTGGCCGAATCCGCTCAGGTTTTGCTCGCATGCGCTTTTCTGTCATCCAAGGAGTCAGCCATGACCACCCTGCGCGATCTCGTGAAAGACCGCAAAGTATATTCGATTGAGGCCAGTCGCACTGTGCTGGAGGCGGCGCGCTTCATGATGGAGCACAGCGTCGGCGCCCTGCCGGTGCTGCGCAGCGGCGAACTTGCCGGCATCGTCTCGGAGCGCGACATCATGAACCGGGTAGTGGCGGCCGGGCGCACGCCGGGCACGACTTCGGTCTCGGAAATCATGACTGCGAACCCGCGCGCCGTCGCCGCCGACGAAAGCCTGGAGGAATGCCTGTTCATCATGCGCGAATTCGGCTTCCGCCATCTGCCCATCGTGGACGGCAAGGAGTTGAAGGGACTGGTCTCGCTGCGCGACATCCTCATGCAGCAGGCCGCCGAGATCGAGCGCCAGGCGCGCCGGGCGGCAAGTTAAACCGGACTCCGACCTCAGACCTCAGCGTATGAGGTGCGAGGTCTGAGGTTTGAGGTCCGACGCCGTTTATTCCCGCTTGCGCAGCAGCACTTCGCCCGGTTTGGGCGGAAGTTTGAAGGGAAACTCGAACATCTTTCCGTCGAGCGGCACGCGCAGGATGAATTCCTCCTGCCGCTTCCAGCCGCTGATCCACTTGCTGTCGGTGCTGAACAGCACCCACCCGCTGGCGTCGCCATTCGCCGGTCCCATCCGCGCCGGGCGCAGGCTGTTCTTGCCGACAAATTCCAGCAGTTCGGCGGCGTCTTTTTGGAAGGCCCGGACGTAGGTTTCGGTTTCCGCCTTCTTTTCCGGATGCTTTTGTACGTCGCGGGCGGCCTGGTGATCCACTTCGTCGGCGTCGTCCTGCACTTTTTGCGCGAAGGAATCGGGATCGAGCGCGGGCTGAACGATCTGGAAGTGTTTCACGAACTCGAGGGAAATGTTTTCGGTGGCGAGGTCGAGCGACCCCTGGCCCCGGTAACGCACCGCCAGCAGCACGCTGAAGAACGGTTCGTGCCTGCGGTGAACTTTCTCCAGTTCCTGGGAATCTACGGCCAGGGTGATACCGACATCGCCAGACCACAGTCCGTAGCGGTACTTGCCGTCGTCGCTGCGGGAAAAGGTACAGCCGGGATGGGATTCATCCCAGCGCACGGCGGGAATTTTCGACTTGTCTTTGCGCGGCGCGGCAAGTCCCGGAGCAGGCAACAGCAGCGCAGCCGCTGCCAGGGCCAGGGCCAGCCGGCTCGGCGGATAATGCCCGGTCCGGCGCATGATTCTAGTTGGCGGTCGGTGCGGTCACCGACAGGGTGACGGTGGAGGCGGAACCGGAGCCGGAAGAACCTGTGTTGCTGGAGGCCTGGCCTGCAGCGTCCACGCCGACGATGGTGAAGGTGTAGGAGTTGGCGGGAGTTATTCCGTTCGGCGTGCTGGTCGCGTTGGGGCTGGTGCCGCAGGCCGGCATCAGCAGAAAGGCTCCGCTCACGACGAAAAGAGCCAGCAGACCCCAAGCTTTCCTAGATTGTTTCCCACCCGCCGCCGCGCCCAGGCCCACCAGCGCCAACATGGGCAGGGACAGCCAGAGAGCGAAGAAACTCCGAGCGGCCCCCGCTGGGACCGGGCCGTACGTTCTGATCGTCAGGGTGGAGGTTACAGTCGCTCCTCCGGCGGGCACCATGACAGGCTGCGAGCTGAACGAACAGATGGGAGGAATTGTCACCAGGGGAGTGATCGAAGAGCACGCCAGCGTTACTCCTCCTGCCGGGCTGGAGTAGCCGAAGATGGGATTGATGTTGATCACCGCTGTGGCCCCGTTTCCGGCGGGTATGCTGGTGGGCGAGACCGCTGTTTTCACCGTAATCGTGAATTGTGGCACTGCTGGCAGCACCGACAAATCCTGCTGAACCGACACGGGCGGGAGCGAAGGTGTCCCAGGTGCGGTTCCTGTGACGGTGACGATATAGCGCCCGGTCGGCGTGGAACCCAAGGCCGTGATGGTGACGGAAGCGCCGCCCGGAGGCGTCCTGGAGGCTGGACTCACTTGGCATGCGGGAGAGGTCACCACCTGATTCGTCGCCGCCGAGGTCACCTGGCAGGCGAGATCTACCGAGCCGGTGAAACCACCAGAACTATCCAAAGTGAGGTTCGACGAGTCTGTGCCGCCGGGCTCGATGGCCGCCGGCGGAGGGAATGGAGCCATCACCAGCGTGAAGTTCTGCCCGGACGCCGACGGCAGCACAACCAGGAAGGCAGCAAGGCACAAAAGCGTGAGGCTGACGCGCACCGTCCGGAATTTCCGCCTTGATTGCAAGAATTCAGATTTCAACATGAGCAGGTTTACGTTTCAATTCACTTCGATTCCCAGCACGACGCAAAGGCTGCCCGGCGCTTCGCCCGGGCGCCCTCGATTCTGCCGGACACAGCCGGCGCACCTGCCGGCTGCGGCGAGTCACGAACTTATTCTAACCCAGCCTGTTCGTGCTTTGCGCCTCACGCACGGATCGCAGGAATCGCTTGAGAGAATCTTCCATACTACCATCAACTCCAGCAGGGTCACGAAGGCCGCGTCATGATCGGTAGTGACAAGGTCAAACCTTGTCACTACCTCATGATCTTAGGCGCGGAGCCATAAAAACTGCGGCCGCCTTCCAGGTCGGAAGACGGCCGCCGCGATTCCAAAACTGCTGTCCTAGTTGACGGTCAGAGTCACCTGGGTGGAGTGCGACAGGTTGTTCGCATCCGTTCCCGTGATGGTGACCGTGTAGCCGCCCGCAGGAGTACAACCCGTGCAGCCCCCGCCGCCTCCGCCTCCGCTGCTGCTGCTGCAGGCGGGGAGGAAGAACAACAGGGACATGACCACGCCAAGAAGCAGGAACCCGAGCAGTTTGCTGCGCCGCGATCCGTCCGTACTGAAGCGCATTCCCACCAGCGACAAGCCAACGATGGGCAGCCAGAGGGCGTAGAAGATCTTCGGCGCACCGTACAGCGCGGCTGTCTTGCCGGTCGTGGTGACGGTCAATATGGACGTGGCGCCGGGGCCGGTCGGCGTTTGTGGGTTTGTGGAGAAACTCGACGCGCTGCAAGTTGGCGCGGGCGATCCGCCTCCGCTCACGCTGCACGCCAGGTTGACCGCAAGGGTGTAACCGTTGACCGCGGTCAGGGTGACGGTTGACATGCCGGAGCTTCCGGGGCTGACCGCAGCCGGGGTGGTGGCCGAGATGCCGAAGTCCGCGGTTGTCGTCGGTGTAAATGCAGCTATGAAGGCATCCGGGCAGGGTGTGGCAGCGCCGAGAGAGTTCGTGCAGCTTCCGGTGCCGCCATAGGTACCGTCCAGCGCGGCCGTAGTGGGGAACTTTGCGGTTGAACCGTTGCCGGAGTCCGTATCGCCGGTGACGTAAACGTTGTTCGAGCCATCCAACCCGATCCCGACAGAGAAGTACTGGTCTTCGTCACCGCCGCCGCCCAGGTAAGTCGAAAACAGCAGGCTGCTTGAGCTTAAATTGAGCGTGCTCACAAAAGCGTCGGTGGGCCCGCTCAGAGACGGTCCGCTGGCGTTGGCAGTTACAGGGAACTTACTCGAACTGGTCTGCCCTGTCAGGTACACGTTGTCTGAACCGTCGAGTGCGATAGCGAACCCATAATCGGTACCGTTCCCCCCGAAGTAGGTGCTCTGGGTGGCCGCGGTTCCGGTCTTGTTCAGTTCCACGACGAACGCGTTCTGCGTGCCGGCCAGCGAACCCTGATAGGGCGTTCCGCTGAGGGGGAAATCGGAGGAGGAGGTCCTGCCGGTAAGAAACGCGTTGCCGGTGGAGTCGGCTGCGATCGCCAGAGCATCGTCAATTGCGCTTCCTCCGTAGTAGGTGGCGTAGTTATAGCCGGAGAGATTCGCCTTGATGGATACCACAAAGGCATCGTCCTGCGGATTGCCGGAGACGGGATTACAGTTCCCATCTGTGCCGCAGGTGGTCTGGACCGCGCCGGGGGTGGCAGGAAAGTCGTTGGAAATGGTTATGCCAGAGACGTAGATATTGCCGGCGCCATCCAGGGAGACACCCGTCGCCAGATCGCCGGCGCTGCCGCCAATGTAACTGACCAGCAGGTAGGCAGTGCCGTCGGACATGAGCTTGACGATGTAGCCGTCAGTTGCCCCGGAGCCCGTTCCAAGGTTGATCGCGTTTCCCTTCGGCAGAGGGTTGACCGGCCCGCCGCCCAGGTCGGAGGCAAAAGTTTGTCCGACCACATACAAGTTGTGGCCGCTGTCAACCGCAAGACCCAGGCCCGTGGTGTCGTCGCTGCCCTCGATGTAGGTGGCCCAGACAATGGCGCCGCCACTGAGCGCGAGTTTCACGGCATAGCCCGAGTTACTGCCGTTAGGCCCACCGCCCGGTCCAGGCTGCACGGCGTTGTTGGTAACCGGGAAGTCATCGGAGTCGGTCGTTCCCGCGACATAAATACCCTGGCTATCCACTGCGATGCCACCAGGAAAGTCATCGGAGCTACCGCCGAAGAACGTGGTGAAAGCGCACGTTCCGGTGGGGCTGATCTCGGTGACGAAGGTGTAAGCGAATTCTTTCTTCTGTGGCGTGAGTTGAACGGACCCGCCCTGCGAAGCCGATGCCGGAATCGTGGTGGAATCGCTCGCCCCGGCAACGTAGGAGTTGCCGGAGGAGTCTACGGCAATGGCAATTCCGTAGTCCGCGGAGCTGCCGCCGAAATACGTGGAATAGGTCACGACCGGATCAATCACCAGCTCGCGGTTGTGATCATAGGGAGCCAGGGCGAAGCCGACTTCGTTGTTGGCCTTCAGAACGAAGCGGGCGTCCACGGGCTCGCGGGTGCCGGTCTTCTCTTGGCCGATCCGGTTCTGGTAGGCGACGGGCTGGTGCAGTTGCACGGGGCCGGCGGTGGTTTCCAGAATCAGGTTTCCGGTATCGTCGGTGTGGATGCTTTGCGCGCCTTCGATGTTGAGCGCGATGGACGCTGCGTCGGCGCCGGGGCTGACCAGGTAATCGAACTCCAGTTGCTTCGACAGGCCGTGGAAGGCAAGGTCCACTCCCGGATACACGCCGCGGTAGCTGACCCGCCCGTAGAGGGGAATGTTGGAGCGCCACTTGGACTGGTCGCGTCCAATGAAATAGTTCACCTTGCCGGGCTGCAGATCCTCGGCCACGAGTTGGGCGTGCGACTTGGGTCCCAGCAGATTCATGCGCAGGACGGCGGTGGATTCGGGCGCGCGCCGCTGTGCCCGCTTTTTCCGCAGGGCTTCTGCTGCGGCCGCGCCGCGGCGCTTGTTCATCATCATGTCGAGGACTTCCGAGGGCCGTCTCTGCGACAAAGTCATGACCGCGTGCGATGAAGTGAGGAACAGCTTGTATCCCTGGCCGCGGGCCATGTATTTCACCTGGGGATCGGCCTGGCCCTGGTTGGCCTCAAAGGCCAGCGGGAGTGCGGCGTAGGTGGCTTGAATGCGGTTGCGCACGGCCGGGTTCGCTGCGGGCGTGGGCGAAGCAGCGGTGGCGGCTACGCTCGCGTGCTGACGGCGGGCCGGAAGCGGAGCGGCGACGACTACTGCCGCAACGGCGGCGATGAGGATCGCGATGATCCAGATTGCTGGGAACCAGAGGGCGGGGAAGAATGCTCTTGGGGCTGATGGTTTCGACACAACGTTCCTCCTGGAATGAGAAGCTCAGACACCGTCCTGTGAGAGGCGGCGAAAAGCGGCTGCAACCGCGCCTGATCCCAAGGGCCGAGTTTTGGCAGCTTGGGCGGAGTATGGTCTGCGGCGCGGGCATTGTCAACGACACCGGGATTGCAACCTAGATACCATCCGAACGAGTCAGGATAAAGACGACGTGGCGGCGCGAAAGGCTTCAAGAATAGCACATTTTGGGGCGGTCTGGGCTGCTGGCGCGGATTTTGGCCCGCTACGGTCAAACGGTTCTTAACCGCAGAATACGCAGAGGATTCGACGAAGAGCGCGAAGAAAAATCCTGGTCCGTGGCGCCCACGCTTCGAAAATCGCGAAGCGTGGGGCAGCCGATTTTATTTGAGACGCACGCAGGCGGTCAGGGCTTCTTCTTGAACAGTCCCGTCAATCCGCCCAGGGGGTTGTTTTGACCTGCGCCGCTCTTGCCGCCAAGAACGCCTTTCAGCAGACCGGTGGCCATTCCCTTTACGTCGGGGACGAACTTGGGATCGGAAGTGGTGCCCTCAACTCCGAACGGAATGCCCATTCCGGCCAGGTCGGCTTTCATCTTGAAGGCCAGTTCGTTGGCCGGGCTGACTGTGCCCGCGCCGGTCAGCACTCCGATGGACGGAACATTCAGGTTGATGTTGTCGGCGCGCGTGCCCTCGGGCGCAACCCGGACGTCAGAACTGAAATTCTGGATGGTGGTATCGTTGCCCGTTTTCTTGCCGGCCAACGCGGAGATCGAGGAAAGCTTGGAGCCGAGATCGAAATTGGCAAGAGAGGAATTTTCCAGGCGAATGGTTCCGGTGGTGACCAGTTTATCTACTGGGCCTACGATTGCCAGGTTCGTGTTCAGGGCGCCGCCTTTCAGCGAGGCTTTGGGAGGCAACACCACGCCCAGAGCGGGCAGCATGGCTTCCAGATCGTCCACGGGCATGCCCGGCCCGTTCAGTTTCAGGTTGACGGCGGTGACTTTGCCGCGCGCGTCGTAGGTGCCGGTGAGATGTGCGACGGCCTTGCCCATGGCAATGTCGCCCTGGGTGATCGTTCCCGCCTGCTTGACCAGATCGTGAACGACCGCGTAGGTGAGTTGCACCGGCCTGCCCGCCGGCGATCCCTTTTGGGCGACCTTGAGCTCGGTGGCTTTCAACGTGCCATTTGTCTTGGCTTCATGGCCGTCGGAGGTGAGGGTTTCGTCCAGATCGGCGATGCCTGAGATTCCTGAGGCCGGATCAACGAAGCCCGACTCGGCCAGGCTGAAATGCTGCACCGAGACTTTGGCATCGAGGGGTGTGAGCGCCGCGTTGCTGGCGTCAACCGGTCCGGCCTTGCCGTCGAGCGTCAAACTGCCTCCGCCCGGCAGGCTTGCGCTCACTTTGAAGGGGAAGGACGAGGTGAAGGAGAAGTTTGTAACCTCAATATTGACCTTGTCGTACACCCGGGCTTTGTCGGGCGAGCCGACGCGCGAGACCGTAAGGCGGCCGTTATTGACGTTCAGCTTGGCCACCGAAACATTCGGGTTGCTAGCGGAAGCGGGCGCTGCGGCCGGAGTTTCGGCCGGCTTGGTTTCGGCTGGCTTGCCCTCGGCTTTCTTGGGCTCGGGTTGCTTGGATTCCGCAGTTGGGGCTGGACTCTGGCCTCCGAGGCTCGAGAAATTCCATTTTTCGCCATTCTCGGATTTCACCAGGTTGATCTCCGGCTGGTCCAACGTGATCTCGGTGACGTTCAGCTTTTTCGAGAAGATCAGCGGCATCAACTCCACACCCACCTTGAGCGACTTGGCTTGCACAAAGGGAGTTTTGCTGAACGCGGGGTCGTCGGCGATGGAAATCTCATCGGCCGTGACGCCGCCCGAAAGCAGCGACAGCGAGAGATTCCCCACCTTGACCTGCCGGCCCAGCGCGTCGCCAAGTTCGGACTCCAGCTTGGGGCGGAAGGTGTTGACGTCAATGAGAAACGGCAACGCTACGACGATGACGATCAGAATTCCGACGATGATGGCCAGAACCTTCAGGATGCGTTTCATGGTTGGTACCTCCTGACGAAGAACTGCAAATTCGCGGTTGCGATTAGGCGGATAAACAATTGGCGACGCAAGTGTATCACTCTGGGTCGTGCAACCGTTCGGGAACGGCACGGTGTGATCAGGGCGCTTGACACTGGTTCGACTCTCTGCTGTAGTGTCCGCCAACGTTCGTCAGAAATTCAAGCGAGAGCGGCGAACTGGGAAAAATTGAAATTTCTCCGGGATGGCGGCAGATCCCGGCTCCGGTGCAAGTGTTGCGATGGTGACCATTCGTGACGTGGCGAAGAGAAGTGGTTTTTCCTCGACCACGGTGTCTATCGTTCTGAACAACGCGCCCCTGGCCCGCTACATCCCCGCCCGAACGAAAAAAAAGATTGAGCGCGCGGCGCGCAACCTGGGATACCGGCCCAACCAGTTTGCCCGCTCGCTGCGCAGCCGGCGCAGCCAGACCGTCGGGGTCATGGTCTTCGACATGACCGACCCCTATTGCACCATGGTTCTGCGCGGCATTGAAAATACGTTGTACCAGGCCTCGTTCCTTCCCATTCTCACCGATGTGCACAACGATCGGGGGCGCTTCGAGCGCTACCTGGAAATGCTGCTCAACCGCCGCATCGAAGGCCTGATCGTGCTGGCCAACTGGCTGTTCGTGGACATCCATCTGCTGGGCGACCTGGAGAAGAGCAGCATCCCCACGGCCATGATCGGCTGCGAACTGGAGACCGATTCCATCAGCTCCATCATCGTGGATAACCAGGTCGGCGGCTACGTTGCGCTGGAACATCTGCATTCGCTCGGTCACCGCAAGATCGCGTTCATTCGTGGTCCCAGGGCGCTCAGCGACAGTGCTCCGCGCTGGCGCGGCGTGCGCAAGTACGCCCGATCCTGCGATCTCGAACTCGATCCCCGCCTGATCGTGGACCTGCCCGAATCGCGCGATCCCCTGTCCAGCTTCGAGGCCGGGCAGAAGCTTACCGAAGAGCTGATCCGGCAGAAACATCCCTTCACGGCGCTGCTGGCGTTTGACGATCTCACAGCTTTCGGCGCGATTCGCGCTCTGACCCGGGCCGGCATCCGCGTGCCGGAGCAGTGTTCGGTAATTGGGTTCGATGACGTTGCGGCCTCGGCGCTTTACACACCATCGCTCACCACGGTGCGCCAACCCATGGAAGCGATGGGAGCGGCGGCCGTGGGTGTGGTGGTCGAAGGCATCAACGCCGTGCTGGAAAAACGCGAGATCGCCGCCAGCCACCGCAGGGTAGTCCCGGAGTTGGTGGTGCGGGAATCCACCCGGAGGCTGCTGCAGGCGCGTGCGACGCCTGCGCGCCGGGACGGAAGAAAGCCACGCGGAGTATGAAGGCCAGGCTCCTGGCCCAAGCTTTTTTCTTGACAGCGGAAGTGCAAAAATAGCACTATTGATACGTTTTAATACTCGAAGCGAAGCAGTGCGGGAAGAAGTGTTTTCCGCCGGGTGGGCCATCCCTTCTGGAGTTTCTTCCGTCCGGCAGGAGGTCAGTCATGGACAATGGTAAACGCTTTCGCATCGCAGTTTTTCTGATGCTGCTTGTACTGGCGCCAGGCCTCATCTGGGCAGGCATCAACGGCAGCATTTCGGGCCTGGTGACCGACGCCAGCGGCGCTGTGGTTTCCGGCGCCTCTGTGACCGCGACCAATACGCAAACCGGGGTTCAGTCGAAAGCGACTACTGACGCCAAGGGTTTCTATAATTTTCCGTCGCTGCTGATCGGAACCTACGACGTGGAGATCAGTCAGGCTGGGTTCAAGACCTACCGCCAGACCGGACTGGCGATTGATGCCAACTCCGCGCTGCGAGTGGACGCAGTTCTGCAGGTTGGTGCGATCAACGAGAAAATTGAAGTCTCCACGGACTCGGTCCACGTGGAAACCGAAAGCACGCAGATGGGCGAGGTTATCTCGGGCAAGACCATGACCGCGGTTCCGTTGAACGGTAGGTCCTACACCGATCTTCTGGCTCTGCAGCCAGGCGTTTCCCCCTACAACTCCATTGACACCGGCATGACCGGCGTCAACGATCGTCCAGTGGACGGCGGGTTAAACTCGGGCAACCAGTCGGTCAACGGACAGCGCGAGGCCTCGAACGGCTTCATGGTGAACGGATCGAACGTTGAAGAGGGTAAGACCAACGGCGCTTCCATCGTTCCGAACCTGGATTCGATCTCGGAGTTTCGCATCATCACCAACAACTTCGACGCCGAGTTGGGAAACTACAGTGGCGGACAGGTCAATGTGGTCACCAAGTCCGGCACCAACGCATTTCACGGGAGCGGGTTTGAGTTCCTGCGCAATACAGTGCTCGACGCCAAGAACTATTTTTCTCTGCCCACCGACAAGACTCCAGTATTCCGCCAGAACCAATTTGGCGGCACGGTCGGAGGACCGATCCGGAAGAATCGCACTTTCTTCTTCGCTGACTATCAGGGGACGCGGCAGGCCCAGGCGCCCACGGTGAACACGCAGATGCCGTCGGCACTCAACTTCACTGGCAACTTCCTGGATTCAGCCTCAGCCCTCGCCAACAACCTGAATGGCCCCGGCTTCGCCGCTGTTCTTAACACGAGGATGAATTTGCCAGCGGGTACGATCTTTGACGGCGAGCCCTACTACTTTTCGGGCTGCACCCAGAGCCAGTGTGTTTTTCCCAATGCTTTTATCCCCAAGGCTGCCTGGTCGCCGGTTGCCGTCAGCATGATGAACCTGCGTTTGATTCCGCAGCCGAATGCCGCCAACAACTTTTTCAATACTTCGTCTTATGCGCAGAAGTTGCGCGACGACAAGGGTGGCCTGCGGGTCGACCAGAATTCGCGCTTCGGAATGTTGTTCTTCTACTACTTCGCGGACGATTACCTGCTGAACTCCCCATTTCCGAACGGCGGGGCCTCGATTCCGGCTTCGAAGTTTGCCTACAACGCCGTTACCGCCGGGCGCTCTCAAATGATCAACCTGGGCAACACCAGAAACTTCGGGAGCTATTCGGTAAACGAGTTCCGTTTCAGCTACGTGCGCAGTTCCTTGAACCTGGCCACGCCGCAGGGTGGAGTGGGTCCCAACTACACCTTGGCTCAACTGGGCTTCGTCACGCCCTGGAATGCAGCCACCGGCGGGATCAGCCCGATCCAGCCCGCGTTAGAGGGCGTGCCCTACATGACATTTAACAATTTCAGCATCGGCGTTCCCCAGGTCAGCACGCGGCAGTACAACAACTCGTTTCAGTGGCTGGACAATTTCTCCAAAGTGATTGGGACGCACGAGCTGAAGTTCGGCAGGCAGTTCCACTACGACCAGATTGACGAGCGGAACCTGGCTGCGGAAAACGGCCAGTACGGATTTACCGGGAGCGAAACCGGCATTGATTTCGCCGATTTTCTTATTGGAGCTCCCGACAGCCTGACCCAGGCCAGTCCGCAGATCCTCGATTCCCGCAGCAAGTATTACGGTTTGTTCGCCCAGGACAGTTGGCGCGCTACCCCTAACCTGGTCTTGAACTATGGCTTGCGCTGGGAAGCCAGCCTGCCCTGGTATGACACGCAGAACAAGATCGAAACCATCATCCCGGGAAAACAGTCCGTGAAGTTTCCGGGGGCGCCCCCGGGCTACGTGGTCGCCGGCGACCCCGGGGTTCCGCGAACCCTGGCGCCCACGCAGTGGCACAACTTCTCGCCCCGGCTGGGTCTGGCTTATTCGCCCAGCGTATCGGGAGGCATTCTTGGAAAGCTGTTCGGTGGTCCGGGGCGTACCAGCATCCGGATTGGCGCGGGTCTGTACTACACCGCGGTCGAAGATCTCTCGCAGTTTCTGGAGGTCGGCGATCCACCGTATGGACTTTACTACGGAAGTTCCAGCCCGCCCTTGCTCGAAGCTCCTTATCTGACGCGCTCCAGCGGTGCGAGCGTGGGCCAGCGCTTCCCATTCCCTTTTCCCCCGACCAATGTTTCGCCGCGGAATCCCGATACGACTTTCCCCTGGCCGCAGGTCGAGCCTCTCTCCTACGACTTTTCTTTTGATGCCAGAAATAAGCTGCCCTATTCCGAGCATTACGAATTCTCGATCCAGCGCCAGATCGGGGCGAACACTGTGATGACCGCCAGTTATGTTGGAAATCAGGGGCATCGGCTGGTGACGTCAATCGAGGCGAATCCCACTAACCAGGCGATGTGTTTGTTCTTGAACAATCCGGCCAATCTTGCTCCAAGCAGCGCTGGCCCGTGTGGACCCTTCAGCGAGACGCCGCCGTTCGACTCCACCACGGGCATCAGCACGCCGTGGGTAACCGCTTTGGGGCAGACCATCAACGCGGTTCGGCCTCTGGGTCCGCTGTTTGACACCAACCCGTTTGTATCCACCGTAGCTAACTCCCGCTACAACTCGCTCCAGGCCAGCCTGAGTCATAACACAGGGTCGCTCAGTTTTCTCGCCGGTTACACCTTCAGCAAGTGCATGGATAACGCGTCCGGGCTGCAGGACTCCACCAATCCGTACGATCCGCGCCTGAGCATCTCGCTCTGCAATTTCGATGTGCAGCACAATTTCGTGTTCAGCTACAACTGGGCGCTGCCGTTTGACAAGTTGGTCACCTCGGGGGTGGCTAAGAAGGTGGTCGGGGGATGGAGCTTGTCAGGGATTACGAGGTTCGCCACCGGGCTACCGATCACCCTAGTGGAAAATGACGACAACTCGCTGATTGGCGCGAATGCCATTCCGCTGGACGTTCCTAATTTCAGCGCTGGCAAGGTATTGGCCGACACCAATCCGCGTCACGGCAATGCGTACTTCAACATCTCCTTGTTCAGCCAGGAAAACCTCGGCCAATTGGGGAATTCCCGGCGCCGCTTCTTCCATGGCCCGGGACTGAACAACTTCGACATGACGTTACTCAAGACCACCCAGATCACTGAATCCACAGAACTGCAGTTGCGCTTCGAAGCGTTCAACCTCTTCAACCATGCCCAGTTCAATAATCCCAACAGCCTCATTAATGCTGACGCGTTTAACCCTGACGGCACGCCGATGAGCGGGAGCGGGACATTTGGAGTGGTTACCAGCGCCCGTGATCCTCGCATCATGCAGATTGGGGCCAAGATTCTCTTCTAGCTTGATTCCCGAGTGCGGCTTTCAACGCATCTGCACACGCTCGGGCGCTGCCACGGCTTCGAGCGCGTGCTCGAGATCGGCGATGAGGTCGTCGGCGCTCTCGATGCCCACCGAGAGCCGCACCATCTGCTCGGTCACCCCCATCTTTTGCCGCTGCTCGGCGGAGATCATGGCGTGCGAGGTCAGCACCGGAATCGAAACCAGCGACTCGACTCCTCCGAGGCTGGTGGCCAGGGTAAACAGCCGCATGGCTTCGCTGGCGCGGCGCGCGTCTTCGCCCGAGCCTTCGACCTCAAACGTGACCATGCCCCCGCCGCCGCTCATCTGCGCGCGCGCGATGGAATATTGCGGATGGCTCTTCAGAAACGGATAGTGCACCCGCCGCACTTTGGCATGCTGCTCCAGAAACTCCGCCACGCGCAGCGCGTTCTCGTTCTGCCGGGCCACACGGACCGCCAGCGTCTTGAGCCCCCGGATCAGCAGCCACGCCGCATGCGGGTCCATGCAGTTACCCAGCGTCGTTCTGGTTTCATAGATCCGCTGCATCAGTTCTTGCCGTCCGGCCACCACGCCGCAGGTCAGGTCCGCGTGTCCGCTCAGGTATTTCGTTCCGGAATGCATCACCAGGTCAATGCCATATTCGGCGGGATGCTGGTTGACGGGCGTGCCGAAGGTGCTGTCCATCATGCTGATCAGGCCATGCTGTTTGGCGAGCGCCGCGGTCTTTTTCATATCCACGACGCGCAACGCCGGATTCGTCGGCGACTCCAGATAGAGCAGCCGCGTGTTGGGACGAATTGCCCGCGCGTGCTGCTCATAATCAGTCGTGTCCACGAAGGTGGTCTCGATGCCCATCTTGGGCAGCCACTCGGAGAAGAATTTCGTCACGCCGCCATAGATGTCGCGCTGCGCGACCACGTGATCACCTGCCTTCAGCAGCGCCAGGACGGTGGTGGTGATCGCTCCCATGCCGGAGGCAAACGTCTTGGCGGCTTCCGTTCCTTCCAGTTCCGCCACAGTCTCCTCAGCTACCGTGTTGGTCGGATTGCCCCAGCGCGTGTAGTAGCGGTCCGATGCAGTTTCGTGAACGCGCTGCTGCTCGGCATTATCGGCGACTTCGAAAGTGGACGTCTGATAGATGGGCGTAGCTACCGGACCGTTCTTCTTTTCCAGGCCGGCGGCGCCGTGTACGGCGGCGGTTTCAGGACGACGGGTGCGACGTTTCATGGGCTGCCTCATTTGCCCTTCAAGAGTAATTGCGCGGATTCGACTGCGGCAAGCGGAACAAGTGCTCCAGGCACCAGTTATAATCCATCTTCGGCAAGGACTGATTCCCTTAGAATGAAAGATTGACCACGGAAATCTCATGGCGAAAACGAAACCCAAATCCAGCTCACGATCTATAACGAAGCGGCATACTCGCGCCAAACGCGCCGCCAAACGTGCGCCGGGCAAACTGCAACTCCAATACATCCCCTGGAACACAGTTCCGCTCGAAGACCTCAACCCACTGCTGCAGCGCCAATTCGTGGTCGGGCAGGAGATCATGCTGGCGCGGGTGCTGCTGAAGAAAGGTTGCATCGTTCCCGAGCACAGCCACCACAACGAGCAACTGACGTACGTTCTCGAAGGCGCGCTCAAGTTCTGGATTGACGGCAAAGAGATCGTGGTGAACGCCGGCGAAACGCTCTGCATCCCGGCGAACATGCCGCACAAGGCCGAGGCGCTCGAAGATACGGTGGACCTGGACGCGTTCACTCCGCCCCGCGCCGACTGGATCAACAAGACCGACCAATACCTGCGGGGAAAGAAGTAAGCCCTGCCCATGCCTCCTATCTCTAGTTCTGGGCCGAGCGGGCAAGGGACGGACTTCCGCTTTCGCTGCATCGCCTGCGGAAACCTCAGCGATACCGCGAGCCAGAATTTCCGCTGCGCGGTGTGCGGCGACCTGCTCGAAATCACCTACCCGCGCTGGAAGGATGCGCCACCGGATGCCGCGAACCTGAAGTCTACCTGGCGCCAGCGGCGTCTCTCGCTCCGTCCGGTGGATCTCAGTGGAGTGTGGCGCTTCCGCGATCTGCTTCCTGACTTCGGCGACGAACAGCAAATCATCACCCTGCGCGAAGGCAACACTCCCCTGTATGAAATGCCGCAGTGCGCACGCATCGCCGGAGTCCCGCGTCTGTTGGCCAAGCACCAGGGGATGAACCCGACCAGCTCGTTCAAAGACGCGGGCATGACGGTGGCCGCAACCTTCGCCCGCCGCGCCGGATTCCGGTGGGTGGCGTGCGCCTCCACCGGCAACACGTCCGCTTCGATGGCCGCCTACGCCGCCCGCGGAGGCATGCGTAGCCTGGTGCTTGTGCCCGAAGGCAAGATTTCCTGGAGCAAACTCTCGCAGGCCCTCGACTACGGTGCGGTGACTTGCCAGTTGCGCACCGATTTCGACGGCTGCCTGCGTCTTTTGCAGGAACTGGTTCTGCGTGCGCCCGTCTACCAGTTGAATTCGATCAACCCGTTCCGCCTGGAAGGCCAGAAGACGCTGGCGCTCGAACTGCTCGAGCAACTTGACTGGCAGGCGCCCGACCACATCATCGTTCCCGGCGGCAACTTGGGCAACAGTTCCGCCATCGGCAAGGCGTTGCTTGAAATGCGCGATCTGGGCTTGATTTCGCGACTGCCCAGGCTCTCCGTGATTCAAGCCGAGGGTGCGAATGCGCTGGTGCGCACGCTGCGCGAGACCGCCGGCAAGCGCCTGGTCAGCGTGCAGGCCGAGACCCGCGCCACGGCGATCCGTATTGGCAATCCTGCTTCGTGGAAAAAAGCCGCTCATGTACTCGAGGCCACAGGCGGGGCCTGCGAGCAGGTCAGTGAAGTCGAAATCGCGCAGGCCAAGGCCGAGATCGGCGCCGAAGGCATCGGATGCGAACCGGCATCGGCCGTGACGCTGGCGGGGCTGAAGAAGCTAGTGAAGCAGAAGTTCGTGAAGCCGGAGGAGACGGTTGTGCTGGTGCTGACCGGGAATCTGCTGAAAGATCCCGACTACACCATCGGGTTCCATCGCGGCGAATTGTTCAAAGGCACTGGCGACGAGAGTGCAAGCGCCAAACTGAATCCGCTGCGGCGCGCGCCCATTGTTCTGGACGCCACGCTGGACGCCGTAATACGAACGCTGGAGCAGGCTGAGAAGTCTTAGTCAGAGCTATGCCATCTAAAACCAGAAAACGCGCTCCGCTTCGCCTCGCTCTTCCCGCCACCTCGGCCAATCTGGGTCCGGCCTTCGATGCCGCGGCGTTGGCCATGGATTTCTACATCAAGATTGAAGGCCGTGCGGCGGAGGAGTTTTCCATCACGGCCGCCGGCCGTGACCAGGAAATCTGCGGCAAGCTGGAGAATCACCTGATCCTCACCACCTACCGTGAGGTTCTTCGAGCCTCGGGCAAGGATGTCGTACCGTTGTCGCTCCAGATCACGAACGACATTCCCATCGGCAAAGGCTGCGGCTCGTCGGCTGCGGCGCGGCTGGCAGGGATCGCTCTGGCGGTCCACTTCGGCGACCTCCGCTGGAGCGATTCGCAAATCATCGGAGAAGCTTCCCGCCGCGAGCACCACCCCGACAACGCGTCTGCCTGCTGGATGGGCGGACTTACAGTGGCGCGCATGTCCGGAGACGCAGAAGCGATGGTGGTGTGCGTCCGGCCAAAAGGGAAGTGGCCGTTGCTGCTGGCTGTTCCTGAGCAGAGCCTTGCGACCGAAGAAGCGCGCCGTGTGCTTCCCGCGCGCTATTCGCGTGCCGATGCCGTGACCAACGTGCAGAATTCCATGCTGCTGCTTGCGGCCTTCACCCAGGGACGCCCCGACGTGCTTTCCGCCGCGCTCGAAGACCGCATTCACCAGCCTTATCGCGCCGCGCTGTGTCCGCTGCTGCCGTGTTTGCAGGAACTGAAAGGAAAGCAGGGCGTCCTGGGCGTAGCGCTCAGCGGCGCCGGGCCTTCGGTGTTGATGTTCCTCGATCCCCGCTCCTCAGTGCAGAAGACACGCAAACTCGTTGCCGCTCACCTACAGCGCAGCCAGCTCGCTGCAGAGTTGTTTTCGGCCGCGATCACATTGCGTGGAGCGCGGTAAGAAAGCGCGCGGCAAGAAGTGACATGCTAATCCTCACCTTGGCCTGAACGTGCCATTTACCGCGTTGCACGTTTCCAGTTAGGTTGAATCATTCCCCCGAACAATCAGGTGTGCAGATGCGGTGAGGTTGCGAGGCGCGAGCGCCGCAGCCATGGCGGCAGCCCGTCCCGCGCGGGTATTCGCGGACGCGTAGTTATGAAAGCCAGAAACCGTCCAATTCGCAGGAGAGAGAATCGAGCGCCGGATCACGGGCAAGTCCGCGTGGAAATTCGCAGCTTCCTGGAAGCTCTCGAATCTTATCCGCTGCGCTTTGCCGAGGATCGGAGCAAAGGCCGGCGCGTGAGTTTCGAGGAGCACCGCCGCAGTCTCGTCCACAGCGGCGAGTCGGTGCCCCGCAGCCGCTAGAGCGAGCCGAGCGCAGCAGGACTACCGGCTCGCCGGGGGCTTGATCCCATTCATCCGCAGATACTCCACCATCTGCCCGTAGTGGTCAAAGCCGTGGGCCGACACCATCGTGGCCAGCCCTAGGCGCGACACCGTGCCTTCTCCAAACGGGCTCTTCACCGTTTCGACGATGTTCTTTTCATTGATGGTGGCGATGGCCTTGTGTACGTACTCGAAGGACGCTCTCAAGTACTTCAGGATGTCGGCCTTGGTGGTGATGGACGCCGGCCCTGATTCGTCGCCAACGTCCACTGGCGGTTTTTCTTCCAGAATCGCGGCCGCCAGTTCGTAGTTCACGGCTGCTACATGCTTGATCTGCTGGGCATACGTCCGCACGCCGTTGAAGTCGCCGTTGGTGGGAGCGAAGCCGAACTTCTCTTCGGGCATGGCTTCGGCGGCCGGAACGAATTCCTGTTCCATGTTGCTGACGGTGCGATCGAGAACCATGGTGATCGTGCGCCGCTCCTCTTTGGGCTTGGCGGCCTGGGCCGCGGAGCTAATCGTCAGCGTCATCGTCAGCATCATTGTTGTCACCACTATCAAAGCGGATGGCACCATACTGAATGTCTTCTTCATGAATCCTCCTGAATTATTAGTCTCGCGTCCTCTCTTACCGTGCGGGGCCCATCTTCAGCTCCGCGTCAAACCCTTCCCACTCCAAACGGCCACTCTGAATCCTTCCATGCCCGAATCATATAAATAATCACGCCCGTCAGCAAAATCACTGCTGCGTACCGCATCTCCTTTTGCCAATTCTCCCGATTGAACAATATAAAGAGAAACCCGGCGCTCGCCAGCAGGGCCGGCAACGGATACAGCCACATGCGGAACGGCCGCCGCATCTCCGGCCGCCAGATCCTCAGCAAAATCACTCCCACCGCCTGCACCAGAAACTGCAGGATGAGCCGGATCACCACCAGCGCCGCGATCGCATCCTTCAACCGCAGAAAACAGAATGCCGCTGCCACCACTCCCAGGGCCAGCAGCGAAACATGCGGGAAACGGTGCACCGGATGCACTTTGGCAAAGGCTTTGAAGTAGTTGCCGTCCTTGGCCGCCGCATAAGGAACCCGCGAATACCCCAGCATCAGCGAAAACACCGAGGCAAACGCCGTTACAATCACCAGTCCCGTCACCAGTCGCGCCGCCCACGCGCCATACACCCGCTGCATAAACAGCGACACAACATACAGGCCGGTGTTGTTCTGTCCCGCTTGCAGCATCTCCCGCCACGGCACCACGGCGAGAACGCACACATTCATCATCAGATATAGACAGGCCACCAGCAGAATGGAAAGCAACAGAGCTCGCGGAATATTCTTTTCCGGGTCTTTGATCTCGTCCCCCAGAAAACTCACGTTGTAATATCCCCAATAGTCGTAGGTGGCGATGAGCATCGCTCCGCCCAGCCCGGTAAAAAAATGGCGGGACATCGTGAATGCGCCCGGAGGAAAATCGAAGGCGCGAGCGGCGTTGAAGTGGGTCAGTCCGGCGATGATGATCCAGCCAATCGTTCCCATCACGCCGAACCATAGGATTTTCGAAAGCCGCCCGATGGCCGTGATGTTGCGGTAAAGCAGCAGCACGGTAAAGAAACAAATCAATACCGCAACCGCCGTTCCCGGCGTGACGACCCAGTTCGCCTGCAGGGTCCCTACCCACGGAAGATGCGCCGCAGCTTCATGGTGCGCATACACTGTGTCCAGTTCCGGCCAGTAGTATGCTGCGTATCCCGCCAGCCCGATGCACCCGGTCGCAATCGAGAGAGGCGCGGAGAACGACACCTGCCAGATGAACAGAAACGAGATGAGCCGTCCCCATTTCTGCGGCCCATAAATCTCTCGCAAATAGCGATACGATCCGCCCGACGCAGGCAGCGCCGCGCCCAACTCCGCCGACACCAGCCCGTCGCACACGGCAAGCAGCGCGCCCACAATCCACCCCAGCAGCGCCTGCGGCCCGCCCATGGCGCTCACCACCAGTGGCATGGTAATGAACGGCCCCACGCCGATCATGTCAATCATGTTCAGCGCAGTCGCGCTCCACAGCCCCATCCCGCGGATGAGGCTGGGAGAATTCGACTCTGATTGAGAGGGCGATGGCATTCTTGAGCAGTCTGACGACCGCTATGGAAGAAGCAGGATCCTCCCGCTGACCTGGCGCCGCTCGAAAGCCGCATGCGCTTTTGCGGCCTCAGCCAGGGGATAGGTTCGATCGATCTTGATGGAAAGTTTCCCGCCCTTCACCCAGGCAACCAACTGCTCGAGATAATGAGGATATTCTTTGATGTAGGGGAGGCCGTTGGTGCGAGTCAGGAACAGCGATCCCTTCTCCTGCAGAGTCATCAGATCGAAGGGCGGCACGTATCCGCTGGATTGTCCGTAGATCACGAGATATCCGCCCGGTGCCAGGCTGTCGAGGTTGGCCGCGAATGTATCTTTCCCAACACCGTCGTAGACGACGCTCACCCCGCGCCCGTCCGTGATTCTCCGCGCTTCCCTGGCGATGTCGGACTTCGTGGAAACGATGACAGCGTCCGCGCCAGCTTCTTTGACGAACTCGGCTTTCTCCGCGGTTGAGGTAACGCCAATCACCCGCGCTCCACGAATCTTCGCCATCTGACACAACAAGAGTCCAAGGCCGCCCGCCGCGGCCTGAATCAGGCCCCATTCTCCCGACTTTATTGGATAGGCAAAATGGGTAAACGTATAAGCGAGGAAGCCCTGGTTCATTCCGGCCGCGGCCTGCTCGAAGGTGAGTCCTTCCGGTATCCGAATCAACCGCACAGCAGGGACGATGGCATGGCTGGCGTAGGAATCTCCGACAAAACTAACGCGGTCGCCTACTCGAACATTTTTGATCTCGGGACCGAGGCCCTCGACAACTCCAACGCCCTGACTGCCGAGAGTCGCGGGCAGGTCCGGTCCTCCCGCGCCGGCGCCGCGATAGAACGCCTGACCCACCAGTTCACCTCGCCGCTTCTGCACGTCGAGAAAATTGACGCTTGCCGCATGGACACGAATGAGAGCCTGCCCGGCGCCCGGAGCCAGCATGGGCATCTCCTCCAACCGCATGACCTCCGGTCCTCCATAGGCGTGAATGCGAGTGGCCCGCATTGTCGTTGCTGGCATGGGATTTACCGGTCGCGCTACGGATCTTTAATTCCTGGCCCCTGACCCCTGACCCCTGACCCCTGACCCCTGACCCCTGACCCC
>DATFNP010000112.1:0-26051 GCA_035266345.1 Candidatus Sulfotelmatobacter sp.
TTGAAAAAGTCCATTTTCCTCAAAACAGCCAAACTTCGGGAGATGGAAAATGTCTAGGAAAACTGAGAAAGTCGTTCGTAGAGCATCCTGGCGCAATTTTGTTTTCGCCAATTTCGCGGGAAGGAGTTTTTCAACAGCCACTCGCCATAGCACTCACGAACCGCTTTAGTGTACTCGTCACTCGCGCACTCTAATTCCGTATGCAGGTAGTTCGGCTCTTCTGCCTTGGCTGTCTTGAGGGCGTCGAGAACACTTTTCATCTTCGCCTCGGCTGCCCTCACTTCTTGAATGGTGGACATTGTCGTGCCGCTCCTTCGGTGCCTTTACGGTTACAAATGATGCGGCAATCTGGCGACAGAAAAATGGTCAATTTTGCACCCGGATAATTGGCGGAAAATCCCTATAGCACTCATTGACCCCAACAGTCTGCCCCGTCTGGCACGCCCGCGATTCTCTGGAGAATTACTTCAAGTTGAACAGCGCGTTCACGTGGGCGGTGACGGCCACGGTCTGGGGGGTGAATTCTTCCGTCGGCGCGGGAGGTCCTGCGTTGGCCATGGCGGCCATGGGACGCGCCATGTGAGGCGTGAACCTGGGACTCTCAAAGGTATCCACCGAGGCGTACGTTAAATCCCCGAGGACGCGTCCGCTGGCGTGGGCCAGCGTGTCGGCGGAATTGCGCGCGCGGCGATAGGCGTCTTCCACCGCCTTGTTCTTCGCGTCATCCATATTTTCCAGCGTATAGCTCAGGGTCTGACTTTCGCTCACGTTGGCGTCGGCGAGCTGCTGGGTGATGGCGCCGACTTTCGAGAAATCCTTGAGCTTCAGTGTAACGTCGGTGGTGACGCGGTACCCGATGACCCTGTGCTTCGCGTCTTTCCAGTCGTACATCGGTTGCACGGAGAGAAATCCGATCGTCGCCGCCTTGGGATCAATGGCATTGGCGCGGAGCACCTGCCGCACCTGCTCTACATCTTTCGAGGCGTGCTGGAAGGCCGCCTGCGACGTGTCGTCCTGTACGGAAACATTGAACTGAATCTGCGCCGTGTCGGGGGCGGCTTCAAATTTTCCGTCCGCGCCAACGTAGACGGTATTGGCCTGCGCGGTTACGGCAGGATGCTCTTGGGAGAAAGCGGCAGCGGCAGCGAAAAGAACTACGGCAAAGAGAACGCGAGCGCATTTCATGACCGGCCTCCGAGGCGAATAGCAGACATGGCTGTGCGTTTCCCAAGGCTATTCCTCATCAGAAGAACGCGCAACGGAGGCCATCTTGCGCGTGCTGGCGGAAGGACAAGTTATCGCAGGTTCAAGTTGCGGTCGAGCCTGATCTCGAGCGCAGTCCCTTTGTCGAGCACCAGGTCGTGCCCGGATTCAAATGCGGAGAGGGCTCCGTCTGCCGCACCGGAACCGGCTCCAGCGGCGGCTCCGCGCTTGCCGCCCGATCGCGCGCCCTCGGCCGCGCCTTCCCCGGCTCCCACCACCACGGCCTCGGCGATTTGTTCTTTACTCATGCCCTTCCGGCCAATTTCTCCTTCTTCCCCAACTTGCCTCAACCCATGTTCCCCGGGGACTCCGGTCACGGTCGCGAAGAGCGGGGCCCAGCCATGTGCGGTTTCGATCTCATCGAAGCTGAGGAGCAGGCGAGTGTGCAGACCGGGCTCGACGGCGCTGATGTGTCCCTTGATCTTTCTTCCTTCGTCGAGCGTGAGACCATTCGCCGCCGCCAGCGGTTCGGCCAGCCGGGCATGAAAGTGATCCCCAGCCTTCACCCCCCGGGTGTCGAGGCGATCCGTAAGCTGAATGAGCACGACGGTTCCTTGTGGAATAACGTTGGCGGACGCAACGGGCGCGTCCTGCGTTCTTGCCGAGACGGCAAAGGCGATGCACGCAACCGCTGCGAGAAGCGGCAATCGGAAAGCAAGACTACGCATAGGAATTTCCCTCCGCATCGAGTTTCTTTCTGACTTGGATGGGCAAAAGGAGAGAAATGCTGCCTGCGCTGGGAGAATTAGCCCTTCGCGCCCGCGGAATGCGCGACCCGGTGGACCTGGGCATCAATATCGCGGCGCAGATCCTCCCAGATTGAATCCGGCATTTCGAGAAACGCTTCGACGACCTCAGGGTCAAACTGCGTTCCCGAGCACCTCTGAATCTCAGCGCGGGCTGCCCCCAACGACTGTGCTCGCCGGTAGGCACGGTCAGAGGTGATAGCGTCGAGCGTATCAGCCACGGAGAAGATGCGTGCTCCGAGCGGTATCTCCTCGCCCTTCAATCGCCGCGGGTAGCCCGTCCCATCGAAGCTTTCCTGGTGGGAGTAGACGATTTCCGAAGCCTCCTTGAGCACCGGAATTTTCTGGACCAGTTTATAGCCCAGATAGCAGTGTTCGCGCATGATGGTGACTTCGTCTGGCGTGAGCTTGCCGGGCTTGTTCAGGATGTTGTCGGGAATCGCCATCTTGCCAATATCGTGAAGGAATGCGCCGTGTGCGATGGTTTCGATCTGCTCCTTCGGAATGCCCATTCGACTCGCGATTGCCATCGTATACGCCGTCACCCGTTGCGAGTGGCCCTGGGTCTCGTGATCCTTGTAATCGAGCGCTTCCCCAAGAACCTCAAGAGTTATGCCATAGGAGCGCTTAAGTTCTTCGATCGCCTCCTGCAATTGTCCGGTGCGCGCCTCAACCAAAGACTCCAGGTTGGTCTGATAGTTCCGGTTCTCCACCTTGAGGCGGCGGTTTTCCAGGGCGCGGCTGACGGTGTTGAGAAGTTGTTCGCGCTCGAACGGCTTCAGCAGGTAGTCGTACGCCCCGTTGCGAATGGCAGCCAAGGCCACCGAAATGTCGTGCACCGCGGTCACCATCACCACGGGCATGTCGGGGTATTTTTCCTTAGTGCGCTCTAACAGACCGATGCCGTCGAGGTCCGCCATCATCAGGTCGGAGAGCATCAGCTCGAATTCTTCGCCGGAGGTGAGAACGGCCAGCGCTTCCATACCGGAGCCTGCCTGTTTGCAGACGTATCCCGTCGCGCTCAGCATGGACGAGACTATCTCGCGTATGGCTTCTTCGTCGTCAACAACAAGAATGCGATCTGGCATGAGGTTACACGGAAGTCTATCGGCGATTGTAACCCAGTCGCGAGATGCCGAAAGTAATCATCATGGTCCGGAAACTCGACCGTCAAAGCCCCGGCCCGTGATATTCAGAAACAAGGAATTCGTACGTCTTAACGGTGTTCTTGGCGATGATGAGCGCTTCCCTGTGGTCAATCTGGAACGCGGCGACCGGCCCTGGCGCAGCCAGGCTTACAGCCGGGGAATGGGCCCTGCTCATCCTGCTGGGCGCGTCGCTGCTGACCCTGCTGGCCGTGCGCGAGACCTATCTCAAAATCTGGGTGGCGGGGTGGGCTACGCTGGCCGCCTCACGTCTGGCCGAGCATCTGTTCGCGTCGAAAATACCCGCGCCCTTTGATTTACTGGCCGTACAAGCCACATTCGTGCTCGCCGTTGGGCTGCTAGCCGGGGGCGTACTGCTGTACTCGCGCAGCCGGGAGTTGCTGCTGCCACTGGCGGTCATTACCCCAATTCTCGTGGGCTTTGCCGGGGCCCGAGTGCTGTTATGGCCTGATTCTCTGCCCCTGCGCGTGGCCATGGAAGTCGGCTACCGGATCGTCCTCCTGGCGGCGGCGCTGGCGCTGCTGCGTGCCCGCCGGGGACGTTCGGAGCCCTCCGCGTGGCTGCTGGCCTTGTGCCTGCCCAGCCTGCACTTGCCCTGGCCGCCTTTCACCGATCGTGTGCCGGCAGCCGCGTTTCAGGCCGCCGAAATCGCGCTCGGCGTCAGCATGTTGCTGGTGGCGCTGCATCATGCCCATCTTCGGACGCGGAGACTGCAGACCGTGCAGGCGCTGACCCAGAGCATGTCGGGCGCGCAGCCCTACGGCAATCTGATCCAGTCGGCGTTGGAGGAATTGCGGCGCTCGCAAGGCGTTCGGGCGGCGTGGTTCCGTCTGCTCGAAGGCGACCGCCTGGTGACGACCCACGCGGTGGGAGTATCGGCCGAGTTTCTGCGCAACTCGATTTCGGCTGTCGTCACAGAGGATCTGTCGAAGTTGCTCGAGTCGGCTGCCCCGCAGGTCGCGCGATGGGATGCCGCCGCGCCGGAAGATTCTGCACTGCTTACGGCAGAGAAGATTCGTCAGGTTGTTCTGGCCCCGGTCATGGGCAACAAGTCTGCCGTTGGCCTGCTGCTGCTGGGAGATTCCCGCACGCGGCAATGGCCCGCGGAAGGGCGGGCATTTCTCGCTACTTGCGCCCGGCAGTTGGCGGTGGCGGTGGAGAATTCCCGCCTGCTGGAGCAGGTGTTGCGTTCTCAGCGGCAGTGGATCAACACGTTCGATTCCGTCTATGACGTCATTCTGGCGCACGACGCTGACTTCCGCATCATCAAGGCCAATCAGGTCCTGCTCGAGCATCTAGGCAAGGCCGCAGCAGACGTAGTCGGCAGCAGTTGCGAAGCAACGCTGCCCCACGCATTCGCGGCGTGGACCGGATGCCCGTACTGCACCCTGCGCGGGGACACGGAATTCACCGAAGGCGCCGACCCTTGCTTCGGAGGCTTCTCGGCCGTCTCCACCAGTTCCTACGCCGAGCAGGAAACTTCGCAAAAAGGAACCATCCACATCATCCGCGACATTTCCGAACGCCGGTCCGCGGAGGAAAAATATCGCCTTCTGTTGGAGCAGGTGCAAGAAGGGGTCTACCTGGCCACGCCGGCCGGACGCCTGCTCGACTGCAATGACGCGTTCGTGCACATGCTCGGATATGGCAGCCGGGAAGAACTGCTGGCGTTGAACTTGAATTCGGAAATCTACTCCGACGCCCGGCAGCGGCAGAGCTTCCACCAGGAACTGGACGCGCACAACTACGTGCGCGACTTCGAGGTCACGCTGCGCCGCAAGGATGGCAATCTCCTGCAGGCCGTAGCCAGCAGTTTCGCCAAACGCGATGCCAAGGGAGACATCGAGCGCTACCAGGGCTTCGTTCTCGACATGACCGAGAAGAAGCGCGCCGAAGATGAAATGCGGCGCCGCAATCGCGAACTGAACGCGCTCAATGCCATGGCCGTGGTGGCCGCCCAGTCGTTCGATCTGGACGAAATCCTGAACCTCACCTTGCGCCAGGTGGTGACCTTGTTTGCCGCCGAAAGCGGCACTGTATATCTGTCCGATACCGACAGCCAGACCTACCGCCGGCGCGCGGCTTGGGGTCCGCGCGGGCGCGATGAGGCGCAGGCGGCCGAGGTCTCCTTCGCCGATGGCTTCGGCGACCTGGTCATGCGCTCGCGCACCGAGGTCATCACGGCGGAGTACCTGCCTCATCTGCCCGCGAAAGTGGCTGAGTTTCTGCGCTCGGACGCCGACCGCTCCTGGATCTGGGTCCTGTTTTGGGGCAAGGACGCACCCGTAGGCATCATGGGCCTGTGCACTCATCAGGGATACGAGTGGTCGAGCAACGAAGAGAATCTTCTGGTCGCCATCAGCCGCCAACTGGCCACCACCATCGAGAAGGTACGGCTCTACGAAGAAACCTGCCGCGCTTACGAGGACCTGCGCAAGACGCAGGAACAGCTGCTGCAGAGCGAAAAAATGTCAGCCGTCGGCCAGTTGATCGCCGGCGTCGCCCACGAACTCAACAATCCGCTGACTGCCATTCTCGGCTACGCTCAGTTGCTCGAAAGTGAAGGCTTGAATTCCCGGGCGCAGGATTTCGTGACCAAGCTGTTCAAGCAGGCGCAGCGCACTCACCGCGTCGTGCAAAACCTGCTCTCATTCGCCCGCCAGCGCAAGCCGCAACGGGACGAAGTGGACATCTGCAAGGTGCTCGACGAGACGCTCATGCTGCGCGACTATGACCTGAAGACCAACGACATTCGCGTAGAGCGCGAAACTCCGGCAGAGCCGGTCGTGGTGATTGCCGATCCTCACCAGATCGAGCAGGTCTTCCTGAACATTATCAACAATGCGGTGGACGCGATTCTGGAAACCGGAAAAACGGGCCAGCTGCGGCTCCGCGTTTACTCGCAGAGCGGCCAGGTCTGCACCCAGTTTGCCGACGACGGCCCCGGCATCAAAGACCCCAAGCGCATCTTCGATCCTTTCTACACCACCAAGAGCGTCGGCAAAGGCACTGGCCTCGGCCTGAGCATCTGCTACGGCATCGTGAAAGAACATGGCGGCGACATCACCGCCAACAACGCCCCCGAAGGCGGAGCGGTGATCGAGGTGAGGCTGCCCGCGGCAGCAGCCGCCAAGCCCGAACCTGAACCGCGGAAAGCAGCGCCCCGGCTGCATGAAGGGGCGGTCCACGGCCGCGTGCTGCTGGTGGAGGAAGAGGAATCCGCGCTCGAATTTGAGCGTGACGTGCTGGCCGGCGCCGGAGCCACGGTCGTAACTGCCCGGACCAGCCACGACGTGAAGAACCTTCTGCTCTCGGAAACGTTCGAAGCCCTCATCATGGCGGGCAAGATGCCCGGCGACTGGAACGCAAAAGAGTCCTATGCCTGGCTCCAGAAGAATTGCCCGGGCATGGCTACCCGCGTTCTATTCACGTTCTCAAACGGCGTGGAACAGGGCGACGGACGCGCCTTCCTGCAGGAAAACAGCATTCCCTACCTAGTGAAGCCCTTCGAAGTGGGCGAATTGATCTCGCAGGCACGCCGCTTGCTGCAGAAGCCGCAGGCCGCGGCTGCCGGCGCAAGCTGAACCTATCCGGGTCCTTTGCGATTGCTGAAATGCGCCTGCCCTTCGTCCCGGAGGGACGACTGACAATAGCCCGGCCTTTCAAGGCCGGGTCCGGCGCGTTCAGGAGGTAACCCGTCCCGGAGGGACGGTTGAAACGCAGGGACAGGAAGCGGCGGGTCGGTCGTGCCTCCGGCATGGGATTGCGTCGTTCCCGCCTTCTAGGCGGTGTAGTGGCCTGATTTCTTCAACCCTGGAGGGATGGCTTTGGCGGATGTTCACGAGCGGCTCTGCCACAGAGGCTGAGCAGGAGATTTCCGTCTGCGCACTAGAAAAAGCGAGACTCCGAACAGCAATACCGGAATCGCATACTGACGGGCCGCGCTTGCGGCATCGACTTCGCTGATGCGGTAGGCCCTCTGACCTGCATCGTTCGCGTAGAGCGTGATTGCGACAAGCATGGGTTTTTGATGTTTCTGAAACCAAGCGATGTAGATGTACGCGGTCTCCGAAACCTTGGTCTGATCATGGGATCCGCTGCGGTGAAACCCATAGGCTGCTCCATAGGAACACCCGACTTGAATGGACCTAATTAAAGGCCCGGCTGCGGCTTTCGCCTCGTCCACGACGCTGTCCGCGTCCAAAGGAGCAATACCCCCCTCTCTCAAACCGGCGACTACTCGTTCGATATCCCCATTCGGGAACAACAGAGAATACAAAAATGGCAGAAATGTCGTGCACATGAAGATGACAGAAAGTGCGAGCAGTATAAGGGCGTATATCGGGCGACTCGACTTGAAAGCCAATGGTCCTCTCCGAAACACCTCGAACGCAAGTGAGCATAGCACGGTTGCCCACTGAGGTTGGCGAGCGTAAGTCGGAGACGACGCAGAGATGATAGTCGTCGTAGTATCGCTCTTACGCCAATTGATGGCCTCCCAACCCGCCCCGCAGCGCCGAAACGCACAGCAATCCCTACTTTTCCTCCGCCCCACCTGGGTTAGACTAGCCACAAGCCCATGTCCCAATTCGTTCACCTGCACCTTCACACCGACTATTCCCTGCTCGACGGCGCTTGCGATGTGGAAAAGCTTTGCCAGCGCGTGCAGGAGCTGGGCATGCCCGCCGTGGCCATGACCGACCATGGCAATATCTTCGGCGCGGTCCATTTTGTGAATGCCGCGCACAAGCACGGCGTAAAGCCGATCGTGGGCTGCGAGCTCTACATCTGCAAAAAGGACGATCACAACATCGAGCGCACCCCGCCCGACGGCGACACCTACAACCACCTGCTGGTGCTGGCCGAAAACGAAGAGGGCTACCGCAATCTGGTGAAGATCACGTCGGAAGCCTCGCTGCACGGCTTTTATTACAAGCCGCGCGTGAGCAAGAAATTCCTGGCCGAGCACTCCCGAGGTCTGATCGGCCTTTCCGGCTGCCTCAAGGGTGAAGTCGCCGAACGGCTGATGGAGAACAACTACGACGCCGCCCGCTCCGCCGCCGCCACCTACACCGACATTTTCGGCAAAGAGAACTTCTACCTCGAGATTCAGGACCAGGGCCTGGACATGGAGCACCGCATTCATCCTGGCCTGTTCCAGTTGGAGAAGGACCTCGGCCTGCCGCTGGTCGCGACCAATGACAGCCACTACCTCTGTGAAGACGACGCCGACGCGCAGGACGTCATGCTCTGCATCCAAACCGGCAAGTCCATTCACGACACGGCCCGCATGAAGTTCGAAGGCACGCAGTTTTTCGTCAAGAGCTTCGCCCAGATGAAAGAAGTGTTTAAGGGGTCGCCGGAGGTGGTCACTCGGACGCTCGACATCGCCGAGCGTTGCAGCCTGCGCCTCGAAAAAGTAGCCACTCCGTTCCCGCAATTCGAGGTTCCGCCGGGCTTCACCATTGACAGCTATTTCGCTCACGTAACGCGCGAAGGTTTTGCCCGCCGCATGGAGGCCCTGCGCCCCCTGCAGGAGCAGGGACGGTTGAAACATCCGCTCACAGACTACGAACAGCGGCTGGAGCGCGAACTGGCCATCATTCAGCAGATGAAGTTTCCCGGATATTTCCTCATCGTCTGGGACTTCATCCGTTACGCCAAGGAGCGCGACATTCCGGTGGGCCCGGGGCGCGGTTCCGCTGCAGGTTCGCTCGTCTCCTACGCGCTCGGCATCACCGACATTGACCCGCTGCAGCATGAACTGCTGTTCGAGCGCTTCCTGAATCCGGAACGCGTGTCCATGCCCGACATTGACATTGATTTCTGCATGAACCGCCGCGGCGAGGTCATCAACTACGTCACCCAGAAGTATGGCCGCGACAACGTGGCCCAGATCATCACCTTCGGCACCATGGCCGCCAAGGCCGCGATTAAAGACGTGGGCCGCGCCATGGACATCCCCTATGCCGACGTGGACCGCATCGCCAAAATGGTGCCGGCGACGCTCAACATCACGCTCGACCATGCCATCGAAGAATCTCCCCAGCTGCGTGAAGCCTACGAGAAAGACTCGCAGATTCATCGGTTGCTCGATACCGCGAGAAAGCTGGAAGGCCTGGTGCGCAATTCCGGAGTGCACGCCGCCGGCGTGGTGATCTCGCCGCGCCCGCTCACCGAACTGGTCCCGCTGCACAAGACCAAGAACGACGAAATCGTCACCGCCTTCGACATGGTCGCCATCGAAAAGATGGGCCTGCTGAAGATGGACTTCCTCGGCCTGACCACGCTGACCATCCTCACCGACACGCTCAAGCTGATTGCCCAGATGCGCGGAACGTCGTTGACTCTGGAGCAAATCCCGCTCGAAGACACCGAGACTTATCAAAAGGTTTTTCACAAGGGACTGACTTCCGGAGTCTTCCAGTTTGAATCGCACGGCATGCGCGACGTGCTGCGGCGCTACCAGCCGAATTCGATCGAGGACCTCACCGCTCTCAATGCGCTCTATCGCCCCGGACCGATCCAGGGCGGCATGATTGACGACTTCATTGACCGCAAACACGGGCGCAAAAGAATCGAATACGAACTGCCCGAGCTGAAAGAGATTCTGCAAGAGACCCTCGGCGTGATCGTGTATCAGGAACAGGTCATGCAGATCGCCAACCGTCTGGCGGGCTACTCCCTCGGCGAAGCCGATCTGCTCCGCCGCGCCATGGGTAAGAAGAAACCGGAGGAAATGGCGCAGCAGCGCGAGCGCTTTATTGAGGGCGCGGCGCAGCGGAAATATCCGCCGCGCAAGGTCGAAAAGATTTTCGATCTCATGGCGCAGTTCGCCGGATACGGATTTAACAAGTCCCACTCCGCGGCCTACGCGTTGCTGGCGTATCACACGGCGTATCTCAAGACGCACTATCCCGTGGAGTTCATGGCCGCGCTGCTGACCTCGGTGACCGGCTCGACCGATGATGTCGTCAAGTACATCAACGAGTGCCGCGAGATGGGGATTGCCGTCGAGGCGCCCGATATCAACGTTTCCGACGCCAACTTCACACCCCACGGAGAGTCCATCCGCTTCGGGCTGGCCGCGGTAAAGAACGTGGGCGGCAATGCCATTGAATCCATCGTCGCCGCCCGCAAAAAGCTGGGCCGTTTCAAATCCATTTTCGAATTCTGCGAACACGTGGACCTGCGCCTGCTGAACAAGCGCGTGCTGGAATCGTTGATCAAGAGCGGCGCCATGGATTCGCTGGGCCGCCGCGCTCAGTTGATGGCCGTTCTCGACAAGGCCATGGAGCAGGCGCAGAATGCGCAGCGTGACGCGGAATCGGGCCAGCACGGCCTGTTTGGCGTGTTCCAGCAGGAGGAGACCGAGGCGGGAAACAACCAACTGCCCAACGTCCCCGACTGGGACGAGCACACGCGCCTGACCGCCGAGAAAGAAATTCTCGGCTTCTTCATCACCGGCCATCCTTTGGAGAAATACAAAGACAAGCTCGCCGATCTGCAGGCCCTGAGCACCGAAGAAATCTCGGCCATGAAGAACTCCACCGGTAAAGATGAAACCATCGTCACCGCCGGCATCATCGGCAATGTGCGCGTGCTCAAATCGAAACGCGGCGACTTCTATGCCCAGGCCACCCTCGAAGACATGGCCGGATCCCTCGACATGATCGTGTTCCCAGACGCCTACAAGCGTATCGGCGACAAGGTGAAGCTCGAGGTCCCCGTGCTGGTCAAGGCAGGCGTGCGCGTCGAGGAAGGCGCGAACCCGAAGATCCTGGCCGCTGAAATCATGCCGCTCGAAGAGGCCAAGGTCCCCCTGCCCCGCGCCATTCGCATCCGCATCCCGATTGAAACCTCCGGCGAGACCACCGTGGACGAGTTGCACACTCTCTTTCTGGAGCGCAAGGGCGAGGCCCGGGTGTTGTTTGACGTGGAACGCCAGGGCGATTTCATGGTGGTGATGGAGGCGGAAGGCTATAATGTGCATCCAGACCGGAGTTTCATCGCCCGCGTGGAGAAGCTTTGCGGGCGAGGCAGCGTCCGCGTGATTACCTAGTCGCAGGCATGGCCGCCACCGAAAAAGCGCAGCAGGAACTGGAGCAGATCGAGCGTCAGGTCGCCGAGATGAAGTCGGCGGGCAGCGACGACGCGACCCGGCGCCAGATCGCAAAACTCCACGACCGCATTGAGACTTTGAGACGCGAAATGGACGCACCTCACACGGCCTGGCAGAAAACCGAACTCGCCCGCCATCCCCAGCGTCCTCAGACGCTCGACTACATCGAACGCGTCTTTACCGATTTCAGCGAAATTCATGGCGACCGCGGCTTCGGCGACGACCCGGCCATCGTGTGCGGCATGGCCCGCTTCCATGGTGACGAAGTCCTCGTGCTCGGAACGCAAAAGGGCCGCGACATGAAGCAGCGGGTATTCCGGAACTTCGGCACCCCCCATCCCGAGGGCTACCGCAAGGCGATCCGCATCATGCAGGTCGCAGAAAAGTTCCGCAGGCCGATTTTCACCCTGGTGGATACCGACGGCGCTTATCCCGGCATCAATGCCGAAGAGCGCGGCCAGGCCGAGGCCATCGCCTACAACCTGCGCGAGATGGCCCGGCTGCAAGTGCCCATCATTGCGACCGTGATTGGCGTGGGCGGCAGCGGCGGCGCGCTGGCCATTGCCGTGGCCGACCGCGTCCTGATGATGGAGAATTCGATTTACTCGGTGATTTCTCCCGAGGGCTGCGCCGCCATCATGTGGCGCGATGCGAGCAAAAAAGAGCTCGCCGCGGAAGCCATGCGCATCACCGCGACCGACCTGAGCGAGTTGGGTTGTATTGACGACATCGTGCCCGAACCGGAAGGCGGCGCCCACCGCGATCACGAAGCTGCCGCCAATCTGCTCGACGTCAGCCTGCAAAAACACTATGCCGAGTTGAAGCGAATCCCCCCTGCCGAGTTGCTCGTGTCACGATATAGTAAGTTCCGGAACATCGCCCAGTTCTTTAAGACAGAGTCGTGACCGCGGGGCTGTCCCCGTTCCCATACAGTTCCTCTGCGCCACAGGCGGGCGATTTGCCGCGACAGGCCCGCGAACAGGGCCGTATAATAGATTGTTTTCCTCCTGTAATTCATAAAACCAAGGGCGACTGGGTTCCGCCCGTTCAGTGAAGGAAGGTGTTGGGATGGCTACTACGGATGTCGTGCCCCAGGGCTCGGCCGGAAGCGTGGGGCAAAAGCGCATTGTCAACGACATGACCATTCAGGTCGCGACGGTCAACGGCTCCGGCTCGCAGAGTTCCAATACGGTGTTGCTGCGCAGTATTTTCCAGATGGGTGTGCCGGTTTCGGGTAAGAACATGTTTCCGTCGAATATCGCCGGACTGCCCACCTGGTATACCATCCGCGCCAACAAGAACGGCTACATCGGCCGCAAGAAGGAAATTGATTTCCTGGTGGCCATGAATCCGGAGACGGCGCAGGAAGACACGCTGTCGCTGGCGCCCGGCGCTTCCGTGCTTTATGACGAGCCGCTGGCCCTGCACAAGCTGCGCAATGACCTGATCTTTTACGCGGTCCCTTACGACAAGCTAGTGGCCGCGGTCTGCCCCGAAGCCAAGCTGCGCAAACTGGTCAAGAACATGGTGTACGTCGGCGTGGTCGCCTATCTGCTCGAAATTGAAATGGGCGAGGTGGAAAAGGCCATTCGCAAACAGTTTGCGAAAAAGGTCAAGGCTGCCAATCTGAACCTGGCTGCGGCGCAGGCCGGCTTCGACTACGCCAAGGCCAGCCTGAAAAAGGGCGACATCTCTTACATCGAGCGCATGAATAAGACCGCCGGCAAGATCATCATTGACGGCAACTCCGCCGGCGCGCTGGGCAGCATGTTCGCCGGATGCACGGTGGTCACCTGGTATCCGATCACGCCTTCGTCCTCGCTGGTCGAGACCATGATCGAGTACATGAAGGAATACCGCATCGGTCCCGACGGCAAGGCCACGTTCGCCATTGTGCAGGCGGAAGACGAACTGGCAGCCATCGGCATGGTCATCGGCGCCGGCTGGGCCGGCGCCCGCAGCATGACGGCCACCGCTGGTCCCGGCATCTCCCTCATGTCCGAGTTCGCCGGCCTCGCCTATTACGTGGAAGCCCCCGGCGTGATCTGGAACATCCAGCGAGTGGGCCCCTCCACAGGTCTGCCGACGCGCACTTCGCAAGGCGACATTATTTCGACCGCGTTCCTATCGCACGGCGATACCAAGCACATCATGCTGATTCCCTGCTCCGTGGAGGAATGCTTCACCATGGCCACGGATGCCTTTAATCTGGCTGAGCAATTCCAGACGCTGGTCTTCATCATGTCGGATCTCGACCTGGGCATGAACAACTGGATGTCCGATCCCTTCCCCTATCCCACCACGCCAATCAAGCGCGGCAAGGTGCTGGGCAAGGAAGATCTTGACCGGCTGGGCGGATTCGAGCGCTACAAGGACGTGGACGGAGACGGCGTCGGCTACCGCACGCTGCCCGGAACGCCGCACTCGGCGGCGTCCTACTTCACCCGCGGCAGCGGCCACAACGAGAAGGCGCAATACAGCGAGCGTCCCGACGATTTCGAAAACAATATGGAGCGCCTGAACCGCAAGTTTGAAACCTCGCGCTCGTTCGTTCCGCGGCCCGAGATTCTCAAGGGCGCAAACGCCCGCATCGGAATCATCGGCTACGGAACCTCGCACTGGGGCATCATTGAGAGCCGCGACCAGTTGCGCCAGGAATACGGCGTCGAAACTGATTACTTGCGGCTGCGGGCCTACCCGTTCACGCGCGAAGTGCACGACTTTGTAGAACAGCATGACCGGGTTTACGTGGTCGAACAGAATCGCGACGCGCAGATGCTCAGCCTGCTCAAACTCGACCTCAAGCCTGAGTTGATCACCCGGCTGCGCAGCATCGCTCATATTAACGGATTGCCGCTCGACGCGCGCTCCGTCACCGACGAACTCACCATGATGGAGGGCAAGTAAATGGCGACTACACCGAGCGCCGAACCCGGATCTTCCGCGGTAAAGACCAATCGCATCGGCCTGCCCGTACTCGAATACAAGGGCGGCAAAACCACGCTCTGCGCCGGCTGCGGCCACAATGCCATTTCCGAGCGCCTCATCGAGGCCATGTACGAGATGGGCGTGGACCCCGAGAGCGTCATCAAGCTGAGCGGCATTGGCTGCTCTTCCAAGACGCCGGCCTACTTCATGAACCGCTCCCACTCGTTCAACGGCGTGCACGGACGCATGCCCTCGCTGGCCACCGGCGCCATTCTGGCCAATCACAAGCTCATTGCGCTGGGCGTGAGCGGCGATGGCGACACCGCCTCGATCGGCATCGGCCAGTTCGTGCACCTGATGCGCCGCAATCTGCCCATCATCTACATCATCGAAGACAACGGCGTCTACGGCCTGACCAAGGGCCAGTTCTCGGCGACAGCGGACCTGGGCTCAAGGCTGAAGTCGGGCGTGGTCAATGACCTTCCGCCCATTGACACCTGCGCTTTGGCCATCCAACTCGGCGCGACCTTCGTCGGCCGCTCTTTCTCCGGCGACAAGCGCCAGTTGAGCGCCATGCTCAAGGCCGCCATCGCGCACAAAGGCACCGTCATGCTCGACGTGGTCTCGCCCTGCGTCACCTTCAATGACCACGAGGGCTCCACCAAGTCCTACAAGTACGTGAAGGAGCACGAAGAGATTCTGCAGGACGTGAGCTTTGTTCCGCACTTTGAGAACATTGACGTCGAGTACGATTCCGGCTCAACCGTCGAAGTCACCCTGCACGACGGCTCGCGTCTGCACTTGCGCAAGCTGGAGGAAGACTACGATCCCACCGACAAGGTCCGTGCCATCACCCGCCTCACCGAGGCTCATGACAAAGGCGAAGTCCTGACCGGCGTTTTCTACGTGAATCCGAAGGCGCCCACGTTTATGGACATGCTGAACGTAGTGGATCAACCCCTGGCCACGCTGCCGGATTCGATGACGCGTCCGGGGAAGGAAGTGCTGGACGCGGTGATGGAAGAGCTGCGCTAGCTTTTCGGGGCCTCAAACAGGTTGTCATGCCGAACCGGGCGGAAAGCCCGGTGAGGAACCTGTTCTAACTGGCCTGTTATCAGAACTGGTTTACACGCTCTTCAGCTCCGGCTCCCCGCTGTGCTCCGGATTCTGGCCGGGCTCGGGAAAGTCCGAATCCGCATCCTTCAGCATGGGATCCTGATCGCGATGCCCGAGCTGCTTCTCCATCCCAATGTTTCCCGGGACCTTGTGGTCAGAGGCTTCCGTGGCGCCCTTGGCGGCGTCCGGGTCGGGTCTGCTATGTGGCATGATTCCACCTCGTACAATAAAATAAATCGGAGAGCGGGTTGCAGGCATAGAGCCGCCCCTGGGAAGTGACTCTATCACTGGACCTTTCCCGAGGGAATAGTTATAAAGGAGAAGAGTCGAGAAGAGGGATCCATGAAGCGGTTTCTGATTGTACTGCTGCTGTGCGTTGTGCCCGCCTCATTCGCCTGGGCAGTCCCGCCGCAAGCTTCGCTTACGCCTGTGAAGGCAACCCATCCTCCGGTAAAGCGCCATCGCGCCCATAAGGCGACCAAGCATCGCGCTCCCAAGCGGCATCGCCACACGGTCTAGCCCGGCCAGGTTCCTGATTATTTCCCGACGGTCGAAACCCCCAGCTTGTGCAGCCGGTCCCGCGCCTGCAGCGCTTCCGGCGAGTGCGGATAGCGCTGGATCAGATGCCGCAATTCGCTGACCCCGTCATCCTGCTTGCCCAGTTCGATCAGGGAAAATCCCTTCTTTAACTGCGCCGAGGCCGCCTTGTTTCCGCTGGGAAAGTTCTGCAATACCTGGTCGTAGCTCTGCGCCGCCTGCTGGAAGTTGCCCTGACGGAATTGAATTTCCCCGAGGTAGAAGTAGCAATTCCCGGCAAGATCGGTGTTGGGATAATACTTGATGTAATCGGAAAACTCCTGCGTGGCCAGATCGTTCTTGGCCCCGTTGTAATCCCGCAGCCCGTTGTTGTAGAGCACGTCCGGAGAGGGCGCCTGCGCCTGGGCCTGCTGCTGCGCCGTCTGCTGAGCTTGCTGCGCGGCCAGACTCTGCTGCGCCGCCTGCATGTCTTCCAGTTGCTTGGTCACCTTGGCCAGGCGCACCTTGAGCTCATCCATGGTGTCGTTCAGCGCCTGAATCTGGCCCGAGAGCTGGTCCGTCTTGGTCCCGGCATCGCCCTGCTGCTTCTGCAGCGTGGCCTGCAGGCCATTCAGCGCAGCCGTCACCTTATTCACTGCGTCCGTGTCCTGTTCGACCAGGTTCTTCATGACGCCCATGCGCTCGTCAAAGCTGCGCTGCATGGCGGTCATCTGCTCCTGCAGTTGCTGGACCTGCGTCTGCAGCTGAATCATTTCCTTGCTTGCACCCCAGGCCGGAGCCACGCTCAGCCAGAGCACCAACAACAATGCGACGATCCCGGAAACACGATGTCTTTTCATAGAGAATTCCCTGAATACAGCAGATTGGATGCCATGATTGTCCCACAGGCTGGACAGTTTCGACCGGGAAAGGCAGCCCCGGAACCGCAAGATTCAACGGCCCAAGCGCACCGCTTCCGGCGTGCTTCTCTTGCCGCGGGCCTTGACACGGGCGCGGGCTTAGGCGCAAGAAGACGCGCCGCTTCGCCGAAGCAGAAGTCGGGGACGCCGTCACCGGCGTCCCCGGGGATTGTCACTTCTGAAACACGAAATGCCCGCGGCGGTTCTGCTGCCAGCAAGCTTCGTTGCTCTCGTTGCAGAAGGGCTTCTCCTTGCCGTAGCTGATGGTCTTGATCCGGCTGGCGCTGATGCCCGCCGCGGTCAAGGCGTTTTTCACCGCGCTGGCGCGCTGGTCGCCAAGGGCCAGGTTGTACTCGGTCGAACCGCGCTCGTCGCAGTGCCCTTCAATCGTAAAGCTGAACGTTGCATGTTGATTCAGGAAAGCGACATCGGCCTGCAGCGATGCCTGCTGATCGGCACGAATGTCGGACTTGTCGTAGTCAAAGTAAACGTCCTTGATGTTCTGGTTAAACAGGTCCTCGTCGGTGACCGTCGGTGCCGGCGGTGGCGGAGGAGGAGGAGGCTGCGTCACGGTCAGCCGCGCCGTGGCTTCCTGAGTCCCGCCCGCTCCCTTGGCTACAAGGTGATAGGTGGTCGAGTCGGTCGGGGAAACGTTTTGCGACCCGTTCGCCTGGACCGCGCCGATGCCGTCAATGGAGACGTCCGTGGCGTTGGTGGTCTGCCAGGTCAGCGAGGCCGACTGGCCCGCCTGGATGCTGCTCGGACTTACCGAGATCGAAGCCGTCGGGGCCGGAGGCGCGGGCGGCGGTGGTGGTGGTGGCGGAAGCGGCTTCTTCCCTCCGCAAGCGGCCAGGCCAAACAGCGTTCCGAGTGCGACTGCCAGTAACAGTGACCTCATGCTTGTTTGCTTCACTTTGATCCTCCCTGCGTACCCGAAGGCTTTGCCCTCTAGGTCAGACGAAGTACGTTTACTATTTCCAATACTATTTCCAACTCCAGTTCGGTTGCGTGTTGCGCCCTGAAAAAGTCAATTGTTGCACCTTGGTGCCGTCCGCCAGCATGCTCCAGATTTCCAGGCTCCCCGAGCGGTTCGACTGGAACACGATATGCCGCCCGTCCGGCGACCAAGAAGGAAAGTCGTTGCGCCCGCCATCATGCGTAAGCTGCACCCACTGTTTGCTGGCGATATCCATCAGGTAAATGTCCGACGATCCCGGCTCTCCCGGACCGTACTTCCGCACCCAGGCCAAAGTGAGAAACTGCCCATTTGGCGACCAGTTCGGAGAAACCGCATAGCCTTGATCGGTCATGCGCTGCTGGTTGGTGCCGTCGGCTTCCATGGCATAAATCTGCGGCAGCCCGGTGCGCCCGCTGACAAAGGCAATCTGGGCGTTCGTCTTGCGGTTCCACACGGGAGAAACATCCGGTCCCTTTGCCGTCGTCATGCGGTGCAGGTTGCCTCCGGAAGCATCGGCAACATAAATTTCCGGATCCCCTCCGCGCGATGAGGAGAACGCCAGTTTCGTTCCGTCCCCCGACCATGCCGGGGAAAGATTGGTTCCCCCCATGTGCGGAAAACTCACCAGCCGGTTCAGGTCGAGCGAGTACATCATGATTTCCCAGCCCGTCTTGGTCAGAGCGCTGAAGGCAATGCGCGAGCCGTCGGGCGAGATGCGCGGCGAGAGCGCGATGGACCCCAGACGCGTAATCTGGTGCTGGTTCGAGCCGTCGTAGTCCATGGCCCAGACTTCCTTGTGCCCGGTCCGGTCGCTGACAAAATAAATCTGGCTCTCGGCAATGCCCGCGATGCCCCCGCCCAGCCGCAAGATAATTTCGTCGGCGAATTTATGCGCCATCACGCGCGCGGCCGCGTCGCTGGCGGCGTCCCCGTACTGCTTGCCCAGAATTTGCGGCGACTGAATATTCTTCACGTCATACAGCCAGCCCTGCACCGTCAGTCGCCCGTTTGCGACGGCTCCCAGGTTGCCGAAGGCTAGCATGGCGGCGTTCGGCGGCGGCGCATTCCAAGCCAGGAAATTGACTTCCGGAGGTTGCCCCGGCGTCTGCAGGGGATAGAAACTTTTCGAGACGAGTTCGACCACGCCCGAAACATCCAGATCGTTCCACAATGTGTCGTTGAAGGTCTTGAGCAGGGCGGTATTCTGCGGATCGGTGGTCGAAGGCTTGAAGTCAGACACAGCCAGGCGGACTTTTTCCACTCCCAGGCTAGTGCCGGTTTTCACCCAATCCTGCGCGAGCAGCGCCGGTGAGAGAAATAAAATCCCCAGAACAACAAGCGCCAGCCCGGCTTTTCCAATTCTGCCTGAGCGTCGCTGGCGGGTTGGCCGTGCTGGCTGATCCATCCGTCTTTCGGAGGAACGTATTCCGTACGATAATATCGAATCCCGATATGAATTGCTTTGCAAGTTTCTTTCCCCCGCTCCAGCCTTCATTTCCTGCTGTAGTCGAACCAGAACTCTACCGAAATCTTGTTGCCGGAATAGTCCGGCGGCAATGCCCCGAACGTGTCAATGCGCTCCAGGGCGCGCTTGGCTGAGATATCCAGCGAAGGCACCCCGCTCGACTGCTCGACCTGCACGTTCATCGGATGCCCGTCGCGCACCACGTCAAACGTGATGTACACGCGCTGCGCCGTAGTGATCCTGGGATCAATCTCGTATTTCAGCCAGTTTTCCGCTACCTTCTGCTGAATCACCCGCACATACCAGGCGTACTTGGTGCCGAAATCTCCGCCCCCACCAGTAATTCCGAATCCACCCTTGGCGCCGGCCGCACTGAAGGTGCCATACGGCCCGCTGACTGGCCCGCCTTCCCCAAACGCAACCTGATTTGTCTCTTCTTCCGGCGCCGGCTGCGGCTTTTCTTTGGACGCTGTTTCCTGCTTCTTCTTCGGTTTGACCTTGGCGTTCTTGCCCTGAATCTCGATTGCGTCCGCCACTTTCTCTTCGATCTTGGGCTGCGACTGCGTCAGCCCCTTCGATTCATTGGCCAGCACGTTCTGCGCCTGCGCCGGATTGGCCGGCAGTGGCACCGTGCTGACCAGCGTGGCTCCGATCGCTTCCCCGCCTCCGCCCGCGCCCCAGCCTTCCCCGCTGGTACGGTAGAACAAAGCCGAGTAGAGCAACAGCGCCGCCGTGATCGCCACGTGCAGCCCCGCGGACCAGGCCAGCGCGCGCCCCCAGCCGTCGTGCTCGAAATAGATCTCAGCGTTTGCCGCCATTTTGCTCCAGGGGCTGCGTCACGATGCTGACGTTGGTGATCCCGGCATGCTTGACCGCGTCCATCACCGTGGCAAAGGCTCCGAACGGAACATTTTCATCGGCCCGCACGAAAATGGACTGGTTGCGCGGATCGCGAATCTTCTGCCGCAACTTCGTTCCGATCTCATTGATGTTGATAGCGTCATTGCCCAGAAAGACTCGCTGATCTTTGTTGATGGTGATCACCAGCCGCTCTTCGGTGATCTGCTTGACGGTGCGCGTCTTGGGCACGCTAACGTCAATTCCGGACTGCAGCACCGGCGCCGTGACCATAAAAATAATCAGCAGGACCAGCACCACATCCACCAGCGGAGTGATGTTGATGTCGGCGAGCGCGGTCTGGGTTCGTCCGTTGGCCGTGGTGAACGCCATCAGCGCCTCGTTTCGGCCGGAGCCTGAGCCTGGCTATGCTCCACCGCGTTGAGCACTTCCAGGGCAAAGTCGTCGCTGCGCGCCGCGAACTCCCGGATGGACGCGCCGATCAGGTTATACGCAATCACCGCCGGAATCGCAGCCGCCAGTCCGGCCGCCGTCGTGATCAGCGCTTCGGAAATACCCGGAGCCACTGCCCGCAACGTCGCTGCGCCCGCCGTCCCCAATCCGTGGAACGCGTCAATGATTCCCCACACCGTGCCAAATAGCCCAACGAACGGCGTCACCGCAGCCGTAATCGCCAGCCAGGGCATGTTCCTTTCGAGCCGCGTGATTTCCTCCGATGCCCCGATCTGCATCCCACGCTGAATCGAGGTCAGGTTCCGCAGCGTGCCCGAGGGCGCGGCCTGCCGCTTGAATTCCTCATACCCGCCCTCGAACACGCCTACCAGCGGGCTGGGCTTGAATTGCTCGGCCACGGCGGCGATATCCTGCAGCCGCTGCGCCTTGCGAAACGCGCGCACGAAGCGCCCGCTCTGCGCCCGCGCCCGCCGCAACAGGCTCCATTTGGTCAGGATGATGGCCCACGAGATCAGGCTGAAGGCCAGCAGCGCCAGCAGCACTAGTTTGGCCACCGCACCGGTATTGGAAATCATGTCGACGATTTCGCCGCCGACGAAAGCTGCCAGCAAGTGGGAAAATTGCATTGGTTTTGGAGAATGCCTTTCCCGATTATAGATGAACCGGCACAGCCACTTGGACGCACGTATCCGATCCGCCAACGGAATTGTTGGCGCACGGCGGGTGCCCCATTTCTCGCGTTCTTTGCGAGAAGTGGGGCCTTTGCCGACGTCAATGAGAGCCCACGAACGGACGTCCTTACCGACTCGCTCCCGGATCGCTGTTGGTGAACTCAAATGACACAGCCATGGAATCCAGGTACGGCGAGTCGAGGGGAGTGAAATGCAGGCCGGTTATCTGAATCACCACGTAGAATCCGTCCACTTTGATAATTCGTTTCGCTTTGACCGGCACCGGCCCGAACCGGTCCGGATTCAGCCACCATAGGTTGTTCTTTGGGTCCGGCGAAGGCTCTTGCGACGCCAGGAGGATATTGTTGTACATGCTGTGATGCAGATCCCGGAGGCGCACGCGCCAGGACGTAATCTTGGTATCGCCTACCGGACCCTGAGAAGTAATCGTCAGTTCATAGCGGTCATTCCCCGCCAGGTCCTTGATCCGTTCTCTGTAATTCGGTTCCGCCGGGCTGAGCTTTACTTCGAATTTCTCCTCGGTAACGCGCGTCGCCCCTTTGCGGAAGCTCTCTGCATAAATCGTGGGCTCTGCCGTCTGCGCCAGCAACGCTGCCGCTATCAGCATCGTCCCCGCCAAAAAACAAAGCACACGTTTCATCGAAGGTTCGCCCCCGCATCCAAGTCCGGAGCCTGCGCGATCATCCGATTCAGCGAAGTAATCAGCCAATCGTTGAGCCCCGACACCGCCCGGTTGCTGCCGTCCGCCAGCCGATTCACTTTCCACCACAGCCACGGCCGTACCACCGCAAACCTGGCAAATCGCCCTTGCTGAAACTGTCCCTGTGCATCCACGAATCTCTCGATCTCGGGGAACGTGAAGTCGAATTCGTCGGAAATCGCCTTCACCGCCACAAACTTCACTCCGCGAGCCTGGGCAGCGCGCCACACCGCAGCCGCCTCCATGTCCACCAGTTGCGCGCCGTAAGAATCCCGAAGCTGCGCCTTCTGTGCCGGACTCGCCACCGACCCGAAGCTGACCAGCACCCCCTCGCCTTCGCCCAGACTGACCCGGCTGCCATCGCTGGCATCAATCACCTGCGCCGGCTGCACCACGTCTCCGGCCTTCAGGCTGGGATCGAGCGCCCCCGCGAATCCCACCGAGTAAATCACGGTCGGCGCGTAGAGCTCAATCATGGCGACAGCCGCCCGCCGCGCCGCCTCCGCGCCGATCCCTCCGCACACCAGTACCACATCAACGTCGTCTTCCAAAAAGCGGAAAGCCCGCCCGCCATGCACCCTCTCGTGGACTCTCCATCTCCAACCCTTCAACTTCATCAGCGGATGCACTTCCCGCTCCAGGGCCGCAATGATTCCGACTTTATACATACCCGTTGGCCTGGAACCACTCCACCGCCCGCCGCAGGGCGTCTTCCACCGGCACGATCTTCCATCCCAGTTCGCGCTCCGCTTTCGCCGAACTGGCAAACATTTTTTTCTTACCCATGCGCACTGTGTCCACGGTCGCGCGCGGCTCGCTGCCAAAGATTCGCCCCGCCGCCTCGCCCGCCACTCCGGCGGCAAATGCGAACACATAAGGCAACTTCACCGTGGGTGATGGCAGTCCCGTGATCTTCCCCAGCCGGTCCAGAATCTGCTTCAGCGTAAGATCCTCGCCGCCCAGAATATAGCGTTCGCCCGATCTCCCTTTCTCCAGGGCCGCGATATGGCCGCGCGCGCATTCTCTCACGTCCACCATGTTCAGCCCCGTCTCGACATAGGCGGGAAACTTGCGCTTCAGGAAATCCACCACGATCCGCCCGGTCGGCGTCGGCTTCACATCCTGCTCCCCGATCGGAGTCGTCGGATTCACCGTCACCACCTGCATCCCGCCGCGTCCGGCTTCCAGCGCGATCTGCTCGGCCATGAACTTCGACCGCTTGTAAGGACCGATCATATCCGCCAGCGACACCGGCGAATCTTCGTCCGCGGGATGGCCGTTGCCCGTGAAGCCCACGGTCGCGACGCTCGAGGTGTACACCACGCGCTGCACGCCATTCTTGCGTGCAGCTTCCAGAATGGCGCGCGTGCCTTCCACGTTGGAACGGTACATCTCGGCGGGATCGCGCACCCACAGCCGGTAGTCGGCCGCCACATGAAACACGGTGTCGCAACCTGACATCGCTTTTTCCAGCGACGCCGCATCGCGCAGATCGCCGGTCGCGGTCTCGGCCTTAAGCCCTTCCAGGTTGCGCAGATTGCTTGTGGGCCGCACCAGCAGCCGCAGGGCCGCGCCCTGATCCGCGAGAACGCGAGCAACGTGGGAGCCCAGGAATCCAGTGGCGCCGGTGACGAAAGCTTTCAAAGGGATTCTCAGTTTTCAGTTTAAAGCAAGGGCTGGCGGGTCGGTGGATAAACGATATGGAAAGAAGGAACGCACGCGGGCAGGGTCTCGGCTGCGGCGGCGTGGGGTTTTAAGTGTAAAGGCCTGTTTACGTAAAATGTGTTGCATCGCGTTAAGATGTTCTTGCGCGGAACGGGTGCCCCGAGCACCGCACACTACTTTGCCATGCTTCTCAACCACAGGAATCGTGTTCTAAGACTGTTGCTGACATCGCTGTTGACCGCTACCGCTGGGGGCAGTGCTGAAGCTCAATCACCGCCAACCGGATGGGTCATCTATCCGATGCCCGAAAGCAATAGCAGCGTCATGCAGTGCGCCAACCATTCAGAACTTGAATGGCGCGTTTCATTGTCGGAGGCAGGTACCGCACAGATTGCCCCGCACCCGAGGACCCACGGTGCAGGGTCCTCCAAACTTCCCCCCCGTGTCAAACGGCAAAAAGGAATGATCGGAGCCGAGAGCACCTTCAAACTACAGAACGGATGGCTCCTTGGTTTCGACGCTGGCGAGTTCGGTGGCGGCTTGTGGTTTGCCAGCGTGGACGGTAAGACGCAAGAACTTTCCAATCAGAATGTCCGCGGATTCGTAGGGACTCAGCAGGGCGTTCTGGTTTTTGTTGGTCTCGCGCACATGTTCCACGATTCGGGCAAGGTGCTAATCGTTCCCTACAAGATCACATCCCAAACTGACCTGAGGACCTTGGTTGAGCTAGACGGCGCTCCAGAAGCGGTCTCAAAGCTGTCCGATGACGCGGCGCTCGTAATCACAACGCAGGGAATCTCACAGATTTCTTCCTCCGGCGTAAGCAAGACCTTCCTGCGTCGCAGATTTAGTGGCCTATATCCCAACTCCATAGTGTCGGCATCTGACAGCGCCATCTACGCTGGTATGCGCCTGTTCGTTGTCCGTCTCGTGCCGCAATCCGGGGAATACACAGAGCAATGGCTTGTACCTGACAATTGCAAGCACTTCAGAGTTCGTGACCTACAGTGCGTCTGTAGGAAATGAACTCGACCATCTTGTCGGTTGGCGCAAAATCGCGATTACGCTCGCTGACTGGGCGCAACCCGTAACCAGCAACAATATGGCGGTACGGTTGGAACAGCGCGCTAACTCCCCGCCTTCTCCATCACCTTGGCATACGTCGTCAGCGCCAGCAACGGGAAATAATCGCGATAGAGGTGATACATCAGGTAGAACACGCGCGGGAATCCGGTTCCGGTGAAGTACGGCTCATCCCACGAGCCGTCTTTTCTCTGCGTGCGCAGCAGGTAGGCGATGCCGCGCGCCACCGAGTCGCTGCGCGTGTCGTTGGCCGCCAGCAGTCCCAGAATCGCCCAAGCCGTTTGCGACGGCGTGCTCGGCCCTACGCCGCGCAGGGTCGGGTCGTCGTACGAGCCCACGCTCTCGCCCCAGCCGCCGTCCGCGTTCTGCACCATGCGCAGCCACTCCGCGCCCTGCTGGATGCACGGCTCATGCAGGTCCATGCCGATGGCTTCCAGCCCGCGCAACACGAGCGCGGTGCCGTAGATGTAATTCACGCCCCAGCGGCCAAACCAGCTGCCATCGGGTTCCTGCTCTTTGCGGATGAACTGAATCGCCCGCTTCACCGCCGGATGATTCTTGTCGTAGCCGTAGGTCGCCAGCATTTCCAGAATGCGCCCCGTAATGTCCACGGTCGGCGGATCGAGCATGGCATTGTGATCGGCAAACGGAATGTATTGGAACACCATGCGATCGTTGTCTTTGTCGAACGAAGCCCAGCCGCCGTTCTTGCACTGCATGGAAAAAATCCAGTCAATCGCCCGCTGCACCGACTCGCGCTGGTAGCGTCCATTGGGATGCTCCACCCGGCTCAACGCCAAGCAAACCATCGCGCTATCATCCACGTCCGGATAAAACTCGTTGTTAAACTCGAAATACCAGCCGCCCGGATGGCCTTTCTTGTTCTTCACCTTCCAGTCGCCGACGTTGCGCACCTGCTTTTGCAGGATCCAGTCGGCGCACTTCACCATGCGCGGATCATTCGCCGGCACTCCCGCCTCGCCCAGGGCAAACAGCGCGTAGGCCGTATCCCACACTGGAGACATGCAGGGTTGCATGCGGAACGTGTCTTCCTCTTCGATCCCCAGCTTTTCGAATTCGTCGAGAGCCCGAATCACCTGCGGATCGTCGAGCGAGTAGCCCAGGCAGCGCAGCGCGATGATCGCGTTCATCATCGAGGGATAAATCGCGCCCAGCCCATCGCTCATCTCGAAGCGCGCCAGCATCCACTTCTCCGCGCTCTTCAACGCGATCGATCGCAGTGGCCGCACATGCACGCGCTCAAAATAATGCGTCAGGCGATCGAAAACCAGAAAGAAATTCCGCCACGAAACCAGCTTCTTCGCCCAGTGCAGATGCATTCGCGACTTCTGCATCCCACCCACGAACAACTCTTCCACCCCCATTTCCCGCGGAATCTT
>DATFNP010000113.1:0-46679 GCA_035266345.1 Candidatus Sulfotelmatobacter sp.
GGAAGTTGTAGGCGCGGAAGACGTCGCGGACGGCGGACTCGACAAAGTTCCACAGAGCGGTGTCGGGCGGGAGAAGATCGCGCGTGCCGCGGGGAGCTTTGATCATGGAAAATCAGCTTTCAGTCGTCGGACCTCAGGAGCATCGTCAGGTCCGCGGAGTTGTCGGCTTTCGCGGCAGGTCAATGCCATAGGCGCGTTCGCTTCCCTTCTCTACGACTAGCATAGTAAGCAGCGTGCCGGGAAATCCAAAGAAGAACGTCACTACTTTCCAGAAGGCTGAGCCGGTCGCCTGAGCGTGCATTGCGGTAAAGCTGAGGTTGGCGAAGACCCAAACTGCGTCGACGCCATCGTTTGTCGTAGGTGTCACAAGCGCCTCCTCTCGTGTGTCGTGAACGTTTAGCGTTCAGCGAGGTACTCTTCCTTATATCCCAGATAATTTCTGGCGTAGCGCAGGATCATTTCGTCTTCGCCTTTTTCGAGCTTGCGGCGGAATTTGCCGGGGTAGCCCATCCACAGGGATCCGGGCTCGACTACCGTTTTTTCGGGGATCAGGGTGCCGGCGGCGATGATGGAGCCGGCGCCGATCCTGGCGCCGTTGAGGATAATTGATCCCATGCCGATCAGGCAGCGGTCTTCGATGACGCAGCCGTGCAGGGTGACCGAATGGCCTACCGTGACGTACTCGCCCACATAGACGCCCCACTGGTGCTTCATGCCGTGGAGGACGCTGTTGTCCTGCACGTTGGAGTGGGCGCCGACGCGGATCTCGTGGACGTCGCCGCGGAGGACGGCATTCATCCAGATGGAGGCGTGCTCGCCGAGGACGACGTCGCCGATGATCTGGGCGGAAACGTCTACGTAGCAGGTGGCGGGGATCGTGGGGTGCAGGCCTTTGAAGGGTCGAATCATGTTTTTGCGGGGAAATTGAAAATACCACGAGGGGGCGGGTGGAGGTAAGGGGCGGGGGTTCAGCCGTCCCTAACGGGACGGAGGTTCCATTGGATCGCGCGGACCCGGCGTTGAAACGCCGGGCTATTTTCGGGCGTCCCTACGGGACACGATCGGACTTCGAGCAGAGAAAGCACGAGAAATGGGGGCCCGGGTGAAGCTGGTGTCTAGAAAATCCCCACCCTTCGGCTGCGCTCAGGGCAGGCTTTCTCGCGCAAAGAGCGCGCGAGAAATGGGGCACCCGGGGTCTAGGGAGACTTCGCTCAGGATGACAGAGGGGTGGTTGGTGCGGGTGAAGTGCTGGCTTCGCGCTTCTCGTTCCCAGTCCGGGAATGTGGCCAAAAAAGACTGGCTCCGTCACTGAATTGTTTTTCCCAGCCATGCTATACAGGGCTCGGGTTTCTCCTTATCCCGCGCGGAGAGGTATGGCGGTGCAGGATTCAACCCATCTCGGGGAATGGTGTTGGGAAGCGGACCTCAGGGGCTGAAGCCCAGTTTTAGAGGGCGTGCAGCGGCACGACTGAAGTCGTGCCCTTCCCGGTCGTGCCTAGCGCCGTTTATGAGACGGGTTGCGAGCTGTTACAGGCTGGCACTTCTCCGCGCGTTTTTGCTGGCTTGCGTCCGGTTCACGCGGGCTGGGTGGTCCCTCCGAGCTTTCGCGACAAGATCGCGCGAGTTGATCTTGCGATTTGAATCGCACTCAGGGGCGACGTATGACTTCGACGGGGACTTCTTCTTCTCTTTCTTTTTTTCTTTCTTCTTGGGATCACATCCATCGTGAGTTTGTTTTTCGCGTGCTGCTGTGCGTGCTGCTGCCGGCGGTTGGCGGGACGGCGCAGGACGCGGCGACGGGGGCGATTCGGGGGACGGTGGTGGATGCGACGGGCGGGCGCGTGGCGCAGGCGTCCATTGTGGTGGTCAATGCCGCGACCGGGACGCGGTACTCGGCGACGAGCGACAGCGAGGGACGGTTTGCGCTGGAGTTGCTGCCTCCGGGGGATTACTCGGCGCGGGCGGTGGCGCAGGGGATGTCGCCGCAGGTGACGCCGCAACTGCACGTGGATGTGGGCGGAGCGGCGGAACTGGAGTTCCGGCTGACGGTGGCGGGGGCGCAGGAGAATGTTACCGTCTCGGCCGCGCCTGGGCTGGTGGAGACCAAGCCCAGCGCGGTTTCCACGCTGCTGGACGAACGGGCGCTGGGCGACTTGCCGCTCAACGGGCGCCGCTTTTCTGACCTGATGCTCCTCTCGGGAGGCGTAACGCAGGACCCGCGGAGCCTGACTTCGGCGACGAATGGAGATCTTTCGTTTGGTGGGCTGCGCGGATTTCAGAACAGCTTTCTGGTGGACGGAGGCGACTTCAACAACGCGTTTTTCGCGCAGGCCCGCGGGCGATATCGGGCGCCCTACCAGTTTTCGACGGAAGTGGTGCAGGAGTTTCGGGTGTCGTCAAATTCTTATGGAGCGGAACTGGGGCGGTCGGGCGGGGCGGTGGTGAATGTGGTGACCAAGTCGGGGTCGAATCACGTGCATGGAACGGCGTTTTACCATCTGCGGGACAGTTCGTTCGGGGCAGCCGACGCCTTTCTGGCCTTCAAGCCGCACAACCGACAGCAGCAGGCCGGGGGCACGATCGGCGGACCGCTGAAACGCAACAAGGCTTTCTTTTTTGCGGGATTCGATCAGCACATTTTCCGCGTGCCCAACGTGGTGGAATTTCTGGACGGGAGCTCGCGGGTTCAGCCCCAGGCCAGCACCGGGCCTTACACGCCGGGAGATTATGACTCGACCGATGAGACGCTGGTGTTTGCGGCGGCGGCGCGGCTTACGTCGCTGGCGGGGGAGTATCCGGCGGCGCAGATCGGGAACTCGGCGTATGGCAAGCTGGACATCAACCTCACGCCGCGAAACCAGCTGGGGCTGCGGGTGAACACGTCGCGCTACTGGGGGACGAACAATGTTTTTCTCGATCCGGCGAGCCCGGTGACCTACGACTCGATCAGCAACAACGGAGAGGAACTGGTCGCGACGGAGACGGGATCGCTCTCGCTGACCAGCGGCCTTTCGCAGCGCTGGATCAGCCATCTGCGCGCGCAGTTCTCGCGCGACCTGCAGCAGTCTTACAACAACCCGGGCGACCCTGGAAACGCGAGCGACGTGCTGATCAAGATTCCGACGATTCTGGACGGCATGGGACGTTCGAACCTGCTGCCGCGGCAGACGCGGGAACACCGGCTGCACGTGGCGGAGACACTCAGCTTTGAAGGACGGCGCAATTCGTGGAAACTGGGCGGGGATGGGCTGCTGACCTGGATTTATGACTTTTTCCCCAGCCAGCAGAGCGGGGAATTTCTGTTTTATCCGATCAACGTGAACCAGTACAGTTTTGACCCTTGTGACCCGGACTGCCCGCTGAGCAAGAGTAATGGCTTGCCTTTGTCGCCGCTGCGGGCTTATGCGCATGAGGTGCCACGTTATTACCTGCAGAGTTTTGGCGGGGCGGCGTCGCATCCGGACAGCAAGGAGTATGCGGCGTTTGCGCAGGATACGATCCGGCTGACCGACCGGTTTGCGCTGAATCTGGGCGTGCGGTGGGACTTGCAGACGTTTACGAGGGCTGGGTTGGTTTCGACGCCGCTGTTTCCGCCGGTGGGAAAAGTTCCATTCCAGCCTTACAATTTCGCGCCGCGGGCGGGATTTGCGTATTCGTTGGGCAGGACGCGGCCTCTGGTGGTGCGGGGCGGATATGGGATTTTTTATGTGCGGATACCGCAGATTTACAACTCGGCGGGTGGCCACGGACAACGGCGTTACCGACGCGCAGGTGTTTTTGAACAACTCGCGGTACTGGGACCACCAGGTGTTTCCCACGTATCCGAATCCGCTGGTGAGTTGTCCGTTATATGCAGCGAACTGCGGGCTGCCGGCGGGATTTACGCAGGGGGTGACGCATAATGTGTCGGCGTTTGCCACGAACTTCGTGACGCCGCGAGTGCAGCAGGCCAGCCTTACGGTGGAAAAAGAAGTTGCCGATCACACCGTGAGTTTGTCGCTGCTGAATGTGCGGGGCGAACATCTGATCCGGGCGCTGGACGTGAACCTGCTGCCGCCGACGGCTGCGACGTATCCGCTGTTCGATTCGACCGGGTCGATCTTTCAGGGCGGATACTACACGGTGAATTCGTTCGCCACGTGGCAGTTCACGCGGACGCTCGACTGTCCGTGGCCGCCGTGCATTAATGCGCTGGGGCGGCCGATCGCGCAACTGGGGGCGATTGACGAATTTCAGAGCGCGGCTTCGAGCAACTACAACGGGGCGACTCTCTCCATCAATCACCGGGTGGCGCGGGGGACGTACCTGCGGCTTTCCTATACGTACGCGCGGGCCATGGACGACGGCCAGGATGCGCTGGTGGCGGGGCAGCCGGCCACGGTGCAGAATTCGTACAACCCGAGCGCGGAGCGCGGACCGAGCGTGACCGACCAGCGGCAGCGGGTGGTGGCGGCGGTTTCGGCGGAGCCGCATCCGTTTCATCGGGGGCACGAGCTGCTGGGGCGATACTTCAACGACTGGAAGATTTCCACGATCGTGAATTACGGCAGCGGACGTCCGGTGAACGCGACGGTTTCGGGAGATCCTAATCAGGACGGCAACGACTTGAACGACCGGCTGCCCGGGTACAGCCGCAATGCGTTTACCGGGCCGGACTACGCGACGGCTGACTTGCGGCTGACGCGGAAGATCCGGCTCGGCGAACGGTGCAAGATCGAGTTTATGGCCGACGCGTTCAATCTGTTTAATCGCGACAACCAGCGCGTGGCGATCACTTCCAATGGGTTGGTGACGACGGCGTCTATGTTTGTGCCCAATTCGGTAACGGCGGGGATTGCGCCTTATCCGGGGTACTACACGTTGCCGAATAATTTTATGAAACCTAATGCGGCGTTTGCGCCGCGGCAGGTGCAGGTGGGGGTGAAGTTGGTGTATTGAAAAGACCCACCCTCTCGCAAAGAGCGCGAGAAGGGTGGGGCAACCGGCAGGGGAAAGGAACCAAAATGAAGAGAGCAATATTCGTTTTACTGATTCTGGGAATACTGGGTTCTTCTGCGCTTGCCCGTAAGCCAAAGCCAAAGGAGGAAATCACCCCAGAGCAGGCGCAGCGCGATCTGTATGCGTTGCAATTTGCTGCGGAAATAGAACACGACGGCTGGGTGACTGACGAAGCTTCCGCGATGAGTTCAGATTGTGGCTACCGTTGTCGTTATTACGGAAATCATGACTGCTTACGTTTAGCTTGGGACGGCGGAACGGTGGAAGCTGTTGATCGCTTCTTGAGGGGTGAGATTGACCCACGCGGGCCACTGCTAAAGAAATTGGGCTTCGTCGAAGTTGACATACTCGGCTTGGATCCGAGCCGTAGCTATCCTTACGGCATCGTACGCTACATCTTCAAGTGAGCATTCTGCCCAGAAAGTCCGGCTCTTGCCCATAAAGTCGGTAAACTGGCGCCGTTATTGGGCAAAGCACCCTTTCTCGTGGTGGCGCACGGGTGAGATGGCTGCCAAAAGGCGCAAAGACAGACCAGCCTCCTGAAAATCTCCACCCTTCGGCAGGCTCAGGCCAGGCTTACTCGCGCAGAGAACGCGCCGAGAAATGGGGCGCCCGGTGAAGGGTCGGGCAGCGTGGGTTTGTTCAAGTCAAAGTCCCCACCCTCTCGCAAAGGGCGCGAGAAGGGTGGGGCAACCGGCGCCTCGGTGAAGGGTCGGGCAGCGTGGTTTGTTCAAGTCAAAGTCCCCACCCTCTCGCAAAGGGCGCGAGAAGGGTGGGGCAACCGGCGCCCGGTGAAGGGTCGGGCAGCGTGGTTAGTTCAAGTCAAAGTCCCCACCCTCTCGCAAAGGGCGCGAGAAGGGTGGGGCAACCGGCCATCCCTGCGGGCTACGACTGTCTCACAATGAGATATTCCCGCCCGGGGCATGAATGTGCCTGAAATTCATCGCTTCTGCTTGACTTGCGGTTCAATCCTTGTAATAACTATTCGGTCCCACCGGACGAGTTTGGGGGTGTGTCAGTTTGGCAGAAGTGAGGCTTCAAGAGGGAGAATCCCTCGAGAACGCTCTGCGCCGCTTCAAACGCAAGGTGCAACAGGAAGACATTATCAAGGAGGTCAAGCGCCACTCCTTTTACCTGAAGCCCGGCGAGAAGAAACGCGTGAAGGCGGCGCTGGCCCGCAAGCGGGCCCGCAAGAAGACGCGCAAAGAGCAGGACTAATGAGGATACAAGCAGCGAAGAGCCGCTCCTTCCCGGGGCGGCTCTGCTCGATCTGGCCCCCACCGTATTGAGCTGCAACAGGGAGTTTTCATACTGAAAAGATCTTCACTAATATGATCTCCGGCATATAAGCAAGAAAGTCTGTACCCACGCGCCCTTTCAGGCGCGTGACGGGCCGAGTCCAGGGGCAAGTGCGAGGGGGGATGTAGACAACCTGTTTTTTCTCCGGCACCACCGCAGTTCTTTCCCTGCGGGTGGGCGGTGGGAAACGGGCTGAAGGGAGCCATCCTCAATGGAGTTTCAGGACAAGGTGCTGAAGTGCATTGACTGCGGGGGTGATTTTGTTTTCACCGCCGGGGAACAACTGTTTTTCCACGACAAGCAGTTCCGCAACGAACCCAAACGCTGCAAATCCTGCAAGGCCAAGCGGGTCTCCGTGCTGGGCGCGCCTCCGGCGCAGGGCCAGAATTACCGTTACAGCAAGGTCGAGACCCAGGCCACCTGCTCGGGGTGCGGGAAAGAAACGACCGTGCCTTTCCGGCCTACGCAGGGGCGTCCCGTATTTTGTAGAGAATGCTTCCAGTCGCGGAGGACAGCCGCCTCTGCGTGATCCCGCTGCCGCTGCCCGTTAGGGGCAAAGGCGGGAGTGTGTCTGCGGCGCCTTTTGCTGGGTGTTTGCGGCGGGAGAGTCTTTTGAGGTTTGCTGCCAACAGCCCTTCATCGCAGAACACGCGAAGAGTACGCGGAGGAAATCTCCGCCTTCAGGGTTAGACAGAGCCGCTGCTTGGCCGGCCTTGCCGGTTTCTTCCGCCCCTGTGCGCTACCATAGAGACGTGTCCGGATACTACGTAGAAAATTTCGGGTGCCGAGCCACGCAGGCCGACGGGGCTGGGCTGGAGCGCCAGTTCGAGGAATTGGGGCTGGCACGAGCGGGCACGCCCGCGCAGGCCTCGGTGGTGGTGCTGAATACCTGCACCGTGACTTCGGCGGCGGACCAGGACGCGCGCGCCGCGATCCGGCGGGTGCAGCGGCAGAATCCGGGAGCGAGCATCGTGGTGACCGGTTGCTATGCGCAGCGCGCTCCGGAGGAGGTTGCGGCGCTGCCGGGCGTGAGCTACGTGATCGGCAACTCGCACAAGCACCGGCTGGCGCAGATTGCGCTGCGGGCGCCGGAGGCTTTGGGGGCGGGGGGATTTGTTCCGGCGCGGGCGCTGACGTGGCCGGGCGGAAGTGACGATCAGATTTTTGTCTCCGATATTTTTGCGCACACGGAACTGCTGGCTGCGCCGGTCTTCGAGGCCGGCGGTTCTCATGAGGGCGCGCGCACGCGGCCGAACCTCAAGGTGCAGGACGGATGCGACAACCGCTGTTCGTTTTGCGTGATCCCCTCGGTGCGCGGACAGAGCCGTTCGCTCCCCATGGAGCGGATTGTGCGCGAGGTGAATGCGCTGGTGGAGGCCGGTTATCGCGAGGTAGTGATCAGCGGGATTAATCTGGGGAGGTGGGGACGGGACTTAGCCGTCAGCACTCAGCACTCAGCGCTCAGCGAGACCCAACAGCGAAAGGCATCCGGCCTTCGCCTGGCTTCTATGATCCGCGCCATTCTTTCGGAGACTTCGCTCGAGAAGTTGCGCATTTCTTCGGTGGAGCCGATGGATTGGACGGATGAACTCATTGCACTCGTCGCGGGCTGGGCGCGGATTGCGCGGCATGCGCACGTGCCCTTGCAATCGGGCAGCGACGCGGTGTTGCGGCGCATGCATCGCAAGTACCGACCCTGGCACTATCGCGAGAAGATTGAAAGGATACATGCGGCCGTGCCTGCGGCGGCGATCGGGGCTGACGTGATGGTCGGATTTCCGGGCGAGAGCGACGCGGAATTTGAGGCCACGCGGCGGCTGATTGAAGACTTGCCTTTTACATATCTGCATGTGTTCACCTACTCGGCGCGGCCGGGAACGCCGGCTGCGGCCATGCCTCATCAGGTGCCGGTGCCGGTGGCGCGGGAACGCAACCGCATTTTGCGCGAGCTGGCGGCGGAGAAGAAGCTGGCGTTCATGCGAGGGTTTGTGGGGAAGGAAGTTGAGGCGATCACGCTGCGAGCTTGTGGGGCGGAGAGTACCGAGGCGCTGAGCGACAACTACCTGAAGCTGCAGTTGCGCGGACGGCACGAGCCCAACCGATGGCTGCGGGTGCGCGTGAAGGATGTGATGGATGGGGCGCTAGTGGGGGCCCCGACGGCTAATGCCGCAGTTGAAAAATAGGGCTTGTATATCGCAGCGCTGAAGCGCTGCGCCACCCAAAGGCTTGAAGTCGTCTCGTTCCCGGTTGTTGACGCGGTTTGGGGGGCTGCACGAGCGAACCTCAGCGGCTAAAGCCGTGTTTGAAAAATATCTTGCTTATCGCAGCGCTGAATGCGCCACCCAAAATCTGAATTCTTGCTGAAGCGGACGCCACCCCAAAGGCTGCGTTTTCCCGGAGACTATAAGACGCGGGTTTTCAGCCCTCGAGCCCCTGTGCCCTTGTGATCTTCTAGGCGGTTTGAAGGCGGGTGGATAGTTTTTGGAGGAGGTCGGAGGCGGCGTGGCCGGCGTCCTGGGTGGAGAACTCGGGGCCGAGTTCGATGACGGGAACTTTGGCGCAGGCGTCGCGGAAGGTTTTCTCGGTGGCGGAGGCGGCGGTGAGGCCGGGGCCGACGAGCAAGGCGTCGAAATGCGTGACGCGCATCAGGATGAGAGCGTCGCGCAGGCTGCTGCTGGTGTGGACGTCGTATCCGGCGTTGCGCAGGGTTTCGCGGAGATAGGCGGCCACGTCAGGGCTGCGCTCAAGGCAAAGCAGGCTGCGGCTTCCTGGAGCGGCGGGCGCGGCTTGGGCGGGAGTTTTGTAAAACGCGGCCACGGCGTTGTCTTCGGTGTCGTGCGACTCGAACAGCTTGTTCAGATGGGACAATGCCAGGACCTTGCGGATGTGTTCGGGAACATCACAGAGCTTGAGGTCGCCGCGCGCCTGGCGGGTGCTGGTGAGGGCGCGGACCATGGTGCCGAGGCCGCTGCTGTCAATGAAAACCACGTCGCCGAGATGGAGGACGATGGCGCGGCGGTCGCGCAACAGCCAGGCGATGTGAGCGCGGAGGGTTTCGACTTCGCCGCCGGCGACAATGCGTCCCTGGCAGCGGACGATGGTGACCCGGCCTACCTCGCGTGTCTCCAGCAATAGTTTCAGACGGCCTCCGGTCGGTTGGGTGGCGAGATTACAGCGGCTGGCGAGGAGTGTCAAGCGGAAGCGGGCTGCCGGTAGTGTCTTAAGTGTTTGAGACACTACCCGGCCTCTCAGGTCTGCGCAAGCTTCTCGGGAGGCAGGCCGGTTTGCCAGGGAGATCCCTTCGACTTCGCTCAGGGCAGGTTCAGGGCAAATGGGGTGGGAAAGTCCCCACTTCTCGCGCAAAGAGCGCGCGAGAAATGGGGCACCCGTCTGAACTCATTGTCGAGCTTCGCTCGACGGACAGCCGAGGCGGCTGTCCCTACGTGGGTATTCCTTCTGCTAGACTGTCGCGTCTGTCCATTATGGCTGTCATGACTGCGGTTGCAGCGCCGGCTGCGAGCCGCGTGGAGATTCCGGAAAAAACTTTGCTGGCGGGGCTGGCGCTCACCAGCTTTGCGGCGCTGCTGCTGGAGCTGGCGCTGACGCGGTTGTTTTCCGTGGTGCTGTTCTACCACTTCGCCTTTCTGGCGATTTCCATTGCGCTGCTGGGGATGGGGGCAGGGGGAGTGTTTGCCTACCTGCTCAAGGCGCGGCTGGCTGGGGTGGGGACGCGGCCACTGGCGGCGGGCTTGTGCATGGCGAACGCGCTGGTGGTGGTGGTGGTGCTGGAGATCGTGTTGCACAGCCGGGTGGCGCTGGATGTTTCCGGGAAAAATCTGCTGCGGCTGACGGTTTTGTATCTGACGGCGGCGGTTCCGTTCTTTCTGACCGGCCTTTTGTTCTCGGTGGTGTTCGCGCGGGAAACTCACCGCATTCCGCGGCTTTATGGGGCTGACCTGTGCGGCGGATCGCTGGCGTGCTTGGCGGTTGTGCCTTTGCTGAACTGGGTGGGCGGACCGAATACCGTTCTGGCTGCGGGGATTGCGTTGGCTGGGGCGGGAATGATTTGGGCGGAAGGCCGCGCCGCGGGCAGAACTGCGGGGCTGCTGGGACTGGGGCTGGTGGCGCTGATCGGCGCGAATTACTCGGGGCGGCTGATTGACGTGGTGTATGCCAAAGGGATGTTCCGCGATCCGGAGTGGGTGGAGTTCGCGCGCTGGAATGCGCTTTCGCGGGTGGAAGTGGACCGACAGGGGCAGGCCAAGGCGATTGTGATTGACGCGGACGCTTCCACCTACATCATGAACGCGGACCTGGGGCACTGGCAGGGCACGGAGTGGGAGCACAACCTGATGGCGGCTCCGCCGGCGCTGGCCAACGTTTTGCGGCCGCATGGGGAATTCGCGATCATCGGGCCGGGCGGCGGAGTGGACGTGCTGCGCGCGGTGGCGAACGGCAGCCCGAGCGTGACCGGGATCGAGATCAATCCCATTATCGCGACGACGATTATGCGGGGGCGGTACGCCGATTACTCGCTGCATCTTTACGAGCGGCCGGATGTGCATATTCATGTGGGCGACGGACGGTCGTTTCTTCGTTCAACCCAAGAACACTTTGACGTGGTGCAGATGACGCTGGTGGATACGTGGGCGTCAACGGCGGCGGGCGCGTTCGCGCTGAGCGAAAACAATCTTTATACGGTGGAGGCGTTTCGCGAGTATTTCGAGCACCTCAAGCCGGAAGGGATGATCGCGATTACGCGGTGGGAATTCCGGCATCCGCGGGAGGCGCTGCGGGTGGTGGCGGTGGCGATGGAGGCGCTGCACGGGCTGGGCGTGGTGAATCCGGCGCGCAACTTCATTGTGGCCTCGCAAGGGGCGCTGGATGAAGACGGCATCCCGGTGGTGGTGCTGGCGAAGAAGACTGCGTTTACCGCGGCGGAAGAAGCGGCGGTGACCAACCACTTCGATCATTATGCAGAACTCGACCCGTTGTATTTGCCGTCGCAGCCGGGGCGGAATCCGTTTTCGGAGTTGATTGCGAGCAACGATCCGTATGGGTTTGCGCGCGGGTATGCGTACAACGTTGCGCCGGTGAGCGACAACGCTCCGTTTTTCTTCTTTACGCTGAAGGCGGGGCAGGTGCTGGGCGAGCAAGGGCTGCGCGAGGGGATTGACTGGAAAGTAAACCTGGGCGTGCTGGTGCTGCTGCTGGTGCTGGTGATTTCGGTGGTGGCGGTGGCGGCGTTTCTGATTCTCCCTCTGGTGTGGAAAGGCGGGAGGGCGCGGCAATCGTCTTTCCAGTCAGCCCCGCAGTCGGCGTTGCCGTTGTTTTATTTTGTGGCCGTGGGGCTGGGCTACATTCTGGTGGAGATTGCGTTCATCCAGCGCTTCGTGCTGTTTCTAGGGCATCCTACCTATGCGTTGACGGTGGTGATTTTTCTGCTGATGCTTTCGAGCGGGGCGGGGAGCCTGGCTTCGCGGCGGTGGCTGCCACAGACGGAAATGGGGTGGATTCCGCTGGCGCTGGTGGTGGCGATGCTGGCGGTGTATGTAGTGTTTTTGCCCGGGCGGTTGGCGGAGTGGGTTGGACTGGGTTTTGGCTACCGGTTGCTGGTGAGCGGGGCGCTGGTGGTTCCGCTGGGACTGATGATGGGGATGCCGTTCCCGACGGGGTTGAGGGCGCTGGCATCGGCTCCGGCGCCGGAATTTCCGGCATCCGCGGATAACGCCGTAGAGTGGGCTTGGGCGATGAACGCGGCGGCCAGCGTGCTGGGGTCGGTGCTGGCCATGGTGCTGGCTATTCAGTTCGGGCTGAACGTGACGCTGATTTGTGGAGCTTGCGCGTATCTGCTGGCTTTGGGGCTGATGCCGGTCTTGCGGGTGAAAGCGGGTTAGGGGTGGGTCGTCGAGCTGCGCTCGACGGACAGCCGAGGGCGGCTGTCCCCACATGGGTGTTTTGTTGGGCATGGTTTGTCAGCCTGGGTTTGTTATCATGCTGCGATAGGCGTGCGGCGGGCTTCGGCCTCGGCAACATCCGTGCAAAAGTTCATGAGGAAAACAATTGCCTAGCCAGAAACAGCTCAAGTGGTCGCAGCTGAAGGTTGGGATCACGGTGATCGTGGCGAGCCTTGTCTTGGGCTTTCTGCTGTTTCTGATGTCCGGGACTGCCGGGCTGTTTACTCCGAGGATCACCCTCAAGTCTTATTTCGATAATGCCGAAGGTCTGCGCCAGGGCGCTCCGGTGCGGCTGAGCGGTGTGGACATCGGCAACGTAGCCAGCATCCGCATCGTGCCCGACAAGGACAAGCAGCTGACCCCCGTCGAAATCACCATGAAGGTAAGCACGAAGTACAGTTACGGGATGCGGCGCGATTCCGTGACCTCGCTCGAAACGGCCGGAGTGCTGGGGGAAACCTACCTCGACATTAATAGCGGTCAGGCCGTCGGTCCGCCTGTGCAGGACGGAGATACGCTGCCCACGCAGGTGCATCCGGACTTCAACCAGGTGGTGCGGGCCAGCCAGAGCACGCTGGAGAACATGGACGCGCTGCTGAAGCGGGCTGACCGCATCCTGGCGTTTGCCGAGAGCGGCAAGGGGTCGCTGGGGAAACTGATTTACGATCCGACGCTTTACAACCGCTTCTCGTCCACCGTGGCGGAGTTCCAGAAAATCGTGGAACAGGTGGGAAGCGGCGAGGGCAGCCTGGGACGGCTGATCAGCCGCAACGACGCCTATGAGAAGTTTCTGGCGACACTGGACAAAATGAATGCCGTGATTGACGACATTCAGGCGGGCAAGGGCACGGCGGGCAAGTTCGTGAAAGATCCGTCGCTCTACAACAACGCCAACGACACGATCGCGAATATCAAGAAGCTGACCGAGGACATCAACGCGGGCAAAGGCACGCTGGGCAAGCTGACCAAGGATGAGGAACTGGCGAAGAAGCTGGACACCACGATTACCAAGCTGTCGCAGTTGACCACCGAGCTAGAGGCGGGGCAGGGCACGGCGGGCAAGCTGTTTAAGGATGAATCCCTGTACAACAACGCCAACCAGATGCTGACCGAGACGCGGGACCTGGTGAAGGCGATCCGGGAAAATCCGAAGAAGTATCTGAGCATCAAGCTGCACATTTTCTGAGGGCGGGATGCCACCAAGGCTAGTCCCCACTTCTCGCGCAAAGAGCGCGCGAGAAATGGGGCAGCCGAAATCGAGTCAAAGTCCCCACCCTATCCCGCCAAAGAGCGGCGGGATAAGGGTGGGGCACCCGCATCTCTTTTTCTCTGGCCTGACCTTCAGGGGCTAAAGCCCGGTTAAACTAAGGTCGCAAATCGCAGCGCTGAAGCGCAGCGCCACCCAAAATCAAGCGCGAGGTCGAGTTTTTCAGCAGCTACTAATGCACCCGGCAGTCGGCTTCGCCCGACCGGACAGCCGGAGGCGGCTGTCCCCACATGAGCTCCCACGACTTCAGGCACGATCCCGGGTGTGATATTGTGCGAGTTCCGGAGGCGCGGCGGTCATGGCCCCGATTCTTCTCTGGCTCATTCTTGTCCTTTGCCTGCTGATCTCGGTGGTGAAGTACCTCATGGGGGTCATCATGAGGATTTCGTTCCCCAGCGCAAAGGCCCGCAAGGACTACGCCTACGAGCCCACCGTGAGCGTGCTCATGCCCTGCTACAACGAGGGCAAGACGGTCTACGAGACGATCGAGAGCATTAGCCACAGCGACTATCCGAACCACAAATTTGAAGTGATTGCGCAGGACGACTGCTCGGTGGACGACAGCTACGAGTGGATGCGCAAAGCCCAGCGCGACTTCACTAACATTCGCGTGCGGACGGGGCGGAATGAAGTCAACAGCGGGAAGGCCCGGTCTGTCTGTAATGCGCTGCAGCATTCCACGGCGGAGGTCATCATCTCGATCGATTCGGATTGCATTTTCCATCCGGGGGCGATTCGGGAGCTGACGGCGTGCTTCGCCGAACCGCGCATCGGTTCGGTAGGGGGCAGAGTCGGGGTCAGGAACCCGAACGACAGCATAATCACCGCCATTCAGACGGTCATTTACTACTCCGCGTTCCAGCTTTATAAGATTCCGGAGAATTGGACGCGCAGCGTGTGTTGCATCAGCGGATGCCTGTTCGCCATCCGCCGCGAGTTGCTGCTGGAGATCGAGCCGGTGATCCGCTCGCGCCACTGGTTCGGGATTCCGGTGAATCAGGGGGAGGACAGGTTCCTGACTCATCAGACGCTGCTGCGCGGGTATGGGACTTACATCAATAATGACGCACTGTGCTGGACCACGGTGCCGAACACGCTCCCGGTGCTGTTCAAACAGCAGTTGCGGTGGCGGCGCAGCATCGTGCGTGATTTTTTCTTTACGCTGAGAACGCTGCCGCAACACATCTGGAAGCTGCATCCGAATACGGTGCTGACGCTGGTGTTGACTCCGGTGGGGGCGCTGGTTGGGCTTCTGGTGGTGGTGACCATGCTGACCGCGGACCCTTTGGCGTGGGCCGGGCCGGCTCCGCTGATCACCGCGCTGGGAATTGGAGCAGTTCTTACCTGGGTGATCAAGAAATATAGCGCGCAAGAAGCGGTGGCCCATCCTCTGGCGTTTGGAGCTTATGTGGCGTGGTCGCTGGTCAGCAGTTTGTTTCTCACGCCCCTGGCTCTGTGCACGATGGATTCCGCCGATTGGGGCACGCGAAGCAAAAAACAACAGGCCAAAGAACAACAAGAGGTGCCAATTGGAAACGTCAGTTAATCCGCCATCTCCGGAGACTCCTGCCCATGCGGCTCCGGCTGAGAACGGGAAGGTTCCGGCCAAGCAATCTTCGTTTGGGCAGGATCTGCATTACAAGCTGGTGATTACGCTGTACCGGATCTTTGCCGTCATCGTGCTGTATCTGGTGCTGGCGGGAATTGTTATCTATGCCTTCGTGATGGGCTTCTATGCGGTGAACAGCTCGTGGGCCGCGCCGGTCATTCTTTCTGCGGTGGACGAGAAGAGCCTCGATTTCCGGGAAAAACTGGTGACCAGCCAACAGACCATCGAAGATCTAAAGGTGGACACACAGAAACTTGACAGCGGCGTTGCCGAGATGAAGAAGCACCGCGCCGATCTGCTGAAGCTGGAGCCTGAACTGCAGGCCGCCATTGTGCGGGAGCGCACACACAATCGCGCCACGGGTCCGGAACTGGCAACGCTGGACCGGCAGAAGCAGGCCGACAATCTGAAAACGCAGAAAGTACTGGCGCAGCTCAAGGAAGTGGAATCGAACATCAATAAGGACCTGGCTGCCGGGTTGATCACACAAGGCGACGCGGCGACGCAACTGGCTGCGCTGAATACGGCGCAGGGCGCTTATACCGACAGCAGGATTGCCGAAATCCTGCTGACCGACAGCGTTCTCGACAAGACCACCACGGGCACGAACTCGCTGGATGTGCTGGAAAAGCAGGCGGAGTTGCGGTCGGAGGTTGCGCAACTGGACGTCGCCATCAATGTGGCCGAAAACCAGCATCATGAAGAGTCGCGACAGATAGATCGCTTAAGACAGGCGATCATTACCGCCAAACAAAGCCCCTATTATCTGAATGCAGCCGGGGGCGCGACGTTGTACTTCGCATTCGTTCCGTATGACAACCAGGCCAACGCCGTGGCCGGCAGTCCGGTCTTCGACTGCTACCTGAACATGGCCGTGTGCCGCAAGGTGGGCACCGTGAAACAGATATTCCCGGGCGAAGAGCAAGCCATCCACCCTATTTTCAAGACCCAGATTCGCGGCTTTCTGGCGCAGATGAATCTGGACCATCCGGAGTCTGCGAAATCGAGGACCGTCTTCCTGGGCCGCAAGCCGATGCTGTTCTAACGCTGTTTTCGTGTTGGAAGCCGCTTTGAGGAACTGTTCTGAAGGAGAAAAAAGAAATGCGCCGGAATCGCTGGATGTCTGTGCTGGCCTCAGCCCTGTTGATGATCGCCTCCGGCTTTGCAGCCGACCTGAAAGACCAGATGGCCTACTGCTCGTATGTGATGGAACAGGCGGAAGCGCAGCGGGACCTGCTGCGTACGCCGATCGCGGCCGCCGGCATGACGCAGCCGGAGACGGGCCTGCCGCTGCAACTGGTGGGGGGCGCATCGCTTGGCCTGTCGGACCTGCGCAAGGCCGGCCTGACCATGGATGCGGCGCGCAAGAACTGCGAACTCTACAAGGCCACGACCGGAGCCCAGCAGGACATTCAATATGCTCTGGCCAGCCTGGAGAAGGAAGCTCTGCGCAACCGGCTCGTGCTGATCGAACAGGCTTTGACGTCGCTCGATGCGCTGATGGAAAAAACCTCGAAGATGGTGGAGGCGCAGAACGCGACCCGTCTGATGCTGTTCACGCTGCAGACCACGAAGATCAAGCTGGACGCGGACCGCGCCGATACGCAGCTGAAGATCGCCGCGCTCTATACTCCTCCGCTGAGCGACAAACCGTTGAAAGACCTGGTCGCGGAAAAACAAACCGGCGAAGCCAACGAACAAAAAGCGCTGGATAAGTTAAGCCGGCAGAATAACTGGGATGTGGCGCTCTCGGTGGGAGTGCATCAGCAGGTCAATCCGGTGGCCTATGGCGCGCAGCCCTACGGTGCGGTTTCGATCAACTACAATCTGGCGAGCCGGGCCATCAACAAGCATCTGGATCATGCGGTGGACGCCTATAACGAATGGAAGAGCGTGCAGGAAGGCGACGTGGTGCGGAACATGGAAGTGCTTCGGCAGCAGTTGGTGGAAAGCGTCTCGGCGCAGGAGGCCAAACTCAAGTCCATGCAGGAAGAAAGCAAGCAGATTGAGAGGAATCTTCAGCTGATGGGTAATCCGGACACCTCAGCGGCGTTTGACTTCCACAACCAATTGACTGCGGCTCAACTGCTTCTGCAGATCGAGACCGGCGATGCCGGTTTCAGGATTGACCGGGTGCGGGAATACCTGGCGAAGAATTACTGACGGAGCCGGTATTGACACGATTGTGTAGCTGTCCCCACCCTTCGGCTGCGCTCAGGGCAGGCTTTCTCGCGCAGAAGGCGCGAGAAATGGGGCACCCAAAATCGAGTCAAAGTCCCCACCCTTATCCCGCCAAAGAGCGGCGGGATAAGGGTGGGGCACCCGCATCTCTTTTCCTCTGGCCTGACCTTCAGGGGCTAAAGCCCGTCAAACTAAGGCCGCAAATCGCAGCGCTGAAGCGCTGCGCCACCCAGAATCAACGGGAGGCCGATTTTTTCGGTAGCCTGCCCCCGGTTATTCGGCGTGGTTTTCAGCCGTCCCTAGCGGGACGGATGTTCCGAAACGGATCGCGTTTTCCCGGCGTTGAAACGCCGGGCTATTGTCGGGCGTCCCTCCGGGACACGTTCCACTCCGCGCGCAAAGAGCGCGCGGGAAATGGAGCACGCGGGGTTGTCAATGTCGCCGGGCTTGGCCCGGCTGGACAGCCCCTTCGACTCGCTCAGGGCAAGCGGGGGCGGCTGTCCCCAGATGATCTTTCTTGGTGTTTGCCGATTTAGTGTTCGCCGAGTCCGAAGACGGAGCCCACGAGCAGGATGGTGAGCAGGCCGAGGGAGATCCATCCGTATTTGTAGTCTTTTTCGCGGAAGAACAGGAAGCAGGCGACCATGACGCGGACTACCGGTGTGGCCAGCATGAGCAGTACGCCGGTGCGCTCGATCTGGAGCGGGATTTTTCCGGTGACGAACAGGCCGTCAATCAGGCCGGCCAGCATGACGAAGAAGCAACTGAAGGCGCCGATGCGCAGCACCATGGCCACGGCGCGGTCGAAATCGGGTTCGCGTAGCTGACTCATAGCGACGCTTGACTCACTCAAACCCCTGACTCACATCCACCCCCGCAGCAGGTGCAGGAACAAGTGTGCGGAAAGATAGAGCATGATGGCGACCAGCAGATAGACGACGACCTTGGTGTGAACGCGCGGGGCCAGGCGCGCGCCGAGGAGCGATCCCATGAACACGCCCACGGCGAGCGGAGCGGCGTACTGCACCAGAATGTCGCCGCGGCGATAGTAGACGATGGCGCTGGCGGCCGCCGTCACGCCGACCATGAAGTTGGAGGTGGCGGTGGCGACCATGAGCGGCACGTTCATGAAAATGTACATGACGGGGACTTTGATGGGGCCGCCGCCGATACCCAGCAGTCCGGAGAGCGCGCCCGCGACCAGGGAGGCGCTCAGTCCCAGGGGATAGCGCTTCGGTTCGTAGGGCGGGATGACGGTTTCGCCGTTGGCCGGGGGAGCGGGTTCGTCCGCGGTCTTTACTTTGCCGCCACGGGTCAGGATGATGATCGCGCTGTAGAGAAGGAAGCCGGCGAACAAGCCTTCGAGAGCGTTGCGGTTGAAGTAGCCGACCAGATAGGCCGTGACCGCGGCGCCGAAGGAGGTGGCGAGTTCGAGCGTCATGCCCAGGCGGATGTCGGTGGTGTGGCGCTGCAGGTGAACCGAGGAACTGGCGGCGGAAGTGGTGATGACCGCGACCAGGCTGGTGCCGATGGCCTGGCGGATGGGGATGCCGAAGTGCAGCGCGAGAATGGGAGTCAGCAGCACGCCGCCGCCGATGCCGGTGAGAGCGCCGAGTAATCCGGAGCAGAAGCCGAGCACCACGAGGAGGAGGATTACCACGCGGGGCGGAACCTCAGGGGCTGAAGCCCAGGCATTTGTCGGGGCCGAACAGCACGACTAGCGTGGTTGCTGGGAAAGTCATGCTGCTGGAGCGGATGTCCCTCGGCGGCTAAAGCCGGCTTTGGAAAAAAGTGACTTATCGCAGCGCTGAAGCGCTGCGCCACCCAAAAGCAAGCCGCCCGAATGCAAGCCGCCCCAAAGCAGGTTACCCAAAGGAGAGTTCGGACGGGCAAGCTAGGACACCGCCCGGGGCTGCGCGGCGGCGTCGGCATGCTCGTGCGCGTGATAGCTGGAACGGACCATTGGTCCGGACTCGACGTGGCGGAAACCGAAGCGCAGAGCCTGGTTCCGCAGATAGACGAATTCCTCGGGCTGGTAGAAGCGGGCGATGGGCAGGTGATCTTTGGAGGGACGCAAGTATTGGCCGACGGTGAGAATGTCCACGCCGCGGGTGCCGAGGTCGCGGAAGACCTCGACCAGTTCTTCGGAGGATTCGCCGAGGCCGACCATGACACCGCTCTTGGTGACCATGCCGGGGGAAAATTTCTTGGCGTTTTCGAGGAGCGCGAGCGAACGCTCGTAGCGCGCGCCGGAGCGGACCGCGCGATAGAGACGCGGCACGGTTTCGGTGTTGTGGTTGAGCACGTCGGGCCTGGCGTTAAGCACGATGCGGAGAGATTCTTCCAGGCCCTGAAAGTCGGGGATGAGGACTTCGATGCGGCAGTCGGGAGTGAGTTGGCGAATCTCGCGGATGGTTTCGGCGAAGATTTTGGCGCCGCCGAGGTTGTCGTCGTCGCGGTTCACGCTGGTCACGACGGCATGTTTCAGTCCGAGCGTGGCGACGGCTTCGGCTACGCGGCGGGGTTCTTCCCAGTCAATGGGCTCGGGGCGTCCCTTGGGGACGGCGCAGAAGCCGCAGCGGCGGGTGCAGATATCGCCCAGCAGCATGAAGGTCGCGGTCTTGTGGTTCCAGCACTCGCCGATGTTGGGACACTGGGCGGATTCGCATACGGTGTGCAGGCCGAGTCCGCGGGCGAGTTTTTTCAGATTGTGGAAGTTGTCGCCCACCGGAGCCTTGGCCCGCAGCCACTGCGGCTTGGGCGCGCGGGGCGGAGGGCTGAGCTCGATCTGAATCAGTTGGGAGGGCGCGGACATCCTTTCGATTCTATCAGTTCAGGGTTTGGCGGCGGGAGGAACAGATGGATCGGTCTGGACGCTTAAGGACAAGAGCATAAACCACGAAGGACACGAAGGCTCACGAAGGGGTTCGCGACATTTCAAGCCCGCTATCTTCCAAGAAGCAGTCGTTCGAGGACGGGACCGAGGGCCAGGGCGGGAAGGTAGCTGAGGGCCACCATCGTTATGAGGCAGGTGGTGAGCAGGGCGCCGAACACAAGAGAATGGGTGGGAAGAGTTCCCAAGGTAGAAGGAGTGTTTCTCTGACGACCAAAGAGAGCCGCCAACGCCAAGGCAGGAATCGCGAGGCCAAACCTGCCCACCATCATCGCCAACGCGGTGGTGAGGTTGTAAAACGGAGTGTTGGCATTGAGACTGGCAAAGCTTTGGCCGTTGTTGGCGAAGCAGGATGTAAAAGCGAAGAGAATTCCGGTGAAACCATGCGGGCCGGTGTTGACCGTGAGCCCGGAAAGTCCCGCGCGGGTGCTCACGGCAATCGCGGTGAGCGGGAGAATGACCAGCGGCGCGGCCAGAGCGTAGAGCATGATCATTTTGTTTTCGGCGGGCCCTATTTTCTTTCCTAGATATTCGGGCGTGCGCCCAACCATCAGTCCCGCGAGAAACACGGCGATGGCGGCGGCCATGACCATGCTGTAAAGGCCGGTACCCAGACCTCCGAAAACGAGCTCGCCGAGCAGCATGTTGACCAGCAAGATCATGCCGCCGAGCGAAGTGTAGCTGTCGTGCATGGAGTTGTTTGATCCCGTGGCGGTGTTGGAGGTAACGACCGCTGTGAGCGCGGAACTGCCAACGCCGAAGCGCACCTCTTTGCCTTCCATGTTTCCGGCAGAGATGTTTCCGGCAGAGACGTTTCCGGGGGACTGGAGGCGACTATTTCGCGCATCCACATTTACAAGTTGGGGACTCTTTAGTTCGAAGTGATGGACGAAGACCAGTCCGCAGACAAAGAGCAGCAGCATCACGCGGTAGAGAAGCCATCCCTGGCGAGGCTGGCCCACCATCCGGCCGAAGGTGTTGGTGAAGGCCGCGGGGAGGAGCACGATGGCGAGCATTTCGAGAAAGTTTGTAAGCGGCGTCGGGTTCTCGTAGGGATGAGCGCCGTTGGCGTTGAAGAAGCCGCCGCCATTCGTGCCGAGATTCTTGATGATCTCGAGTGCGGCTACCGGACCCTGCGGGATGACTTGATGGACGCCTTCGACGGTGGTGGCGACCGCGTAGGGGCGGAAGTTCATCGGCACACCCTGGCAAACCAGCAGCAAGGCGCCAATCAAAGCTCCCGGCAACAGGATCCAGAGCAGGGCGCGGGTCAGATCCACCCAAAAATTGCCGAGGGTGTCGGAGAGTTGACGGGCAAGGCCGCGGATGAAGGCAATTCCCACCGCCAGCCCCGCCGCGCCAGCCAGAAAGTTCTGGGCGCAGAGTCCCGCCATCTGGCTGAAATAACTCATGGTGTTTTCGCCGGCGTAGGCCTGCCAGGTTGTCGTAGTGGAGAAGCTGATGGCCGTGTTCAGAGCCAGGTCTGGGGACAACGGCGTGGTGTGGTATTGGGGGAAAAACCAGGGAAGAAACTGCTGCATGCGGAGAATGGCATACAAGAGGAGCGTGCCGGCGACGCCAAAGAGAAGGAAACAGGTCGCGTACTCCTTGCCGGTCATTTCTACGTTGGGATCTACCGCGGTGATGCGATAGATCAGGCGCTCAACTGGAAGGCATAGGCGATCAAGGGAGGTCGGTTGCCGGGAGAAGACCCGTTCCATGTATCCGCCCAAAGGCTTTACCAGGGCGGTAACGATGGCCACAAACAACACGTATTGAACTGCGCTGTAGAGATTCACCAGCCCTGCTTGTGCTGCCTAAGACATTCTAGTGCCGCGCGGGTGTGGTTGAAAGGAAACATCCCGACGGTAGAGTCCGCAGCTTGTCACCCCACCTCCACCAGTCCGTAGGTGTGCTGCCAGCGGGCGCGCATGTGGACGAGGGCGCGGCTGATTTCTTCGGCGGAGATTTCGGAGTTGGGGCCGGCGATTACGGCAGCGGCTTCGCGTTTGGCGGCCTCGAGCAGTTGGGCGTCGCGGATGAGATTGGCGACGCGGAAGCTGGGCATGCCCGCTTGGCGGGTGCCGAAGAATTCTCCGGGGCCGCGGAGTTCGAGATCGAGTTCGGCGATCTTGAAACCGTCGTTGGTGCGGACCATGGCGTCGAGGCGGCGCTGGCCTTCTTCGGTGACTTTGCCGCCGGTCATCAGGACGCAATACGATTTGGCGGCGCCGCGGCCGATGCGTCCGCGGAGTTGATGAAGCTGGGCGAGGCCGAAGCGCTCGGCGTGCTCGATGACCATGACCGTCGCGTTGGGTACATCCACGCCGACTTCGATGACGGTGGTGGCGACCAGAATCTGCAGCTCGCCTTTCTGGAACATGCGCATGACCTGGTCTTTGAGTTCGGGGTCGAGGCGGCCGTGCAGTAATCCCACTTTCAGGTCGGCGAAGGTGTGGCCACTCAGTTCGCGGTACATCTTGATGGCGGCTTTGAGTTCGGACTCTTCGGTTTCGGAAATTACGGGATAGACGACGTAGGCCTGATGCCCGGCGGAAACTTGTTTGCGGACGAAATCCCAGACCTTGGGCGACTGGTCGTCGGCGATGCATTTGGTGACGATAGGAGTGCGGCCGGGGGGGAGTTCGTCGAGGATGCTGAGATCGAGATCGCCGTAGAGGGTGAGGGCGAGGGTGCGGGGGATGGGGGTGGCGGTCATGACAAGGACGTCGGGCTCTGGCGGGGCTTGGGGTGGGGTGTGCCTCGCTGCGCTCGGCTGGACGGCCGAGGCGGCTGTCCCCACGTGACTGTCTTCGCTGGCTTCAGCCGATTTTTTCATTAGCTTCAGGCGCTGCATTACTCCGAAGCGATGTTGCTCATCAACGATGACCAGGCCTAGTTTGGCGAATTCCACTTTTTCTTCCAGCAGGGCATGGGTGCCGATGACGAGCTGGGCGTTGCCTTGGGCGATGTGGCGGCGGATTTCGCGCTTGCGATCGGCTTCGAGCGAGCCGGTCAGCAGCACGATGCGGTAGCCGGCGCTTTCGAGAATGCGGCGCGCGGAAAAATAATGCTGCTGGGCGAGAATTTCCGTGGGCGCCATGAGCGCGACCTGGCAGCCGTTTTCGATGGCGATGATGGCGGCTTCGAAGCCCACGATGGTCTTGCCGGAGCCGACGTCGCCCTGCAGCAAACGGCGCATGGGATAAGGTTTCTCCATGTCGGCGGCAATTTCCTTCAGCACCCGTTTCTGGGCGGCGGTGGGATGAAAGGGAAGGATTCTGCGGATCGCAGCGCGGACCTTGTCGTCGAGTTGAAACGCGATTCCGGTCTGTGCTTTCTGCTGGCGGCGCTTGAGTTCCAGTCCGAGCTCGACGAAAAAAAGCTCGTCGAAGATGAGGCGGATGTGCGCGGGAGTGCGGGAAGATTGCAGCTGCTGCAGGCTCTCGCCGGGTTCAGGCCAGTGCACATTCCACAAGGCGGCGCGGGGCGGGATGAGGCCGAGACGGGCGCGGACGACGGCGGGGATGGGGTCGGGCAGGTCGGGCGTGAGATTGTCGAGCGCGGTGCGAATGGCGCGGCGAAACCAGCGCGGGGTAAGGCGTGCCTGCCCGATGGATTCGTAGATAGGAACGATGCGGCCAATCTCGAGGGACTCGGCGGCTTTCTTCTCGGCGTTTCCAGCGCCCCCGTTTTCGCCGGCGTCAGCGTCGCCCAACATCTCATACTGCGGCTGGATGATTTGCAGTTCCCGGGTGCGCTGGTCTTCCTCTACTTTGCCGTAGAGAGCGATCATCTGGCCGGGTTTGAATTTGTCCTGGAGATAGGTGGCGTGAAAAAAGAGGCAGCGCAGGCGGCTGCGGCCCTGGCCGACGGTGAGCTGGAAAATCGGCATGCGGCGGGTGCGGAACAGGCCGGAGTTGCGCACTTCTCCGATCACCGTAGCCATTTCGCCGGGCCGAAGTTCGGCGATGCCGCGCGGGTTCAGGCGGTCTTCATAGCGAAAAGGCAGATAATGGAGCAGGTCGCCGACGGTGTGGATTCCCTTGGCGGCGAGGACTTCGGCGATGCGCGGGCCCACGCCTTTTACGTACTGCACCGGAGTGGAGAGTTCGACCATGAATAGGGTTTAGTGGAAGTCCCACGCTTTCGCAAAAAGCGCGAAAGGATGGGGCACCCAGCATTCTTCGAGCCCGCAAGAATGGTAGCAGGAGGCGGGGGATGGCCGCCGCAGGGACCGGGGAAACCGCACAGGAGATGCACGGTGTCTAAAACACCAGTGTGGGTGCAATTCATTGAGGCGCTGGTCGGGATCGTGCTGGGAAATGTGGCGTACTTTCTGCTTATGCCCTCGCTGCCGGTTGTTGCCCGGCACCATCGTTTCCACGTGGACCTCGGCACGCTGGTGGATTTCTGGTTTTGCCTGGTGGCGTATGGGGTGATCCGGACTGCGCGAAGGTGGAAGTGAGGGGGTTTCGTGGGTCAAAGTCCCCACTTCTCGCGCAAAGGGCGCGCGAGAAATGGGGCACCCAAACCGGAGTCAAAGTCCCCACCCTATCCCGCCAAAGAGCGGCGGGATAAGGGTGGGGCACCCGCATCTCCCCCCACCCGCATCTCTCCGCACCTCATCTCTCCCCACCCGCCACATTTCTCCACTCCGCCAGCCCAGGCCGGTTACTTTGGGAACCTCGGTGGTTCTCGGTTCCCGACGATAAAATCGTTTGGAATGGCGAAAATTGCGGTTTTGTACGAGGCCGGCCAGGCTGTGCTCTCCACCTTTGATCCGGACGAGGTGCTGCAGCGGATCCTGGCGATCGCGCGAGACTATTTCCATCTGCAAAACGTGGCCATCCTGCTGTTCGACGAGGAGGCGCAGCAGTTGTGTGTGCGTTCGCAGATCGGGTGGGACGAGGGCAAAGACAAGGTTTGTGTGGGCCACAACGAAGGCCTTACGGGAGCCGCGCTGGCCAAGAAACAGCCGGTTTACGCCCCCGACGTGAGCCAGGACCCGCGTTATATCTGCGCCGCGCAATCCACACGCTCGGAACTGGCGATCCCGCTGATGGTGCGGGAGGACGTGGTCGGGGTGCTGGACTGCCAAAGCGACCGGCTCGACCACTTTGACCACGAAACCATTGAGTTGCTGACGCTGTTTTCAACCCAGGCTTCGATCGCGCTGCAAAACGCCCGGCTGTATTCGCTGGAACGGCAGCGGGCGCGGCAACTGGAAGCGATCAACACCATCGCCCAGCAGAGCACTGCGGTCATGGACCTGGAAGAACTGCTGGCCCGGGCTTGTCTGGTGATTCAACAGGCCTTCCAGGTGCACCATGTCTCGCTTTTCCTGCGAGAAGAAGGCGAACTGGTGCTGCGGGCGCATAAGGGGACGCTGACGCCGTGCATTCCCCTGGGCGGACGATTTCCGGCGGGCGAGGAGCCCTGGTCACGGGTTCTGGGGGCGAGCGGCGCGGTTCTTGAAAAAGACTTGTCTCAGAAGCCCGAGTCGTTCCGGCTATTCGCGGAAGCGGCCTCGCGCATGAGCATCCCGCTGATTTCGTTTGGGCAGACTCTGGGGGTACTCACGCTGTTCAGCTCGGACCCCAACGCGTTTCGCGAGAGCGAACTGCAGCCGCTGGAGTCGGTGGCCGACATCTGCGCCAATTCCATCCAGAACGCGCACTACGTGGAACGGGTCAAGCAGCTGGCTTACCTCGACGGGCTGACCGGCATTTTCAACCGGCGCTTTTTCGAGATGAGGATCATGGAGGAAATCGATCGCTCCCGCCGCTACGGAACCTGCATCGCCGTGGTCATGGCGGATATTGACCAGTTCAAGAAACTGAACGACGAGTTCGGACACCTGCTGGGCGACGAAGTGCTGCGGCAGGTTTCTTCGGTGTTTCATCAGAACGTGCGCAAGATTGATGTGGTGTGCCGCTACGGCGGGGAAGAATTCGCGCTGCTGCTCTCCCAGGCCAACGCGCAGCAGGCGGTTGCGGTGGCGGAGAAATTGAGGAGGCTGATAGAGGGCTGGCAGTTTCCCGGCGTGCCGCGCCCGGTCACCATCAGCGCCGGAGTGGCGGCTTTTCCCGAGCATGGGGCCAGCCGCGACGAAGTGGTGCGGGCGGCCGATAACGCGCTTTATGCGGCGAAGCAGATGGGACGGAACCGGGTTTGTCTCAACATGCGGGTGCGCGCAGCTTCGACAGGACTGTAGTTGCCTCAGGGGCTAAAGCCCCCATCTTCATTGGCTCTGGACGGCACGGCTAAAAGCCGTGCCCTTCCCAAAACCTCCTAGATGTCGGCCGAATTGCGGCTCCATACTTTCTGCATCTGCTCCAGTTCCTTCTTCATTTGTTCTTGCTGTTTGCGGAACTGCTCGCGCTGTCTTTCGGACTGGTGACGAAATTGCTTCTGGGCCTGGCAGAGCGATTTGCGAGCTTCCTCGGCGGACTTGCGGGTATATTCGGCGCTCAGTGCCAACGTCTCGGGCTGTATGCGGGCAAGTTCATCCTGCAAGTTACTCAGCTCGACCGCGGACTCGGCCAGCAGTTCCGGGTTATCGAAGCTTTCCTCGTCCAGAAGCTCGCCGGATTCCTTGCGCTCGGGCAGAGTCAGATTCAGGTTCTGTTCCTTCTTTTCTCGGACCACGCCCACGTTCAGCGAACCGCCGTTGCGCGACCGCACGGCGTGGGTGAAATCGCTGGTGTCATGCACGGACTGATCGTTGACCTTGACGATGACGTCTCCGGCGCGGAAGCCGGCTTTCTCGGCGCGGCTGCCTTTCTCGACTGAGCGCACCAGCACGCCGTTGCCATTCTTTACACCGAAGAACTCGCCCAGTTGCGGGGTGATGTTCTCCACGGTGAGTCCGCTGCGCGCCGAAGAGCTGACCACCACCATGTTGAAGGCGGGTATGTCCATTTCGGGCAAGTGGATGTCCGGAATCTCGATATGGAAATCCTTGGTCTTGGGGCCCATAGCGAACTCGCTGTGGCGGTCGGCCAACTGCACTTTCAGGGTCATGGGCTGGCCATCGCGGCTCAAGCCGAGCGTGACCACGCGGCCGGCCGGGGTTTCGTGGATCATGCGGCGGAGTTGAGCCGCGCTTTCGACCGACGCGCCGTTCATGGTGAGGATGACGTCGTGCTCCTTGATGCCGGCCTTGCCGGCAGGAGCATCCTGGTCCACCATGGTGACCTCAGCGCCCTTTTCCTCTTTGAGCTTCAGGTTGCCGAGGCGCTCGGTGGTCACGTCGGCGATGTCCACGCCCAGGTAGGAACTGGTGCCGCCTTCTTCGCTGGAAAACACAAGGGGCTGACTCCCCGGCTGATCCAACGACCAGTTCTGGGCGGCATGCGAAAAGCTGAGGAGTAACGGCAACAAAACGATGCTGGTTAAAACGTATTTGCGCATGGTCATTTCCCTCTCGAACTTTCTCTCTAACTCGCTCTCGAACTCGCTCTCGAGTTCAATTTCAGCGGCTGACGCGCTTGAAGGTGATGTCGCCACTCGCGGTATGCACTTTCAAGGTCGGCCCGCCGCCGTTCAGCTTTCCTTCCGCATTCAGCGCCCTTGGGCCCCACGTGTAACCCGACTTGTCGGCATCGCTGGTGATGCGAAGTTCCGTGAAGTCGGAAGTGATCCGGTGCCCATTGCCGACGTCCACGCTGGCGCGCACGTTGAGGGCTACATCGGAAGCGATGAAGACGGTGATGTCGCCGGCGGAGGTTTCCAGATCGGAGTCCTTGCGCTCGCCGCCGGTGTTGAGCAACTTGACTACGATTCCGCCTGCGCCCGTTTCTGCGTGGGCGGATGGCACGCCGTCAAGTTCGATGGTGCCGCCGCCGGTTTGGGCGTGAACGTGCCCTTTGGCCGACATAAGCCGGATGCCGCCGCCACCAGTGTCAATGTCCGCCGGACCGCCGATGTCGCCCAGTTCGATGCTGCCGCCGCCGGTGGACGCCTTTAGCTTGCCGTTGCAGTGGTGCACTACGATGCTGCCTCCGCCGGTCTCAATGATTGCGCCCTGCGCTCCGGACTGAATCTCGACGCTGCCGCCGCCGGTTTCAGCCACGACCTTGCCGTTGGCCTGGCGCACTTCGATCGAGCCGCCGCCGGTGTGCAATCCCATGTCGCCGGCGATGGTTCCCACGTCAATGGAGCCGCCGCCGGTTTCCGCGTTGGCTCCGCCGCCGACGTCATCGAGGTGGATACTGCCGCCGCCGCTTTCGGCGTCCACGTGGCCGGTCACCCCGGTCGCGTCCACGCTGCCGCCTTCGGTTTCCAGCTTGACCAGAGCCATCTCGCGAGGAACATCAATGGAAAATTCCGAAGAACAATGGCGCGGACGCTTTCCACCCTGCCAATCGCCCACGATCCAAGCTGTGTCCCCCTTCACATAGGCGGTGACTTTGTACTGCTCGAACTGGCGGCGCGCGTCCTGCTCGGAAGAATTCCCAAAACGAGTATGAACAACATAATGGATGCCCTGCTGCTGCCCGCCACGCACCACCACCGAGCCCATGTCCACCTTCACCCGCAGGTTCTTGACCGCGGCGAGAGCGCCGCTGATCTCCTGCCCCCAGCCCCCGCTTTCGCGGGAGACGCGAGTCTCCTGAGCCAGCGCCAGCGGTGCCAGCAGAGCCAGCAGGCCGGCGATGCCCATCCATGTTTGTCTGCGTTTCAAAGTAATCACCTCAGTTCACCTTGCTTCAATGGCGAATGTTTCTGTAGCACCGGGACGGCGGCGCTACTCACGTTCCTCGAGTGTGTTTCACAAATGCCTTTCAGCTCGGCAGGCTCGTCCGGCAGGGGCTAAAGCCCGCATTTTCCCCGCCCTAAACGGCACCCTTCGGCTTCGCTCAGGGCAGGCTCTTAAAGCCGTGCCCTACCCAAAACCGATTTGTGAAACACGCTCTAATCAATCTCGGGCAACTGCGCCAGCAGGGTGCGGGCCTGCGAGCGGATATACAAATTCTGGTCCTTGGCGGCGAGGGTCATGAGCACGCCGCGCACGCTGCCATCGGCCTTCACCGGCTCCAGCATGCGCAACGCCTCGGTCCGCACTCCGGGATTCTGGTCGTTCACGAGTGCCTGCAGCAGGCTGTCGCGGACGCGCGTATCGTCCTTCACATACGGGCCCAGAGCGTCGAGCGCCTTGAAGCGGACGCCGGGGTTCGAGTCAGACTGGAGGGCCTCGATCAGGGCCTCGCGGAACTGGTTGTCAGTGGGTTTCTGCGTCAGCAGGCCCACGGAATCCATGCGCACGCCCGAGTTGTAATTGTTGCGGGCGGCATAGAGCAGCAGTTGCTGGATGCGCTGGTCGTTCAGCGATCCCTGGGCCTCCTGGGTGGAGACGGTGTTGTACTTGATGCTGATCTGATTGGTGCCGGGCTCCTGCGTGACCGACTGAATGCCGGCGATGGAGGCTTCGGCAACCGGCTGCGCGCTCACGGGCACAGAACCCGGCGCTCCGTGCAGCAGAAGCATCTTGTATGTGGTTCCGACTCCTCCGGCGAAGCCGAGGATCAGAATCGCCGAGGCCAACGCGGGGGAGAAGCGCACCTGGCGCAGCCAGTTCGCGGGATCGAACGCCAGACGGTGCCAGAAACTGCCCTGCGGAGCGGTCTCCAGCGCCTCCTGCAGGCGCATGCGCGAGGCGGCCAGCAGATTGGGGGTGGGATCGGCGGCGCGGTCCTGGGCCAGCAGGGCGTGGAACTGCTGCTCCGCCTTCAGTTCGGCTGCGCAGTCAGCGCAGCGGGCTACGTGCTGCTCCAGTTCGTGGCGGGCGTCGTCGGCCAGCTCGCCGTAAACCTGGAGCACGATATTTTCGCGGACCCATTCGCATTTCATAAGTGCACCTTCAATAACTTCAGCAACTTCGACCATCGAGCGCCGGGCTTCGCCCGGCTGGACAGCCGAGGGCGGCTGTCCCCACATGCTCATTGCTTCCCCACATGTTCATTGTTTCCCCTGCATGGTTCGTGGTCGTCATCTCATATCCGCCAGGGCGCCGCGCAACTTTTGCGTGGCGCGGAAGAGGGTGTTCTTGGCGGTCTCTTCCGTGGTATGCAAAATCTCGCCTACCGTGCGCAGCTTCAATCCGTGGTAGTGCTTCAACTCAAACACCATGCGCTCGCGGGGCGTCAGCTTCTCCAGCGCCCCGGCGATCCGCGCGCCCAACTGGCGGCGCAGCAGGTCGCGCTCCGGATTCGCTCCGGCGCGCGCGTCGGGCACCTGGTCGAGCAGACTGTACTCGCCGCCGTCGGCGTCTTTCGCGACCGGCGCCTCTTCCTTGCGCACGTTCTTCTTGCGCAAATGATCGAGACACAGGTTGGTCACGATCCGGTAAATCCAGGTGTAGAAGGAACATTCGAAGCGGAAGCTGCCGATGTTCTTGTAGGCCTTGAGAAAGGCGTCCTGATAGACGTCCTGGGCGTCGTGCTCGGTCCCGGTGAGGTGGAGAGCGAGGCGCAGCACCGCCTGATCGTAATGACGAACGAGTTCCTCGAAGGCGCCGCGGTTACCGCGCTGCGCCTCGCGAATCAGCATCGTGTCGTCTATGCGACGATCTTGACTTTGGCGATCTAACCCAGCCATGCGGCCCCGCGCGGGGTCCTGGTTCTCACTGACTCTGTCTACTCTCTCACTCTTCAGTTTCGAGTGGGCCCGTTCGCCAATCGCAAGTGTGACTGCCCATGCATCGGCCGACATTTCGTGTCCTGTCCTCTGCGTGTTCCGGGGTACATGCTGTATCCGGTCATGCACAGGAATAGACGGCTAGTCAGTGGAACCGTGAGCAGGAATTATAGGCCCGGAGGGGATTTTTGGGGGGCCTAGGTGATTCTGGGGCAAAGGTTTAGGGGGAAACAGAACATCGGAACTTCGTTGCAGAACGGCATTTGGCAAGGCAAATGCCCTGCGGAGTGTGCATCCTCGCTCGCGTAAGAGGAGAGAAGGCGGACCGCCGTGATTGAACCTAACCGCAACGTACTCATGTCATTGGGACTTCCGCTCGCGCTCGGCCTGATCGTTGGCGGCTGGGCCCTGGGGGCCGAGATTAAGGCGACCCGATTGAGCGACCGCTATGTCACCGTGAAGGGACTGGTGGAACGCCAGGTGAAATCCGATCTCGCCGTTTGGCCGATCAGTTACAAGGAGGCTGGAAACGACCTCGCTTCCGTGTACGAGAAAACTGAAGCGGACAAGAAAATCATCCTCCAGTTTCTGGACCAGCAGGGCATCAAGGCGCCCGAAATCGAACTGGGAGTGGCGCAGGTTGTGGACACCCAGGCCAATGAATACAGCAACGGCAACCGAGCGCCCTACCGTTACATCGTGGAGCAGCAGATCACGGTGCGCACTTCACGCGTGGATCAGGTGGCGGCAGCGGCGCAGAAAACCATGATGCTGGTGCAGAAAGGAATCGTGCTGAACAGCAATCCCGGCCGGGAACTGACCTACAAGTTCACCGGCTTGAACTCGATCAAGCCCGACATGATCTCGGAGGCAACTCGAAATGCCCGTGCCGCGGCGGACCGGTTCGCATCCGATTCTGGCAGCAGGGTAGGGGCGATTCGGCAGGCCAATCAGGGAGTGTTTTCGATTTCTCCGGCGGGAGGAAGCGATCCAGACGAGGCCGGCGCTGAGGGGAATTTGAATGCGGATGGAAGTCTTATGAAGACCGTGCGCGTCGTCTCATCGGTGCAGTACTATCTGGGGCAGTGACGGGAAACATGGCTGGCCCGAGCGGGAGCCCGGGCCAGCGCTTAACTCATTACTCCGCGACCGCTTCCTTCTCGATGACTACCTTCAGGTGCGCGGTCACGTCTTTGTGCAGCTTGACCGGGACGGTGAACTCGCCCACCGTTTTCAGCGGCTCGTGGAGCTGGATCTTGCGGCGATCCACGTTGAAGCCCTTCTTGACGAGGCCATCGGCGATGTCGCCGGAGGTGACTGAGCCGAAGAGCTGATCGCTCTCGCCCGACTTGCGCTGGAACGAGACCGAGACGCCCTCAAACTGTTTGGCCAGTTCCTCGGCCTGGGCTTTCTCCTTGGCGGAGCGGCGCACCGAAGCGGCCTTCATCTGCACGATGACGGCCTTGTTGCCTTCGTTGGCCTCAATGGCCAGCTTGCGCGGCAAAAGAAAATTGCGCCCGTATCCTTCCGCGACTTTCACTACGTCACCGCGGGAACCGAGCTTGGCTACGTCTTCTTTGAGAATGACTTCCATGGTAGCTCCAATCAAAGATCAAATTCTTTCGCCCCGGATTCAGGCGGATTCACACGGATAAACCAAAACGATTTCAAAAGGGTTATCCGCGAATCCGCGTTTGATCCGTGGCCAAGGTCTAGCTCGCGCGCCCGGCGAACGGCAGCAAGGCGATGTTGCGGGCCTGCTTGATGGCCGACGACAGACGGTGCTGATGCGGCGCGCAGACGCCGGTCAGACGCCGGGGCACAATCTTGCCGCTCTCGGCGACGAACTGGCCGAGCAGGCGGTAGTCTTTGTAGTTGATGTCTTCGATTTTCTCGGTGCAGAATTTGCAGACTTTCTTGCGCCGGAAAAATTTGCGGCCGCCCTCGCGCGGCGGACCGCCGGGACCGCGTCCGCCGCCGCCGAAGCGCGGACGGTCGCCGCCTGGACGATCTCCACCTGATCGGGGGCCTTCGCTCGAACGCGGCCTCTCGCTGGGGGCCGATTGCTCTGGTGCTTTTGTTTCGTCAGCCATAATTCTCCTGTAAAGTCAGTGGCCAGTGATTAGTGATCAGTGGCCAGTCAAATCGTTTCCGCCCGCGACAAACTGGCCACTGGTCTTTGTTTACTGATCACTGACCACTGGCCACTTGTGCTTTAAACCGTCGCTGGAGCTTCGGGCGCCGGTGCCGCCGGTTCTTCCGCCGGGGCCGCGGGTTGGGCGCTTACTTTCTTGCGCGCGTCGCGGAGCTTCTTGATCTTGTCCAGCCGCTTCTGCTCCTCATCAGTGCGAACGGTGAGGAACTTGATCACAGGCTCGGTCACGCGCAGGCGGCGCTCCAGTTCGTGAATCACGGCGCCTCCGCCCTCCACCACCAGCAGAACGTAAAGGCCCTCATGGAAGCGGCGCACGGTGTAGGCCAGACGGCGCTTGCCCATCTTGTCCACGCGCAGCACGGTTCCGCCCGAGGACGGCACGACCGACTGCAGCGTCGAAATCAGTTTGTCGAGGTCTTCGTCCGTCATGTCGGGCCGGACGATGAACATCAGTTCGTAGGTACGATTCATTCTCTTCTCCAAATCCTTGGCCACGGATCTTCACGGATTTCACGGATAAACCGAGAAACGTTAATGGTTCTGATCGGTGTAAATCCGTGTCGATCCGTGGCTAATCTTCTTTCCGGTTGAAGCGGTTCATGGCCGCCGCCGGACCCTCTTTCAAAATCGCCTTCACCGCTTCCTCGGCGGTGTCGAGAATTCCGTCTACTACCTTCAGATCGGCCTTGCGCATGGGCGCGAGCAAGTAACTCTCGCCGTCGGATATCCTGCGCTCCGGCGCCACGCCAATCCGGATACGCAGAAAATCCTGCGTGCCCAGCGCTCCGATCACCGACTCGATGCCGTTGTGTCCCGCCGAACTGCGGCGCGTATGAATGCGCAGCGTGCCCAGCGGAAAATCCAGTTCGTCCTGAATCACAATCAGGTCCGACTCCGGCTTCGCTTCGTACTCTTGCACCAGCTCCCGCACCGAGACGCCGCTCAGGTTCATGAACGTCTCGGGCTTGGCCAGCAGCACCGGCTGATCGGCAATGACAGCCCGCGCCGTCAACGCCCGGCACTGCCGGTTCCTGACTTCCACTCCCAGGTTTCCGGCGATGCGGTCAATCGCCAGAAAGCCGAGGTTATGCGGCGTGAACTGGTACTCGATACCGGGATTGCCGAGACCGACGATCAGTTTCACGCCACCATCCCGAACCATGTGGGGACAGCCGCTTCGGCTGTCCGGGTTGTGCGGGGACCCGTGCTCGAACCGGCCGCCGAGCTTCGCTCGGCAGGACAGCCGAGGGCGGCTGTCCCCACATTACTTCTTCTCCTTCTTCTCGGCCTTCTCCGGCTTGGCCGCTGCTGCAGGCTCGGCGCCCTCTTCTCCCTCGGCCTCCTGCTTGCCCTTCTTGATGACTTCGGGCTCGGCCGGAGCCGCCGCTTCCGCCGCCACCGCTTCCGGCGCAGCCACGACTTCTTCCTTCACCGAGGTCACGTGGGCCACGGGCTGGTTGGGGTCGCTGATGAATTTGAGCTTTTCCGAGTGCGGCAAGTCCGAAACGCGCAGCACCATGCCGAAGGTGAGGTGCGCAACGTCGGCATCAATGTGGCTGGGGATGTCGGCGGGCAGGCACTCGATCTCGACTTCGCGCAGCATCTGTTCCATGATGCCGCCCTCCTGCTTCACGCCCGCGGCGTCGCCCTTCAGCAGAATGGGCACGCTGACCTTGAGCACCTTGTCCATGGCGATGCGCTTCACGTCAATGTGCAGCAGCTTGCCTTTGATGGGCTCATACTGCCAGTCCACGATCATCGCTTTGGTGACCTCGGCCTTGGTGCGCTCGCCGCCGTTGAGGGCGAGATCGAAAATGGTGTTGTGGCCGGTCTCGGAGTGCAGAATGCGCAGTACCTGCCGCGGATCCACGCTGACCGGCAGCGAGTCCTGGCCCGCGCCGTAGACTACGGCCGGAATTTTTCCGCCCTGGCGCACCCGCCGGGCATCGTTCTTGGTGCCCGACTCGCGGGCTTGCGCTTCCAGTGTGTTGGTTTCCAATGCAGTCGCCATAAGATTCAAATTCCTGTCCAAGTATTGGTAGATATCTATATGTTTCAAAGTTTCACGTTCCAAGGTTTCAAAGACCTAGGCCACCCGCTTGTCTTTGACACTTTGAAACCTCGAAACTCTGAAACCTGCCTTAGATGAACAACTTGCTCACCGAAGTTTCTTCGTGATTGGCCTGAATGGCGCGGCCAATCAGTCCCGCAATGGAGAGGACGGTAATCTTTCCTCCCTTTTCCGTTCGCGCCGCGTCGGCCTCGGCGTTGAGCGGGATGGTGTTGGTGACCACTACTTCCTTGATCACCGAGTTGCGGATATTCTCCACCGCCGGCCCCGACAGCACCGCGTGCGACGCGCAGGCATGAACCGAAGTCGCACCATTCTCGATCAACGCGTCCGCGGTCTTGACCAGTGTCCCGGCCGTATCAATCAAATCGTCGATCACCAGGCACGTGCGCCCGTTCACATCTCCGATGACGTGCATGACTTCGGCCACGTTCATCTCGACCCGGCGTTTGTCCACGATGGCCAGCGCGGCATCCACTTTCTTGGCGAAAAACCGCGCCCGCTCCACGCCGCCCGCATCCGGCGAGACCACGGTCAGATTGGGCAGGTTCAGCTTGCGGAAGTGATCCACCAGCACCGGCGAGGCGAACAGGTGGTCCACCGGGATGTTGAAAAAGCCCTGCAACTGCGGCGTATGCAAATCCACAATCAGCGCCCGGTGCGCCCCGGCGGTGGTCAGCAGATCGGCCACCAACTTCGAGGAAATCGGGCTGCGCGGCTTATCCTTGCGGTCCTGCCGAGCATAGCCGAAATAGGGAACCACCGCCGTGATGCGCCGCGCCGAGGCGCGCTTGAGCGCGTCAATCATCAGCAGCAATTCCATTAGGTGCTCGTCCACCGGGCGGCACGTGGGCTGCATCACGAACACGTCGCAGCCCCGGACGTTCTCCTGAATCTGGACGTAGCACTCGCCATCCCGGAAGCGAATCACCTGGGCCTGTCCGCGCTGCATTCCGAGAAAGTGGCAGACCTCATCGGCGAGGGGCTCGTTGGCCGTGCCGCTGAAGATCTTGAACTTGTCGTCGGTCCGCGAACGCTGCTTCCGCTCCGTTTTTTCGTCGGTCACGGGTGGACTCTTCTTTTCGACCTTCTCGGTCGGCTTGTCGGTCGGCGTGACTAAAGTAGCCATGGTTTTTGTCTCTGGGCTCCTGGCCTTCAGTTCTTACCGTTCTCGTCCGCAGTTCCCAGTGTTCAGCGGTTTTGCTGGCAACTGGGTACTGGCCACTGACAATTGATCTTTGGCTGGGCCGCTAGGATTCGAACCTAGACAAAGTGCTCCAAAGGCACTTGACCTACCATTAGTCGACGGCCCAGTACGACCATTGTTGACTGATGAATGGTGATTGTTGAATGAACCCCCACGGGGGCTAGATTCATTGTCATTCAACCAGCAAAAATCAACAATCAAAAATTCATAGCCGCCGTCAGCCCGTGCCGTCAGTCCGCGACCATCCGCTTCCAGTACGACCGCCTGGTCAGCGTTGCTGTCGCCTGGGCCGTCCAGCCTTGCTTCCGCAGTCTGGCCGCCGCCCGCGCTGCCGCCGCCCGCGAGGCGAACAGCCCGTAGAGCGCGGAGCCGGAGCCCGACAACGACGCATACTTCGCGCCCGCGCGCACAAGCGCACGCTTCCCTTCACTCAGCTCGGGATATTCAGGAAAGACGACTTGTTCGAAGTCGTTTTCAATCCCGGCCCGGACAAGCGCGAGAAGCGGGTTCTCGGCCCGGCCCCTTACAAAAGGAGCACCGGAGGAACGCTTACTCAGCCACGCCGACAAGCCGCGACCAAGCTCATTCATTCTATCGGAGGGATGGGATGCCGTCAATTTGGACTGAGTTAGGGCCCCCGTGCCACATAGGCGATCCCATGCCGCAAAGGCCTTCGGGGTTGAAACTCCTACGTCCGGAGTCACCACTACGCAGGCCATCGCCGGCAGGTCCGGCAGAGGATACACCTGTTCACCCCGGCCTACGCCCAGCACGGTTCCCCCCACCAGGAACAGCGGCAGGTCCGACCCGACCTCGGCGGCGATGCGCAGCCTTTCGGCGGCCGGCATGGTCTTTTTCAGAGCCCGCTCCAGGCCCAGCAGTGTGGCGACGGCGTTGGTTGAAGCTCCGCCCAGGCCGCCCTGCACCGGCAGGTGCTTCTCGATCTCGATGACCACACGTCCCTTTGCCCCGAGAGCCTGCATCGTCTTTTGGGCGATGAGGTAGCAGGTATTCGTTTCGTCCGTTGGCACACGCGAGTCGGGGCAGCGGATTTCGATTCCGCCCCCCGGCTCCACGCTCACCCGAATCACATCATGCAGAGCGATGGTCTGATACACGGTCAGCAGTTCGTGAAATTCGTCCGGCCGAAAGTCGCCGATGCGGAGGCCGAGATTGATCTTGGCGAATGATCGCACGGTGACTGTCATGGAGGGATGATTGTAAAGTCTGGATTGCAAAATTACGATGGTGGCTCCAATCCTGCGCTATTCTGAGCAGGCCATGCGACATTTCGACCCTTGGGGGTTGCTGCCGGTTCTGCAGGACGTAGCGCTGGTGCTCATCGCAGCCGCGGCAGGCGCTTGGGCCTGGTTCAAAACGCGCCACGCTCACTCCTGGCCTTCCACCCAAGGGACCATCATCAGCGCCCAAGCGCAGGTCAGCAAGGATTCCTACATCGGACGCTGGGTCGGTAACCTCACGTACACCTACGTCGTTAACGGAGAGTACTACTCAGGCTTGCACAAGGTCCGTGCGCGCAGCGAGCGTGGCGCCGAGAAGAAGATAGCCGGCTGGAAGGACCGCATGGTCGTGGTGCGGTATTCTCCAGACAAGCACGACCTCTCCGCCCTGTTGAAAAGCGACCAGCCGGGCGGACAACTGGGAAATTGAAATGCGGTTGCCGGTTGATTCGCCGCAGGGGGATTGTGACCTTCGTTTCCTCGATCCGAGTTGTGTTTTTTTTGACTTTTCCATGTTGTTGGTTTATCCGTGGGAATCCGCGTGAATCCGCGGCGAAAAGAAGTTGACCTACCCCCGCCGCTTGTAAAGGATGGCGAACTCGAATCCCGTATTCGGGGGGAACAGTTCCGCTACTTTCCGCAGGCGCTCGGCTAGCGCGGAGGGCGCCAGCAGCGGGTAGTCGCGCTCGCGCAGATCGTAGTAATCCACGTCCAGATACAACGACAGCAAGTAGATGGAGATGGTGTCGGAAAACGTGGCTTGCAGATATTCGTTCTTGAAGCGATCGCTGTCGGGCCCGCCGGAGGTGGCCAGCTTGCGCGCCTCCCAGGCGTCCATGGAAGTCTCGCCGCGCACGCCCGCCGTGACCTGGCTCCATGCCAGTTCACTGAACTCGCGGGAGACTCCGGCGCGCTCCACCAACGCGTGGCCCACGTTGATGTAGAATTCGAAGGCCACGGAGAACTTGTCGTCCATCAGGCGGGTGGAGATGAAAACGCATTGGGAATCGCCCAGATTGAGGTTGCGGTGGCAGACGGCATTGTCGCTGAGGGCGACGTCGTAGCGGTCGGCGATCAGAGTTTCCTCGCCCTGGCTCACGGCCAGCGGGACGAAGTAATAGGCCTTGCGCTGGAGCGCGGCGGCGACCGGCGTGGGGACGGCGGCGACCATGCGTTCCAGGTCAAACGAGTTGACCGCGATCTCGCCCGCCGAGGCGTAGCAGATTCCATTCGGCGCCTGGGATACCGGCGTCAACTGGACCACTTCCGCGGGGCTCCGCGTAATCGCTGGGGCTGCCTGCGACATTCAGCCTATTCTACACACAGCGCGCCGGCATTCCGGCATAGCGGAGCCAATTCGCAGTGGTACAGTGAGTTTCGACAGTCTGCGGTCCCGACTTAAGGCGTCATCCTGACCGTAGCCGTTTTTCAGGCGGAGGGAAGGATCTCGCGCGCATCGAGTCGTGTCCGGAGAGGATGCACGGGAGATCCCCTTCGGCGCGCTTCGCTTGCTCAGGGCAGGCTCTCGCCCCGCCGGTAAGAGCGCGGGGCTTCGGGATGATGCATCCCGTTTATCGGACGAGCAGTAGAATGGATGCAGAGTTTATGGCGTCTGCCCCTGCATCCCGCCCGCCCCGCTGGTACGGCATCCCGCTGCGCGTGGGGTTGATTACGTTCCTCGGAACGCTGATCAGCTTTGCCGTGAGCCTGCTTTTGGCCATCCTGGGGACCGCGGTGGTCTCCGCGCTGCGCGGCGCGCACCCGGACATGCGGATCGCTTACCGGCACGTCGCGCTGCCCATGGCGCTGACCGCGGGCGGCATTATTTTTGTGGTCGCGGTGGTCATGGAAGTCCGCTATTACCGGCAGAGCAAGACGCTGTCGGCGATTGAAAGGATGGGCTAGAGTGCCGCCGCGGATTGCCATCCCCATGCCGCACTCGACCGACCGCGAGTACGGCGAGCGCGCCATTCCCCAGTATGAGCGGGCCGTGGAACTGGCTGGCGGCGTGCCGGTGCGCATTCCGCTCGACCAGACGCCGGCGGAAGTGATGAAGATCGTCGCGCAGTGCGACGGAGTGCTGCTGCCCGGGAGCAACGCCGACATTGATCCGTCCCGGTTCCAGGCTGCGCTGTCGCCGCGGACTGCGCGCGCCGACCTGCGCCGCGAGGCGGTGGACGATTTCCTGTTGCACGATGCCTATGAGCGGCGCAAGCCTGTGCTCGGAATCTGTTACGGACTACAGAGCCTGAATGTCTATCTCCGGGGATCGCTCATCCAGCACATTCCGGATTTTCTGCCGGAAGAAACGCGTGCGAAGGTGAATCACGAGGCGGGAAAGAAAGTGGCGGTCGCGCACACGGTGGAGATCGAAAGGGACTCCGATCTGGCACGGATTGCGAGTTGCGGGAATACCTCAGGGGCTGAAGTCCGCATGAATAATGAGGAGGGCGGTATCGCAGCGCTAGAAGCGCTGCGCCACCCAAAATCGGGGCTGCGCCACCCAAAATCGGATCGCATAAAATCACAGCCGGGGAGCAGGTTGGTTGTGCCGGTAAATTCTTCGCACCATCAGTCTGCCGACGCTATCGGTGAGGGACTGCGCATCGTGGCCCGCTGTCCTGACGATGGCATCATCGAAGCTCTGGAAGGGACGGCGCCCGATCATTTCGTGCTGGCCGTACAGTGGCACCCGGAGCGCTCGGTGGATGACGACGAGCCGTCGCGCGCGATTTTCCGGGCGCTGATCGAAGCGGCGGCGCTGCGCCAGGGATGAAATTGGAAGATCTGAGATCCGAAATCTGAGGCCTGACGTCCACGTCAGGCCGCGCGCGGTTACTTTTTTCGGCGGCTTGCTTTCTTTGGCGCTTTCGGCGCTTTCTCCAGCAGCACGACCACGTGGGCGATCGCGGCATTCTCGGTGTTGAGTCCTTCCGGCGTCTTGGCTTTCAGCCCGACACAGTCGGAGTGCACGCCGAGCAGCTCGGCTACGCGAGTGCGGATCGAGGCCGCGTGCGGGCCGATTTTGGGAGCGGCCAGAATCAGGCTGGCGTCCAGGTTGGCCACGGCGTAACCGGCGTCGTGCACGCGCTGCAGCGCCTCACGCAAGAAGGTGACTGAGTCGGCGCCTTTCCATTTCGGATCCGACGGCGGAAACAGCGCGCCGATGTCGGGCGCCGCAATCGCGCCGAGCAATGCGTCGGTAATGGCGTGCAGCAGCACATCGCCGTCGGAGTGTCCGCCGAGGCCTTTGTCATGCGGCAGCATGATGCCGCCGATCCTGAGCGGAACGCCGGTGTGGAATTCGTGCGAGTCGAAGCCGTAGCCGATGCGCGTCGTTGGTCGTTGGTCGGTGGTCGTTGGCATGATGTGGTTAGAGTTGATCCGCGTTGCTCCGCGGCGAAAACGGTTCTTCTATTCCCTTAAATAGAACTCTGCCAGATCCATGTCGGACGGCGTGGTGATTTTGATGTTCCTGGGCGAGCCCATGACTACCGCGACTTCGTGGCCGGAGCGTTCGGCGAGCGAGGCTTCGTCGGTGCCCATGAAGCCGTCGGCGGCGGCTTCGTCGAAGGCCTTCTTGATCACGCCGTAGCGGAAGCCCTGCGGGGTCTGGGCAAGCACCACGCCGGCGCGAGGGATGGTGGCCCTAACGATTGCGCCTTCAGAGGTGCGTTCGACCTGCTTGACCGTATCCACCGCGGGCAGTCCGGCGATAGCGGCGCCGTACTTCTTTGCGGCCTCGATCACTTCGTGGATGATTTCTCCGGTGACCAACGGGCGCACGGCGTCATGCACCAGCACAATATCGTCGGGGGCGGCGGTGATTGCGTTCAGCGCGTTCTGCACGGATTGCTGGCGATGCTCGCCGCCGATGACCAATTCGACTTTCTTCCCACGGAGGACCTTCGCTTCTTTAAGGAGACGCTCGCGGAAGCCTTCGATTTCGTTTTCGCGCAGGGCGATCCAGATTTCGCTGACGCCATCCACCGCGGCGAACTTGCGCAGGGTGTGAATGAGGATGGGTGTGCCGGCCAGATCGGTGAACTGCTTGGAGGGATGGGGCTTCCTGGTTTTGGCCGTGGCGTCCATAGCGCTGGGCATGGGCGCCATACGCGTTCCCAACCCGGCAGCCGGAAGAATAGCGACGACCTTCATAGCGGGCTGCAAGTATACGAGCGCCGAAGAGGGAGTTCAAATCAGGGAAGGGTTCGGGTGGTGTCTTAAATGACGTTAAGAGACTACCAATGACCCGTTGCGAGGGAGATCCTTCGCTGCGCCTGAAGAACGGCTACGCTCAGGATGACGCCCCTGTAAGATGAGCTACCCCGCTTCCATCTTAAGTCAGCTTCATGTCGGCCACTGAATCGCCATCCCGCCCTGCGGGTGCAGTCCGATGGCCAGGCCTCCCAGAGCACGAACCCCGACGGCGAGTCCGCCCACGGCCACGCCGCCGATCGCAACGCCACCGACAACCACCAGGCCCAATGTGAGTCCGCCGATGCCGATGACGCCGAAACTGAGGCCGCCGATCGCAATGACTCCGGCTGCGATTGCACCCACGGCAATGATGCCAACGGCCACATCGCCCAGCGCGATCACGCCGACGGCGCGGCCTCGATTTTGCTGGGACTGAGCGTCCGGTCCAAATGCGATGCAGATTACGGGGATGTCGCCGATGGCGGCTTCTGACTGATAGCGCATGATCGAACCTCCCCCGATAACTGCCCTCCGATACTACCCACCGATACTACGGAGAAGGCTTGGTTTCGGTTCCCGGAGGTCCGGATGTACCCGTGCCGGCTACCGCCACGGGTACTGGCGGGGCCGGCACCGGCACAGCCTGGCGGGAATAGGCGGCGCGCTCGTCCCACTTGCCGAAGATCATTTTGCCGGCGGTGGTCTGCAGGACCGAAGTGACTGAGACGTCAATGGTCTTTCCGATCATCTTGCGCGCATTGTCCACGACCACCATGGTGCCGTCATCCAGGTAGGCCACGCCCTGGTTGTACTCCTTGCCTTCCTTGAGGATGAAGACGCGCATGGTCTCGCCCGGCAGCACGATGGGCTTGAGGGAATTGGCCAGTTCGTTGATATTCAGGACTTCGACGCCCTGCAACTGGGCCACCTTGTTCAGGTTGAAATCGTTGGTGATGATTTTGCCCTCGTAGAGTTTGGCCAGTTCGATGAGCTTGAGGTCCACTTCGCGGATGGCGGGAAAATCATCTTCCACAATCTGAATCTGCAGGTTGGCGACTTTCTGCAGGCGCTGCAGAATGTCGAGCCCGCGGCGACCGCGATTGCGCTTCAGCGAGTCGGAGGAGTCGGCCACCAGTTGCAGTTCGCGCAGCACGAACTGCGGGGTGACGATGACGCCGTCGAGAAAGCCGGTCTCGGCAATGTCGGCAATGCGCCCGTCAATGATGACGCTGGTGTCAAGAATCTTGTAGCTTTTCTTGCCCTGCTTTTCGCCGCCGAAGATGCCGCCGAGGGCCGACAGGTTGAGCAGATCGCCCTTGTTGGCCCCGACAATCAGACCCACGTAGGCCATCAGAAGCATGACCATGATCTGCAGGAAGCTCTGGGTGTTGCCGGGAGGCACGCTGCTGCGGATCACCAGCGCAAACAGGTAGGCCCCGCAGATTCCGAGAAGGCTTCCGATGGCAGCGCCGATCAGGCGCTTGAGGCTGACCGTCCGCAGCTTCCATTCGAACAGGACGATGGCGGCCCCGATCAGGGCGCCCACACCCGCGTCGCGGATGGGAGAGAGTCCGAACGGACTGATCAGGTAGCAGGTAACCGCGACGACGACAACAAAAAGAAGACGAACAAAGATAATATCCACGGCAAACCTCCCCGCGGATGCAGCTCCGCCACCCCACCTGGCGAGATGCACCCGTGCCGGTTCCGCGCCGCCCCCGGCGGGATCGGCCTTGCGCATGCGGAGCGCGCATGAATGAGGGAAGAAACTGCGCCCCGTCCCGGCCCTGCTGGGGCTTGGCCGGGCGATCAGTAAGCCAACGCCCAAAGTATATACCTGACGGGAAAGGGCGGCGAAAATCCGGGGGGATTGCACGGGCGAGCGTCCGGGAGGCCGGATCCTACGCCAACCTGGGTAAAGCATTGTCAGTTTTGGGCTAATCGGACTCGCATCGCGCAACTTTCGCGTCCGGGCCGGCTTTGTAGGGGTGTACAAACAGAAATGAGGCGCCCCGTGAAGAAGCTCACACTCGTTGTTCTGCTGGTGTTCTCCGCGCTAGCCTGGGCAGGCTCTGAACCTAAGCCGGCCGACTACCGCGTTAACGTCCACGTAAGCTCGTCGCGCTTAACAGAGGGATCTATAAGGTTGAAAGTGATCATCGAGGGGAAGAAATATGAACTGCAGGGTCTGGGGGGCTCCTTAATCCCGGCGACTATAAGGCAAGGCTGACTCGAGATGACCACAAGAACGCATACGAGACTAATTGTGTGTACGAGTTTCTTCTCCCCGGCAACAAGACAAGGGTGTATGGCCTCACTGGCATCATGGAGTAATCGCGTCGCGGATTCGCCTGGGCCTGACGGCTTCCTGTGTTCCCCGCAGCTTGCGAGCCTGCGGCCCGAGGCTCGTCAGTCCTGCTAGACTTTTGTGCATGAAAGCTCTGGTCATCACCCGTCTCTCTGGCCCCGACTCGCTTGCTGTCCAAAACGTTCCCGAACCTGCGGTTAAGGCACGCCAGACCCTGGTGCGGGTGGCGGCTGGAGGGCTTAATTTTGCCGACGTGATGACCACCAAGGGCGGATATCCGGGCACGCCGGCCCCGCCGCTGATCGCGGGCCGGGAATTCTCCGGCGTCGAAGAAAATACTGGCCGGCGCGTCATGGGATACGTGCAGTGGGCCGCGTTCGCGGAAAGAACTGCAGCCTACTCGCACATGCTGTGGCCGGTTCCCAACGGCTGGAGCGATGAGCAGGCCGCCGCCTTTCCGGTGAACTACTTCACGGCGTACCTCGGATACTGGCAGGCGGGGATGACGCAGCCGCCGGCGGCCGGACGGACCCACCGCGTTCTGATCCATGCTGTTGCTGGAGGGGTCGGCACCGCCGCGGTGCAGATTGGACGGCTGCTGGGTGTGGAGATGTATGGCACGTCGTCCTCGGACGAAAAACTTGCCCGCGTTTCCGAACTTGGCCTGGAGCACGGCATCAACTACAAGCGTCACGACTATGAAGAAGTGGTGAAGAATCTGACGCACGGGGAAGGCGTAGACGCCGTTTTCGAAATGCTTGGCGGCGAGCACACGGCGAAGAGCCTGCGCTGTCTGCGCGACTTCGGACGCGTGATCCAGTACGGCACGGCTACCGGCAAGGCTCCGCAGCTCGACCTGCGGGCCATGTACGCCAAGTCCGCCAGCGTGCAGGGACTGTGGCTGACCTATCTGTCGCAGAACCGAGAGATCATGGAGCCGGCTTGGCGGCAGCTTTCCGGATGGAGCGCCCAGGGCAAGCTCACGCCACAGATCGGCCACGTGTTTCCGATGGAGCGCGCGGTGGAAGCGTACAAGCTGCTGGAAGACGGGAAGAATTACGGGAAGGTCGTGCTGAAGATCGGGTGAGGTGGTGGGGGCGCGGGGACCAGTGCTCGGAAAGGCAATCAGCGGAAAGTGTGACGCAGGCTCAGGGAAAGTCCTTGACCGCTCCAGCGCGGGTAGTTGCCCGTTCCGGAGCCGAAACCCGTTGTCACGTGGACCCAGCGGAAGGTGGTCTCCAACCAATAGGACTCCTGCAGCCGGAAACTAGCTCCGCCTCCTCCGCGCAAGAAGGAAGTGTAACCGTCGCCCGTCCAAGGGATGATGAACGCGGGACTCCCCGTCTGAAGAAAGTCCGCGCCTCCGTCGGCGAACCAGCGCCAACGCCCAGTTTCGATGGCGTTCCAACGCAGGAGGGGGCCAAATCCCGTGGCAGTATCCGACTTCTGCACCGTCCCGCCTAACTGGAACTCGACGCGATTGGGGAAATGCCAGGCGCGGCTAATCCTCAGAGCCCTTAGATCGCCTTGAAAATTAGCGACCTTCCGATCGAACCCCGGGAGCGGCGTGTAATATTCGGCGCTGGTGAGCCACGCGTTTTCGTCGGCTCTGCGAAGAACCGCGAACAGGGGCTGGCCGCGTGCTTCGGGGGCATGGCGGAAGGCGCGTCGAATGCCGAGGGAAAGTCCGTTTCCCTGCCAAGCCGGATTGCCGGGACCGAAACCCAGCCCATTGGAAATATGCGAAAAATGGAAAGCGGATTCCACCCAGTACGAATTACTGACGCGAACACTGATGCCGCCGCCCGCGCGCAGAAAGAAGTCGTAACTTGTGCTGTGCTGGGGAAAGGGGCGGTCGGCCAGGAAGAAGTCTCCTCCGGCGTCCAGAAAGAGCCGGCCCTGGTTGAACTGCAAGAAATTCCATCGAGCCATGGGGCCTCCGCCCAAGCCAAGAGCATTGCTCGCCACCTGCGGCGGATTGGGCGCGAGGGATGTCTGCGTCCGCGTGCCGTGGGCACGAAGGAGGAAACCGTCAAACTGAAACTCCCATCCGTGTGGAAAGTGCGCCGCGGCCGCGATCCGAGCCACTTGCAGGTCAATGTCGCGGTTTTGCCGGTCGAAGCCTGGCTGGGGTGCGTAATATTCAAAGTCGCCAGCCAGCGCAAATTCGTTCGCATGACTGAATACGGGCACGTGCCTCTGCGGCTCGGGCTGTGAAGTTGCCGGTTGCGAGGATGACTCTCCTTGATTTGAGTCTTGTCCAAATCCTTCCGCGCGTAGAAGCAGGAGCGACGAAAGCGCAACCGCGGACCGCAGGAAACAAGCTCGCTTCATCCTGATCTAGCTCACCGATCTAGCTCGCTGATTTAACCCTCGGCTGGGGGCCGTTGTTCCAGCGTATATTTCTCCCGCGCCGGATTCACACTATTCGCGGCTCCACATTTGATGTGCTCGCAGAAAGGCGAGGTTGTCGCCGTAATAAAGCCGATTCTTTTCCACTGCCGCGCCATTCTAGTGTAGTGCGTCACAGTTAACAACCTTTATCCATCCGCGAGCGTCTTATGATGGAGGAGACGCTTGCGGATGCGAATCGCCCCAGCCATTACGTTGAGTTCGGAAGAAAGGACGCGGTTGGAATCCCAAGCCCGGAGC